>LVWT01000052.1 GCA_002083405.1 Nitrospira sp. SG-bin2 | reverse complement strand
TTATGGACCGTCTCAGTTGAGGGGGAGCTTACGGACCCATCAGGTGCGACGATCGCCTTCACCGGCGGCGCTTCAATCGGCTGCCCGTCTTGCTATCTGGCTATTAAGGATGGGAATCATCAGCCATCGTATTATTTCTATAATTTGCAGAACTGGAATGGAACCGAAACCATCAACCTGAGTGATTTTTGGCCACGTCGAGGAGCCATCTCCCATGTTTCAATCTGGGGGACGCCAAGCGCGAGTGTCCCTGAACCTGCGTCCTTGCTCTTGCTTGGTGCCGGATTGGCCGGGATGGGGATCTGGAGACGGAAGTTCGCAAAAGTCTAACTCACGAAAAGATAGTGAGCGGGAAGGCCAGTCCTCCGAGGTAGGGGGGCTGGCCTTTTTGTTTTGGCGTGGCTGCAGATGATTTCTGAACTAGGAGCGGTGGTAAGCAGGTTCCGTTCAACAGCTGGACTCTTGCCCGGTCTTGCGCTGTTTCTGATTTGTATGTTGAGCGCCTGCACAGGTGTTCGCCCTGAGACGGCTGTCCCTTATCGGGAGGAGCGCGAGGCTGCAATGTTGTCTCGGGTACAGACTGTGGCGTTCCCCATTTTGCTGGCTTCGGCGGACCTGTGTCCGTTTGACCAGGAAGGGACGTACGGGTTTGTGCTTGAAGACGGCCCAATGCCTGATTTCCAAGCAAGATCAGAGTCCGGGCGAGGCATTGTGGTGAGTCAGGTCTGTGTCCGCTCGTCTGCCGCACGTGTTGGGCTTCAGACGGGAGATCAACTGATCGAGATCAAATACGCGGGATGTCTCTACGGAGGCTGCGTCAGCGGCCAGTGATTTGGTTCGGCGCTTGACCAGGGCCAGAGTTCAGCCGTTGCAGCTTGATGTGATGCGGTCGGGACATCGGCTTCGACTGTGGCTCGATGCAGCGCCGTTCTGCCGATTTACGCTGAGTTTGCTTCGATCGGATGTCGTCAATGCGATGTCCAATGGAAGGCAGATCGTGGTCACCACGGGCCTGATGCGATTTGTACGATCGGGTAATGAACTCGCCTGGGTATTGGCTCATGAAATCGCCCACAATCTCCTAAGCACGATCAAAATATGAAATTGCAGGCGATGTTGCGGGCAGTCTTCACGACAAGGGGAGAGGGATCAGATCCCCCCGACAAGCTGCCTCCCAGACCGTCGCTTGAGGCACAAGCTGATTATGTGGGCGCCTACCTCATGGCACGGGCCGGGTATGAACTGTCGGCCATCAAGCGCGTGTGGAGAGACTGGAAAGCATTGAGGCTCAGCAGGGTGGGCAGGGACAAGGGCTGGTTCAAACCCATCCACCGACCAAGGAGCGGCTGGCTTCGTTCGAAGCCACCCTCCAGAGATCGAACTGAAACGGGGAGCAGGGCAGTTTCTCGATTTTCGGGTCGAGGAAGACCGCTGACTCCATCATGCCCTGATAGGCACCTTTACGGAGTATAGTATATTTGCTATAACTACTTCATGGATATGAGGCCGAAAGGGAAGCCAGTCGACTGGATCGGGTCTTCCCGTGAGGACCTCAAGTTCTTTCCCGACGAAGTTCAACAGGCCTTTGGATTTGGGTTGTGCCGGGTGCAACTGGGGGAACTGCCGCCGTCGGCAAAACCCTTGAAGGGAAATCTAGGCGGTGTGTATGAGTTGCGCGAGCGTTATGAAGGGAATGCGTACCGGGTAGTCTATATTGCGAAGTTGAAGGAGAAGATCTACGTGCTGCATTGTTTCCAGAAGAAATCGAAGAGCGGAATCGCAGTCCCGCCCAAGGAGATGGATTTGATCGTGCAGCGTTTGAAGCTGGCGATTGTAGATAGCAAAGGAGCCACACCATGAACGAGAAGATTACACGAGGTTCGGACAATATCTTCAAGGATCTTGGCTTTGAAAATCCCGAGGAGTATCAGGCCAAGGCCGATCTCGCCCTGCACATTATCAAGATCATCGAGAGTCGGCGTCTGACACAAAAGGAGGCAGCTGCGGTGATTGGTGCGGCACAACCTGATCTCTCGAAGCTCAAGCACGGCCAGTTGACGGGCTTCACGCTGGATCGATTATTTTCGTTTCTGCTTCGGCTGAATCGGAACATTGAAATCCGGGTGACCAAGGCGAGAAAGAAATCCGGCAAGCTGGCAACCGTCGCCGCCTAACCGTGTCTGCCATTGGCGAATGGCTTATGGCGGCATGGGGCTGGGAGTTTATGGCTGATGGTATGAGGCACGAGCCAGGGAAACGAGCTGCCGATGGCATGGCATTCCAATCCGGTCTTGTGCCATAGACTATATGCTCTCACATCTGCTCCCATACGATCACGTGCCATTTGCAGCCATACGCTCCTTTGACCGACCGCGTTTCACGTGCCCACCTGTTTCCTACTTGAGCCCTTCCAACGTTGTTCGGGCTTCGTCCGATCCGGGGAAGCGCGGATTGAGTTTCAACGCTGTTTGAAGCGACCGTTTTGCGCCCTCTTTGTCTCCGTTCTTGTACTGTGCCATTCCCATGTGAAACTGGACGAGCGGGTTTGTCGGCAGTTTTTCCACCGCTTCTTTGAGCAGCCCAAGGGCGAGCACATACGCGTTCTTTTTGTAATACAGCCATCCCATTGTGTCGGCAATCGAGGGGTCGGTCGGTTGTTGTTCGCGAGCGGTTTGCGCATGGTTGAGCGCCACATCAAGGTTGCCGCCCTGATCAACGAGCAACCAGGCCAGGTTGTTGGCCGCCGGTGCGAATTTGGGATTGAGCGCCAGGATCTTTTCATAACGCGCTTTGGCTTTGTCGTACTCTTTCTTCTGCTCGTGAATGATCCCGAGCATCATGTGAGCCTGAAGCGTCTGTGGAGCCTTGGTCAGGACGGTTTCGTACTCTGAGGCCGCGTGGTCTGTCTTGCCGGTTTGGTAATAGACTTGCCCGAGGTTCAGATAGGATCCGAGTAGAGCGGGGTCCAGTTCGAGGGCTTTCTTGAATGCTGTTTCTGCCCTGTCCATATCCTTCACGGCCAAACAGAGTTCGCCGAGCAAATTCTGGTGTAGCGCGCTTGTCGGGGTCGTGGCCGCCTGCTGGGTCACGCGTTCTCGTGCTTCGGTTGATTTGCCCTGTGCGATCTTCATAACAGCGATTTGGGCGATCGGCTCAATGGCGCTGGGTTTGAGGGTAAGGGCATCTTCGAAATAGGCCAACGCCTTTGTGTCGTTCTTTTCGGCGCGGGCTACGAGGCCAAGGCGGTAGGGGCCCAGGGCTTCCTTCGGCAGCGCTTTTGCGATGGCCTCATAGACCTGCTTGCTCTTGGCAAGATCCCCCTTCCGGAGATAGGCGTCGCCTGCGATGACGGCGGCCTGGACGTTTCGCGGATTGAGTTGGACGGCGGCCTGCGCATGTTCCAGTGCCAGATCCACCGCCCCTTCGGCCAGCAGCAGTTCGGCAAGGGCGGTCCGGGCTTCTGGAAGGGACGGATTGCGTCTGACTGTCTCGGTAAAGGCGGCTCGTGCCTGCGGGAGTTGACGTTTTTTTACATAGGCGATCCCCTGGAAGTAGTATGCGGGGGCAAAGTCAGGATTTGCCGTGATCAGGGTTTGGAAGCCGGAAATGGCATCGTCCAGATTGCCTCTGCCCAAGAGGATGCGTGTTTTGAAAAAGCGTCCGCTTATGTCGTCGGGATTGTGGCCGAGTATCGCTTTGACCTTGGGTTCGGCGTCGGCCAGGTTGCCTGCGTCGAGATACGTCGCGATTAATTTGTCTCGGGCAATGGCGGACTTTGGATTCAGCTCTTCGGCGCGTCGATAGCTCGCGAGGGCCTTCCCGGGATTTCCGATCCAGCTATAGAAATCACCCAGGTAGATCTGGGGCTGTTCGTTCTGAGGATAGGCGGCAGCCCATTTTTGGAATACCCCTTCCGCTTCCGCAAGTTTGTTGATGCGCTGGTATAATCCGGCAAGCCGCAGTCGTCCGACTTCGTTCTCGGGTGCGATATCCACCACCTTTTTGTACGAGGCTTCTGCGAGATCAGGTTTGTCGATTGAAAGTTGGAAGTCTCCCAAGGCCAGCATGAGATCTGTGGATCCGGGGTTAGCGGTCAGTCCCTGGTGCAGCATGTTTTCGGCGGCAGCTCGATCCTTGGCGAAAAAGTAGGCGCGCGAGAGTTCCAGATAAACGCCGACATTCTTAGGGTCGAGGGCAAGGGCGTTCTTAAGCTCTACAATCCCGTCTTGAAACCGTTGTTCGTTGAGGAGGCTTCGACCCCGAATGACCAATGCATCTTTATCCTGAGGGGCCGACGCCAGGATGAGGTCGGCCTGCTCCCGCGCCTTTGCCGGCTCATTGCCGAGCAGGTAGAGCTCGCCGATTTTAACTTGAGCGTCACGGTTGTTTTTGTTGAGTTCAAGGGTCTGAGTCAACTCCACGA
Organism: Nitrospira sp. SG-bin2; assembly: GCA_002083405.1. Taxonomy (GTDB): domain Bacteria; phylum Nitrospirota; class Nitrospiria; order Nitrospirales; family Nitrospiraceae; genus Nitrospira_D. The sequence continues at coordinate 35,172 of LVWT01000052.1, read as the reverse complement.
AGGCTTTCTGGAGATTCGTGCGCCCGCCAAGCTTCAGATGGATCACGGCCATTTGGTAGTAGGCTTCAGCATTGGCTGGATCGGCTTTTGTCACGTTCATATATTCAATAAGCGCCTCCTGGAGTTGCCCTTTCTCCATGTACCCGGCAGCTCGTTCAAGATGCTTCGTCTTTTGAGTTTCCGGTGATGCTTGATTACAGCCATGAAAGACCAAGACGAAGAGGCAAAGGGCTGTGAAGAAGTAGCGGGAAGGATGGGGCATGCTGTTTTCCTTCTACATATGCGTAGCAGATACGCGGCGCCTGGTCATTAGGGAAGGTCTGATTAATTCCCGTTTTCGATCAGCCAGCGTTCAAAACTCGTGGAATCCGACTGATTGTTGTCTGAAATTTTGAATTGATCAGACCTTCCTTAGGTGTGATTGCTGTTCGATAGAGTGATTATTGGATGGGAGGCGCGGTATAGTCAATGACCATTCGTTTCTCTGCGGCATTGATGCAGACTGCTCCAATAGGCATTCTGGACCAGCCTGTGGTATGAGCTAATCGCATGCTGAACTTTGTGAGGCAGTCAGCTTGTAACGCGCTCCGCACTTTTCAAAGAAATTGGTTGCGCTCCGGGCTTGCTGTGTTGGGAATTGTTATTGGTGTCGGCTCTGTGATTGCGATGGTAAGTATCGGACAGGGGGCGAAGGCCGCCCTTCAATCACAGATAGCAACGATCGGCACAAATGTCATTTTTGTTTTTCCTGGTGCGACAACTGTGAGCGGTGTGCGAACCGGGTTGGGCGGTTCGGCCACATTGACCGTTGCAGATGGGATTGAACTTCGCAAACGTGTTCCTCTGCTACATGATGTCGGATGGGTCAAGCGTGAAATGTTACAGGTTGTCAACGGAAACCGAAACTGGAATGTCCGAGTGTACGGGGTCTCAACCAATTATATGGAAATTCGGGAGTGGCCCCTGGCGAGCGGGGGTTCCTTCGTGGACGCCGATTTAGATTCTGCCGATCGCGTTGCACTGTTGGGCCGGACAGTGGTCGAGAATCTGTTTGAAGAGGGTGAGGAGCCGGTTGGTTCGATAATCAGAATCAAGAACGTGCCATTCCGCGTGATCGGGGTGCTGGTTCCAAAGGGACAGTCTGCCGAGGGAGTCGATCAGGATGATGCGATCTTTGTTCCATTCACGACAGCGGAGCGCAAATTATTTGGAACGCAGTTCTTTGGCTTGGTCGGAGCCATACTTGCTTCTGCTGAGCGTGAGCAGGATGTTCGTTTGTCCGTTGAAGAGATTCGACAAGTGCTTCGACAGCGGCATCGATTGCAAGCGGACCAACTCGACAATTTTACGATCCGTACCCAAGTTGATATCGGGCAGATTCAGGAGGAATCAAGTCACACGCTTACGGTGATGTTGTTTGCCGTTGCGGCTATCTCACTCTTAGTCGGCGGTATCGGAATCATGAATATTCTGTTGGTATCAATCACGGAGCGGACGAAAGAAATCGGTGTGCGAATGGCGGTCGGTGCAAGACGGTCGCACATTCTATGGGAATTTCTGATAGAGGCCGTTATCTTGAGCTTTGTCGGAGGAGTTCTCGGAGTTGCGCTCGGGATCGTCATCGTCCAGGCCGTCACCGTGACGGCGGGGTGGCCAACGATCATCAGCGCGCAGGTTGTATCGATCGTGATCGCATTTTCTGCGAGCATCGGTCTCTTCTTCGGTCTGTATCCCGCAAACAAGGCGGCTAGGCTGAATCCAATCGACGCCCTGCGGTACGAATAAACAAGGTCCCTGCTGTTCTAGAAGACGCTCCGGCTGACTTCGTTTGAACGAATGCTCTCGTTTCCTGCCGTATCGACAGCCGTCACCGTGAAATAGTATGTGCTTCCCACCTGAAGCCCGGTGGCCAAATAATTGACTGTGCCGGCCGGGACAGTTGCCACTGGGGCGCCGTAAACGCCCTGAGCGTTCGATCGGTAAATGTTGTATGAGGCTAGATCCGGTTCCGCGTTCGCATCCCACATCAATGTTGCTGACGAGGTGGCCGGCACGTTCAACGTGAGTGTCACGCTCACCGTTCTAGTGATTCCACCGCCGGTCACCGTGATAGTTGCCGAATTGCTTCCCAGGCTGGCGTTCGCCGTATTCACGCTTGCCGTGATCGTCCCGTTGGTTGAACCGGATGTCGGGCTGAGCGATAACCAGGTGGCGCCGTCGCTTGCCGTCCATGTTTGGTTGGAGCTGACGGAGACGGTCTGGCTTGCTGGGTTTGCTGCTCCCTGTGTCGCCGTAAAGGAGAGGCTGCTTGGCGACAGGGTTACTGAGGCTGCCGTGACCGTGAGAGTTACACTGACTGTTCTTGTCGTGCCGCCACCTATAACGGTGATAGTGCCGCTATTGCTCCCGACCGATGCGTTGCTCAGGTTGACGTTTGCCGTGACGGTGCGATTCCCCGATCCTGACGTCGGGCTAAGGGTGAGCCACGAAACGTTGCTGCTTGCAGTCCAGCTTCCGTTTGATGTGACTGTCACCGATTGATTAGCCGGATTACTGCCGTCTTGCACACCCGAATAGCTCAGTGAGGAGGAGTTCAGTGTAATCGTGGTCGAGGCTGGAGCAACGGTGAAGGTCACGGGCACCGAGACACTCGTGGTTCCCGTGGCGCTCAATGTAATCGTCGTACTGTGGGTGCCGGCTGTGAGGGAGCCGGTTGCAGCCGTCAGGGTGACCGAACCGGTGCCGGTGCCGGAGGTGGCGCTGAGCGTCAACCACGCCGCATTGTCATTGGCTGACCAGGTCAAAGTTCCGCCGCCGGTGTTGCTGATCGTGAGCGCTTGGGTGGCCGGGTTGCCGCCGCCCTGTTGAGCCGTAAAGGAGAAGCTTGTAGGGCTCGCGCCGATCGCGGGCGGCACCGGGGCTGCCGTGACGGTAAAGGTCACGGGGACCGAGACACTCGTGGCGCCTGTGGCACTGAGTGTAATCGTTGTATTGTAGGTACCGGTCACGAGGGAACCGGTTGCAGCCGTCAGGGTAACTGTACGGGTGCCAGTGCCGGTGGTGGAGCTAAGCGTCAACCACGCCGCGTTGTCATTGGCTGACCAGGTCAAAGTTCCGCCGCCGGTGTTGCTGATCGTGAGCGCTTGAGTGGCCGGGTTGCCGCCGCCCTGTTGAGCCGTAAAAGAGAAGCTTGTAGGGCTCGCGCCGATCGCGGGCGGCACCGGGGCTGCCGTGACGGTAAAGGTCACAGGGACGGAGACAGTCGTGGCGCCTGTGGCGCTGAGCGTAATTGTGGCGTTGTAGGTGCCGGTAGCGAGGGAACCGGTTGCAGCCGTCAACGTGACCGAACCGGTGCCGGTGCCGGAGGTGGCGCTGAGCGTCAACCACGCCGCATTGGCACTGGCTGACCAGGTCAAAGTTTCGCCGCCGGTGGTGCTGATCGTGAGCGCTTGAGTGGCCGGGTTGACGCCGCCTTGCTGGGCTGTAAAGGAGAAGCTCGTTGGACTTGCGCCGATCGCAGGGGAGGGGGTGGGGGATGGTGTAGGGGTAGACGAAGTTGGAGTGATGAGCTGGCTCATCCCAGGCATTTCGGAAAGTAGCCGGCCGAACCCTCTGGAACCGCTTGCATTAGAAGATGAGCCGCCTGATGCCGCTGCTGTCAGCCCGGTAGCTCCGGATACGGTGCTGCTTGAGGCGGAGGATAGAGATGCTTGCACAGCTGTATTCCCTGTGACGGGTGCAGCAGATGAAACAGAGGCAAGGCTGCTTTGCTGTGTTCTATTGATCTGAGGAACAGATTCCGAAGTCGCTGGTTGTGAACTGGCGGTGTTCGGCGTCGTGTTGCTCACAGGCATTTGTTCCGATAGTGATGATCCCGCTATGTCGGTCGAGACAGCGGAGGGAGCTACCGTTGCCATTTTTGGTGAGGCGGGTTTTCTGATGAGGCTGTGATGCCTGCGGCCTTGAGCTTGTGTTGTGCTTGAGAGGAGAGGGCTTGAAACGGTTGATCGCTCATTTGCAGCCTGTTGCCGTGACGATGAAGTCGTACTCTGCGCAAAGGCCGACGATATTCCAGGGTCTGAAATTGGCAGAAACCCAGTTGTTAGCGATAGCCAAGTCCCTGAAATGGCCAATACCAAGAGCTTGCTCTGATGTATAACCGGCGATCTCATCGGGCGCATGGTCGATACCCTCCGTGTTGCAAGATCTGCCATACGACGCCACTAAGTCTTGATCCTAAATAGCCAGAGAAAATGATCATGGTCGGTGTCTCTCTTTGGTTCCTGTTTTGCGTGATGTACGCGTTGTCAAGACTGTATGCCTGCCAGGATCAACAGCAAGAGAGGTGCCCCCCAGGCCTTTCCAGGTGCCGTTTTTCGGCTACTCTAAAAAGTACGAGGGTTTACCAACGAGTTGAAGCGACTTTGTGGGTGACAGAAGCCTGGTGGAGTGTTCCGTTGCCGTAAATTATCCCCGATTACCCTTGGGGGATGTACATTTCTCGTAGCGAGAGAGACGGGCCTCTACAGGTTTGATTAATAAGAACAGTTTCTTGCGGTGCTCGCATATAAGGAGTAATAATCGTTGTATTTTCAGGGAATTTTGCCTGTAGGAAGCTTCATTCTACGTAGTATTCGCTGAAACCCGCAAATACACTCACTTTTGGTTTAAGAGGCACTTACGTTCCCGCCTGTATCAGCGTTGCGATAGACGATCAAACCCGGACCGACATTGTGATCCGACATTCATTGGCTGGGTTCTGGAATCTGCCATTTCTTGACTGGGCTTAGGGCTTCTGCCATTGTCTGTTGCCATACCAAAAAAGAGGAGCGCTATGAAAGAAGAGAAAGGGCGGTCGGTCGCGGTTGTGGGATTGGGTTATGTCGGGCTTCCGATCGCAGTCGCGTTTGGGAAATTCGCCCCGGTGATCGGCTTCGATATCAATAAGACAAAGGTCGAGGAGTTGAGAAAGGGCATCGATCGGACGGGGGAAGTATCGGCGAAGGATCTTTCAACCAGCCAGGTGCGATATACCTATGAGCCGGCAGATCTCAAGGCCGCCGATTTTATCATCGTCGCGGTTCCGACTCCCATCAGTGAAGCGCTCCAGCCGGATTTGAAAGCACTGAGAATGGTATCGGAAGTGATCGGCGCCAACATGTCGCGTGGCACGATCGTCGTCTACGAATCGACCGTCTATCCGGGAGTGACGGAGGAGATCTGCCTGCCGATTCTGGAAAAGAAATCCGGCCTGAAGGCCGGTGTCGACTTCAAAGTCGGATATTCTCCGGAGCGGATCAATCCGGGTGATAAGGAACACACGATTGAGAAGATTGTGAAAGTTGTATCCGCCCAAGATGCGGAGTCGCTGGAAATTGTCGCTGAAACCTACGGCATGGTCGTCAAAGCGGGAGTTCATCGAGCTTCCAGTATCAAGGTTGCGGAGGCGGCAAAGGTCATCGAAAACACACAGCGCGATCTCAATATCGCGCTGATGAACGAACTGGCGCTGATCTTTCATCGTCTCGGAATCGATACGAAGTCCGTGCTTGAGGCGGCGGGAACAAAGTGGAACTTTCTCAAGTTCTCGCCGGGCCTTGTAGGCGGCCACTGCATCGGAGTCGACCCGTATTACCTTACGGCGAAAGCTGAATCCGTGGGATATCACCCGCAAGTGATTCTTTCCGGGCGGCGCATCAACAATGGGATGGGCAAGTTCGTGGCCGAGCAAACCATAAAGCTACTGAGTCAGCTGTCACGCCCTGCCAATCAGCTGACCGTGGGTGTGTTGGGCTTGACGTTCAAGGAGAATGTGCCGGACCTCCGGAACAGCAAAGTGCCGGATATCATCAATGAGCTTCGTGAGTACGGAGTCAATGTGCTGGTGCATGATCCGATGGCTGAACGCGAAGAGGCAGTTGCGGAATATGGGATTCATCTTGTCGATTGGAAGGAGCTCAAAGACCTCGATGGGTTGATCCTTGCCGTTGCGCACCGGGATTATGCCCGCATGAATCTGGAAGATCTCCTGAAGCCGTTGCGCAGCCTGAACAATGGCGTATTGATTGATGTGAAGAGCATGTTGGAGCTTGGCAAGGTTCCTGGTTCTCTCAAGTACTGGCGTCTCTAAGAGGATGCTGAAAAAGACCGCCAGCGGTGTTCTCGCATCGCTTTCAAGCACGTGAAGCGTATCTCGTGAAGCGTCGTTCGCTTGCGAGATGCGAGATACGAACAACGAGGCACGAGAGTGCGGCCTTACCCGTGGAACGGGGCGTCTCGGCGCGCCGGGGCGGGTGGGTGAGACCAGAGGCCATTTTGAGCATCCTGGGTAACACATTGGTATCATCTCGACCTTCGATGCCTATGATGACCACAGGGGTTAAAACGAGTTTTTCCGAAACCTGCTCAGTTCGTCTCAACCTCCGGCGCATCAGCGCGCTGGTGATGGATTCGTAGAGTTCATCCTCCGCGCGGTGACTGCGCCCTCCTCCTGCGAATAGACTTTTCCTTTGAGCGCATCTCTCTCTGTAGTATAAGTGATTGAGGTGAGACCGGTCCGATCGTTCGGGCTGGCGGATTGTGTTCAGTGGAAAGGGTGTCTCTGTGACTGGTAATCGGCCGTATTACTCGAATGGTATGGCAGCTGTGATGATTCCAGTTGTCGTCCTGGCTGTCATGGCAGGCTGCGCGTTGTTGGTGTCACCTGATATCAAACGGGGAGATCAACATCTGGCAGCTGGTAACTGGGAAGAGGCAGGTCTGGCTTATAAACAGGCGCTGAAAGAGGCCCCGTTTGATCCCTCCCTGCAGAACAAATACGCCTTGGCTCGTGAACGTGCGGCGGCGATGTATGAAGAGCGCGGACGGACGTTTTTGAAGGAGCGGCGGGTTGATCAGGCCATTGAGCAATTCAAACGTGCGCTTACGATCGAACCATCAAGCTCGGAACATCAGGCAAGTCTTGCTGAAGCGATTCGGCTCAAGGAGTCGCGATCGCAGTATCGTGAAGCGGAACGTCTGGTTCAGCTCGGGCGGACTGATGAGGCAATCGACGGCTTTACGAGATCCGCCGAATTGGACCCTGCATTCCGCGAGCCTCTGGAAAGCATCAGTCGTCTGACGGAGGAGCAGCAGGCGCTCATGAGGGGCGACCGGCTCAAGCAGCCCGTCACGCTCAAGTTTAGAAATGCGGGCATCAAGGAAGTGTTGGAAGGCGTGGCCAAGGCCGGCGGGTTGACCCTGATTTTCGACAAGGACGTCAGGAACGACCCGATTTCTATTGCGATTCAGGACACACCCTTCGAGGATGCGCTCCAGCTTCTTCTGAACAGCAATAACTTGTTTTCCCGCGCCGTCTCCCCGGGCGTATTGATCATCAGCCCCAACACCAAACAGAAGCAGGAACAGTATCAGGATCTAATGATCCGAACGTTTTATCTTTCAAGCGCCAAATCCAAAGACATGTTGACACTTCTGAAAAGCATGTTGGATTCGAAGCGTATGCATGCGAATGAGCAATTGAATACGATCGTGATTCGAGATCAGCCTGAGAAAATTCAAATGGCTGAAAAAATCATTCTGGCCAATGATCGTCAAGAGTCCGAGGTGCTTTTTGATGTCGAAGTGCTGGAAGTCAACCGAACGGCCAATCAGAACTATGGGCTGACTTATCCGAAGCAGGTCGCCGGCGCTATGGTTCCTCTCCCGCCTCCTGCCGGTCTTATTGCCGGGACGTTGGCGCAGCAGTTCAGCGCCAGCCAGTTGTCGGACCTGGGTCCCGGGAACTATCTCTTCAAACTGCCGACAAACATCCAATTGGATTTTTTTAAACAAATTACGGACGCGAAGACATTGGCTGCGCCGAAGATCCGGGTCATGAACAACCGGAAGGCGGAAATCAACATTGGTGATAAACAGCCGATCCTGTTGTCGACGACGAATGTTCTGCCGGGTCAAGCTGCAACAGGTGCCGTGCCGACCACATCGACCGTTACTTCTATTGAGTTTCGGGATACCGGCGTTAAGCTGGCAGTGGAGCCTTCCATCAGGCTGGGTGGTGAGCTTGGATTGAAAATGAAGATTGAAGTGATTCGCTTGGGTGAACAAGTCACGTTGCAGGCGTCTCCGCCCATTACGCAATTCAAGTTCGGTAATCGGTCTGCTGAGACGATGCTCAGCATCAAGGATGGAGAAACCATTGTATTGGGTGGCCTCCTGCAAGAGGAAGATCGGAAAACCAGAGTGACAATTCCCTGGATCGGCGACCTTCCTTTTATTGGAAATCTCATCAGTTCATTCAGAACGGATCGGGTTACGACAGAGGTGATTCTCACGATTACGCCGCATATTGTGCAGAACATGACCCCTCCGGCGCTCAGTGCGCAAACCTTCTGGTCCGGAACAGAGTCGACCTATGCAACCGGTCCAATGTTTTCGACCCCAACCCAGAAGGTGTCTGCCAATTCTGGCAGTGTCTACGGAGAGGGCACGGCTGTTTTTAATAGCGGGGTCAAGGGCGCCAGGGATACGACCTCCAGCCGCCCTCTGGCGCAATTGGCGAGTCCTGATCCTGTGTTGGCAATCCATCCCGATGAGTCGGCCGTCAAACTCGGCAAGGAAATTAAATTGTCGGTTGTGGATGGGCGGCTCAGCGCATCGGATCAAAACACTTTTAAGTTGGAATATGATCCAACGATACTCCAGTTTAAACGGCTTGGCGAGGCGGAACTCGTTAGCCCATCAGGTCTCTCGTCGGGCGATATGGGAGCCGCGGTAGGGACTGTCGAATTCCGGCTGGCTCGTCCGGGGCAGCGTGCTCCGCGATCTGTCAGCGTTGTCTTCATGACGAAAGCCCCGGGAGTTTCTCCGATCCGTGTTGAGCTTGTTGGCTCTGATGGTATCGGACGGGCGGCTTCTTCGGAAATCGGGACAGGGGTTGTGAGAGTCCGGTGAAAGAAGAGGGGCTCACGCTTCTGGAGATCCTTGTCACCATGACTATCGTGGTGATTTTGGCTTCTGTCGCCATGCCGCTGAGCAAAGTGTCGACGAAGCGTGTGCAGGAAATTGAATTGCGTCAGCAGCTCCGGACGATACGGAGCGCCATCGATACGTTCAAGCTTGAATGGAACCGGGACGGAGATGTGCTGATCGGGCCGGTGTGCGTGAAAAATAAATTGACGTGCAAGGATGTGACGAGCCAGTACGGCTACCCGAAGTCGCTCAATATGCTGCTGGGGGTCAAACTCACCGGAGAAGAGGCCACGGTTCGCGGGACGACCGTCAGGCGATATCTGCGCGTGGTGCCGGTGGACCCGCTGACCGACAAGCCCGATTGGGTGCTGCGTTGCTACAGAGATCAGCCGAAGCCGTCCGGTTGGTGCGGCGAAGACGTCTATGATGTGATGACTCAAAGCGAGGCGGCCGCGCTCGATGGAACGAAATATCAGGACTGGTAAGCATGGGGCGGGACATGCGCAGGGTTTCACGCTCATTGAGCTGATGATTGTGGTATCCATCATCGGAATTCTTGCCACAATCGCGGTTCCGTCCTACCAGTCGTCCGTGATCAAGGCGAGGGAGACCGTGTTGCGGCAAGATTTATTCACCATGCGGGAGTTGCTCGACCAGCATCGCGCCGATCAGGGGAAATATCCTCCGTCCCTGGACGGACTGGTTGCGGCGGGATATCTGCGGACGCTTCCCAAGGATCCCTTTACGAATTCATCGGATTCCTGGCAAGAGATCACCGAACCGACCGAGGGCGGTGTCTTCGATGTCTATTCCGGGTCGGATCTCGTCGGGACAAACGGGACTGCATACAACCAATGGTAACCATGCCTCTACAGCGATCTGGTCCGAATCTTTCTACACTGGGGAGGGGCTGTCCAGGAGCGGCCCTCCGGCGTGCCGCGTTCATTGGAGTGGTGTTATTAGGGTTTGCCATGAGCTCCGTCGTGGCCTGCAGCCCGCTGGAGCCGCTTGATGAGCCGGAGTTTTCCGACCTGCAATTGACCATGGATACGTTGAAGACATCGCTCCGGGATGCCCAACGAACAATCGCCGAGTTGCGCGCGGAAATTGATTCACGGCGGCTGGAATTAGCCGACCTCCAAATCTCCCGGGCTCAATTGGAGGGGCGCGTCCGCGAGGCAGAACGCCGGTTGATTGAAGCACGACATGTGATCGATCTCCAGCGGGAAGAGCTGGCCGGCTCACGATCCGCGCGAGAACGGGCAGCCCGGACCGGGGCTATCCTACAGAGCCAGCTGAAGCAGCTCCATAATCAGATTGCCGGAACGGGAAGTCCGGCGGGTACGCCTTCGGCAAGAGGTCGTCAAATGGGGCTGGCGTCGGCAAAACTTGATCAGCTGGATGGATTACCGGAACGCGCTGCAGTGGCGGTGACGCAGGCGCCGTATTTCCATGAGAAGGCATCGGTTGATACAGCCAGGGTTTCGAGAACCGCTTCAGGCAATCTCCTGCGAGTGGTGGTGATACCAGGCGATACCTTGTGGAGTATCGCCCAGCGGCATCGAGTTTCTCTCAAACGGCTCATGGCCATGAACCAGCTTTCCGATAGTCATATCCAGGTCGGTCAAGACCTCTGGCTGGTGGCGCTCCCGGTCTCCGGTGCGCGTGAGTACAAGACGGCTGAATAGTGCAGGAGTCGCTCTGCTGCTAGCTATAAAGGTCCATCATTATGGCGGTATTTACGTACCGAGTTGCCAGGCCCGATGGTTCCACTATCAATGGCCAAGTCGAGGGGGACGATGAGTCGCGGGTGCGCGCCAAGCTTGAATCGCAAGGGCTTCTGGTGTTCAAGCTTCACCGCCGTGGGATGGGATCGGCGGCGGCATCGGGGAAGTCCTGGTCGTGGGGCACGCTTCCGTTGGGAGAGTTTTTGATTTTCAATCAAGAGCTGCTCGCGTTGGTGAAGTCGGGATTACCAGTGTTGCGGGTGTGGGAGCTGCTGATCGAACGCTCTGCGCATGCGGGATTTCAGCAGGTGCTGCGCAATGTTCGTGAAGATATCCGTGGCGGTTCGTCGGCCTCCGATGCGTTAGCCAGACATCCTCTGTATTTTCCAGACCTCTACGTGGCGACGGTGAAGGCAGGTGAGCAGTCGGGTAATCTCCCCGATGTGCTTCAACGGTATGTCGCATATCTGAAACTCATGATGGGGCTGCGCCAAAAGGTGATGAAGGCGCTTTCATATCCTGCGTTTCTCATTCTCATCGGAGTGGGTGTCATTGGATTTTTGTTGACCTATGTGATGCCGACGTTTGTGTCGGTCTACGGGGAGTCAGCGAAGGCATTGCCCTGGGCGACTCAAGCGCTGCTCGATGTTGTGAACCATGCGGAGTCCAGGCTCGTGCCTTTGGGGCTGCTTCTGATGGGTCTTGTTGTGGGAGTGCGCGCCTATTATGTGAGCCCTAAAGGGCGCCTGGTGATCGATCGGCTGTTGCTGAAACTCCCGCTGTTCGGCCCCATCGCGGTCAAACACAATACGGTACAGCTGACTCGGACGCTCGGGACCATTCTGGCCGGAGGCATTCCATTGGTCGATGCCTTGCAGAATGCCAGAGGCGCGGTTTCAAACCGATGGGTGTCGCAAGGACTGGCGGGTGCAGTCAATGAAATCCGAGAAGGCGTGACGCTTGCGTCGGCTCTGGATCGTCCTCGCGTGCTTCCAAAATTGGCAATTGAAATGCTGTCGGTTGGAGAAGAGACCGGGTCGCTCGATGCGATGCTGAGAGACGTGGCGGAGTTTTATGAAGCCGATCTCGACACTAGACTCACTCAACTCACAACCTGGATTGAACCTGCCTTATTGCTTGTTATGGGGGTATTGGTCGGAGGTATCGTGATCGTCATGTATCTGCCGGTGTTTCAGATGGCTGGTTCTGTTGGCTAGAAGTCTATACGAATAGGGGATGGCACGAGATATGTCTATAGCGGTGCACGAGGTATCTCATGGCGCGTAGTGTTGCCAGACCGTCTCTGGCTGACGTGTTAGTCAGCCAGGGAGTTGTTTCGAAACAGGCGCTCGAAGGCACCCTTCGTCGGCTGGATGGAGCCTCGGCTACGCTGGGGCAGGTTCTGGTTGAGCAGGGACTGCTCTCAGAGGATCAACTCGCCCGGGCGCTGGCTGCTCAGTACGGACTTCCCTACGATTCGTTGACAAGTTTTCAAGTCGATCCTCGTTACTATGAGACGATCTCCGTCAAATTGATGCAGCGATTTCCATTCATCCCCATTGCAGACCGAGACGGGGTGCTGACCATTGTCATTGCAGATCCGCAGAATGTCTTGGGCCTCGATGAACTGGAGATCTTGATCGGGAAGCGGCTGGAGCTGATCATCAGCTCAAAGAGCGCCATTCTTGCGGCGCTGGACCGTAGCGCAGGGTCCAATCAGGCGCTGAGAGAGCTTGAAGCGGAGTACCGGTCGGTGCTGGTGAAGGAGGACGAACGAGGCGAGGAGGTCCTCACCATCGATCATGCCGGGGAAGACCAGAGTCCTGCCGTCAAGTTGCTCGATTCCATTCTGCTGAGCGCGATGCAGCGCCGCTCCAGCGACATTCATATCGAGGCAGCCGACCGGGCAACGAAAGTGAAGTTTCGTGTCGACGGCATCCTTATTCAGGCGATGGAGCCGCTCGATATTCGATTGCACGCTCCGCTGGTCTCTCGCCTGAAAGTCATGGCGGAGCTGGATATCGCAGAACGCCGGGTGCCGCAAGACGGCAGTTTTCGCATGAGGCTGGATCGAAAGGTTGTAGATTTTCGTGTCTCCATTCTACCCAGCGTATTCGGGGAATCTGTTGTCGTCAGAATCTTAGACCGGGAATCTATTACGACCGGCGTATCCGCGTTGAAACTCGAACGGCTTGGATTCAATCCGGAAGATTTGAAACGGTTTCGGCGGGCCATCATGCGTCCCTACGGCATGATCTTGGTGACCGGACCGACAGGGAGCGGAAAAACAACAACCTTGTATGCCGCGATTTCTGAAATGAACACGCTCGAAGATAAGCTGATTACGATCGAAGATCCGGTCGAGTATCAGTTTTCCGGAGTGGTGCAGATTCCCGTCAATGAGAAAAAAGGATTGACCTTCGCGCGAGGACTTCGGTCCATCTTGCGACATGACCCGGATAAGATCATGGTCGGAGAAATTCGTGATCCTGAAACGGCTCAGATTGCGATTCAGTCAGCTCTGACCGGCCATCTCGTCTTGACGACCGTTCACGCGAACAACGTGTTCGACGTGATCGGGCGATTTGCATCGATGGGGATCGATGCGTACAACTTTCTTGCAGCGCTCAATTGTGTCTTGGCACAACGGCTGGTCCGCATGCTGTGTCCGCACTGCCGCATGCCGGTTAAAGCTCAGCAGTCGCTCATCGAAGAATCGGGGTTGGATTATGAGCAGTTCAAAGACACGGTGTTCTACGAAGGGAAAGGCTGCGGACATTGTCTCGATACCGGGTTTCGAGGGCGACAGTGCATCACCGAATTTTTGGATCTTACCGATGAGATCAAAGAGATGATTCTTGCGGAGCGGCCGCTCTCTGAAATCCGGTATCGCGCAGTGACCGATGGGATGATCACGCTTCGACAATCTGCGCTCAAGAAGGTGATCAATGGGGAGACCTCGCTGCGGGAGATCAATCGTGTGACATTCAGCGAGGAAGGGTAAGCGATGTGGGAATGGGCCGACAAGCAGCCACACTGTTGTCTCAAGCTTGGGACTGATGCGGTGGCGTGGGCCGAAACGGAACGAAATTGGCGGGGGAGAAAGCGGCATCGATGCGTGGTGTCTCCGCTTCCCGAAGGTCTCTTAAAACCGTCTCCGACAGATCAGAATATATCCGATACCGTGACGCTGCAAGGCCGCATTCGCACACTCGCGGGTCTGCGGGACGAGAGGCGACGTGAAGGACGATCCCTGTTGTCCGATCTTCCTCGCCGAATTACCCTGCTCCTTCCCGATGCCACGGTGCGAGCCATGGTGTTACATCTGGATCAGTGTCCTGCGAATGCTGATGAGCGTGAGGCGTTGATCCGATGGCGCCTAGGGCAGGAGCAGCTGTTTTCATTGGCCTCGGCAAAGGTGGTGTCGCAGCTGTTTCCTGCTGCGCCGGGGGATGAACGCCGCGTGTATACCGTGCTGGCCGTGGCGATTCAAGAATCCGTCCTGCAGCAGTACGAAACACTCTGTGAATCCGTGGGCCTCATTCCCTCTGAAGTCGGGATCACGAGTCTCCGGTTGTTCGATCTGTGGCGGAGAGCTTCGGGTGGACTGCGCCGGCAGAAGACAAATTTTCTTTGGGCCAATGTGGCGGATCGATCGCTGACAACGATAGTGTTTCAGCAGGGAAGACCGCTGTTCTACCGATGTAAGTTCCTGGGGGACGGTGCGACGGATGCAGGGGAAACGTCGGGTGTGCTGGAGAAAATCATCGAGGAATGCGGTGCAACTCTGGATGTTTGTCAGCAACGGCATCCTGCCGTGGGCATCAAGCACGCGATTCTCTGTGTTGATGGGGAACTCGCCGGCTTAAAGACAAAGCTTGAGGCTGGCCTGGACTTGTCCGTTGAACAGGTGGGATGGGGTGCTCTTGAGCGGCTCGGCCTCGCTGCAAAGGGAGGCCACCAGGGTATGACATCGTTGGCCGCCATGGCCGGAGTATCGTAAACATGGGTGAGCTGAATGCTGTGATCGGGCACCTTACGGAGTTAGTCAGGCATGTCCCGTTGCTGGGCGACAATCCGGCCCGGTTCCACATCAACTTAAGCAATCGGTATCGGCCCGCAGCCGCTCCGCTGCGAACGCTGTTGGTGGTGCTGTGCGCCATGCTGTCACTGGGGATTCTCTGGAGCCTTGGTCAGGCGACGTTGCAGTACCGAGAAGCCCGGATCATCGAGGCAGAACTCGATCGGGTCCGTCAACTGGATGTGCAGCTGGTTGCCGAGGCTGGACAAGAGGGGTTCGACCTATCTGAAGGGGCTTTGCAGAGATTATCGGTCGAGGTCGACCTTGCCAATCAGCTTCTTGAAAAGCGGATGTTTTCCTGGACAAAGTTTCTGGCTGGATTAGAGCAAGTCATCCCTGCAAGGCTCGCACTGAGCAGCGTTCAGTTCGATGCGGGCGGTACCCTGGTGCATTTGACAGGAACGGCCATGAGTTTAGAGGACATTACTGCCTTTACGGTAAGCCTGCAAGATCATCCCCTGTTCAAGGATCCGGTCTTGGCGCAGCATCGTGCCGGGACGAACGGGCTTGTGGAGTTCAACGTGACCCTGCGTTATCGGCAAACAGGAACCTAAGGCTGATGCGAGAGCGATTGACATTGCTATTACAACAGCCGTTTGCGCCCCTGTTGCCCTGGGTGGGTATGGCAGTGGGGCTGCTGCTCCTGTTGTCACTGGTTCAGCGTGTCGGGGTGGCCGGCGCCGAGTCCAAACGGGAACGTCTGGATAAAGAGTGGATCTCGGCGCGCCAGTCGCTGATGCATCATCGTGAAGCAAGGAAAGCAAAGCAGGATCTTCGCCAAGTCTGGGCGGTATTGCCCGCCGAACGGGATTTTGCGCCGCTAGCACTGGGTATTTCGGAGGAAGCAAAGCGCGATCGAGTCACCTTGCCGGCGCTATCTTATAAGACGGAGCCGACAGCGGTCGCCAATACGAGTAAGGGGTTGCTGCAGGGCTCGATGAGCGGGCGATACGAAGACCTCCGCCGATTCATTTATGATTTGGAGACGGCGGAGGAGCTATTGTTTATTGAAGATCTTGAGCTGACGCAGTCGGGGAGCGCGCAAGACAAGACATTAACGTTTAAAATTAAAATTGCCACCTATCTACGCGCAGAACCGGCGAACTAGCGTATGCGGATGAGTTTGTAATGGTTATGGATGCAAGACGAAAGCTCATGCTTGCGGTTGGGCTCTTTCTGGTCTGGGCAGGGCTGGCCGTCTGGCAATGGGGAGTTTGGGAAGAGCCGGTTCGAGTGCCCCTGACGAATGTCACGGGTAGGGCATTTTCTACTCGACCGACAATGGCCAGGGGGAGCGGGTTGCATGTGAATCTGGAACGACTGGCATTGGCGCATACGGAACGAGCGACGACATTTACGCCGCCTCGCAATATTTTTGCGTTGCCCAGCTTGGATGGGACATTTCCGATTGGACAGGAAACCGATGAGCAGGTTGTACATCAGGACGCGTCTCCTGAGCTATCAGGCCCTGAGCAGGTGATGTCGGCAGAGCTGGCACAATATAAGTATCTAGGGTTTCTTCGGCTGGGCGACAATCGACAACGCGGCAGGGAAATTGCCGTGCTCAGTAAGAATGAAGAGGTCATGGTCGGGAAAGTCGGAGACCGTGTCGAGGAACATCTGGTGCTGAAGGCCATCACGCCGGAGAGTGTAACGATTCGTCATACCGGTGCTCGCATCGATCAAACCGTGCCGTTGTCGGAAGAGCCACTGCCTTCTCAAGAGTAAGCAAGGCTATACCATGCGGATCCATTCGACATCAGCGAAGCAGAGTGAGCGAGGCTTCTCCTATGTTATGCTGATGGTCGCGATTGTGGTGATTGGCGTCGCGATGTCTGTGGCAGCTCGGCAATGGAAGACGATGGTGCAACGGGAGCAGGAAGCGGACTTGCTCGCCAAAGGCATTGAAATACAGAATGCCCTTGCGCTCTATTCCGCCACCAAGAAAGCGGGAAGAGTCATGCCCGGCGAAGTGTATCCGCAAACGCTGGCCGAATTGACCAAACAGCCGAAGCCGTTTCTCCGAAAGGTGTACCTGGATCCAGTCGGTCGGGCAGAATGGGATCTTCTACGGGCGCCCACGGGCGGCATCATGGGAGTTCGCAGCAAAAGCCGGAGTAAGCCGATCAAACAGCGTGCATTCCCGCTTGTGGTTCGCCACTTTGAAGGAAAACCGACGTATTACGACTGGGTGTTCCAGTTTCCCAACCCATCCATGCCGACACTTGTTCTGCCTGGGACGCAACCTCAGGGGAGTGCTCCAGGACAGTCTGCCGCTCCAGGCGGATCAGGCCAAGCTAATCCATTGCCTCCCACAAACTTGACTCCGCCGCCTGTGTCTCCTCCGCTTTCTACCACCGCATCCTGAGAGCGGGTAATTCTGTTTCTTGACCCCTTGGAGAGGGGCGGGGTATGCTTTGCGCGGAGAGCTATCATCGGGGCACCGTCTGTCATGAATACAGAATTACAAAAACAGGACGAGAGCATCGAGCCGGTTCAGGAACTGAAGCCGATCCCTCAATACGTCGAGGAACTGGTTGTTAAGGCCAAACAGGCGTCGAGAAAGCTGGCATCCGTATCAACGGCTGTGAAGAATCAGGCGTTGCTCACAATGGCTGAGGCGCTCGAAAGCAAGACGGATGAGCTGCTTGCGGCCAATCAAATAGATCTTGATGCGTTTGGAGCCGATCCGGCCAAAAAAGCCATGGCGGATCGCCTGCGTCTGACGGAGAAGCGGATTGCTGAAATGGCGGCCGGCATCCGCGAAGTGGCTAAACTGCCGGATCCATTGGGAACAGGGCCTGCGATGTGGACCAGGCCCAACGGGATGCAGGTGGGGCGTGTGCGCGCGCCAATCGGGGTCATCGGTATTATCTACGAGTCACGTCCCAATGTCACCGCAGATTCAGCGGCGCTGTGTCTGAAGTCCGGGAATGTGTGTGTGTTGCGGGGCGGCAGCGAGGCGATTCATTCTAACCGCGCCATTGCCGCTATCTTGTCTGAGGCAGCCGAAAAGGCGGGTGTGCCGGCCGGATCGATCACCTTCGTCGAACGGGCAGATCGCGAGCTGGTGCCGGTGTTGCTCAAACAAGATAAGTACATCGATTTGATTATTCCGCGCGGCGGCGAATCTCTCATGAAGCTCATTGCCGAACATTCGACCATTCCTGTCGTGAAGCACGACGCGGGGGTCTGCCATGTGTATGTGGATGTTTCGGCAGATCCGGCGATGGCCGAGTCGATTTGCGTGAATGCCAAGGCGCAACGGCCATCGACCTGCAATGCCATGGAGACCCTGCTGATTCACCAGTCGATCGCGCGGACGCTGCTCCCCAAACTGGCAGCGAGCCTCCGGTCGGCAAACGTCGAGATTCGCGGGTGCCCGAAGACCTGCCAGTTGGTTCCTGAGGCAAAACCGGCCGGCGATGAAGATTACGGGACCGAGTTTCTTGATCTGGTGCTGGCGGTGAAAGTTGTTAAGAACATGGATGAGGCCATGGAGCACATCGCGCGGTACGGGTCGCGGCATACGGAGGCTATCGTGACGGCAGATTACGGCCGCTCGATGCGGTTCCTCAAAGAAGTCGATGCCGGCGCCGTGCTTGTCAACGCCTCCACTCGGCTCAACGACGGCTATCAGTTCGGCCTTGGGGCTGAAATCGGCATCAGCACCTCCCGGATCCATGCGCGCGGTCCGATGGGACTCGAAGAACTGACCTGTTTCAAGTTCATCGTCCTGGGGAGCGGCCAGCTCCGCGAGTAAATGTCTCCTGATCCAGTCTCGTTTGCCCTGCAGAGTCCCACGCATCTTGTTTTTCCCTCCACGCGCGCCCTTGCCGACCAGTTGGAGCAAAATGGGGGGCGAGTCGTCACACGTCCAACCGGGCATCTGTTCTTCTATCGGCCCGATGGCCGGCGGTTTCTTGCCACGGATCCTTCAGGCCACCCCTTGCATGAGTGTGAATGGCAGTCGAATACCGACGGAACTGTCTCGCTCGTGAGAACGCGCATTCGGCTCGATTGGGGGCAGTGGATCGGACTGAAGCCGGGCGGGCTGATCAACGAAACCAGGTTGAATCTGGCGGCGAAGCCCGGTTGGCGGCAGATCACAGCGGACCACCTGCGTGCGATGGCGGCGCAGGCGCTACGGGTGCCGATTGAAGAAGTGCGGTGGTTCTATCGCGATGAGGATTTCAGTATCGATGCCGAGGGAATCGCGACGATCCGTCATCGGAAAGACGCCCTCTACGTACTGGACAAGGGTATGTTCGAGTCGGCTCGTTTCATGGCCTGTATGGGGGCCATGCATTGGGACCATATTGATTTTCTCCCCGTAGTCGAACTGTTCAAGTCGTTGCTGCCCGGTACCGGCTCAGCTGTGTTTGAGTTGATCCGTGGTCTCTTCGACGATCAGAACGAAGGCCGTCCAAACCCACAGCCGCTTCGCTATCGCGGGATTCCCGCCTATCCATCGGAAGCAGCATTCCGGCTTTTCAGCAGTTGGTTTACACCCGTGGCGCCTGCCGGTGGAAATCCCATGGCGCTGTTCATGGATCAGGCCCGATCGCATCAGCTAACGTGGATTCCGGCGCAGAATCCTCCGCTTCGCTATTTCGAGCCAGAGCAGAACCTCTGTCTCACGGTGCAGGGCGGGCTCATCCGGAAGGCGACCGTCTCGGACGATAGCACCGGTCTGTCGTATGTCGAGGCGCGAAGCCGGCGCGTGGCGCCGCTGGATCGCCGCCTGGAAGTGAAGGGGCAGGAACTGATGCTAAAGGATCGGGAGAAACAAATTGCCATTCGGCTCCGGCAAGAGATCGCGGTGAGGCCCATCTCGTCAGCAGAATATGCATATACAGACAGTCCTATCGATTGGCGCACGCTTTTCGTGCAGGGAGTCCCGCCGATTTGCCCTGCCGACGCTTTTGGAGCAGTGCTGTCATATCCCGACGATGAGGAAGAGATCGGGGAATTGGCAGCGCAGCCGTTTGTGGCAGACTTTGTACAAGATCTGGCACAACAAGACTCTGAGCTGGGGACGGTTCTCTCACGGGCGGAACGGGTGCTGATCGACAATGGCGACACGGTGATCGAGACCTGTATTGCTTGCGATCGTCCGCGCGACTACACGATCCGTAGTTACTATGCTGCCTATGCGCAGCGCCAGGCACAGGAACTTTGGACCAGGTGCGCTGTCCCACAACAGTGGGAGTGGTTGAGGCGGATCCGCATTGTTCCGGCGTCGATCTGGAACCTGACAATGGTAAATCGCCAGCCCTATGACGTGATTTATCAATGGCTGCCCTATGCCTCTTTCACGGAGGCGGGAGCGCTGACGGCAAGCGTGACCTGGTTACGGCAGATGTTGCGGCCACAAGGAAGTGCGTTTGTGGTCGGACCGGGCGGCCTGCGAACGATGTTGGCGCAAAGCGCATTGCCGATTGTGTGGGAAGAATCCGTCGAATCCCTACCAACCGTTCAGACGCACAAGTCTATCTTGCCTAAGGCCAGAGTGAAGGCAGATCTCACACTGTTTTATATCAGGCGCATGTGAAGAGCCGTTGTCAGCTCTTCAATCGCTGAAGTTCAATGTGGACATTCTGGGTATCGTCGGCAATCCACAGATGTCCGTCCTGAATCGTCCATTGCAAACGCATACTGGGGCTGGCCAATGCCGTAAGGGCGCGAACGCTTTCCATTGGGAGGAGGGTTACGGTCAGGTTCTCCAGTCGATCGAGCAGGGGATGATTCTTCGCCCACCAGACATCGGCGCTCCGGGAGCCATAGGCATAGACGGCGACCTGTGTGGAGCGGCCGCATGCCTGCCGCAGGGACTTTTCATCTGGTTGTCCGACTTCAATCCAGAGATGGATGGCGCCGGTCAAATCTTTTTGCCAAAGCGCGGGTTCATCTTCGGTTCCCACGCCGCGTCCGAAGGACAAGGTCTCGCTTGCATGGAGAGCGAAGGCCAGTAGCCGTATCATCATTCGTTCGTCCGTTTCAGACGGATGGCGCGCTATCGTAAGGGCATGATCCTGGTAGTACTGGCGGTCCGTGTCGGCGATCTGTAGAGTGGCTTTATAAATAGTAGAGTTGGAAGCCATGATGGTAGCCTATGAATGAGGGAGTTCTGCGACAAACATCCGTTCGATCCGTTGTCGTGCCCAGGGAGTTTTTCGTAGGAAGGTCAAGCTGGAAGCTATCGTAGGATGGTGACGGAAACAACGGATGGGAACTCGTTTCCCGAGTTCGGCCCAACCGTGCCGTGCCACCAACGCGGTAACAATGGATTCCAGGGTAATCCCGTGCAGGGGGTCGCGGGGGTGGGGCTTGGATTTTAGGTGGTCCATAGATAATGGGAATCTGTCGAGACGAAGAGTACCGATTGTATGAGAATTCTACAAGTCACCAGGGGCGTTTGCCGGACGACTTTCTTTTACCTGAAAGAGGGAGAGTCGTAGGCTAACGGTGAGCAATGATTGCTCCTGTCCGGTGTCTGAGAGATACTGGAGCGGGATTGAGGGAAATTGAAGTTGAAGATAGGAATGGTCTGCAGATACCGGAGGATGCATGAAAGAGAAGAAACGAAATGGGAAGGAAATAAACATCGACAAGACAGCGGTCATACGCGGGGGGAGTGATCCCTTCCAACGCCTGCTTGGGCTGATGTTCAAAGCGCACCCATGGCATGGTGTGTCTATCGGAGAGGAAGCCCCGGAGGTGGTGACGGCCTACATCGAAATCGTCCCGACCGATACGGTCAAATATGAGGTGGACAAGAGCAGTGGCTTTCTCAAAGTGGACCGGCCACAGCGGTTTTCAAATTTCTGTCCGGTGTACTACGGATTGATCCCGCAGACCTATTCCGGGGAGCAGGTGGCCGGTATCTTTGCCAAGCGAGCCCGCCGCAAGGGGATGGTCGGCGACGGCGATCCACTCGATATCTGTGTGTTGTCTGAGAAGAGTATCCCCCACAGCGACATTCTCTTGACGGCGCTGCCGATCGGAGGCTTGAGTCTGGCCGACGGCGGCGAGGCCGACGACAAAATCATCGCCGTCATGCGGGACGATGCCGTGTACGGGAACTTTACGGATATTTCGCAATGTCCGAGGGCGCTCCTCGATCGCCTCCAGCATTACTTTCTCACCTATAAGAGCGCGCCAGGGACGACTCAACACAAGGTGGAAATTACCGGCATATACGGGCGGGATGAGGCGCTGAAAGTCATCCGTGCCAGCCACGCTGACTATCGCGCGAATTATCCTGAGTTGAGTTCCTTATGGGTGAAGAATATGTAGCGCGCATGATTGTTTTTGGAGGAATCGACGGGCAGGGGATAAGGCCTCTGCCCGTTTTCTTTGCACGAAGGCTTTTCGAAAGGGACTGGACTGGGTTACAGCTCAATCCCGGTGGTTTCTTGAACCAAGGAGCCTGGTCAAGAAACAATCCCCATCTCTTCGGTCAGGCTGCCGTGTTGCGTTTGAGCAGGCCGGCCAGATTGGCGAAGGGGGTGAAGGGGTGATCCGGTTCATGGTTCGGCGAAGGTTCATTCGCTCCGCCGCCGACCTGATCGCGCTGATGCTCGTTGTCGTGACAATAGAGGCAGAGCAACTCCCAGTTGCTGCCGTCGGGAGGATTATTATCATGGTTGTGGTCCTTGTGATGGACCGTGAGTTGGCTCAGTTTCTTGCCGTCAAATTCGCGCCCGCAGTGGGCGCAAATCCAGGGGAATAGTTTCAACGCGCGCGCTCGGTACGACTGCTCGTAGTGACTCAGTGCCATGCGAGCCTCCATGAGAAGGGTGACTCGTGACAGGGATAAGTATACCCCAAGTCTACGAACCATGCCACGTGCTGGAAGTGGGCTGTGACCGCTTCTTTAGAGGAAGAAACAGATCTTTGACGTCGTCACAAATCTGCTCAATCGAATCATTGGGTGGCCGAAGTCCATATGAGTTCCAGGGAGCGCAACTCAGCGAGCGTCCCATCGGTACACCGTTAGGAATGGCATGACGAGCAACACGCCAAGCGTTCCGATCGATGCCGATATGGATGTGGGATTCTGGCTTGCCAAGTACTCGGTGTAGGAGAGGCCGCGGATGGGAAGTACGACCATGAATTGCGCAATGAGCGCAAGGCCGAGCGCCACAAATCCAACTCCGAGTCGGAGGCCCGGCAAAGGAGGCAAGGTCAGCCGGTCGACCGCCCATCGTGCGCCGATCATGGTGGCCAGAAGTACGCTAGGGATTTCTAGTATCTCCGCCAACCGTTCACTGAAATGCAGAGCAACTAATTCCAGCCGAATGTACTCCAGCGTAAATCCCGCTCCAAGCGCGACAAGAAAATAGACGGCACCGCCCTTTATCACCGGCACCAGTCCTTGTAGCTCGGGTTTGGAATGTTTAACGACTAGTGGCTCTCTAGGATCTCGTCTATTCATAGACCTGGGTCCCACGTGTCAGCCAAATGCTCCATAACTTTGAATAGGCATGTACTGTTTCTGTTTCGGTGCCATCACCTGTTACCACAGGGTGTCCTGTATTGACCCACTCGAAGATGCCGCCATAGACATTAACCACATGGGCATAGCCTTGCTGATGTAGTTGTTTCGCGATACGTTCACTGCGGTATCCCACCGAGCAATAGACCGCGATCGTGGCCTCGTTATTGATTCCAGCCAGGCGGCCTATATCAAAATCATCGTAGCCCACCCAAGTCGCGCCTTCAATATGACTCACTTCGAATTCCCGGTATTCACGGGCATCGAGTACGTGAAAGTGTTCTGATGCGATCCGGTCGACCGACACTGCCGGTACACTGTGTGACAGGAGGGTGGATAGCAACAGGTCATATGTCTTGTCCTGTACGTGTATCGGCGCCTGGAGGTTGCGGCCCCACAGGAAGAGGAACAAGGCAAGGACAATTGATCCAGGAATCACAAGATAGCGCATGATAATGAACTACAGGGGATGAGCATCTTTGGTCAAGAACCTTAAGGGGTGAGTGATTCGGTAGGGGGCAATAGACGCGAGAGGGAGCTAAAGGGCGTAAGATCACGGAATAAGCTCTGTAAATACAATGTAGTCTATTGTTTTCTCTTAACTGGATGAATCGGTCCCTCCGTGGTTCAGACAGGCTTGCATCCTCATTCTGCGGATTTGTAGAATACCTCCGGTTCTGAATGACTTCATGATCGCCGTCTGCAGTAAGCAATGGATCAGCGGCTGATTGTGCGTCTAATCTTATGGCAGACCCGATGTACATGAATTTGCGACGCCTGATACGGACACTTGGACTGGGAGTCGCCCTTGCTGTTCTGCCGGCCTGCACTAGCGGTGGAGGTGATGCTCCAGCTCCCGTTCCAGTTCCACCGCCTTTGGCGGGAATCTCCGGACTCGACCAACGCCCCGTCAATACCGCTTGTGTCGCGCCTGCACGTTCGACCGGCACATCCACCGTGTCCGTGCAGCGGGTCTTCCCGAACCTGACTTTCACCGAGCCGGTGGCGATGTTGCAGGCGCCTGGCGACAGTACCCGCTGGTTTGTGGTCGAGAAGCCAGGAATCATATGGGTGTTCGCCAACAATCCCGCCGTAGCAACCACGCAGGTGTTCCTCGACATCCGCGACCGGGTGGTCCAGCTAGGACAGTGCGAATGCGGCCTGCTGGGAATCGCATTCCATCCGAATTTCCCGACCGAGAACCGGGTGTACATCAATTATAATGATCGTCAATTTCGCTCCATCACATCGGAATTCAGAACCGTTGCTGGTGGATTGACGCTCGATCCCAACTCCGAGCGGGTATTGCTGACTGTCAACAAGCCGAGTGACAACCACAACGGCGGCCAGCTGAATTTTGATTCCGACGGATTCCTCCACCTCGGTATCGGCGACGGTGGCGGTGGCGGAGATCCGGGAGAGAATGCAGAGAATCCGACCAGGTTGCTCGGCAAGATGTTGCGTATCGATGTTGATTCACAGCCAGGCGGACAGCCCTATGGGATTCCCCCGGACAACCCCTTCGTTGGCAATCCACGCTGCAATCTCGACGGCACCGGCAACCAGAATTGCCCGGAGATCTACGCGCTTGGCCTGCGTAATCCCTGGCGTTGGAGTTTCGACCGGCAGACCGGGGAGCAATGGGTTGCGGATGTAGGCCAGGGCTCATGGGAGGAAATCAATATTCTGACCAGAGGCGGAAACTACGGCTGGGATCACCGGGAGGGGGCGCATTGCTTCGAGCCTGCGGCTGGTTGCCGGACCGCGGGGCTGATCGATCCTGTGGCCGAATATGACCGCTCAATGGGATTCTCGATCACCGGCGGTTACGTGTATCGCGGCACTCAAACGACGAGCCTTGTCGGTCGGTATATTTTTGCGGATTTTGGTAGCGGCATGATTGCGTCGCTGACAGCAGGCACAGGCGGGACTTATACAATCACACAGCATGTCCGGCCCGGCACAACTCCATCAGGTGCGCCGGGACCGCTTTCGATCTCGGCCTTTGGGGAGTCGAACGACGGTGACTTGCATGTCTTGGATTATATCCGTGGACACATCTACCGGCTGGTCTTCACGGCGGGTGGGGGCGGCGTCAGCGATAACGTGCCACATCTACTTTCGGACACCGGCTGCATCAATACGTCAGCCCCCGGCGCGCCGCCGCTGCTGTCGCTCATTCCCTATCGCCCGAACGCTGCATTCTGGTCTGACGGCGCGGATAAAGAGCGCTGGATTGGCTTGCCGCAGGGGCAGAGAGTCTCGGTGCAAGCGAATGGTGACTGGAATCTGCCGAACGGCACCGTGCTGGTCAAGCATTTCCGTATCGGTGCGCGGCTCATTGAGACGCGTCTCTTCATGCGTCATCCTGACGGTGTCTGGGCAGGATACACGTATCAATGGAATCAAGCCCAGACCGAGGCCACGCGCGTGACCGGCGGCACAACTGTCTCTGTCGGAGGCCTGAACTGGACGATTCCGAGTGAAGCGCAGTGCATGCAGT
This sequence comes from Nitrospira sp. SG-bin2, assembly GCA_002083405.1. Taxonomy (GTDB): domain Bacteria; phylum Nitrospirota; class Nitrospiria; order Nitrospirales; family Nitrospiraceae; genus Nitrospira_D. The sequence continues at coordinate 9,391 of LVWT01000052.1, read as the reverse complement.
GTCACACACAGGGTGCCGGGTACAGCCTCGGTCTCGAAACTGCGCAACTGAACGGCGAACACTTCTATCCGCAGACAGGCCGTACGGCCAACCAGATGACGACGCTCAATGCCGTCAACATCTTGTCGGCGCCGAATCTGCCGGCCTATGCCGATCCAGCGGACATCAATCGCAGCCTGACCGACCGTGCTCGGAGCTATCTACACACCAACTGTGCGAACTGTCACCGGCCGCAAGGCGGTACGCCCGTCGCCTTTGATCTGCGCCACAGCACAGCACTGTCGCAGACCGGCGTCTGCAACGTCGCGCCGACGGTCGACGATCTCGGTATCGCAAGTGCGCGCATCATCGCACCGGGAGACTCAGGCCGCTCGGTGCTGCTTGCGCGCATGGCACGCCGCGGTGCTTTGCAGATGCCGCCGATTTCGAGCACGGTACGAGACACGCCCGGCGAACAGCTGATCCGCGCCTGGATCGATTCACTGACAGTTGCAGATTGTCAGTGAGCACATTACTGCTCCAAGCAGGATGAACGCGGCAGCCCAGAATCTGACGGTCCGTTTCCGATCATCAGACTCGCCTTTGAGTACGGCAATCCTCAGTCTGGCAGTTCTCTCTTCCGCCAGGACATCTTCGGGGAAAAGCCATTTTCGTTTGGCGCATCCCACACCCTGACTCGTCATCAGTATTTGTAGGGTTAATGCTTGGAGTCTGGGAAGAAGAGCATACGCTGGGCCTGAGACAGCCAGGTGACAAGAGCCTCAAACCCCACATTGGTCAGGCTCTCCGGCCGGCTCCCCGCTGACTTCCGATTCGAATAGGTATAGGCGGCATCCATGATGATTTGCAGGTCAAACAGGTCTTCGTAGGTCACGGTCATTATGAACCCTGAAGGATCGACCATGTCTGTCTCGAAACACCAGGCGAAATGCTCCAACCGCTTTGTGTCGATGTCGTACATGTCCGGATCGATGTGGTGATGGATCGTTTGCACATAGTCGATGATCTCGCACATGAATCGATGCCGCTCGGCGCTCACGACAAGCTCTGTCGGCTTTGATTCCGGAGACGATGAGGGGGGCTTGTCATTCATGGGAGAGAAGAATGGTGTCAATAACCATAGTTGAGCAGACAGCGACTGATCCGACTGCGCGCAAGCGATCAGCGCCGATGGAGCGATGTCAGAGGACAATGCGGGATGTACTCATCCTGCACGAATAAGTCAATAGTCAGGCCCGGCTCCAATTTTGTTCATACTAGGGAATAGGGCAGCTGATACCCTCGTGTCATCGGTTTACGAGAGAGGCGCGACGTACTTGATCGTACACGTTCCAACGCCTCTCGTAATTGTCACGAGACCGCGCCGGCTCAAGCGGGATACTTCGAGATGGAGTTCGTTCCAACTGAACTCCGGATAACGGGTGACCAAGGCTTCGAAGTCACATTCAGGGGAACCTTGGAGAAAAGTGAGAACGCGTTCGGTGATGGGTGATTGCTGAGTCATGAATGTCCTTCCGGCCGGAAGTCATCGGCCTGTTTGTCGGGGAGGTCGGGAGAAGAGAGCTGTATTCTACAGGAAGCAGCCCAAAACAACAGGGCCTTGATCCCATGAAGGTTGCCACGTGTGTGAGGGGCTAACGGCGAAGGTCTGCACTGAGAACGATATGCAGCAACCTGTTTGTCACGAGTATGCAGACACGAAGATCACAATCGCAAATCCGGCGAGCAGGAACGCTTCCCCGCGATACACCCATCCCAGATGTATCCGCTGAGCGGCTTTTGACTGGAGCAGGGCTCCTGCCGCAATCCAACCGGAGGCGGCTATGACGCAGATGGCGGAAAAACAGGCCAAGTAGGGGAACAGCTCGCCCGCTCCTGCGCTGGGTGTGGGAAAGATGCCGAAGGCGAAGATCAAGTTCTTGGGATTCATCAATGTGGTGAAAAAGACGCGGCGAAAGGTAATCGGATGGGCATCAGAATCCAGGAGTTCACGCCCTCCCGATCGCCACAGCCTGATGGCCAGATGTACCAGATAGATGCTGCAGGCCACACGGAGCAGTTGAGGCAATGTGGAATACGTTCTCGTCACCGGTTCCAGTACCAGCACCAACGAAGATATTGAAATAAGGTAGGCCCCTACTTCGGCAAGAATAAGCTTCAGGCTTGCCTGGAATCCTCGCGACACTCCCGATACGAACAGCAGCGAGTTCGTCGGCCCCGGAATGGCCAGCACACCGAAAACCTCAAGGGCGAAGAGGGCTTGGGTGGTATCGATGGCAAGCATGAGTATGTACGTATCTGAATGAGGCGCCAGAGTCAACGAGACAATTTGTTCCAGTGGTACGTGCCGCCGTGCCCGCGCGGAGGAATATCGTTGTGAGTGCCGACCCTGGTATACCACCATGCCCCGTTGGCCTGGGTGCCGTCCTCTGAGAGAAGGACTTCAAACCCTCCCTCACGGGCATTGGCTGGCTGCTGCCAGGTACCCTGCCAAAAACGATCGGTGATTTTGATGGTCGTGAACCGAGCACCGTGCTGAGTGTAGGGGGCGTTCCCGTATTTTTCCAGCGTCGCCTTGTAGCGTTTGTCATCCTCAACTTCGAGAATTTCCTATTCTCCGCTCATATTGGGCAGAGAAGATGTGTCGGCTTCGCCGGCCGGCCGGGGCGGTGTCGCAGCCGGAGGTCGGGCAGGTGGACCACCCAGCTGAGCGGAACGAAACGATTCGTGCCACGACAGCAATTGCCATCGGCCATCACGGCGTTCGAGTACCCCGGTTTCCCGCATGGGGAGCACGGTTCGTTTGAGCACAGCCCCGTCCGTGACATAGCGGATGTAGTCGAGCTCCATCGCGTACCAAGCCAGATCGCCCTTTGTCCAGACCTTGAGTTCATGGATTGGAATCTCGAGCTTCTGAGCATTGGCAAATTCGTCGCGGATTCCCTGTTCAAGCTCCGGCCATCCGATGTATTTCCGTCCTGCAACCCCGTAACTGATGATATCGGCGTCGTGGGCCATCAGTCTGGAAAGGGTCGGAAGATCCTTTTCGGCATTGGCGCGCACCATCCGACGGATAGCCGATTCCGGATCAGACAATTCCGAAGCGATTCCAGCCGTGGCGGTACCGATGATCAGTATCAGGCTCCACGACGCAACAAGGTTAAGACGGATCATCAAGGACTCTCTCTGAGTGACGGCTCACTGCAAGCACGGAAAAAGCAGGAGGGAAACTACAGGGCTTTGTAAGTAGTGTCAATTGAATGGCGGCAGAGAAAGGAGCGGGAGCGGAGGGTAGTTTCCAGGTTGGCGGATGACAAGATGGAGTTTCTTCCCATGCTATGCACGGTTCAAGATTTGATACGAGGTAGAGCGAGAAACTCGAAAAGGCAAGAAAGAAATAAAGCGGGAAGGCAAGAAGCACAAAGAGGAAATGGAATGAGAGGGGAATGAAAAGAATGAGAAATCCTCGACTCTGTCTTGTCCCCTCGATAAAATGCCCCCATCGTTTAGTGGCGGGATCTAGCCTGACTTGGGCGGTCTTGCCTTGTTGTTCATACTCTATGGAGGAATCAGGATGAAGAAGGTGTTTCGTCACGGCATTGTAGGAGTGTGTGGATTGGCATTGATGACCGGTTGCGTCGATGACCCGTATCAGAAAACGAAAATCGGCGCCGCCATCGGCGCCGTCGTCGGTGCCGGGGCTGGTGCTGCCATCGACAGTAAGAATCGCGGACGCGGCGCAGCCATCGGTGCAGCGGTCGGCGTGCTGACCGGAGGCGGAGCCGGCCTCTACATGGATAAACAAAAGAAGGCGATCGAAGAACAGTTGGCGAAAGAACTCGCCGGCAACGATGTGGAATTAAGGAAGCTCCCTGACAATTCTATCGAAGTCGATCTGAAGAGTGAGGCCTCTTTTTCGACTGGCAGCTCGGACGTGAAATCCTCATTCAGTGCCGCACTGGCCAAGCTTGGTGGTGTCGTGAAGCAGTACGATAGCACCATGGTTCATATCATCGGCCATACCGATAGCCAGGGGAGCGACAGCTATAATCGGCAACTCTCGGAGCGCCGCGCCGTAGCGGTTGCCAATGCTCTGACCAGCGCCGGCGTCGATTCCAGCCGTATTCGGACCGAAGGCCGTGGAGAAGCCCAGCCCGAATCCAGTAACACCAGCGCCGAGGGCCGTAGCCAGAACCGACGCGTGGAGATTTATCTCAAGCCGGTGGTGGAAGGACAAGAGCAGGAAGCGTTACAGACCCCGAAGTAACGCCATCAGGGCAGGCGAATTCAAGCTCAAGGCCGGGAAACAGAACAGTTGGAAGGTGCGTGGCGGCTACTGGGGATGGCTTAGGCAATTGGCGTGACGTGTGCCTCGAGAATAAGACGCCTGCTGCATTTTCGGTTGTGGCGTGTCGTTAGGTCGGCACGTTTGACTGGTCTGGCCGGCTAGAGTGCGTCTTCAGGCGATGGATGAGTGCCTTGCGCAAGATGTGATTGAGCCGTTGCCGACAATCCAGGGCGAGGTGCTGAAATTCCACGCCAAACCGACAGCCATCTACCCATTTGATCGTGCCGCCATCAATGGACAGGGCCTGTGTCCGCTCCGGGAGGAGGATACTGACACGGACATCTGCACCCACATGGGGTCTACGACCGCACCGGACCGTGCATCCGCTAAACGAAAGGTTGGTGACGAGCCCCTCGCCCACGCCAGACGCCCACCCGAAGATAATCGGATACTGCGTCGGGTATCGCGGATAGATCCGATGATAGGACCGAGATACCATCATGCCCTCCATTTCATTCGATTTTATCGATCCTGACACCGGACGGCTATCCTACCTTTGGAGGGAAGGCAGAGCGGGTCTTTACCATACCAACCAGAGGAACCGATGGCCTTTGCCGGTCAGGGTTTCCCAAACAGGTGCTTTATTTTAGGTGCCGAAGTTGACTGTCAGCGTGCTGAGGAAGTGATCGCCCAGATTGACCGGAACTTTTATCTTTAGCAGGTGATGCTCAGGGAGGTGTGGCGTCTACCGGGGTGACAGGTCGCAAGAGCCATCAAATGGCGGATTGCTCCTCAGGTATTCAGAATATCCTGTTTGCTTGGTTTGCAAGCCCGGTACGTCGGCACGCTCAGCCGCTACTGTTATGAATGGCTATTCACGTGGAGGTATGTTAGAGTGTCGATGTTTCAAGCGGTGGGCCTCGCGTGAAACATCATATTGAACGGCTCATTTCGGATGTTGTTGTTACCGAGAATCTGATCGGAAGTCTGACCTAGGTCGCTTTGTTTCTTGCGCCTTCGGCCCTCTCCTTCCCCTCGTGAAATAGTTCTCGCGTTCTCCACAATATCAATTTTCAGAAGGAGGACCCCCATGGGTTCAAAACTCTATGTTGGCGGGTTGCCCTACGCGGCGACCGAAGCGCAGTTAACCACCTTGTTCGCGGCACACGGGACCGTCGAGTCCGCGCGTGTGATCACCGACAAGTTTACGGGACAGTCGCGAGGCTTCGGCTTCGTCGAAATGGCCTCGAAAGAAGAAGGTCAAGCGGCGATTTCTGCGTTGAACGGCACACAGATGGATGGACGTCCGTTGACTGTGAACGAAGCCAAGCCACAAGAACCCCGCACCGGCGGTGGCGGCGGTGGACGTGGCCGCACCGATTTCGGCAGTCGCAGCCGGTTCTAAATAGTTCACGGCGCAATGAACGGGGCGCCTCATCCGAGGTGCCCCGCCTTCTTCCTAAAGCCGAGCCATGGAGATTGAAAGACTACGGCCTCGGCGGCGGTGCCGTCTCGACCCTGCCGATTCCCAGGTCTCCTTTCGAGACATCGAACGACATACGGTACTGGACCGCGACGTATTTCTGAACTAATCCGGGCCGATCTAACGGCTGATCTTGCTCAAGATAGACCGCCACTTCTGAAGTCCGCCACCGCACTGCCAAGCCGACGATCCAATCCAGTTCGGTTGGATTGACCTGATTGTCAGCCTGCCGGTCTGTGAACATGTTGACGTCGCCGTAGAGAACTACTTTATTCTTATAGAGATCGAAGTCGGCGTGGGCGACATAGCGAAAGAGCGCGCGTCCGGTGTTATCCGGCCTGGCGAAGTAATTAGTATTATGAAAGAGCCAGCCGGCCCCGGCGTAGGCGGTGAGGTTCTGATTCGGCAGGAGGCGCCGCCATACGGGGAAGTCTTGCACCGCCTGGAATTTGGCTGTGACGAGCCCATCGGCATAGGCCTGCGCCAGACCTTTCCGGTCAATCGGCGTATCCCGCTCATATTGCAGCCGCCAACTCAAATGTCCCACCACGCCGGTCAGGGCATAGGTACCGTCCCATTCGCTTAACTCGATCCATCCATTCGTCCGGTCGGAAAAGAAATTCTGATCGGTGTAAAACGTCAGGTATTGTTTGTAGAGATCGGTTTCCAAATGGAGCATGTGGCGCAGACCCACGAGGCCGGTATTGTCAGGCCTGGCGGCAAACGATGGATTATGGGCAAAGACGCCGGTCAGAAAATAGCCGGCGAAGAGGCTCTCTTCGGACTCCCGTCCGTTCGCGTCGATATTCTCAAGTGAGGGAAGGGGGCGGCCGTATTTTTCCAACGCCTGAGCCTGTAAGGGCCAGATCAGAAAGAGGGCGAGCACTATCCATGGAATCATGGATCTGCTGTCGGGCTGTACGTTAGGAGCATCACGATTTCCCATGACCAGCTGGTTGGAACAATGAAAGGCGGCGGCTGTGTCCGATGGCGTTACTGCCCGCAGGAATCAAAAATCTCTTCGCAATCGTTTGAGGCATCGAAGGTGGGCGGTACGAAGCGGTAATGGGCGTCGACAACACGGTCATTTTGAAAAATGACCGTAGCCCAGCACCCATGGCGGATCGTCGAGACGCTGCCTTTGCCGACAGGCTGCGATTCTTCAAGAATCGGTGCTTCCCGATAGTATCGAAGCAGGGTGAGTCCGCTTTCCTCGATTTCTTTTTTGGGCGTCCCGGCGCATGCAAGGATGGCTGCCTTGGATTGTCCCGCTATGCGTTGTTGGTTGGGATATTCGCCGACCGTGGCCGGTTTGGAGCAGCCCGCGAGCCATACTGTTCCGAATAACCATGGGCCTAGTAAAGCAAGGTGCGTCCACCTCATAAACGGTATTGTTATCCGATCATGGAAGAAAAGCAACGGCTGGTGAATGCCTATCAGCGGGAAAGAAGTAATTCGACGGATGGGCTCAGCCCACGAGATCAGGGTCTAAACGGTTCAGCGGTTTCACAGATAGGGCCTTGATCTCGTTGTAGACGATGACCCGGCCGACTTGGCGTAGACGGCTGAATACTCCTTCGACAATCACAAAATCGCCTTCGCGGACTTCCAACTGGCCAAGACTGATGACTTTCAGCGTGCCGGCCTGGTCTTGCAAGAGAAATCCATAGGCCGGTTGTCCCTGCCGGTTTGTCGCCAGCTGAACATTCGTGACCTTTCCGGCGACGACCACGTCTTGATGATCATACTGCTCCGGATGCGCCAACAATTCCGCAATCTCGGTCAGGCTGGAAGCATTTGCCGATGTCTCCAGAGAGAACGATGTGGAAAGCCCTGTGGTGACTAGAATGAGAAGAGTCACGGCAAGGAGAGGAAGGGACGCTCGGATCGCAGGAGGTGGTGTCAGCATGGTGGTCGAATTATACCGTATTGACAGAGGATGGCAAGCAAGGACTGGTTACCACTTATCCGAAGCTCTGCCGCTCACATCTTCTCCAATAAAGTTGTGGAGAATCTGTTTTTGTAGCTCTGTAATCTCCACACGTCCGGTTTCACTCTGACCAGGGATTGCGCCTGGCGGGTCTTTGGAAATCGGCGCGGTTCGCTTGAGCAGCTCCTGCTCCAGTGCTTCAGGAGTCCTATCGAAATCGTTTTGCATGGAGACCAGCCGTTGCAGCCCGAACAGGGTGCGGGTCGATTCGCTGTGCATCGCGTTGGAACTGGCGCCATAGACCAGTGAGTTCCAAAACTTGACTTCACTCTCCTCCGGAATGCCGACAGCCACATAGGCGGCCAATTTCTCAATCAGAGCGGACTCAGTTTGTTCGAGCCCGTCATACGTGGCGATCGATCGTTCGATAGGGGAGGCTGAGAGGACTGCCATTGTGTCGTTCCACAGAGTGAGCGGAGGAAGACCATTCGGCGGCAATGGTACTTCCGACAGCTTTGCTTGAAGCGCCAAGAGATATTGGGACAGGAATTTCACTTTACGGGCTGCCAGTGTGCTGGCTGGTATGCCCCAGATATGGCCGATCTCATGGTCTTGCAAGATCGTCTGGTTGGATGTCTGGCGTTCTCGTTCGGCTAAGGCGAGGCGTTTTCTAAATCGTTCAGCAAATCGCAACAGTGTTTGCATCTCAATAGCAAGGCGATAGTTCTGGTAGTCTTCGGCCGAGATCTCATCCTTTTCCCAGCGCTCTTCCAATGTCCGAAGCGCGGGGCGTGGGACGGCCGTGCGGGCTTGCGATTTCAGATTGTGGATGGTGTCGGCGGAGATACCCCTGGCTGCCAGGAGCGATGCGGCACAGCCGGCCATTGCGTCGGCCGTTTCGAGTAGTTTCTTGAGCGCGACGCATTGCAGCCATGTGCGCTCCCGGCGGAGCCGGGCCCTCCGGCGATATTCGTTCCGTCGGCTGGTCATGGCCGCGATGGATTCCTGTGTCATCGTGGTAATGGGCTTTTTCCCGGAGACGCATCGGGGATCGGGCCGATCCGCGACCATATACAGGATTTCCTCATGTGTGATGTCGAGGTGTTGGATCAGCAAGAGCTTGAGAGTGATGCGGCCTTGAATCGGAAGGCTTGCGATCACGTCCTCGATCAGGCCGACGGTCAGGGGAGCAGGCATCACCGATTGCGTCATGGTGTCCTTAGCACGCGCAAGGTACGGATATGGTGGAGCGAACGTTCTTATGCGGTGCCGGTTTGTCGGTGATTGGTTTCAAGATATAGAGCGACGTATTCTCGCACATCTTGCACGGTACCGCTGATGAATATTTCTCGCGGGATCTCTACCCGCACGAGTTGGGAGGGATCGACACCGCGATCCTTCGCGTAGGTCTCGTCGATATAAAGACTTACGGAGCCATCCGGGAAGCGGAGGGCGTAGAGAGCAGTGGTGTCGGCCATTGAGACCAGGTCCGTCGGTCAAAATTAGTCGTGTAGAGGTAACACATGCTTCGCGCGCCTGTCAAAGCTGGTGAGATCGAGGTCAAATCTCAAAAGAAGACGGCCTTCAATGGCAAGATCGAAGGCCGTCTGTTTCCAGCATTCCGTCTCGGCCCCAGCCTGAGGCTATCCGAACTATCCGCCGAGCGTATCGAGGGTTTCCTTGAGGCTCT
>LVWT01000051.1:34720-115349 GCA_002083405.1 Nitrospira sp. SG-bin2 | reverse complement strand
GGCAGAATCTGTCCAAACAAGCGGAGCCACCTCTGCCCAGGAACCATGGTTGGCGTCCCATTCACCGCAATCCAATATGAATATCTTGCTCCAAATGGACTTTTTTCCTCCACGGGCGACTGACGACCAAATGCACCAAAGTAATCGTTGATAGATGCACGTTGCCACGTGCCAGTCTCCGCATTAAGAGCAATTGAGGTGCTAGCGATATGTCGAAGGTTCTCCTTAACTGCTTCGGCAGCTTGATGGTTTCCTTGACACATTTTAGCTACGAGTCCCATATACAAGAAATCATTTTGAGGCACTCCATTCATCTCAAACGCTCCATAGTGGAACGCGTCACCAGTTTCATCAAAGGTAAATTTAAGCAAGCCGTCAACCGTCTTTCCTAAGTATTGTATTTTCCCATTGATGCTAACAAACCTAATACCGCTTTCCGTTTTGCTGCCCACCCATGAAGGAGAAACAAAAGTGCCAGCTACCATCTGCTCCATTGTTTTGTTAGAGCAAGCATTGACTGAACTTTGTTTCACAATCTTCACTTCGGCACTCTCACGGCACCCAACTATTTGAGCAAATGTTGCCACTAACAAAAGGATTGCATAGACATTAGCATTCTTCATTAGATTGCACTCCTTCGGTCATGCCCTCTCCGCACCATCAACACAGACACCGCATTCAAGCAGAAGCCCAATTCTGGCATCGTTACGACACCCCTACTGCGTGAAGGCTTTTACTGTTCGATGCTGAAGTTTTCCTTTGAAGCTCTGCGCGTTCCTTAATTACCCTCTCGATCAGCTTCTTGTTGTAGCGCTTGGCGCAAAGGAATCCGTCGATAACAAGCATCAATACCAAAAATACGGCGGCGAAGCCAAAGCTCAAGACGAACACGGTGATCACGAAGAAGAAGGCAACTATTCCTATAAGCCAGTTATTACAGTAGATGTAACCAGCTCCTGGCAGAAACAGGTTTAGCAACGCAGCGACACCTCCCGACTTCTTTCTGGACTCAACAAGCAACATCAATTCCGCTTCACTCATATAGCCCCCCTGTATATGGATATGGGGATGACGCCCAATCACAGAGCATGCTGTCCCACATAGTTCGCACCATGAGCGTACACGCGGGCATGAGCTTTTGTCGGTTCCTGCTTTAGGGACTTCCCCTTTTACAGCTCTGAGACCCGTCCATCCTTAATCATTCCGTGCCATTCCATCGGCAACTGTTTCGGTTCACGTACGATACATCTAGCGCCGCATTGGCAATGCTAACATTGGCAACTCTAATAGTAGCAGGCATTAGCAGCGCGTCAAGAAACAACGCACGGCGGTCGGGCAGAATCACGTCTCCAATGGTGCGCTTGTACTTGTCGTAGCCGTTTGTCTGGAGCGTGACTTCTTTCCCGAAGGCAAGGTCAGAGACGGCTTGTTTGGCTGTAGACTTGGCAATCCCCTGGAGTGTGCTAGGCTTTAGCGTAGGGGATATAGAATTCCAGTCACGGTAGCAAGGAGTATCTGATGAAAAGCATGATGGTAGCAGTGATGGCGGTGATCGCAGGACTCAGCACAGGCTGTGCTCAGATAGAGTATTTACAGAACCCCGCGAACTACCGCGTAAACCCACTCAACGGTAAGAGAATGTACTGTTACGGAGACCAACGCGATGGCGGCACGATTTGCGATGGCTGGATGTCTCAGACGCAGATTGCCCAGAGGGAGGCACAGGAGAAGATCGAAGCGGAGAGAGCCGCGACTGCCGCAAAGGAGACCGCACTGATCTACGGGACGACCGAAGAGAGGGAGGCGTTGGTCCGTGCGTCGATCAATCGTGTCCGTGTCGCGGAGGGACGTGAGTTGATCGGGCATGCCATGACGGACGAGGAACGCGAGTTGCTTGCCTTGGCAGAAACCTCAAACGTCACGATTGCAGAAATAAAGAACACCCTCAGGGTGAGGGAAACAAAGATGATCGCCGCAGCGAAGAAGGAAGCCCAGATTGCCGCGAAGGCAGCAGCCTTTGCCGCATCTCCAGCAGGCAAACTCAAAGCGAAACGCGAAGCGGAAGCCCAAGCGAAGCGCGATGCTGAAGCCTTCAATGCCATTTTCGGAAAGAAAGGCGTGTTCGGTGCAGCGATTGAGAACTATAACAACATGACGCAAGCAGAACGCCAGAGGTTCAACGAACGGAACGAAGAACGGAGATATCAGGAATCACAACAGCGAAGCCGCGAGAGTGCCGCGAGACAACAGGCGCAGCAGGACCGAAACGTATTCTGCCACCGCAACTTCGGGCGTTCGTGCTAGTCATAAGTTTCCCAAAACCCGACTCCTCTCATGCTTCCATTCCACGCAAGTCATTGATTTTGCTATGACTCTAGATCGATTCTGAATCGAAACTCATCTAGTCGGTCCATGCTCCGCAAGTACTTGATTTTATTGAATCATTCATAGCTAACGGCAATCGACATTTTGAATCCGTCTTTCCATTCGTCTGCGACCTGTTTTCATGAGGAAACTGTCGCTTACGCTGACCCTGTAGTAGAGAGTTTCCGTCTCTTGCTCCGAGCAAATACCAGGTACCCAGTGCGACTACGAGTGGTTCCCATCATGCCATCAATGACGCTTGCCAGCGCAGCAATCTCTGAGCGTGACATTGCCAGCGTATCTTCAAGACCTTCTTCTATGCGTTCCCCCCGAAGTGTCTGGTTACGCCGCCAGTTCTTGTTCACCCAGGCATCTTCCGATTCCAAGTGCTCCTGATCGAATGACAACTTGTAGCGTAAATATGCCTTCTTCTTGATCCAATCATTTCCACCCTTGGTGATATACCGCGCAATATCGACCACACTCTTTTCTGGTGTCTTGGCTTTCCCGTTGAACACCTTGGACAGGGGTTTCATCAGCACTTGCCGTGGTTCATGTTTCCACTGTCGCCTCAATTGCTGCTCCAAGTCTGTGAAGTGCCGAGGCTGAGTCGCCACGACAATCCCATGAAAGTGGATCAGGAAGAAGACCGACAACCCCTGGTGCCGTTTTGGCAATCGTTTCACCATCGATTCGCACACCGCGAGTTTGCGTTCTTCCGAGTCGGACTGATCTGTGAGTTGCCGCATAAGGTCCATTGAAACAACTTCGACTTCTATCACGCCCAAGCACCACAGTCCCCGACATCGTTCAATGACAGATTGGAGTTGTTCTTTGAAGGCACGGACTGTCCGTAGTGTTCGATCAACATCCAGCACCTCCATGCTATGCAGCACAGTGGGAAAGCGAAACCTGTCCTGTGCCGCCAAGGAACGCGGATCAACTTTCACGCCATACCGCTTGTTCACTTGGATGAGGTCGCGTTGTTGTCGCCGCACTAACCGCTGGACAGTGGCTAATTTCTTGAGGTAGCGATCCGCGAGTTGCTTTGCATGGAGTTTATGGATTTCAGGGGATAACAGGGTGCTGTCTTGCAAGTGATGGAGTCCTACCGATGCCAACGCTTTTTTCAAGCGAACAGCGTTCTGCATCCCATAAGTGAACCGTGCTTTCCTCGCCTCTTCCTTGAGAGCAATCGCCGTCCGTGCCGACAACTTGTCTTGGTGTTTCCGAAATTCTGACTTCATGGCTGCCCCCTGCGGGTATTTATGTGAGTTTGATATGAGTTTGATATCGGTCAAGAGCGCCCACGAACCCTGGCATTCAGCAGACCCATCGTCCCAAAACATCGCGTCTGTAGCCATGAAATCTTGTAATTCGTGAAGGCACGGAGGACCCCAAGCCAAATCTACCCCTTTGAGTGACACATAGACCTCGCAAAACAAGCCTCTATTGGATCCAGGCACCCCAGACCCATACCTACCGAATTGCCAGAGCGAGATGAACTCTTCGTGTGCATAAATATGATAGACGCCAAAATGGAGGTACTGATGAAGCCGATGAAAACATTTCTGCTGCGACTGCCTGAGTCCCTGATGGATGAGGTTGCCGAAGTCAGCGAATCACAGTGTTGCACGAAATCCGCTTTTGTACGGCAATCGCTGCAAAGGAACATTGCGCTGACCCGAGACGTGGAAATGCCGCTGCTCCGTCGCCACCACCAAGAACTCACGCTCAGGCAGTTGCGAATTGCCGAATCCATTTCAAAAGACAGGAAGGACTAACCCATGACCAAATTGTTGTCCCATGAACAAAAACGATTGCGCGAACATGCCGCGCTCACGCTTAACCTTTCACCAGATACCAAAGCGGAAGTCACAAAGAAGGATGTTACCGAATTCACCAAGCACCTATTGACGACCGTAGCGCAAAAACGGCACATCAAGCATTGGCAGGTGGTGTTGATAGAGGTGGATGGAGAGAAGTCATGAACTCATTCGCGCAGCACATCCAAGAGACTTCCACTGAGCCAGGAAACCCTGCTCGAACATTTCCGATGACCCTACGTGATTTGATCGATTCGTTGGAGTTCTTCGATAACAAGGACCGCATCGTGGAGGTGTTCCTTGAGTCCCCAGTCGAGAACGCGATTTGCGTGAGGTTCCCGCCAATAGAAGACTCCGACCAATCAACCAACCTATGCGCCAACACGCCATTCTGGTAAAGCATGTTTCACCTGATACAAAGCTTGCCGTTACCAAGAAAGGTCTGGAAGGCTTCACCAAAGACGTTCTCGACAAATTGCAATTCAATAGAACGATCAAGAATGCTCTGTTGGTGCTAATAGAGGTAGAAGGAGAAAAGGTATGAGGGAAGACATGAAATCACCCTGCGACGCTCACTGTGACCACTTCCCAAAGTGAAAGGTGTTTTTGCTAGGATCGACTGCGAAGCGGATTCTTTGCAGACATCCCATGTATCCAATTATGTTACCCCGCCATTTTTCAGGAACGAAAAATGTTGAATCGACATCTAAAGACTCACCCTCGTTAGCTAACAGAGTAATCTGAATTCTGTGAATTGTTCCCCGAATAGAACCTATTCTTGTTGACATCTCAATCGTATTGTCCCTCTCGAATGAGTATCCCAATGCATCCAGGATTTCCGAATCGAAGACGCAATATGGCGCTCCCGTATCAACCATAGCGAATACAGGAGAATCCAGGTTATCAATTTTGACGGCAATGAAAAGCTTGGAATTGGTAGGGTCTTGAGCGACCAGGTCGTCTTGATACTGACAATTACCTGTGGTGAATGGCTGCCCGCCGTCCATCAGCATGGAGGTTTCTATTCTATGTGGTGGATAACGGGAAGAACGGTCAGTTGCTTCTGCTTCAAAGCAGCTAGGACTTCTTTAAACGTGTCGCCCGAAGCAACAACTTGCTCTCCAAGAACCGCTACCCATTTTCCATGGTAGCTGGCTCGATTCGTCTTAATCCATGTCGCTTCACTCTTACGGTGCGGGAATGTTTCGGCGTGTGTAACCACCTTCTCTAAGGTCAGCGCGTGATTCAGTTTCAGAATGGGCTCGCTAAATTTTTGCCCTGCGCGTGATGCATCCTGTAGCAATTGGCGAGCTTTAATCAGCTCGCCCTTTGATAACAAGCCCTTTACTTCTCCCAAGAGCAACATGTTCTTCAAGTCGGTGACTGATTGCTCGAAACTTAATGACGATTCGTTTTTCTCGTGTTTATGCTGAGGAATCGTGACTTCCGATGCAAATAGACTTTGAGTGCCGGACAAACGAGGCAGGATGAAAGACGTGGGAGTCTGTCCAACAGAGCGTGGTAAAGCAAAGTGCCTTTCCTGAAATCCTGAGTTAGCGAACGTGTCAGTTTGTTGGCGAAACGTGCCCACAGAGCTTTGAGCCGTTTTAAAAGCCGAAATCTGTTGGTAGATGCCAGAACTCGCCAGTGCCTCTGACATGTGTCCTCTATGTGAGAGTCATATCCAGGTTGCTTGAAACTGTATCGAACGTTTTCTCAACAAACCCCGGCAAATCATCCGTGGAAAGCTTTGCTCCATCGAGGTTTACGGTAGTTCTGAAGAAAATTCCGTTGGGAACTCTGACGGACGTATCAAGTACGACTGATGAACTTGCAATTTTGTCATGCGCCCCATGATAAAAGACAACACCTTGACCAGATGTGGGACCAAGACCCATTGGAACCTTTGGTACCAGGTCTTTCCAAAACTCCACGGTGCTTTTATCTTCAAGCAGTCCATGTAGTGCCAGAGTGACGTTGTACTCTCGGACCTTAAATCCGGTAGCCATCTGACCCAAAGAGTGGAATGTCTTTTTGTAAACGGCGATCATCTGATCGTGAGACAATTGTGTTGTTTCAGAAAAAGTAATCTCCAGTCTATCTAAGGACAGCTTCACCAGTGCGTTCAGATTGAGGAGATAATAGCTGACGCTGACTTCAGCTAGGTTTGGCACCCCGTATACAAGCTTAACGTCATTTAAGCTGATCCCAAATTCGGAGAGATCAGAGTAAAGAGCTGAGTGAACACGCGAGGCGGGAGGATCGAGGAGGTCAAATAGCGGGACCAAGAAATGCGCTTGTAGAGATATCTCGCCATGCACTACTTTAAAGGAAGTCATATTCTCCCCCACGTATCAATTTCCCACGATAGCCGCTTTGTTCGGACGGGTCAATACTTACCTCTTTCCACTCATTCCAAGAAAGCTTTGTCGGCAATACACGGCTTTTACGTTTGCATAACAGCCTTTGCGCTGGAATCGCCGTCAGGAACTTTGATGAAAAAGGTTATAGGAGAAGAGAAGTTTTGTGCGGGGTGACTACAAGCGATTAAGAGCCACCGCAGTAGCGTTTAACGGTAATCCTGACCACTGAATCAGAGTGCGTATCTGAACGACTTTGGAACCGCGCTCTGACCCTTCAGGCAGCATTCTTGAGGCATTTGTAGACGGACCCCACACCGATCTCCAGGGACTTGGCAATCTCCTTGATCCCTGCTCCCTTCTCTCGGAGTAATCGCACTGCTTCCGCGACTGAGGAGTTCATTTTTGTTTTTCTGCCAAATTTCACACCCCGTGCCTTTGCTCTCTCACGCCCCAATGCAGTTCTTTCAAGGATCATGGTGCGTTCGTAGTTCGCCAGACACGCGAAGATGTTGAAGATCAATTGCCCCGTGGGGGAACTAGTGTCGATCTGTTGCTTGATAGAAATGAAATCGCATCGATGTCCCTTGAGAGACTCTAAAATGTCCAAACAATGTTTCAATGAACGTCCCAGTCTGTCGATGGAGTAGACCACGACCGTATCGAACTTCCTCGCAAACGCATCCTGTAGCAGTCGCCCAAGTGCCTCGCGTTCATCTTTGCCTGTGGTGCCTGAGATCGTGTCCGTGTATTCTGCGACGACCTGATAGCCGCAGCGTTCTGCATACTGCCGACATTCCCGAATTTGCAGGTCGGTAGATTGCCCCGTCGTTGACACTCGCCCGTAGATTGCGACTTGCTTCATATCGCCCTCCTTAGATGCTAAATCGTAGCGAATGCTCAGAAATTATGTTAGAGTTAATGTTAGAGTAATAGCATATAACACATTGTATTTACAATACTATCACTGAGCTAATCGCCCATCGTGTGGAGTCTAGCATGGGCTTTCGGCAGGGTTCAATGCGAACCTTGTGCAGGTGCTCCGTCATCAACCTGGGTTTGTATGCCAGCTGCCTTGACTTCACTAAAACACGGTTTCTAGAATGGGCTCCTTTCCCAGGCAAGGATTGTCGATCGCATGAGAGATGACATCGTCATCGTGGGTGGTGGTCTGGCTGGATCGGAAGCGGCCTGGCAGGCGGCAAACCGTGGCGCCAGAGTTACGCTCTACGAAATGCGCCCGAAGGAAATGACGAAGGCGCACAAAACCGGCGGCTTAGCCGAACTCGTCTGCTCAAATTCTCTGGGGTCGATCGATCCGCACAACGCTCCCGGCGTGCTCAAGGAAGAGATGCGCCGGCTCGGCTCCCTGATTATCGCCTCAGCCGAACAATCCAAAGTCCCGGCCGGATCGGCACTGGCAGTCGATCGTGATCAATTCTCTTCGACCATTACCCGGACATTGGAAAGCCATCCGAATATCAGAATTCTTCACGAAGAGATCGCCGAAATCCCCACCGACTGTGTCTGCATCGTGTCAACCGGTCCGTTGACGTCCGACACACTTTCCCAGGCCATTCGCGCCGTGACCCAATCGCAGCATCTCTATTTCTTCGATGCCATTTCGCCGATCATCGACGCAGACTCGATCGACATGGATATCGTCTTTCGTGCCTCCCGCTACGATAAAGGCACAGACGATTATCTTAACTGTCCCATGACGGACGAACAGTACAACGCCTTCTATGACGCGCTGCTCGCAGCCGAAAAGGTGCAGCCCAAGGATTTCGAGAAAACGCCGTATTTTGAAGCCTGCATCCCGATCGAGGTCATGGCGGAACGCGGCCGTCATACCATGCAATTCGGGCCGCTCAAACCGGTCGGCTTGGAAGATCCCCGAACCGGCCGTCGGCCCGCCGCCGTCGTACAACTGCGGACTGAGAATGTGCATCGCACCTGTTACAACCTGGTCGGATTTCAGACCAAGCTCACGTATCCGGAACAAAAACGCGTCTTCCGCCTGATTCCGGGCTTGGAGCGTGCGGAGTTTCTGCGCTATGGGAGCTTGCATCGCAACACCTTTATCAACTCGCCCCAGTTGCTCACAGCCACGCTACAATTCAAAGCCCGCAACACGTTGTTCTTCGCCGGGCAATTGGTCGGCGTGGAGGGTTATACCGAATCAGCGGCGATGGGCGGCCTGGCCGGCATCAATGCGGTGCGGGTATTGAACGGGGAGCCGACGGTGACGCCACCGCCGACGACGGCGCATGGATGCCTGGTCGCTCACGTGGCGCTGTCAGATCCCCGCCACTTTCAGCCGATGAACACGAATTTTGGCCTGTTTCCTCCTTTGTCCAGCGCGCCGAGGGACAAAGAAATGAAACGGCGTATGATCGCCCAACGGGCTCTTGAGGACTTTGCATCATGGAAGACGCAATCCGGGCTTTCATGAGCTTTCTTGACGTCGAGCGTAATGCATCCGCCGAGACCATTCGCAATTACCGGTCGGATCTCCGGCAGTTGACATCGTTTCTTTCTGGAACAGGCCACGCATCCCGTCTGATTCAAGTAGACCATGTGACGGCTGAAGATATCCGGGCGTATCTCCACCAGTTAGATCGAAAAGGTGAGAAAGCCTCATCCCTGGCGAGAAAGCTGGCTGCCATACGGAGTTTCTACCGCTTTCTTCTGCGTGAAGAATCAGTACAGAAGAATCCGGCGGATGATATCCGGAGCCCCAAACTGCCCAAACCGCTTCCACGCGTTCTGGCCAAGGACGATGCCGGAGCCTTGATGGACTTTCCTGATGGCCGGTCCTCTCTTTCCTTGCGGGATCGCGCCCTGCTTGAAACATTGTATTCCACCGGCGCTCGTGTCAGTGAAGCGGTCGGGATCAACATCGGTGATCTCGATGAAGGTGAGGGGCTTGTCCGCCTGAGAGGCAAGGGCCGGAAGGAACGAGTGATCCCGATCGGTGATGTCGCAACTCGAGCCATCCGCGCGTATCGTCAATCACTGGGGTCTGAATCCCTCGAACGGCGCCCGGGCGCTCCTCTGTTCTTGAATCATCGCGGGGGCAGACTCACCACACGGAGCGTGGCCCGAATCGTTTCTCGATATTCCAGTCGCCTTGCCGGTGGAGCCGTCAGTCCTCATGCCCTGCGGCATTCCTACGCAACCCACCTGCTCGATGAGGGCGCAGACCTCAGATCGATTCAGGAGATGCTCGGGCATGCATCGCTCAGCACCACGCAGAAATATACGCATCTGGCCGGCGATCGCCTGGCTGCCGTCTACGACCATGCCCACCCGCGGGCACGCTCGGTCTCAACCGCTCTGCCGCGAAAGGATCAGAAGCCGTCATGATCATTCGATCCACCACGGTTCTGTGCGTCCGCCGGGCCGGACGAGTCGCCATGGGCTGCGACGGCCAAGTGACTGTCGGCACAACGGTGATGAAGCACAATGCCAAAAAGCTGCGGCGTCTCCATCACGAGCAGGTACTCGCCGGCTTTGCCGGGGCTACCGCGGATGCATTCACGCTCTTCGAAAAGTTTGAGGCCAAGCTGGAAGAGCACCGGGGCAACCTGACGAGGGCGGCGGTCGAACTTGCCAAGGACTGGCGGACCGACCGCGTCCTGCGCCGTTTGGAAGCGCTGCTGGCCGTGGCGGGCCAGGAACAGTCTTTCCTGATTTCCGGAACCGGCGATGTCGTCGAGCCGGAAGACGGCATCCTGGCAATCGGCTCCGGCGGGCCCTATGCCCTGGCTGCAGCCAGGGCGCTCCTGGGCCAATCTCAACTGGACGCTACAGCCATCGTTACTGAATCGATGAAGATTGCCGGCGCCATCGATATCTATACCAACCAGCAGATCACCGTCGAGGAATTATAACAGGCTGCGGAAAAACTCGGTGTATACATAAAACGCCAGAGGATTCTTAGGATGACACAATAACCACAGGATGCTCAAAAAGACCATCCAGCAAGGCCGCAGCGAGCGAAGAGGCGAGGCGTACGCTTCGGTACGTTGAGTCTCTGAGCGATGCGAGAACGCTGCTGGGGGACTTTTTCAGCATCCTGTTAAGGGTAAACAAGGAACATGACACACCCGGCAACCGACCCAGAGCCGCTGAATCTCAATAGCCTCACACCCCGCCAGATCGTCGAGGAGCTCAATCGCTACGTGATCGGTCAAAAGGACGCGAAACGGATGGTGGCGATCGCGCTCCGCAATCGTTGGCGCCGCCAACAGCTGTCTCCGGATTTACGCGACGAGGTGATGCCGAAAAACATCATCATGATCGGCCCGACCGGAGTGGGAAAAACGGAGATCGCCAGACGGCTGGCCAAGCTGGCGCAAGCCCCGTTCATCAAGGTCGAGGCTTCGAAATTTACCGAGGTCGGCTATGTCGGTCGGGATGTGGAATCCATCATTCGCGATCTGACCGAACTGGCCATCAACATGGTGAAAACTCACCGCCTGGAAGCGGTTCAGCAGAAGGCCGAGCAACATGGGGAAGAGCGCCTGCTCGATCTCCTCTTGCCGCCAACTCCGCCTCGACCAGGATTTACGGAAGGTACCGGTGAGACCGCCACATCGACTCCCCATGATTCACACGAGACCACCAGATCGAAACTGCGTCTCCAACTTCGAGAAGGTAAACTCGACGAACGGACCGTCGAGATGGAGACCCAGGAGCGACGCCTGCCGGTCGGGGTCATCTCCAATGCCGGCGGGCTTGATGAACTGGAAGGCAATTTGCGAGACATGTTGGGCGGGATGTTTCAGGGTAAGAAAAAGAAACGGCTGATGAAAGTGCCGGAGGCGCTGAAGCACCTCGCCCAGGAGGAAGCGCAGAAGCTCATCGACATGGACGACGCCGTACGTGAGGCCATCGCCAAGGTCGAGCAAACCGGGATCGTGTTCCTCGACGAAATCGACAAAATCGCCGGACGGGAACGGACTGCGGGGCCCGATGTCTCGCGGGAAGGCGTACAGCGCGATTTGCTCCCGATCGTCGAAGGCTGCACGGTGACGACCAAGCATGGACCGGTCCTGACAGATCACATTCTCTTTATCGCCGCGGGAGCCTTTCACGTGGCCAAGCCATCCGACCTGATTCCGGAGCTCCAAGGGCGCTTTCCAATACGAGTCGAACTGAGCCCCTTGTCGAAAGATGATTTTGTGCGTATTCTCACGGAACCGAAAGGGGCGCTGGTCCGGCAGTATCAAGCCCTGTTGGCGACGGAAGGTCTCGCCGTCGAGTTCACCGAGGACGGGCTGGAGGCGATCGCCGATATTGCGGTCCAGGTCAACGAACGAACGGAGAACATCGGCGCACGCCGTCTCTTTACTATTATGGAGCGACTGCTCGAACACATTTCATTCGCGGGAGCGGAGTGGCCGGATAAAGCCGTGAACATCACCGCTGAGTATGTCCGTGACCGGCTCAAAGACGTGGTAAAGGATCAGGATCTAAGCCGGTATATTCTCTAGCAGGTTGCGGAAAAACTCGTTTTATTCCCTGTGGTCATCATAGGCATCGAAGGTTGAGACGATACCAATGTGTCATCCAGGATGCTCAAAATGGCCGTCCAGCAAGGCCGCAGCGAGCGAGGAGGCGAGGCGTACGCTTCGGTACGTTGAGCCTCGGAGCGATGCGAGAACGCCGCTGGCGGACTTTTTCAGCATCCTGCTAGGCGAGACGCGACTCTCGCCGTTCGCGCATTGCTTGCTGATGGAGTAGTCCATGAACAGACTCATCAAAAAAGCCAACGTCCTGATTGAATCCCTACCCTACATTCGGGCATTCCGCGGAAAGACCGTCGTGGTGAAATACGGCGGCCATGCGATGACAGATACCTCCTTAAAAGAAAGGTTCGCACAGAATGTCGTGCTGTTGAAATACGTCGGGATCAATCCGGTCATCATCCACGGCGGAGGCCCTCAGATCGACAAAATGCTGGATCGGCTCGGGATCGAGGCAAAGTTCCGGCACGGTGTCCGCGTCACCGATGAAGCAACGATGGAAATCGTCGAAATGGTCTTGGCCGGACAAATCAACATGGAGATCACCGATCTCATCAACCGGCACGGCGGCAGCGCGGTCGGCCTGAGCGGAAAAGACGGAGGACTGATTTTAAGCAAGCCGCTGACAGCCAAGGCATGGGCAGAAAGTCTGGACCGCGACTGGGACGACAAGGACGACGACGGGGATTTCGGGCTCGTCGGCGATATTGAACGGGTCGATCCGAGCCTGCTGCATAAACTTCAAGGCGATCACTATATCCCCATCATCGCTCCGATCGGAACCGATCGCGAGGGAAATACTTACAACATCAATGCCGATCTGGTCGCAGGCGCTATCGCGGGCGCCCTGCGCGCGGAAAAGCTCGTCATGATGACGGACATCAAAGGCATTCGCGATGCCAAAGGCCACCACCTCTCGACCGTCTCGCGCAAAGACGTCCAGCGCATGGTAAAGAAGGGGACGATCACGGAAGGCATGCTGCCGAAAGTGCACGCCTGCCTGGATGCGATCGACGCCGGTGTCGGAAAAGCCCACATCATCGACGGCCGGATCCCCCATGCAATTCTTCTCGAGATCTTCACGCGGAAGGGGATCGGGACCGAGATCGTCGCCTAATCAGACCGTGAAGCGCATAACCACCGATGGCTGTTAAATTCCGACTGAGGGCTCATCTGCAGGCCTTGGTCGGAGAACGTCATCCGTGGTCCTCACCGGCCCATCTCCAGCAGACAGCACACTATATCGGTGAGCAGTTTTCCAACATCGGTCTTGCTGTCACGACGCACGACTTCGAGGCCTTGGGCGGTATCTATCGGAACGTGATCGGAGTCGCTCAGCCGCCGTCAAAGCAGGGCCAACCAGTTCTGCCTCCCCTGATCGTCGCCGCACACTATGACACCGTATTGGGCTCACCGGGAGCCGATGACAATGCCAGCGCATTGGCGGTCTTGCTCGACGTGGCGCAGCGAATCACACAGACCTCGCTCGGTCGTCCCGTCCACTTCATCGCATTTTGTCTCGAAGAGGAGGGTCTCTTGGGGAGTCAGGCCTACGTTGCCCACCTCACGGAGACACGCGAGCCCCTGCATGGTGCCATCATACTGGAATGTGTGGGCTACGCGCGTGATGAAGAAGGGTCGCAAAAGATTCCGCCAGGAGTCCCGATCGCCGTCCCGACGGTTGGAAACTTTCTGGCCGTCATCGGCAATCAGTCATCAAGTTCCCTGACCACGGCGGTTGAACAAGCGATGAGGCCTCACCTGCCGGTCGTGCCGTTGATCGTGCCGGGCAACGGCGAACTGTTGCCTGATACGAGACGGAGCGACCATACACCATTCTGGGAGGCTGGATTTCCGGCAGTGATGCTCACCGACACGGCCAACTTTCGTAATCCCCACTACCATCAACCGACCGATACGATTGAGACACTGAATCTGGACTTCATGTCCACCGTTGCAGATGGTATCACGGCGGCAGTACTCTCGTTGGCCGGTCGGCCTTCAACGTAGCTTTCATTCGCCGATTTGGCTAGACTCCCGGCCAATGCAACCTTCTCCAGGATCACCCCCATGTTCTTTGTCGCGTGAAAGCCCATGCCGGATAGCACCGTGAAATACAAGCGCTGATCAATGACGTCATGCCCACACTGAACTGGATCGGAAAAGAGGCGGTGGTCAATCACCACCGGCAGGTCCCCTTTCATCTGCTCAAAGACGTGCCCGATCTGGCCTGCGGCGAACCGGGCGACGGCAACCTCATCGTGCAGGGTGATAACCTCGTTGCACTCAAGGCGCTGCTTCCTTACTACGCGGGCCAAGTGAAGTGCATCTACATCGATCCGCCCTACAACACGGGTGTGGATGAGAGGAGCGACGAAGGAAAGCGCACGGGTTGGATATACAGTGACAACGTAAACAGCCCTGAAATTCGTGAGTGGTTGGGTAAAGTTGTCGGTGAAGAAGCGGAAGACCTCTCTCGGCACGATAAGTGGCTTTGCATGATGTATCCACGGCTTGCCTTGCTGCAGAAGTTCTTAAGGCAAGACGGGATGATCTTCACAAGTATCGACGAAATCGAACTGCCGACTTTGCGTCTGCTGTTCGACGAAATCTTCGGCGCGACAAATCGAATTGGTACTTTGGTATGGAAAAATGCAACCGACAACAACCCCACGAATATCGCCATAGAACATGAATACGTTCTTTGCTATGCCAGAAATAAGGAGAAGCTTCCTCGCGAGTGGAAATCCGTCAATTTGGCGGTGAAAGACAAGTTGCTGGCCACCGGGGAAGAGTTTGTCAGAAAGTATTCAGATGCTGCAGGACGGCAAAAGGAGTACACAAAATGGTTCAGGGAGAATAAGGATTACCTTTGGCCATTCGACCGGTACAAATACATCGATGATGGTGGCATCTACACAGGGAGCCAAAGCGTCCACAACCCAGGGAAAGAGGGTTACCGGTATGATGTGCTCCACCCCGTCACAGGAAAGCCATGTGTGCAGCCACTAATGGGTTATCGTTTTCCCAAAGACACACTTGATGACCTCATCGCCAATAACCGCGTCCTCTTTGGTGACGACGAATCCAAGATCATTGAACTGAAAGTCTATGCGAAAGATTATCGCGCAAAGTTTGCAAGCCTTTTCGAGTTGGACGGCCGAATTGGAACATACGAGATCAAAAACCTGTTCCCGAACGATAAACGGCCCTTCGACTTTCCCAAGCCCACGGAGCTAGTTGAGGAACTACTCAGCTTCA
Organism: Nitrospira sp. SG-bin2; assembly: GCA_002083405.1. Lineage (GTDB taxonomy): Bacteria > Nitrospirota > Nitrospiria > Nitrospirales > Nitrospiraceae > Nitrospira_D. The sequence continues at coordinate 100,004 of LVWT01000051.1, read as the reverse complement.
CAACGTCGGCGGATGATTTGATTCTGGATTCGTTCGCCGGTTCTGGAACAAGCGGTCATGCCGTTCTGAAATTGAATCATGCTGATCGACAAAAGCGTCGGTTTATTCTCATCGAAATGAAAGAATCCATTGCACGAAGCATTACGGCTGAGCGGGTGCGGCGGGTGGCTGAGGGCCACAAGAATTCGAAAGGTGAGAAGATCGAAGGGTTCGGCGGTGGGTTTCGCTACTGTGCGCTGGGGGAGCAGCTGTTCGATGAGAGCGGGAAAATTCGTGAGACCGTGAGCTTCGCCGACCTTGCTCGGCACGTCTATTTCACGGAAACCGGCGAGCCGTTGCCGCGCGGGCGCGTGACGAAGTCGCCGTTCCTCGGGGACTGTCGCGGCATCGGCATTTATCTGCTCTATAACGGGATTCTTGATGACAAGAGCGCCAAGGGCGGGAACGTGCTCACGCGGGCTGTGCTGGCAAAATTGCCGAAGTTCGACGGGCAGAAAGTCATCTATTGTGCCGGATGCCTGCTGGGGAAAGACAGGCTGCAAGCGGAACGAATCCTGATTCGGCAGACGCCGTACGAGATCAAGGTGTCATGAACTCCTCTATCGATCCTCAGGAACTTGTCCGCCGGTTCAATGACGATGAAGAGGTCTGGCGCCGTTACTGTCAGAGGCGTGAATTGCGCCGGGTGCGTTGGTCGTCAAGTCCGCTTCCAGACGAAATTCTTGACCACCTCGACTGGCTCGAAGCGGAACGGCAGGACCGAGTCGTCTTCTGCATTGGGAAGGTTGTCTCATGAAGCAACTGAAGCCACTCGAATCCATGATCCTCACGATCCGTAACCACAAAGTCATTATCGACGCTGATCTCGCAGCGCTCTACGATGTGCCAACGAAAGCCTTAAATCAGGCAGTCAGACGCAACGAGGATCGCTTCCCGCACGATTTCGTCTTTCGGCTGTCCACAAAGGAGCGCTTGGAGGTGGTCACAAATTGTGACCACCTCGCCAGACTGAAATTTTCGAGAACCTTGCCGATGGCCTTTACCGAGCACGGAGCTATCATGGCGGCTACGGTCTTGAACAGTTCGCAGGCCGTCGCCATGAGCGTATTTGTGGTACGGGCGTTCGTCCGTCTGCGAGAACATATTGCGGCCAATGCAGCGATACTCAAACGGCTGGCGGAAATCGACCGCACGTTACTCCAACACGATACGGCCTTGTTTGATCTGTATGAAAAGCTGCTGCCGCTTCTGCAACCTCCGCCAGATTCTCCCAAGCGGCGGATCGGGTTTCACTCAAAGGGCAAATCGTGATCACGCTGAAAGACTATCAAGAGCGAGTCCTGGATTCGCTACGGGAGTTCTTCCGTCTGACTGCCAGGACCGGCGATCCCTCGTCGGCCTTTCGTGATACGACGCGGAAACTCACCGGGGAGGCAATGCCGTATCTCCCAATTTCCTCCACTGGGCTGGGGGATGGGATGCCCTATGTTTGCTTGCGTGTGCCGACGGGCGGCGGCAAGACATTGCTCGCCTGTTATGCCGCCGGGTTAGCGCAGCGCGAGTTTATGCGGGCCGAACGGGCCGTGGTGCTTTGGCTGGTGCCGAGTAATACCATTCTCGATCAAACTGCCGATGCCTTGCGCGATCCTCGCCATCCGTACCGTCGTGCGTTGGAACTCGCCTGCGGCGCTGTGGAAGTGGTGACGATCGAAGAAGCCTTGCGCCTCTCTCGTGCGACGGTGGAAGGGCAGACGGTGGTGATCGTGTCCACCATTCAGTCATTCCGCGTCGAAGATACGACCGGGCGAAAGGTCTACGACCAAAACGGCGCGTTTGCTGAGCATCTGCTTAACGTGCCCATCGACCGAGTGCCTGAATTATTAAAAGGAGCCGACGGAAAGCCCAAGCCATCGCTCGTGAACATGCTGCGGTTGCGTCGTCCCATCGTGATCGTGGACGAAGCGCACAATGCACGGACAGATCTTTCGTTCTCCACCCTCGGGCAGGTCTTGCCGTCTTGCATTATCGAGTTTACAGCCACACCGGCAAGAGAGAAGAACCTATCCAACGTGCTGCACCGCGTCTCAGCGGCTGAATTGAAAGCGGCGCAAATGGTGAAGCTGCCGTTGCGAGTCATCACGCGGCATCCCGGCCAGCGCGAACAACTCTTGGCGGAGGCGGTCACGTTGCGCGCCGACCTTGAAAAACGCGCCGTGACAGAGGGGCAACAGACGGGGGAATACATTCGGCCCATCCTCTTGATCCAGGCGGAGCGTGTGGATGCCTGCGAGTCGTTACGCGATCAGCTGGTGCGTGAGTTCAGTCTTTCAAAAGACGAGGTGAAAATCTCCGTCGGTAGACTGGACGAACTCAAAGACGTGAAGGACATCGGTTCTCAAAAGTGCCCGGCCCGGCTCATTATCACGGTGGAAAAGTTGCGTGAGGGCTGGGATTGCCCGTTCGCGTATGTCCTGTGCAGCCTAAAAGAGACGCGGTCGGCAACGGCCATCGAGCAAATCGTCGGACGCATTCTCCGGCTGCCGAATGCCCAAGCGAAGCGGCATCCTGACTTGAACTGTTCCTACGCGTTCTCTGTATCGGAATCCATCACGGACGTGTTGGCCGAACTGCGCGAAGCTCTGGAACACAACGGCTTCACCACTGCGGAAGCGAAGCATATCATCATCCCAATGCCTCAGGGCACGTTGCCACTCGGTGTGCAGCCACACACCGTGACATTTGCGCCGGCTGAGATCGACGCGACCGTAGCCCAGATTCAGGAGGCCGCGCTCGGCGGGAAAGTGCGGATCGATGCCGCCATCGGCGCCATTACCATCGTGGTTCCGCTCGATCAGGATGACACTGAAAAGGTGAAGAGTTGTGTCAGAACGCCGGAAGCCAAGGCCAAAGTGGAGGAAGCCGCCGACCTGGTCCGCAAAGCGGAGCAGGCCTTCGGCGGCACCGGCGTCTCTCGCATCCCTTCGCCCTATGAACGGCAGCTGGACTTTCTCGTACCGCTGCTGTGTGTGGTGGAGAATGGAATGCTCTATGAGTTGGAGAGCACATTCTTAATTGAACATCCCTGGAAGCTCAGTGAAAAAGAGGCGTCGCTGTCGGCAGCGTACAATCCTAAAACTCGCCCGTTCGGCAAGACCGGGGAGGTTGATGTCGGCACAAAAGGCGACGTGCAGACCATTGTGATTGGGGATAGGGCGGATGCCGATTTTGTCGGGACGCTGCATCAACAGGTGCTCCAACTCAGCGGTAGAGACGACTGGTCGCTTGAACGACTCGTCGCATGGCTGGATCGGGAAATCGACCATCATGATATTTCCGCCGGAGAGTCGGCGGAATTTCTGAGGAAAGTTATCCGCGGGCTCATGGCGACATTTGGGATTGCGGACGTCAACGCCCTCGCACTCGACCGCTTCCGGCTCCGCGACGAGATTGCGGCTCGCATTCAGGAACATCGAGACAGTGAGCGCAAGACGGCCTTTCAGTTGCTGCTGCTTCCTGATTCGTCGCTGGCCGTAGATGCAGGGCATACGATCAACTTCCGAACAATGGGCTATGAACCAAGCCGTGTCTATGACGGCGGCTTTCAGTTTCAAAAACATTACTTCGGGCCAAAGCCTGGAGAACTGTCCGAAAAGACGAGCGATGGAAATACTACCGAAGAATTTCGATGCGCACAGTTTCTCGACGGCCTGCCGTCCGTGCAATTCTGGGTCAGAAATCTTCCCAGGAAACCAACCTCGTTTCGGCTTCAAACGTCAACGGACTGGTTTTACCCGGACTTCCTGTGCCAGTTGACAGACGGGCGTGTGCTGGCAGTCGAATACAAAGGTAAGCACTTGTACGACAGCACCGACGCAGAAGAAAAGCGGGCAATAGGTGCCGTGTGGGCTGCGCGAAGCGGAGGGCGGTGTCTGTTTGTGATGCCGACCGAGGGAGATTTTTCGAGCATCAGTAGGCTACTTACAAGATCTTGAACAATTCCCTGCTCTACCACGTTCCAGGGTGAGTTATGACGAGCGAGAAGAAATCCTCCGGTTGGTCGTCCATTCGTCGACACCTAGATGTCCAGTCGAAGCCGGCACTGCTAGCGTTAGTTAAAGACCTCTACGACGCATCATCCACTAACCGCAACTTCCTGCATGCCCGCGTTCAGGTCGAGGCTGGCGACGGAACGGTCGTGGAGAAGTACCGGCGCACGATCGTAGAACAGTTCTATCCGCAACGAGGATTTGGAAAGCTCAAGCTGGCCGAAGCGCGCAAGGCCATCCGCGATTACCATAGAGCCACGGGTGACTTAACAGGCACGATTGACCTGATGCTGACCTACGTGGAGACCGGCACACAGTTCACGCGAGACTTCGGCGATATCAACGAGGCCTACTACAATAGCCTCGAATCCGTCTTGCGCGAGATGACGCAGCTCTTGCGAAAGGAAGAGCCGGCGTTGTATCCGCAGTTTCGAGAGCGGATTCTGCAGTTGGAGGCTCACGCCGACTATATCGGGTGGGGTTATGGCGATGCCCTTCGGGAGCATGTTCGTATGCTCGAAGCGGGTGTGTCAGGCAAGCGAAAGTGATTGACGTTCACGAACAGGAGTTCGCTGTCAGCGTCGTCGAGGTCCTTGCGATGGAAACCCAGGAAGCAGCCGCCTCACGCTGCCGGCTGGCTAATCTCTTTGAGTCCATCCTCCACCGCGCCTTCCATGACGAATGATGAAAGCGAGGATGTGTCCTGAAGCATAAAGACCGCTACGAGGCGACCGACTTTGACGAGAACCAATTTGAGCCTGGTTCTCGCGGCCATGTCCTCATAAATCTCCTCGGCATCACCAGCAAGCGTGAGATGGACCGAATCGAGGGGCGTGAGCAACTCCGCGCACTTGAAGAGCTGGCAGCGGTGTACGACAAGAACCATCGTTTCGCCGCTGCCGATGTCTGCCGCATTCAACAAGTTTGGTTGGGGGGTGTCTATCCCTGGGCAGGAAAGTATCGCCGGGTGAACGTCACAAAGGATGATTTCCCGTTTGCAGCGGCAGCTCACATTCCCCGATTGATGGCAGACCTCGAAGCGGGCGCACTCAAACGACACACGCCGTGTCGTCCAGCTCCAGTGGAAACCATCGCTGCAGCGTTGGCTGAGGTTCACGTCGAGCTCGTGTTAATTCATCCGTTCAGAGAGGGTAACGGACGCGTAGCGAGAATCCTTGCCGTGCTGATGGGACTGCAAGCGGGGTTGCCTGCGCTCTATTTCGACAACTTGTCAGGACGGAAGCGACAACGGTATTTTGCCGCAGTGCAGGCCGGGCTCGACCGAAATTACGACCCGATGGCGGAGTTGTTCAACGCCGTGATCGAGAGGACTTTACAGATTCACGGGAGGGACTAGTACGACGGGAAGTCCTTGGCTTGGGAAGCAAGTCTGAGGGAGTAAGTGTGACCCCCTCAACATCTGTGGAGGTATACACGGTCATCTCGAACATTTCACGGCGCTTTGCAGGATTACTAAGGTAAGGATTCGTTTTGGTCAACGCACGTTTCAGCATGTCGAAAGTATAGCATGGAGAGGAGAAGGATGACGCAGTTATTCACGTGTCCTCTGGCCGACGGGGGCTCCGAGAATCGGGCGATGGAAACAACGCAAGCTGCATCATGAGACGCCAAATTCAACCTGCCACGGTTAAGTCCATTCTCGAGGTTTTCGACCGGCTCGACTACAAGACACTCGGCCCGATCTACTGTTACGAAGGCGGCGATGAATTTTGGCGGGCGAAACGCAAGCCCTGCGAGCGGCTGGGCATCAACCTCTCCCAGGCACTGCTGAAACAGTTGCCCCCTGGCGGGCGAAGTCTGTACGTGGGCGCCGGTGTCGCAGAGCTGCCGGTCCTGTTGGCTGAAGCCATCGAGCTCCAGCGCCAGGTTGAACCGTATAACCTCCGCCGATCCGAAGTCACGGTGCTCAATCACGCCTGCCGTGGCACACCGGTCAAGCTTCGCGCGAGATCAGCGGCACAGGCAAGAGGCCTCTTTGACCATCTCTGGATCGTCAGTGTCTTGAACGACCCGGAGCGATTTCCAGATCTCTCGCCGTTGTCCTATGGGAATGCGAACCCGGTCACCTTCAATCCCGGAAGGTTTGAAGAGCAGCGTCGGATTGTCCGGTCGATCGTCGATCAGTGCATGCCCAAGCTCGGTCTACCCGGCCTGGTCACAACCTCGACGGAAGAGGTCGTGTGGATCGCCGACTGGTGCCATCGACACAGGATTCCCTATCGCGTGGAGCGGAAACAGTATCCCACGGCGCTCGTCGGTGACCCAATCTGTTTTATCAAGGTAGGGAAGAAGAGACGGCAAGAATCTTGAGCTCGGTCAAACCTGAAAGCCGGTCTTCGGTTTGGCGGAACCGCCCAGATACAACCCGGCGTACTTCACATAGTTCTCAGCGGATTTCTTGATCCAGGCCAATTCTTCGTCGGTCACGGACCGTCGGACGCGTGCGGGTGAGCCCAGGATGAGGCTCTTCGGCGGGACAACGGTACCTTCCACTACCAGCGCCCCGGCTCCCACTACTGAATCCTCTCCAATAACCGCCCCGTCCATGATGATGGCGCCCATCCCGACTAACACGCGATCGTGAATCGTACAGCCATGGAGAACCACACTGTGGCCGACGGTCACGTCGTTCCCGATCAGGAGAGGATGGGTATCGTGAGTGACGTGTAACATGCAGAGGTCTTGGATGTTGGTCCGATTGCCGATCCGGATATAGTTCACATCCCCACGGATCACGGCATGGAACCAAACGCTGCACTCCTGACCCATGACCACGTCGCCGATGACCATCCCCGTATCCTCGATAAAACAGGAAGACGGAATCGTCGGCTTGATACCTTGAAAGGTGCGGATCATAGGGGCACTCTAGGGGAACGGCTTCCAGAATATCAAGACTGCTCTCTTCAGCATTCGTTGACAGGCTTTTCAAGCCTCCCGTAGACTGCTCGAATGTCTACGCCTTTGATCCAGCTCGGTCGGAAGAACACTACCAAGAAACCGGCGCTTGCCAGGAAGACCGCGGCTGCTAAAACGACGACCATCGGTTTCGTCAACCTGGGGTGCTCGAAAAACCAGGTCGACTCGGAGGTGATGCTCGGTACACTCGTACACGACGGTTTCGCCTTAACCGACAATCCCAAGAAAGCCGAGGTCGTCATCATCAATACCTGCGGCTTTATCGAAGAAGCGAAACAGGAATCCATCAACACGATCCTTGAACATAGCAAGCTCAAAAAGAACGGAGTCTGCCGCGTCCTCATTGCCGCCGGCTGCCTGGCGCAACGCTATCAAGGCGATCTTCTGAAAGAACTGCCGGAACTGGACGGCGTGGTAGGAACCGGCGAATTCGGGAACATCGCCACCATCTGCCGGGATCTCCTGGCGCCCCAAAAGCGGCAGCAGCGGCTCTGGATCAGCGAGCCGCCCTATCTCTACGACGCGGATGCCCCGCGCCTGCGGCTCGGAAAGGCTCATAGCGCCTATGTGAAAATCGCCGAAGGCTGCAACCGCAACTGCGCTTTCTGTGCTATTCCCATCATGCGGGGCAAGCAACGCAGCCGCCCGGTGGAATCGATCGTGGCTGAAGCCGAACGCCTCGCCGCGGAAGGCGTGAAAGAACTCAACCTCATCTCCCAGGATACAATCAACTACGGCGTGGATCTGGGGATTCGAGATGGATTAACCACGCTGCTGAGCGCGCTTGTGAAGGTGAAGGACATTCACTGGATCAGACCCTTTTACCTCTACCCGCAGCAGATCACGGATAAACTCCTGGATCTCTATGCCGGCGAGGAGAAAATTACCAAGTACATCGACATGCCGCTCCAGCACATCAACGACCGGATGTTGAAGCGCATGCATCGATTAGGGAATCGCGCCGCTATCGACAAGCTGGTGGACCGCATTCGCACCCGCATTCCCGGCGTCGCCTTTCGCACCGCCTTCATCGTGGGCTTCCCCGGTGAAACAGAGAAGGCTTACCAGGAGCTGAAGACCTATGTGACGGAGCGCGAATTCGACCGAGTGGCAGTCTTCCTCTACTCCGACGAAGAGGACACCACGGCGCTTGCGCTCGATGAGAAGATTGAACGGGCCGTCATGGACGAACGGCGGAACGAACTGCTGGCGATACAGGAAAACATCGCCGCTGCGCAGGGCCAGGCTCGCATAGGCTCAGTCATAGATGTCCTCGTCGAAGGCCCATCGGAGGAAACGCCGCTGCTGCTGGAAGGCCGCCATGAAGGGCTGGCGCCGGAGATTGACGGCGTCGTCTATATCAATGACGGCACGACAAACCCGGGGGATCTCGTCAAGGTCGAGATCACCGAAGCCGCTACCTACGACCTCGTCGGGCACATCGTCGCATAATCCTACACTTCCCGAGCGCTTCCCTTCTGCTACACTTGAAGGACCCGTATCAAGGAGATATCGCACATGACCTCACAGAGAAAAGATTCGGTCGTACTCCTGATCCAGTGCAAAGACCGAAGGGGCATCGTCGCCCGTGTCTCAGGATTCATCCATGATTTCGGGGGCAACATTCTCGACTCCGATCATCACACGGACGAAGAGACGAACCATTTTCTCATGCGGATGGAGTGCTCGACGGAGGGGTTGCAGATTGCGCCCGATCAGATTTCAGAGGCGTTCGCTCCCATCGCCAAAGTGTTCGAGATGCGCTACGAAGTCCATCAGACCAGCCGGCGCACCCGTGTCGGAATGATGGTCTCGAAGCAGGATCACTGTTTGGCGGATTTACTCCAACGTCATCGCCGTGACGAGCTGCGCATCGACATTCCCCTCATCATTTCCAATCATGACACCTGCGCCAACTGGGCTGAGCTGTTCAAGATCCCCTTCGCCGTCTGTCCTGTCACGAAAGAGACGAAGCCGGAGCAAGAACGGCACGTGGTCTCACTCTTGCGGGAGCAGCGCATCGAACTCGTCGTGATGGCCCGGTACATGCAGATTCTCAGCGCCGAGTTTCTTGCCCAGGTCGGCTGTCCCGTGATCAACATTCACCATTCCTTCCTTCCCGCCTTCATCGGCGCAAATCCCTATCGGCAGGCTTATGAGCGAGGAGTCAAAATTATCGGGGCGACGGCGCACTACGCGACACAAGATCTGGACGAGGGGCCCATCATCGAACAAGACGTGATCCGCGTGGGCCACCGGGATACCGTGGACGATCTCGTTCGCAAAGGGCGGGATTTGGAGGAAATTGTGCTGGCTCGAGCCGTGCGTCGCCATATTGAACGACGGGTCTTGGTCTACGGAAGAAAGACGGTGGTGTTCGACTGAGTCTGCCAGCGAGCCACTTACACTGCCTGAGATGCGAGCGGCAACGTGACCGTAAACGTGGAGCCCTGACCCACATCGCTTTTCACGCTGATCCGGCCCTTGTGGAATTCGACGATCCATGCACAGATGGCAAGACCCAGACCGGTGCCTTTCTTGGTATGGTTACGCGCGCCGTCGGTACGGAAAAAGCGGTTAAATATTTTCGTGTGATCTTCCGGTCCGATGCCGATACCCTGATCGGTCACAGACAGAATGGCCTCTTGTCCGACTGTCGCCAAGCCGATCTCGACCTTCCCGCCCGGATGAGAATACTTGATGGCGTTTTCAACCAAGTTGAGCAGCAGCTCCCGAAGCCGTAATTCGTCTCCCTGTACCAATGCCGGCATGACGGTTCCCAGCACGACCTCGATATTCCGATCCTGTCCGAGCAACGGGGCCTGGCGGTGGATATCCTCGACAAGCGCCTCCAGCAAGACCGGCCTCGACTCCATTTTCACCTCGCCCATGTCGGCGCGTGACAAAAACAACAGCTCCTCCACGATGCGGGTCATCCGGTCGATCTCTTCCAGATTACTCTCGAGCACTGCCTGATAATCTTCAAGCGCCCGAGGCCGCCGCAGTACCAATTCCGTTTCACCTTTCATCACGGTCAATGGCGTTCGCAGTTCGTGTGAGGCATCGCTCGTGAATTGGCGGATCTGCCGAAACGAGGTATCCAGCCGGCCGATCATATTGTTGAATGTCCCGGCCAGCCGGCCGATTTCATCCGGCGCAGTGGGCATGGTCAGGCGCTGGCTGAGATCTCCCGCGGCGATACGTTGCGCAGCGAGCGTGATGGCATCGACCGGGCGCAAGGCGCGCCCCGCCAGAAACCACCCTGCAGCCAGCGAGACGGCCAGCGCGATCGGCATGGCCACGATCAGCAGGATGAGGAAACGACGCAACGTGTCCTCGATCGATTCCATCGACGTGCCGACCTGCACGATGTAGAGGAGATTGCCCCGGTGGATGATCGGCACGGAAATAAGCCGCAAGGGGGGCTCATGGGGATATTTGGCCGATTCCAAAATCGTCTGCCCGTTGAATGTGGCTTCGAGAGCCGTCCGGCTGAGCGGAACCTCGTGTTGCCTGATATTCGGGGAGCGGATCGTGATGGTACCGGAGGGGCTGAAAATCTGAAAGAATTTGTCGATGCGGGCCAGCTCAGGAAATTGGGAGAGCAATTCTTCTTCGTCGATGAGCGGAAGAAAACCCCGTTCTTGGAGGGAACGCACAGCAGCGGTGGCGGTTTCTTCAAGAGACTGATCGACATCGTCGCGAAGATTCCGGGCCGTGAGGACGTACAGCACCACGGAAAACGTAATCAAGACCATCGCCAGCGCGCTTCCGTACCAGAGCGTCAGCCTGACACGTAGTGGCATCAGTCGGCCTTCAGCATGTACCCGCTGCCCCGTATGGTATGGATCAGTTTCTTGGCCCGGCCCCGGTCGATCTTGTTTCGGAGGTAGTTCACATAGACGTCAATGACGTTGGTAAAAGTATCGAAGTCCTGATTCCACACATGCTCGGAGATCATGGGCCGCGTCAGGACGCGTCCCGTATGGCGCATGAGATATTCGAGCAGGGCGTATTCTTTGAGCGTGAGATCGATGCGTTGCCCGCCGCGGGTCACGTCGCGCGTAGCCGGGTTGAATATAAGATCATCGACCTGGAGAATGCCGGGAGTTTCGGTCGCACCGCGGCGAATGAGGGCGCGGACACGGGCCAACAGCTCATCAATGGCAAACGGCTTGGTCAGATAATCGTCGGCGCCGGCATCAAGCCCTTTCACCCGCTGATCGATCTGCGATTGCGCTGACAGGATCAGTACGGGAGTTTGAATGCGCTCGCGACGGACGGTTTTGAGAATGTCCATGCCGGACATCGACGGCAACATCAGATCGACCACAAGCAGGTCATAGTTGGTCGCCAACGCCATCTCAAGCCCCTTAGCCCCGTCCTCGCACAGATCGACGGCATAGCTTTCTTCTTCAAGCGCCCGCTTGATGAAGCATCCGACTTTGGTTTCGTCTTCGACAACGAGCACGCGCATGGATACTCCGTACCGTATGGTGGAACCTCCGCAGCATCGTTTATCTGCCGGGGTGATCGATTATACCAAAGCGGGCGAGTCGGTGATATCTCAGTGCGTCTCACCGGACTTGTGCTCAGGAGCGGGCGACGTCACACGATGATCACAGATGGAGCGGACTCGTTTCCAATCCTCTCCGGGCAATAGCGCGACCGGATGACGCGGGAGCGGACCGGCAAGCCTGGTCAAAGTGGCGATGCGGTCTCCTGTATCGGGATGCGTTGACAGAGAGGACGCAGATTCCACCCGATGGCGCTCCTTCGACTCCATTGTACGATAGAAGGCAATCATCTCTCCGGGATCGACACCCATGGCTTGAAGCAGGCGAAGCCCCTCGCGGTCCGCCTCATCCTCGTGGAGCCGGCTATAGCGCAGCATGCCCAGCACACGCGCACCTTCGATGCCGTACGCCAACGCTCCCGTGAAGTCTCCGGTCACGGCCGCGATCAGGACACTGGTAGAGCCTTGTTCAAGCAAAGCCCGGGTCGAATGCCGCTTGTAAATGTGCTGGACCTCATGGGCGAGGACGCCGGCGAGCTGTTCGGGAGTGTCGGTGGCCTCCAAGAGACCTCGGAACAGGACGATCCGGCCGGCGGGTAAGGCAAAGGCGTTGATGACGGGCCGATCCACAATCGTCACCTGAAGTTGATACGGAGAATCGGGAACCGCAGCGGACAATTGATTGAGAATCTGTTCGATGGCGGCCAAACGGCCGGGGTCGGTGCAGCGCAGGCCGGTCGGCGCCAGATGCTCCAGCGCCGCATCGCCCACACGCTCTTCCCATGAAAGCGGGACGTGGGGAGCGAGGAATGCTGCCGCGGCAGGGATACCCCACACATAGAGTCCCGCGAGAAGGACCATGAGGGCCAGGGAGGCCAGCAGCGTCAGTCGAACGCGCAGTCCTCTTCGCCTCGGATCATGCAGATGGCCGACCTTCGCCGAGGAGGCTTCCTGCAACGCCACGAGAAACCCGGTATCCTGTACGACGATGGCCTGGGCGAGAGGGGCACCGAACTCCAGCCTGACCGGTTCACCTTCGTACAAGCCTTGGGTTTGTTTGATCTGGTGATAAGGCCAGACCGGCGATCGTCCGTCCGATGTCTGGAAACGAAGGGCCGCCCCGGTCAGTTGAATTGTAGTGGGGTGCCGCGTTGCAGTCCGGCCGTCCAGATAGAACCCTTGCCACAACCTCTGCATGGCAGTCAGCCTAGATCGAATCCCGTGTCGAGAAAACCATCAAGCCCTTCTCCGATCGGAGGCGCTGCATCGTACGCTTGAACAACCTCGTCAAAGTTGTCGACTCCCGTCAGGGTCAATCGGTCGGTGATGAACCGGAGGTTGCGGATCGTGATCCAAGGCCACGCCAACCCCAATGTGCCGATTGCGAGCAGGAGATTGACCAGCTTGAGTTTGACATAGGGCCATGTAGTGATCGGCAAACTGAAGCGCGCGGCGCCAATCGAGGTCTGCTCCAAAAAATACCGTTGCTCCCTGACGGAGTAGGGAAACCAGAGGAACCGGAAGACGACTACACCGACAACCAGACTGACCATCACAGCAATCACGACTGCGATCACAGATGTGACACCGGCACTTTCCCACGATCCCGGTATCAAGGATTGAGCCGCAACATAGGCTCCCGCCGCCGCCAGCGCGGACGAACCGGTTGCCATGAGATACATTGTGAGAAACGGACGAAACAGTTGCGCGCCGTTGCCTGAAAATCTGAACGGCTCGTTTCCAAAATAACTGTGCGCGGTAAGGAAAGCCTGTTTCTTCGTCGAGAAATACGGATAGTACAGGCCGAGGCTGAGACCGGTCAGAGCATAGCCTGACAGCCACAGCTTGATGAAGTCCCACGCCTTGCCCTGGAATGAAAATCGGATGCCGCGCCACGCGGTACGGGTCATGCGATACCGCCGGGCTCCGACAATGGCAACGGGAATGAAGAACAGCAGGAGCAGCGAGGCCGCAATCTGAAGAGCGATATTGACCGCCACGCTGCTCTCAATGAACGGCCCGATGTGCGACAGCCCGTAATAGGGTAGAGCAAACACCAGGGTCGCCTTCAACGCGCCGTTCATGAGTTCTCGCGCATTGCCATGATACGAGAACCGGTCGCCGGCAAATTCCGTTTGGTTGAAGAGATAGCACCGCACCTTGACCTTCGCCCAATAATAGTAGAACCCAAGTGTGACGAGGGTCAGCAAGGTATTGACGAGATGAATGCCGAAGAGCGAGCCTCCCGTCCCATAAAAGGTTGCCGTATAGGTGTGTGCGCAACCGCCATCCGTCTGGATGGCCGTCTGCTGCTCTGCGAGGTGGAGCGGCTGATCCAGGCCAACCGGGTCGTTCGCCTCTGTATGAGGCGTTCCGTCAGGCAGTAGCGCCGGCATCGCCACGACGAGAAAGGGAGCGGCGCATGTGATACAGGAGGCGCTCATGCCGGGTTTCAACGCCTGAATATCCCGAACTCTGTGAACAGTGGCACAGCGCTCACAGGACAGCCGCACTGACCGGTCCACTGCCGCTGTCGCCGTCACGACAGCATCCCGCTTGTAATATGACGCTCGGTGCCCGCTACAACGAGGAGTGACCCGAGCATGCGCGGGCGAAAGCGGCTCCACCATGACGTGTTTTTGGAAGAAGAGCGGCGGGCTCCTGATTTCGTTGCGGTGACGCGAGACGATGGGCCGCTCTGCGCAGCCTGCGATTTGACCAAAACAAGGTTGGCTTCGCAGGCGGCGCAGGCAGCAACCTGCCAATCGAGCGAGGGCGACTCAGGAAGGACGCGGTTTTCATGTGAGCACGCCGGACAGGCAATGGTCATCGTCAATTTCTGCTCCTCTTCATTTCAAATCAGACCGGGCGTGTGTTCCATTCGTTCCGGTGATCTATTTCAAGGAATAACTCTAGCGCAAACTGCCCGAAGCGCAACCCGTCGGATAGGAGACTGGATAGACAACAAGGAGGTCGATTAGATGAAAAAGCCCAATAATCCCTGACCAGGAGCCTACTTAGCCCACACGATGCTGATGGTTTGTGTCGGGCACGATCAAGGGAGAGGGACGAAAATCGGCACAGCGGACCGGTTGTGTTTCGACACACACAGGAGGATTCAGGGCCTGTACCCAAGAATCATATGACCTAGGTCGAATCGCCTGGAACGACTTTATCAAGAGACACGATTGCCGGCTTATCACCACGCATTCTGACGATCAGGGTTTCTTCGCCTTCGACCTTGAATTCCCGGTTCGCCTGCCGCAGCGTTTCTGTCGATTTGAACGAGACCTTCGCGCTCCGTTCGTCGGCTGCCAGCGATATGGTGGTGTTCAGGCGGGTAAAATCATTCGCGCTGGGAAAGTCAAATTCCATGGCCAGTGTCTTGCGATAGTCGTCTCGCGTGAGTCCCGCCTGCTGCTGATTCGAGCCTTGCTTCATGTGAATCACAATGACCGCGTCAGGAGCAATATGCCGAAGAACGCCCTCGACATCTTTTTTTCTGACAGCCTCATCGAGTTCGTTAAGAAGGAGATCGATGGACGCCCGGGTCAGTAGAACTTCCGGCTTGAGGGTGTGCGACGACACATCAGACGATGCGGCGCCGGTTGGCCCTGCGGAGGATGGCGAGAACGGTGTCGGGAAGTCCAGCCACCGTGAATACAACGCATAGCCGAGCACCACAATGATGATGGCCGCACCGAGACCGATCGTTATCAGACGCGCGCTGCCGGCGGAGGACTGCCACTTGGGTCTGTGGTTGGCGTCCACTGAAGGTAATTGGTTTGTCGCAGCCATTCGGTCCAGATTCCAATCCATGGCCTAGCCGCCACTGACGATAGCTTAAAATAGCCGGAATGCCATCAAAGTCAAGGAAACAGTATGCTCACCGGAGCGCTCATGGCCAACCTCACTTAGCATCTTGGAAAAGCCTCGGTGCCATGGTACGCTGCCGACCCGATTGGACCTCTATCCGTAAGCGACCGAACCAAGGATAAGCTTTGCTCATGGCGACACCCAATTTTCTCGACCCAACCGATTCATTTCTCCACCGCCACCTCGGCCCGACCGAAGCCGACATCCAAGAAATGCTGGCGACCCTAGGCCTGCAGTCAATCGACTCGCTCACTGACGCGACAGTTCCTGATGACATTCGCCTTCGCAGATCGCTCTCGCTCCCAACCCATCGCGGCGAACAGGCTGTCCTGGCCCAACTCAAAGAGCTGGCATCCCAAAACACCGTCGCTCGTTCACTGATTGGCATGGGCTACTACGATTGCGTCACGCCCGGTGTGATCCAGCGAAACATTCTGGAAAATCCCGCCTGGTACACGCAATACACGCCCTATCAGGCCGAAATCGCACAGGGCCGTCTCGAAGCGTTGGTCAACTTTCAAACGATGGTCGCGGACTTGACCGGCCTGCCGTTGTCGAATGCCTCGCTGTTGGATGAAGCCACCGCCGCCGCGGAAGCGATGGCCATGTGTGATGCCATCGCTCGCAGCGCAGGCGGGGAACGGAAGGAATTCTTCGTCTCACGCGATTGCCATCCCCAAACTCTGGCCGTGTTGCAGACACGAGCCGAACCGCTCAACATCACGATCCGGACCGGACCGGCCTCCTCCGTCGATTGTTCGGATGGCAGGCTATGTGGCCTCTTGCTGCAATACCCGGCAACGGACGGTTACGTCAGCGACTACAGCGCTTTGGTAGCGAGCGCCCATGAGTCCGGCGTCCTCGTAGTCGTTGCGACGGATCTCCTTGCTCTGACATTGCTCCGTCCACCGGGAGAATTCGGCGCCGACATTGCAGTCGGATCGACGCAACGGTTCGGCGTCCCCATCGGGTTCGGCGGACCACATGCCGCATTCCTGGCCACGAAAGAAGAGTACAAACGGCAGATGCCGGGCCGCATCGTCGGCGTATCCAAAGATGTGACGGGAAAGCCGGCGATCCGGCTCTCGCTTCAAACGCGCGAGCAGCATATCCGGCGGGAGAAAGCCACCAGCAATATCTGCACGGCCCAAGTCCTGTTGGCTGTCATGGCCGGCATGTATGCGGTGTACCACGGTCCGGAAGGGCTGCGGCGCATTGCCGAGCGCGTGCGCGGACTCACCTTGCTGCTGGCCGAAGGGCTGAGGCGGCTCGGATTCGATGTGTTGCCGAAAGTCTTCTTCGATACGATCCGCGTGCCCCTTGCCCGAACCCAAGCCGATCAAATTGCCCTGCGCGCGAAGGAGCAGGGGATCAATCTCAGGCGCTACGAAGACGGCTCTATCGGCCTGTCCCTCGACGAAGTCAGCTCGGATGATGAAGTCCGTCGTCTGCTGGAGCTCTTCGTGGGATACGACCGGTTGCCTTTCAAGCTTTCGGACCTGATCCCCGCGATCGATCTTGCCTATCCTGCGTCATTGGCCAGAACAAGCAAGTATCTGACGCACGAGACCTTCAATCGATACCACTCCGAGCACGAGATGCTCCGCTACCTCTTTCGGTTGCAGTCGAAAGATCTGTCGCTGGTGCACTCCATGATTCCGCTCGGCTCCTGCACGATGAAGCTGAACGGGACGTCGGAAATGCTGCCGGTAACGTGGCCGGAATTTGCCCGGCTGCATCCCTTTGCTCCGGAGGAGCAGACTCGCGGCTATCGGGAGATGATCAGACAACTCGAAGCGTGGCTGGCTGAAATCTCCGGGTTCGCGGCGTTCTCGGTCCAACCGAATGCCGGCTCACAAGGCGAATACGCAGGCCTGATGGTCATTCGGGCTTACCATCGATCGAGAGGAGAGGCGCATCGCGACGTCTGTTTGATTCCCGTGTCAGCCCATGGGACGAATCCTGCCAGCGCGGCCATGGCCGGCATGACCGTCGTGGTCGTGGCCTGCGATCCGCATGGCAACGTGGATCTGCAGGATCTTGAGGCCAAAGCGGCCGAACACCGGGACCGATTGGCGGCGGTGATGCTTACCTATCCCTCCACGCACGGCGTGTTTGAGGCAGGCGTGCGGCGCATTTGCCAAATCATCCACACCCATGGCGGACAGGTCTACATGGACGGGGCCAATATGAATGCCATGGTGGGCCTCTGCCGTCCCGGCGATATCGGCGCGGACATCTGTCACCTCAATCTCCATAAAACCTTTTGCATTCCGCACGGCGGCGGCGGACCAGGCGTGGGTCCCATCGGAGCGGCACAGCATCTCGCGCCGTTGCTGCCCGGACACCCCATGACACAACTCGGAGGACCTGAGGCCATCGGTCCGGTGTCTGCCGCTCCATTCGGCAGCGCCGGCATCCTTCCGATTTCATGGGTCTATATCGCGCTGATGGGCCGTGACGGGTTGACCAAAGCGACCCAAGTCGCCATTCTCAACGCCAACTATATGGCCAAGCGGCTGGAGAAGCATTACCCGGTTCTCTATGCCGGCGACGCCGGACTGGTGGGACATGAGTTCATCCTCGATCTGCGGGAATTCAAGGAGCGCGCCGGGGTGGAAGCCATGGATGTCGCGAAACGGCTGATGGACTACGGCTTTCATGCGCCGACCGTTTCGTTTCCGGTACCTGGCACCCTTATGATCGAACCGACGGAAAGCGAAGCCAAGACGGAGATCGATCGGATGTGCGAAGCGTTGATCAGAATCCGCGCCGAGATCCAGGAGATCGTCGATGGGCGCCAGCCGAGGACGAACAATCTGCTGAAGAACGCGCCCCACACGGCATCCATTGTCACGGCCACGGAGTGGACCCGTCCCTACAGCCGCGAGCAGGCGGCATTTCCCGCTCCCTGGATCAGGAACAACAAGTTCTGGCCGAGCGTCAGCCGCATCGACGAGGCCTACGGCGATCGCCATCTCATCTGCAGCTGCCCGCCGATTGAAAGCTACCAATCATAACGACGACCTCCCAACGTGGCTGGACCTCCAGCCACGAATCCTGTTCCCTATTCACCCCTCCTTGCCTGTAATTCTGGACTAACGGTAAAGTACGGGAAAATTCGAATGGGGAGGTGTTATGAACGATATCGGCCGCCGGGGTTTTCTGGTGCGGACAGGACTGGCCTTGAGCGCTACGGTTCTCGCAAGCGCCTACCCTCGCGCGTTTGCCGATGAGCAATCTCCACCACGCACGTTCGAGAGCTGGGATCAAGTCCGGGCACAGTTTCCCCTGTCTCCTCAACTCATCCATCTGGCCGGGTTTTTTCTCTCATCCCATCCCACACCGGTGCGTAACGCGATTGAACGGCATCGCGCCGGTTTGGATGCGAATCCTATCGGCTATTGGTTCGAGCATGAAGAGAAACAAGAGGCGCGGGTCCTCCAGGCTGCTGCTGACTATCTGGGAGCGAGTCCCACCGATATTGCCCTGACCGACAGCACGACGATGGGGCTGGGCCTACTCTATGGCGGGTTACAACTTCGCGCCGGACAGGAAATCCTGACGACCACACACGACCATTATTCGACGGAAACCTCGTTGCGTCTCCGCGCCGAACGGACGGGCGCCATAGTTCGTCAGATTCCACTCTATCAGTCCCTTAAGACCGTCTCTCGTGAGCAGCTGGTGGAGTCTCTGCGAATGGGGGTCGCCCCTGCGACGCGCATTGTTGCAGTCACCTGGGTCCATTCCAGCACAGGACTCAAACTGCCGATTCATGAGATGGCTCGCGCGATCCAAGCGATCAATCGTTCCCGAGCTGAGCAAGACCGAGTCATCTTCTGTGTGGACGGAGTGCATGCCTTGGGGGTCGAGGATTTCCGGCTCAGCGAGCTCGGCTGCGATTTTCTGATCGCCGGAACTCACAAATGGATGTTCGGTCCGCGAGGGACCGGCCTCGTGTGGGGCCATCCGACCGCGTGGCCCGTCACTCAGGCCATGATTCCAACCTTCAACTTCCAGGCCTATGACCTCTGGATGGAGAACAAATCCTCGAAGGGTCTCCCACAATCGGTTCACATGACGCCGGGCGGGTTTCACTCATTTGAGCATCGTTGGGCGTTGGATGAAGCGTTCACCTTTCATCGCACAATCGGCAAATCGAAAGTAACGCAACGCCTCTATGAACTCAGCCAACAGTTGAAGCAGGGCTTAGCCACCATGCCGCATGTCACGCTGCAGACACCGATGTCGCAGGACCTCTCGGCTGGGATCGTCTGTTTCGAAGTAGCCGGTCTGACGCCTCGCACGGTGGTAGAGAAACTCGGCCAACGAGGGATCGTCGGTAGCGTGACCCCCTACGCAACAAAATATGTCAGGCTCGCGCCGAGCCTGTTCAACTCAGCCGGCGAAATAGAACACACGTTGGAAGTAATCAGAACTCTTCGCTCGTCGTAGCCGTCAGAATAGGCTGGCATCACGTCGTCAGAGCATAACTCAACGCCGATGGTGATGGAACCGTACTGACGAGCATTTCCTGAGACTTCCACGATAGTCAGTGCGAACCCTGGATGTTCGAGGGCCTTTCGTCTGCTCCGGTCTGTAGTAGGTCCCTTCAATCCCTTGATTCTCAAACGCTTCGACCTCTGGTTCTCGCACATCTTTCTCTCACGCCAACGCAGGACCGGGATCGCCAATCTTCATAAAAACCACCGGCGAGGCCGTAATCAATGAAGAATTCTTCATGATCTCCTCATGGACGCTTCATAGTGCAGGAGTAGAGTGGCCACATGAAATTGGAAGGGGGTGAGTCATTATGGTGGCATTGATCATCGGCGTGATGGCAGTGAGTGTGGGATTGGCTGTCGTGTATACCGCATTCATGTATACAGCAGTACATGCAGGGCGCCGGTAGGCGAGAGCGAACGCTCTGACGGTGGAACCGGATTTTGGCAGACGCATACGTGCCACTTCCTGAATCCGGTGCAATGGAGTCGAACGGGATATCCTCGCCCCTGTACGTTTTACAATTCCAGGTCTGGTTGTTTTCTGAAAGCAAGTCCCCAACTCTTTACGAGGACAACCTGCAAAAACGAGGGATGAGTCGGCCATCAATGTCGACCAGCTCCTCGAACATGCCTAACGGCCTTACCCAGAGGCCAAACTCGCCATACAGCGCACGGTACACGACGAACTCTTCTTCGGTCTCAGAATGCCTTGCAACTCCAAGAACCTCGTATTCTTGACCCTTATAGTGCCGATACCGCCCTGGCATGACCATATGCCCAATCTCCTCGTATTTCTTTGACCTCATCGAAGTCGATCCTCACATTCGCGTGACAATTTAGCCTAAAATAAGGCCTGCCTGGTATCGCCAGACCCTAGAAGCACGGCGTTATCTCGATGAAACACGTTGATGGGAACGGGGAAAGAGGGGTGGTGCCGAAGCCGGGAGAACAACCTACCGACTCAGACCGCCGACAACATCAGGGTTTCAACGAAAGACGGCCCTTTGTCCTCTGGCGAATGAGCGTCAGTGTAGCTTAACGGAGCGCCAAAGTGTAGCCCTTCAGATAGCTGAACCTTCCTCTTGATGATTCGCAACACAGCGCCTTATCCTAGCGTATGTCACTAGCCCATCTCTTTTCCCCTGAAGAGCGGACGCGGCTTGTTCATGCCGTGTATGTTGTGGCTGCGTGCATCGCCTATTCTCTTTTCTGTTTTGCCGTTCTCGGAGCCGATCCCAAACTACAAGCCTTGGATTTCTTCCCTGACTCACTCAGGCTTTTCCTTACCATGGTAATGATGGGCGGGACGGCTCTGGCCTTGCCCGTAGCAGCCTGGGTTACGCTCTATAATTCTGCTTTCTTCATCGGCAGACTACGAAAACGAGGGAGGAAAAGTTTTGGAACAAAACCCTGAGAGCCTACTGCATATAAACGGCCATTCCTATTCCCCCCACGCCGGGTTGGCTCTTGCCCTCCGCCGGGTCGTGTGTGCATCGGCTGCTCACTTGGTCCTGCTAGTCCTCCTGTTCTGGCTGATGCCTGCTACTTCCCTTGCAGCCACCTACAACGAGCGGCCTTGGTGGACGGAGCGCTCGGCCTTTGTCGAAGGGGATACATTGTACGCTGTCGGCGTGGCGTCAAGTGCCAAGAGCGTTGAAGACGGAAGACAGCAGGCCTTTGAGAGAGGCCGGTTAGAGTTGGGCAACTATGCTCAGATCACTTCCCTTGAGGCACAGGGGCTAGTGATTGAAACGCAGATGACCTTTGAGGAGCCAAACCAGGATGGAACAGTGACCGTTTACCGGCTGCTTCGTGTCCCGGTATCTAAGCTCCTTTCCGTTCAGAGTCAGCTACAGAATCGGAGTGAGGCAAAGAGTCGAGAGTTGGACCAAGCCAGGCAGGATTTAGCCGCGAAACAACAAGCCCTCAATCAAAAGGAATTAGAAGCCAAAGAACTACTGCAACGACTTAAGAGCCAACTAGGAGAACAACAGGCGAGGTCAAGCCAGAACGATTCAAACACGCCGATTGTTGAACAGCTCAAACAAGCAAGTGTCCAGGTAGACAAGCAGGCCGAGGATGCGGAGGCAGTAATCCAGTCGGCGCAGCAGCGGATGGCCAGAGGCAACGAAGCACGAAAGGCGATGTGTTCCCGTCTACTCACAGGAATGACAAAAGCCGAGGTCTCCGCAGTGATTGGGGAACCCGTTGCTGGATCATACGGCGATGTCCTCGTCTATGGGCCAGAGAAGCGGATTACAATCTTCTTCAACAATGACGCCAGAGAAGCGCACTTTATTTCTGGTTGCGAGAGGCAGGAGTTGGGCGACGAGAAAGCAAAACGACTCCGGGAAACGGCTGAGAAATGGGACAAGGAAAGGGAGGCTTCACAGGCTCAGAACAAGCAGAAAGCCAAAAGCCGCTGAATCACGGGCCAAACGGAATGCAGAACGGGCGAAACGCGAACAGGAAAAGGAAGACCGAGCGGTGCGCTTCATTGATTGCATACTTGCCCAAATGGGAAAGCCAGAAGCGCAAAGAGAGGAATGCCCCGAACCGTGACTTAATCTCGCCGCAAGAGCCTCTGTATCCTCGACAATTGTGTAGCGCTCCACTCACCCACTCCCCGATAGGTAGGCACTCCCCGCCGATTTAGTTCCTCGGCAATTTTCCGCAGCGGGAAGCCCTGTTGCTGGTAACCAAGAATCATGGGGCGCATGGATTCGGCGAAGACCCTTGCAGCTTGTTGTCTGGCGATTACGCCTTTCTGTGATGCCTGGCGTAGGCTGCTTCGGGATGGGTTGCCGAGTTTCACTTTCCTCCGCTTCATGGCTTGTAACGCTTCCCTTGTCCGAGAGCTGATAAGACGGCGTTCCTTCTCACTGAGGGCCGCGTATAGGTGAAGGATGAACGGGTCTACGTCGCTCCCTAGTTCTGTCACGATGAAGGGAACGCCTTCACTCATAAGACCTGCTACAAAGGCCACGTCACGGGAGAGCCGGTCCAGCTTTGAGACCAATACAGGAGCCTTCCGCCGCTTCGCCTGTTTCAAAGCGTAAGCCAGCCTTGGCCGTCTCAGCAGAGCGTCGGTCCCTTTCCCTGTCTCTACCTCCTGTACCCACTCTTGAACCTCAAAGCCCTCTTGCCGGGCAAACGTGGCGATAGCCTGTTGTTGGGCCTCAAGCCCGTTTCCTCGCTGGCCTTGTTCGGATGTAGACACCCGAAGATAGGCGAAGCAGGGGCGAGGGACTGCGAGATTTGCCGCGCTGGTGGCTGTGTTCATGATGGTTCCTCCTTGTTGTACACGTTATCATACCACCGTTTGATTATGTTTACAACGGCCAATTACTTCCACATATGGATATATTTACCTAAGTTTCTTATTGACCGTGCCGAGTAAGAGGCGTAGAAGGGGCGGCAAGGCAGTTAACCACCAACAGGAGGTTCTCATGTTGATCAATTTGTTCAGTGGGCGGTTCGTCCTGGATACGCGGTACGGGATATTTTTGGCGGCCCCATTTCTCGGTGAGATTTGTTACGCTGGCTGCGGGCGGTTCGTTCGGAACAGTCCGGCAGAAATTAGGACAGCACGGCAGGGGTTTATTGAACGAGTCGAACGAGAGCTAGAGCCAATCAGATGAAACAGCTTGGCTATACAACAGTGCAGCGATACCTACGCGAGTACAGGGCACAGCTTGTAGCCCATCGAAAAGACAAACGCACATGGAAGGGGACGAAGGAAGAATATGTGACCACGGAAAGGGAGTTCGTGGGGTGGGTACTGCACTACCGGGCCATGCTCAGAGAGCCTTACTACGCCAACAAGGTGAGGAAGGCGCGAAATCGAAAGCGCAGGAAGCCGCGTGCGCCTCTCCCGCATCGAAACGCCGGGATAAAGAACGAGGTCACAGGGGAGACTACAGAGGATCGGTTCTACGCACACCTGCCGTGGATGGTCCAGCGCATCAAGAAGAAAGGCTTCAAGAACAGGAAGCACCTTGCCTTCAAGTATCGGAAGCCGATGCGATGGATTAACGAGGCGCTCTCACGGGCTATCGAGTACGGGATGATCACAGAAGAGGAGATCAAGCGATCCTTCCGCCGTCCGGGAAGACCTAAAAAGGGTAAACCGCGAGGCCCTTATAAGAAGCGGCGAAACGCCTGACGGATAATTTCGCCTAACCAATTGTTTTACCAGTAGAATATGATTAGGTCCCCCCTTGTAGAATAAGAACCGTATATAAATTTCCCGTTTCCCGCGCCGCCTCACCCAACCCGCAAGTTTCCATGTCCCTGTCTCATCCCCTGTAACTAATCTTTGTTCGCTAATCGACTACGCATCGAGCTGGTACAACCCAACTAACCAGAGGACAACGCTATGCACCAATCCCAAGCACACCCCAACATGATCCCCGATTTAGCCGGACGAGGACGCCGGTATGTACTCAACACTACCGCTATTCGCCCCGTTCGACTCGATGCCAACAGTGACGCCGCACTACTCTGGCTGAAGGCTCAACTCAGTGGACCAACCCAGAGCGATTCCGCGTCTTGTAGCCTCGTGGTCCGCCGGGCGGTTCGCCTTTACCAACGGCACGTCGCCTCCCTTCTGGCAGACCGGCGTCTGTTCGAGGACGAACGGCAGGCGGTCCGTCAGCTTTCCCGTCTTCCGAACCTACAACGGCAGCGGGGAAAGGAAAGGAGGTTGAGGAAGGCAACCGCCTGACAGTCCCACCCGTCCTAAGATCAACGGCTCTCCAGCTCTGGACCTTTTCCAGTACCTCATACACAAGCCGGTAGGCCCGCAGAACCGCCCGCTGAAGTACCGGCGGTCCCTGTCCTCAGTGCTGCCACTGGTCCAACCAGGCCGGAATAGCGCTTAAACCGCCAGCTAGCCCGCTCTAGGCCCGCGATAGTGGATACAGACCCGCTTGATCGGGCTGTGAGACATCGTGTCTCCAATAGGCAGCTAGCTAGGCCTAAATCTCAAAAGAAAGGCAAAAACCAATGAGTCAACCAAGAGTACTCACTCCCATGCGTGCGATCAGAGCCAAATGTATCAATTGCAGTGGGGGCAGCGAAAAGGAAGTTCGAGAATGCCGAATCGTCTCCTGTAGCTTGCACACCTTCAGAATGGGCAAACGGCCCTCAACCCTCGAACGGCAACGGCAGAGGAAACAGAAGGGACAACCTGAGCATGCTTGATGCGGATGTCGTCCTAGAGATTCCGCCCTCGATTGGGGACGGGGATGACTTTCCGCTGCCTGGTCTCCTCGGACAAATCCAGCGGAAGGAATTCACGTTCGGGGATTGGGTGCTACACCGGCAGGCCAAGGAAAGAGAACCCTTCCAGCCGCACTGGGATGAAGCCATGCGGCGGGTTGCAGCGGGTGAGTTCTCCACGTTGAAGGCACTAGCCGCAGCCTATGGCAAGCAGCCTGATTGGGCCGCAAGGCTCCGAGATGTGGCAATCGGACAGCGCGTGTTCAGTGCGGTGAGTTGGAAGGCCTGTTTCTCCGGTAAGCGGAAGCCGCCCATTGAGCCACTGACAGCGCAGCCGAGTCAACAAGGCGGAACTCCACCACTGACCCGCGCACAGTTTGAGGCGGTGTTCCGTGAGAAGCAGGAAGACGGGCTGACGTTTGACCTTGCGGTGCAACTGATGAGGCTTGGCTGTTGGAGCAGCGCGAGAGAGTTTGCCGGACACTTCAGAAAGCCCGTGAGGTGGGCGCAAGCCTTCCGGCGGTTTCTCATGCGGGAAGGCACCATAACTGCGAAGGAATGGCGAGCTTGTTGGGAACGAGGACGAAGGAAGGGACCACGGAAGCCATGCAACACAACGACTGGCACAGCGTCTTTCAAACCCTGAAGCAACGCGGCGTAGACACGCTCACGGACCAAGAGCGCAAGCTGCGCCGGTTGCCGATTCAGAAGATCAAGACGGTTGAGGCTGTCTTTCAACCTCGGCAAGCCGCCTTCAGCACTGCGGCAAGCGCCAAGCACCACGCCGAATTGAAACGAGCACTCCAGGCGAAGGGGGAACTTGACCCGATTGTGGTGATGAAGGTAGGCGGGGCCTGGTACTGTTTGGACGGGCACCACCGATTGAAAGCGTACCAGCAGGCGGGCGGACGAAGGACACATGTTCCGGTGAATGTCTTCGAGGGGAGTCTTGAAGACGCCTTCCGGTTCACCGTGGAGAGTAACGCGCCAGACAAACTCAACTTGTCCACTGAGGACAAGAAAGAGGCAGCCTGGAGAATGCTGCTTCTTGGCTTACCCTTCCGGCAGATTAATCACGCTACCACCGTGAGCAAGGGAACGATTCACAACATGGACCAAGCCCGGCAGCGGGTGCGGGAACAATGGCCGTCGGCTGCGGTGGAAAGCTGGACGTGGGAGAACGTGAAGCGATTACTCAATACAAGAGCGGCTGAGGGAGCGGGTGATGGATGGAAGGCCGTGAAGGCGAAGGAGTGGGCGCAAGCGCTCGCACGACACTTCAAGGGGTTGCCCTCACAGCACCCGCAAATCTTCGCCGATGCCTTCCTCCGCTACGATCCGGCAGGAGCACGGGCAGTTGCTGCGGAGATTCAGCGGCGGGCAGTGACGGAGGAGTGTGAGGCAGACTTTTGAGGACGTGTGTGCGGTTCAACACTTGAGGGGGTTCAATTGAACCGCCGCAGTTTGAGGGAAGTAGTATCGATAACCCCCCGTAGCAGCAGAGTATTTTCCGTGTTATGCCACTTGAAACCAACCTGGACAATTTCCACGTTGATCCTACAAGGCGAATCTTTGTTGAACTCTGTTGACTTGAGTCGTTTGGACGATTAAAAAGAGGCTGGAAAGAGGAGCAACCTCCCCGCTGAACTTGGCGGCTCATAGGGGAGGCTGTCCTTGTTAAGCTGCTCTAGCGTTTCTTCCGTCGGACAATAATGCGGAATGCATTAAGTCCGTACATGGAAGCGTAGAGCCGCTTTCCGTTCCTGAGGGTGATGTACCGCGTGTACACCACTTCGTCCTCAGGGCGAGAAGAAGTTCTTCCGTCCATAGGGCGTCTCCTTTCTGGGAGCGGGATTGCTCCCGCCGTAAGAGCGTCTTCCACCCGCTCTACAGAAGATCGGTTAGCCCACTAGACTCAAACTTTCTCACCCGCGCATTCGGAGTAGCATGTATCGCTTTTTGATGTCAATGAAGGGGTATGATGTTTTCAGGCTTTTTACTGCTTAAGTGTTTAAGCATA
Source organism: Nitrospira sp. SG-bin2 (assembly GCA_002083405.1). GTDB lineage: Bacteria > Nitrospirota > Nitrospiria > Nitrospirales > Nitrospiraceae > Nitrospira_D. Next base: position 72,878 of record LVWT01000051.1, on the reverse strand, counting down.
ACTATTCAAACCCGGCTTTGTGTGAGCCAGGTCTAGACCGATATCGAGGTAGGCCCTTGAGGAGAGGGCGAAAGTTTAGCTTTTCCAGATGGAGGCACAGCGATTGGAGGGGCGGGCGGAGGTAGACTTGCTCGTGCACGTCTTTTCCGCTATGCCCCAGTAGTTCGCGTCGGGTCTCTCCGTCTACACCCGCCTCGTAGAGTTTCGTTGTGACTGTGGGGCGGCATGAGTGTAGAGATTTCTTGCCCTCGATCCCTTCCTTGACGAGCAGACGCGCCAGCCACTTTCCAACCCCATCACCTACCGTCTCCCTGCCCTTGCCCGCATTCCTTCGTTTTGAGAATAACAACTGCTCCCCCGTAGCCCGCCGTTGCTTCACGTAGTGCAGTAGCCCCAGTTCCACAAGGTGCGAATGGATGGGGACACGCCTCTTACTGGCCTTGTTCTTCAATCGGCGGCCCCTTGCTGCGTCTGGGGCAATGTCGAAGTAGTGTAGACCTTGCTCCGTTTTCAGGTCGGCAACGGCGAGGTTTGCTATTTCCTCACGGCGTGCGCCGGAGTACAGGAGAATCAGCGGTAGCCAATATCGACCATACTGTTTCTTGTTGAGTTGGTCCGTGTACTCCTTGCTGGTAAAGATGCGATTTACTTCTTCATCGGTGAACGTCTCATATTGTTTCGACTCGACAGCCTCATAGAAAAGGCCCTCAACCGGATTCTCCGTGATGTGGCGGCGTGGTTTCGCTATGGCCCATCCGAAGAAATGGCGAAGGTGCGTGAGGTCCTGATTGACCGTCTGCAACGAGAGACGCTCAATACCTTCTTTTCCCTCAACCTCTACAAGGACCTGTGCGGCTGTCTTCCCTGGAAACCGCTTGGTCATGTGAGCGGGGAGTTTGGCCAACGTGTTCCGATAGTGCAGGCAGTCTTGATCTGTGATGGAGTGAAGATCCTTGTCCCCAACAATTTCCATGAAGCGGTTAAGCACGTTTGTCTTGGCGAGGAGCGTACCGGGCGCACGGCGCTCAAAGTCTTTGAGATACGCCTTCCGAGCAACGGACAGGAGAACGGACGCGCAAAGCTCAAAACCACTATCGGGACGGACAGGCGGTAGAACTGCGGGCATGAGGGAATCCTGCTTCCAGTAGTTTCCCTCACGCCAGTTCATTTCGGCCTTGAGGGCGGTTTGTTTCACCTTCAGCAGTTCTCGGCAGAGGCGGCGGTAGACCTCCGTTTCTTTGGGCAGAGTGTGTCCGTGGGCGTGTAACAGTTCATCGGCTTCGCCTTCTATCTTGGAGAAGTCATTGTTGAGAAGTTGGTACTCCGCCGCTTCCAGTGCGTCAGACAAAGCGAGGTCCAGTGCCTCCCGCTCATCGTCGCTCGGAGATGCCGACAGGCAACTTTCCTCGACAGCTTCGAGCGTTTCAGCGAGCCACTGTTGCGCGAGTTTCTGAATCTCTTCTCGGTTCATGGTGTCCCGATGGCGGCGAACACGGAGGAGCAAGGACGCAATGCGGCCTTCCCAGACCGCAGCCCGTAAAGATGCCTCAGAGTAAGACACGTTGCCAAGGCTTTTCAGAATCTCACGGCGGCGGAGGAAGGGACGGAGGTCATTGGGAATGATGAAGCGAGAATACCAACGGGGAACTTTTTCCTGTCGGGACCGGCGAAAAAGTGTAGCCACAGCAGCCTCCAGCGGTGTAGCCAGAAGGCTTGCCGGGCGCTGTCAATCGCTGAAATCCCTGTGTGGGAGCGGTGATTAAGTGTTGTGGTGCCGAAGCCGGGATTTGAACCCGGACACCCGTGAGGGCGCTAGACCCTGAATCTAGTGCGTCTGCCAGTTCCGCCACTTCGGCATAATCGGTTGCTGAAAATGCCTTCCAACAGCGTTCTCAGTCGCCCATCCCTCTCAACGTACCGATGAAGAGTACGCTTCGAGGTCGGCGCTCCTTGCGGCCTTGTTGGAAACCATTTTGAGCAACCTCAGGGATTCCGGAAATTCCAGAACTACGAAGAAGGTGGATTATCCTGAATTGTCACGAGTTCCGTCAAGCGAAGAGAGACACAATCTTTAGCCCTATCCACCCGCCTGAACTGATGCGTCGTACGCCGTCCAGCAACCTGCCGCAGCAATCTCACGAAGGTCTCCGCTCATGATAATCCGTTCGCGCGCCAAGCCGGATGCGGCCAGCAGCGAGGCGGCGCCGATTCGTGGCGCTTCATCGGCGATCAGCACATCGAACCGCACGCGGTTGAAGAGCGGGTCGCTTGCCACCCGAACGGGCGTGGCCGCCACCAGCCGGCGGTTTTGAATGAACGCCTGGCGGTTCGGATCCGCTTCGGCGGCCAGCAACTCGCGGATCTTTTTCGTTCCGCCCAACTTGGTGACCGCTTCTTTGAGATCCTCGGCTTCCTGACGCAGTTCCCTTGGAACAGCCGCTTCTGGAACCAGTTGCCGAATGCGGCCTTTGGCCACATCAAGCTCCTGGTTCAACCCGTCGATCTGCTGCTGATAGAGCGTACGGTATTGCGTGAGTGATTCCACATTCTTTCCGACCGTCTGCATCGTGAGCCGCTGAAACAGCGTGAGGTTCTCGTATTCGGCCAGAGTCGCGTCAACCTCGGCAAGTTTCGCCTGCACATCCCTCAACTGGGTGACCAGACGCCATTCAAGTAAACGAACTTCGTCCAGGTCTTTTTGTTTCTGGGCCTTGCCGGCCAGAAAGGGCGCCAGTTCCCGGAACCGCTCGTATTTGCGCCGCAGGGATGCTTTCTCCGTTTGAGACCTGGCATAAAACTGATGCATTTGCGCCTCGAAGCCCAACTCGTGAAGATCGATGCCGTGACTCTGCGATGTCATCGGCATTTCATACCGGCTGAGCCACGTCTTGTAGTTGAGGCCCCCGGCTTTCATCGTACGGGCGATCATGCCGACGATGTCGTCAGATTCTTCATGATCGGGACTGATCAGCAAAATACGCTTGTTGGCGCGAATCAGCTCCATCGCCAGGCTGGCCAGCTTGTGACGGCGCTGCGCCTGATCTTCCGACCACAGAGTCGTGAGAACCGACGACGCAGAGGATGGCATCTTCGACGCATCTTCCGATGAGGCAAGCCAAGGAACTACGCGCTCGGAGAGACCAAGACTCTGCGCATCGGCCTTTGCGGCCATCTCCTTCAACCGGGTAACCGACGTGCTCAGGAGTCCGGCCCGGTCTGGGATCAGTGTGACGGAAGGCGTCGAGGCTCCGAGGGAATCGATGACCTGCACAAGGAGCGCGCTGCCCTTCTGGCGCAGAACGATCCCTTCGGTCGGATCCATCTCGTCGGAGGTGACGATGGACAAAGGCAGGTCGACCGATAACGATATTCCAGGGGGTACGAGAAACTCGTACAGGTGAAGCCCCCCGATCGCTTGAACAAGCCGGCCCTCTGTTGCCGTAAACGCAACATCCTGCCCGGCATCGATGATCTGTTGCCGTTCCGCTTCAAGCCGGGCGACCCATAATTCTATGAGCTCTTTGGCTGTCATGATGGCTCAAACACTAATAGTCCACGGCACATGACGCGCATGATAAAGCCCGCCGGCACAGCTGTCTACCGCATGGGCCGCGTCGCAGACGTATCGCCAGAGCCCACAGAGCGCCCTTGTCTTCACAACCACAACTTGTCTAGAATGGCCAGCTCAGCAGCTTTTAAGGAGGAATTCGGTGAAAGGTCTACGATTCGAGCGCATCGGCAAGGGGCAGTACTACAATGTGGTCTTCCACATCGGCAGCACCTATGTGCCGGTGAGCGATGAGACAGTGGAAGAACTCAAGGGCCAGAGCCTGTTGCCGGCAGAACGATTCCTCGAACTCCTCGTCGACCGCATCGGCTATTCATCTTATCTCAAGGATCAGATCCGTACGGAACTCAGATCATCGGGCGACCCGGTGACTCAGATTACCGTCCTCCAGGGCGCCATCCGCGAATTGTAAGAACATCCCTCGTACTCTCCCCTGAAGAGTTCGGCAGGCATTGGTCCTTCCACTGCTCGCGTTTATTTCCTCTCTACCGACCCTATGGGACCAAATGAGTGGGGCCTGACTGCGCGCGTCGAGCTTCTTTCTTCCCTCACCAAAAGTGGCTGAGGCGTTGTTCTTCGACTGCGCACATTTATTTCCTCTCTTCCGAACCTGTGGGACCAATCGAGTGAGGTCTGACTGCGCGCGTCGAGCGACCACCGTTTCATCGTGGGGGCTCCGCGAGCAAAGGACCTACTCGGTTGGTCCCAACCCTCAATCCCCCACCTGCCCTTCCTGAAACAGCTGATTCATGATCTGGTTTCTTTTCTCGGGGTCCCGATAGTAGTTCATCGCCTTGGTGTAGTTTTCCATTGCGCTTTGGCGCTTGCCGCGAAGGGCATACAGTTCGGCAATGCCGTGATAGGCGCGGGGATCTTCTTCGTTGCACTTCAAGGCCCGGCTGAACAGTTCTTGTGCGTCCTGCATCCGCTGCTTCCTCAGACTGAGCCACCCCAAGGCCGAGTACGCGGCGCCGAATTCCCCGTTGGCTCCCAGCGCATCACGATAGGACTTCTCCGCAAGGTCCAGACGCCCCCTCGTTTCGTGTAAGCCGCCCAGAGCAAAGTGAATTTCTGCATCCTTTGGATTCAGCTTGAGCGCCTCCTTGTACGATTGCAGCGCTGGTTCCATTTTGCCTTGTTCGGCCAAGGCACATCCAAGATTGGCATGGGCCAGCGGGTCGCTCGGACATAACTTGATGACCTCGCGGTACTCCTTGATCGCCATCTCCAGTCGGCCCTGCTCCTGATAGGCCACCCCGAGATTGGTTCTGGCCGGCATATACGCCGGATCGAGCCGTACTGCTTCCTTATACTCCTTGATCGCCATTTCAAGATGACTTGCCCGCTCATGAATTTGCGCCAGAAAGTAGTGGGGATAGGCAGAGTGCGGATCCAGCCTTGCCGCATCCTTGTAGTACTGCACCGACTGTTCCGATTGACCGGACTGAGCCAACAAGAGACCCGTGACCAAATGCGCCAGACTGCTGTCATGATGCCGCGCGAGGAGATCATTGATCCATGCCTTGACCGCGGCGATATCGTCTTCTGTCTGGAGACAGAAGACGTGTGTCTTCCAGGCATCCGAGAACCGGCCGCGCAACAGATAGACGATGTTTTGTGAAAAATACGCGCGCGGGTCCGCGGGTCCGGCGCCCGTCTGTTCCGCAATCCAGGCCGAGGCCTCGGCAAAGAGCGTATCCCACGCTCCCGCCAGGATTGCGGCTTCGCATTGTTGCGGATGGCTGCTCATGTGTCGCGTGAGACTTCTACCGGGTCAGTGTGTCTTCAACATCCGGGGGCGTGGCTTGGATGCGTTCCCCCAGAGCAGGATAGCGCGCGGCGAGCTTCTGTTTCATCTGCCACGCAACGGTGCGGTACGACCAATGGCCCTTCACACCGGAACGGAGCCTGGCGATATACTCCGCCTCGGCATAATCCATTTTGAACAGACAGCGCACTTTGAAACCGAACGGGATAGCGTAGAGCGAGGCTTCCTGATCCTTTTTCCTGAGCAACTCGATATCGCGGCGCACCGCGTCCATCGCCTGCCGGTACTCTTGATCCAATCCTGCTTCGACAAGCGGCGGCGGAATATCGTACCCGTGAACGGTCGTGAAATTCTGCTGAACCTGCTGGCATCGCCGGTGGCGGTGCATATCTCTCCATGCGCCGATGTCCATCAGGATATCGAAATTGAACGAGTAGCCGCAGCGAAATTCTCTGATCAGTTCATCGTACGGCCCTCGCTGTCGCGTCGCCACTTCGATCGTGTCTTGCTTCTGCTTGTCGGACCATTCTTTCACCACCGACATCAGCGTGCGATACGGAGCCTGCGTCACGCGATAGAGCAGCGTGGTGACGACTTCGTCCAGCGGATCGTGCGGATCGATCAGCTCGACTGACTCCACTTCACCCCAGCGATCGGGCTGATCAAGCCCCGTCCCGCGCAAAACATCTTTCGCATGGCGGGACAAATCAGCATAGACCGACTCTTGATAGGGACTCGCCTTCGCATGCCGCGCCAGTGTCGGCGCCAAGGGTTCATTCAGCCCGCCGGTTTGCCCGCTCAATTCCCCCCAGACATTCACCGGAGGGCGCCGGCAGGCCTCTTTCAAATCATCGCCGATGGCGCGCAGTTCCGGCAACTGTGACGACAGCAAGCGGGTGATCTGCTTTTCCAGCGTACGGATGCTCACGACTTGACCCACGTTTGTCTTGGCCGCGAGCGGAAGCAGGTAGCGCGTCGCGTCGAACGCGCGCGCGGCGATCGTGCGTTGATAGTCGGCCGGCTTCATCGATTCCGGGCGGGGGTCCCGTTCAGAAAGATGGGCGATCAAGGGATCGTGCAGCAGCCGGTAGACTTCGGACAGGCTGCGCAGAATGCCTTCGTAGACTGCCTCGGTTTCGCTGCCTCGAATCTGGCCCGGGACATACCATCGGCTCGACGCAAAGTTCTGGTACCGGCTGGATTTGGCCTGACCGTCCCAGAGCGGCTCGTCTTCCAGCCGGATCGCTGCAAGCTCGGAGATTTCTTCAAAACAGACGACGACGTGGCCCAGGTCTGCGATCGAGGCATGGCCGTAGTCGAAGTAGAACTGCTCCCAGAACTTCTCCGAGGAGTGGCCGTGGACCCACGTGATGCTGTTTTCGATGGAGTCGGGCGACCGGCTGTAGCGCGCCAAGGCATAGGCGGACTTCTCCGGAGGCATCGGCGCGAGGGCCATCACACGGCGGCCGGATTGTTCCTGACTCATAGACCGTTCCTAATTTTGGTACAGGGCGAAGGAGGCGCACTATACCTCTCGTACCGATAAGGCGCAAGATCGGCTCCGTTGACTTGCCTCAGAATGCGCCGCTATAGTTCGCCGAAACTGGTTAGGGGTAAGGGGTTCCACATGAGGAACCTTGCGCCTAACCCCTCACCCCTTACCGGTTCTGGGTATGATCAAAGGCATTAAGGGCGTCAAAGACATTCTTCCGGAAGAGACTCCCCGCTGGCGGCTCATCGAGGAGACTGCCCGGCGGTGGGCCGTCCGTTATGGCTTTCAGGAAATTCGCGTCCCGATTTTCGAAGTCACAACCCTGTTCGCCCGAAGCATCGGGGCATCGACCGACATCGTCGAAAAAGAGATGTACACATTCCAGGACCGGGACGGCACCTCACTCACGCTCAGGCCCGAAGGCACCGCAGGAACAGTTCGTGCGTTTATCGAACACAATCGCGCTGCCGATCCGTTGCCGCAAAAGTATTTCTATATGGGACCGATGTTTCGTCATGAGCGTCCTCAGGCGGGCCGCCTTCGCCAATTTCACCAGTTTGGCATCGAGTCGTTGGGCACATCGGACCCCCGCGCCGACGTTGAAGTCATCGCATTGTTATGGCGGATTCTTTCGGATCTGAACCTTCCGGCCCTGACCTTGGAGATCAACAACCTTGGCTATACCGCTGATCGAGAGGGTTATCGTCCTCTGCTGGTTGCCTATTTAACGCGGGAGATGGGACGGCTCTGCGGAAATTGTCAGCGCCGTGTCGAGACAAACCCGCTTAGGGTCTTGGATTGCAAAGTGCCCGAATGTCGGGCTGCCACGGAGGCGGCTCCCAGGCTCGCTGATTCCCTTTCGGAAAAGGCACGCGCATACTTCGCCGCTGTAATAGCCGGCCTTGACTCCATCGGAATTCCCTATCGTCTGAACCACCGGCTCGTTCGGGGACTCGATTATTACTGTCTCACGACTTTTGAGGTCACATCGACAAGTTTAGGTGCCCAAAATGCGGTAGGAGCTGGCGGTCGGTACGATGGCCTTATCGAGACCCTTGGCGGCCCACCGACCCCGGCTGTCGGCTTTGCTCTTGGACTGGAACGGATGGCGATGATGCTCTCCGAGACGGCACCAGTCTCGCTCCCCGGGTCTACGACCGTCTATATTGCGGGATTTGGGAGCCAAGGATCAGTGACAGGTCTCGCGGCTCTTGAGGAGCTTCGTTTGGTTGGAATCCGGGCGGTCTCTGATTTTCGGGCCGGTACCCTCAAATCCCACTTGCGCCAGGCAGACAGATCCAGCTCAAGATTTACTTTGATCATCGGAGATGATGAGGTTGCGAAAGGTACTGCTATCCTGCGTGATATGACCTCAAAGGCTCAGCGTGATGTTTCCCTCACCTCTCTCGGTCGTGACATATCTTCTTTCATTCCTGCTTCCTGATCCCAATTTTTCCCATTGACTTTTCCCTCAAAAGCTCTTACTTTTTCACTGTCATATAAAATTCATAAGTATATGATTATATAATATAAATTCATGTGAATTATTAAAATGAAACGGAAGCTCGGTCTCCTCCTTGCCTTGCCCCCTTCGCATGATAGTGCGGTGACAGTCCACGGACTGGCACAAGCAGCTCTTTCAGCTGGTCACGAGGTCTATCTCTATCTCATCGATGAGGGAGTGAAGAACCTGTCTGATGCACGATACCGACAGATTGCTCAATCAGGCGTAAAAGTCTTTGCCTGCGCCTATGGGTGTCAGCAACATCATGTCTCAACGGCGGACCTGGACCCGGCCATTTCCCTGTCAGGACTCGTTGTCCTTTCTGGAATCATTGACGCCTGTGATCCATTTCTTTCATTTACCTGACGTCAAGCTACTTGTCATGGCTAAAACTATCGCGGTTGTCATTCAAGAAGATCCACGAAAGACCCATAGACCGGTTGAAGCTCTACGAATTGCGCTTGGCCTCGTTGCAGGATCTCATACAACGACTGTTGTCCTCTTAGGCGAAGCTCATCGTCTCCTTTCTGACGATCTTGACGATATTGTCGATATAGACATACTGGAAAAATATCTTCCATCTGTCGAACATCTTGAAATTCCTTTCATTCTTCCATCAGAGACAGATCCAGCTCTGATCCGGAAAGAATTCTCCGTCAGATATGAGTCTGATGAGACTATCCGGTCTCTCATAAAATCAATGGACCGTACGCTGATCTTTTGATCAGTCATTAACCATAGGTCTCCCATGTCCTTTCCTTTGTACCTCATTCGTCATTCAGCAGATACGCTTTCCCCTTGGCTTTATTCTTCTAAGGATCTTAACGTTTCAGCCTGTACTTTAAGAACGTCAAATAATTCGCCTTCATCTGAGCAACAAGCCGGGGCACTTTGGGCAACATCTGGTGATGGTGGTGCGGAGGGGCAGACTATGACGTATGAACATCTCCTGGACGTGATCATGAATGCGTCAAAGGTCATTATCCTCTGACTCTTTACTCTTAAAATTATGTATTAGAAGAAAACTAGGAGTCGGAGTCGGAATCGGAGTAGTGAAGGGAATACTGTGGATAGTAGAGATCACATTGTTTAATGAGAGAAAAAATAACGCGACCGATGAGTATATGATTGGGGATTCCCTCCGGGCAGACTCCGTATAGCTTGGACGAATCCTGTGGAAAACGTATGGGCTCTAAAACACAACTCGACAACGGTGGTGGGGACATGGTATTGACCACCTTGTCCAGCTTGATAAACCCATCTCAAAGTACCAAGTTATCCACAGATGTGAATAATCCTGTGTATAGAAATCTCCGTGATTTATGAGCGTCGATAGCGTCTGGCAAGAAGCTCTTCAGTACATCCAAGGGAAGGTCCCCAGGCAAGTCTATGACACCTGGTTCATCCCGACACGCCTCGATCGGATTGAAAACTCCACCGCCCACATCGGTGTACCGAACAAATTTTTCGGTGACTGGTTGCATACCCATTATGCCCCGTTGTTGGTCGAGGCGGTGTCATCGGCTCGCGGTGGCGGAAACGTGTCGGTAAGCTTCGTCGTATCACAGAAGCCGGCATCACGGTTAGTCGAGCCTCAAGCCGCCTCAACTCCGTCCAAAGCTTCGGGCCAGATGAAATCCCGCCGAGGCATTCAACTCAATCCGAAATACACGTTCGAGAATTTCGTCGTAGGAGCGGGAAATCAGTTTGCCCATGCGGCCTGTATGGCGGTTTCTGAGCAGCCCGGAAAGACGTACAATCCTCTCTTCATCTACGGCGGTGTCGGGCTGGGTAAGACCCATCTCCTCAATGCGATCGGAAACCATGTGGCTGAACGTACAGATCTCCGCATTGCGTATCTGACGACCGAGCAATTCACGAACGAGGTCATCAACTCCATCCGATACGACAAGATGACGGATCTCCGAAAGCGCTACCGCCACATCGACATGCTGATGATCGACGACATCCAGTTTCTCGTCGGAAAAGAACGGACCCAAGAGGAGTTTTTCCATACGTTCAACTCCCTGTACGAAGGGCATAAACAGATTGTTTTGTCCAGCGACAGGTTTCCCAAGGATATGCCGGATATCGAAGAACGTCTCCGGTCCCGGTTCGAATGGGGATTAATTGCGGATTTACAGCCGCCCGATGTCGAGACGCGTATCGCGATTTTGAGGAAAAAATCGGAGGACGAGGGGATCACACTGCCGGAAGATGTCATTCAGTTTCTCGCCGGCGCCATGAAAAGCAACATCCGCGAGCTGGAGGGCAGTTTAGTCCGGCTTGGCGCCTACGCCTCGTTGACAGGCCAGGTCATTACACTGGACATGGCCAAGAACGTGCTTCGGGACCTGATCGGGGACAAGAAAAAAATCGTCGCGATGGACGACATCCAAGAAGCGGTGTGCGCTCAGTTCCATGTCAAGATGACCGAACTGAAATCGCGCCGCCGCAGCAAGACACTTGTGCATCCTCGGCAGATCGCGATGTTTCTCTGCCGCGAACTAACCGATGCCTCCTATCCGGAAATCGGGCGCCAATTCGGAGGCAAGGATCACACGACGATCATTCACGCGTGCAGACAAGTTTCAAAGGCCAAAGAGGCCGATACGGCATTGCACACGACGCTGGAAACTTTGAAAGAGCACATTCTGCGTAGATAAGGGTTTCATTTGGAGACTGCGCCATGAAAGTACGGATCGGGCGGGATGAACTGTTGACGGGGCTTCAACGGGTGCAGGGAGTTGTGGAGAAACGGAATACGATGCCCATCTTGTCCAACGTTCTGCTGGAAGCCAGGCAGGAGGGGGCTGAAATTGTGGCGACGGATCTCGAGATCGGCATGCGTGGCTTGTACAAAGCGGCTGTGCTCGAGACCGGGGGTGTGACGATCTCGGCCCGTAAACTGTTTGAGATCATCAAGGAGTTGCCGTCGGGCGACATTGAGTTGACCACAGGAGAGAACAACTGGACGACCATTCAAATGGGCAAGAGCCAGTTCAAGATCGTCGGGTTGCCCAGCGCCGACTATCCTGCCTTGCCGGCCATCGAACGGGAAGGGTTAACGCCGCTCTCGGGAGACGGTCTGTTGGAGTTGATCCGTAAGACGTTGTTTGCCGCCGGGGATAACGATGCTCGGTACATTCTGAACGGCCTGCTGGTCACGCTCATTAACACGGAGAAGAAAACCACGCTTCGCCTGGTCGGCACGGACGGCCACCGTTTAGCTGTGGCGGAGCATGAGATGAGCCAAGCCGGTGGCAAGGGTGTCCCGCAGGAAATCAAAGCGATCATTCCTAAAAAAGCGGCGCACGAAATGCGCCGTCTCCTGGAAGAGGGAGGGGACGGCGAACCTCTCATCGGATTTGCCAAGAACCTCATGATCTTTCGAAAAAGCGGCCTGTTGCTGACGTCCCGATTGATGGAAGGCAACTATCCCAACTACCAGCAGGTCATCCCAAAGGAGGGTGGTAAAAAAATCAGCGTGAACCGGATTGAACTGGAAAGCGCGCTCCGCCGCGTCTCGGTTCTTTCCAGAGATAAAGCCAGCGCCGTGAAGGTCTCCTTTGCACCGGGCAAGATGACCCTGTTTTCCAGCAGTCCGGATTACGGTGAGGCCACCGAGGAATTACCCGCTCGCTACGAAGGCGAGGCGCTCAGTTCCGGGTTCAACGCCCGCTATCTCTTGGACGTATTCGGCGTCATGGATGGGGAGACTGTGTCCTTGCAGATAGAGACGCCGCTCAGCCCTTGTTTGATCCAGGAATCCGAGAGCCCTGGATTCAAGTGCGTCGTCATGCCGATCAAAATCTGAGGCGTATCACCCGCGGGGATAGTCCTACGCATCCGGCACCTTCGATGGATGCATAGCGTGTGATCCTATGACGTGTATATGAGAATAGGAAACGGATGGCCACAGACGAGACCACTATAAAGCCCAAGTCCGACAGTTACAGCGCAGACCAAATCAAGGTCCTCGAAGGCCTCGACGCGGTCAGGAAGCGGCCGGCGATGTATATCGGCAGCACCGGAGTCGACGGGCTTCATCACCTGGTCTATGAAGTCGTCGACAACAGTGTCGATGAACATATGGCCGGATTCGGCGAGACCATCGAGGTCAAAATCCATATTGACGGGAGCGTCACGGTCATCGACAACGGCCGGGGTATTCCCACCGGCATGCACTCGACGCAAAAGAAGTCCGCCGCCGAAGTGGCATTAACCGTCTTGCATGCGGGCGGCAAGTTCGAACAAGGCGCCTATACGGTGTCCGGCGGACTGCACGGCGTGGGCATTTCGGTCGTGAACGCGCTGTCGGAATGGCTTGAGCTGGAAATCTGGCAGGATGGGCAAGTCTTTGAACAGCGGTACGAACGGGGCAAGCCGGGTGCGCCGCTGCAGAGCACCGGTGTTACGAAGCGCCGAGGCACGCAGGTCCGATTCAAGCCGGACGGGCAGATCTTCGAAACGCTCGAATTCAGCTTCGACGTCCTGGCGCAACGGCTACGCGAACTCGCCTTCCTGAACAAGGGCCTGTCGATCTCGATGAAGGATGAGCGGAAAGAGCCCGCCAAGGAACAGGTGTTCATCTACAAGGGCGGCATCGTCTCTTTCGTCGAGCATTTGAACGAAGCGAAGACGCCGCTGCACAAACCGATCTACGTCAAAGTCGAAAAGCCAGAAATGATTCTGGAGGTCGCCCTCCAGTACAACGATAGCTACGCGGAGAATCTCTTTTCCTTCGCGAACAACATCAACACGAAAGAGGGCGGCACACATCTCGTGGGCTTCAAGGCCGCACTCACCCGGACGATCAACAGCTATGCCAACGCGAACGATCTCCTGAAGAAAGACACCGAGTCGCTCACGGGCGACGACGTGCGCGAAGGGCTCACGGCCGTCGTCAGCGTGAAGGTCCGCAACCCGCAGTTCGAGGGGCAGACCAAAGCGAAACTGGGGAATAGTGAAGTCAAAGGCGTCGTCGAAACGGCGGTCAATGAAAAGCTCGGAGCCTATTTCGAGGAGAATCCGCCGGTTGCGCGCAAAATCATCGGCAAAGCGATCGATGCGGCCCGGGCCCGTGAAGCGGCCCGCAAAGCCAAGGATCTTATCCGGCGCAAGAGCGCGCTCGACGGAGGATCGCTGCCCGGTAAACTGGCGGATTGCTCGGAGAAAGATCCGGCGCTCAGCGAGATCTATATCGTCGAAGGCGATTCGGCCGGCGGCTCGGCAAAGCAAGGGCGCGACCGTAAATTTCAGGCGATCCTTCCTCTCAAGGGGAAAATTCTGAACGTCGAAAAAGCGCGATTCGACAAGATGCTGACGAGCGACGAAATTCGGACGCTTATCATGGCGCTGGGCACCGGGATCGGCCGCAAGAGGGAAGAAAGCGACAAGAGCGACAAGGACGCATTCGACATCTCTAAGACACGGTATCACAAGATCATCCTCATGACCGACGCCGATGTGGATGGCAGCCACATCCGTACCCTCTTGCTGACCTTCTTTTTCAGGCAGATGCCTGAGCTGATCGAACGAGGCTACATCTATATTGCTCAGCCTCCGCTCTTCAGAGTGAAGAAGGGTAAGGCAGAACGGTATTTGAAGGACGAGGGAGCGTTGAACGAGCATCTGGCTGATCTGGCGGTGGAAGATGTCGAGTTGTACCTCGAAGGGGCGCAAGGCTATGCAACCGGGCGTCGGCTCCTGCCGATCCTCAAGAAACTGATCGCGTTCGAGCATTTGCTCGGCCGGCTGAACAAGAAGCCGTATGAAGCCACCCTCCTGCGCGCTTTTGTCGACGAGCCGGGTCTGGATCGGGAACTGCTCAAGAATCGGGCGGCGCTGACCTCCGCCGTTGCCAGCGTCACACGCATATTGGCAGGCGCCTATCCTAAGCTTGCGCCGACCTTCGAGATCCTGCCGGACGACGAGCACCACTCCAACAAAGTGGTGTGCCGACTGCAGGCCAACGGTGTGCTGTACGGTCTCGACATCACGCACGAACTCGTCGGTTCAGCCGATTTCCGCGAGCTGCAGAAGCTGACGCCGTCTGCCATCGGGCTGGGCAGGCAACCTTATAAACTCAAGGCCAAAGGACAGGAACAGCCCTATCAGTCGACGGATGAATTGGTAAAGGCCATTCTTGACCTGGGGAAGCAGGGACTGAGCATACAACGGTACAAGGGACTGGGAGAAATGAATCCGGGTCAGTTGTGGGAGACGACGATGAATCCCGAAGCGCGCACGCTCTTGAGAGTCACACTCGAAGACCTGACCGGCGTCGATGAGATCTTTACGATTCTCATGGGTGATGAGGTCGAGCCGCGCCGGAACTTCATCCAGACGCACGCGCTCGAGGTAAGAAATTTAGACGTATAGCGAGGAAGCTGTCAGCATTCAGCGGTCAGCTTTCCAGAGCTGACGAGCCAAAGCTGATAGCTGAGGGCTGTAAGCCGATAGCTTTTGGGGGAGATCTATGCCGCCTGACGAGAGATTAGGCCACATCGCGATCGAAGACGAGATGAAGTCGTCGTATCTCGATTACGCCATGAGTGTGATCGTCGGACGGGCGCTTCCCGACGTCCGTGACGGGCTCAAACCGGTCCATCGCCGTATCCTCTACGGCATGAATGAAATGGGTCTGGCTTCCAACCGGGCCTACCGGAAGTCCGCCAAAATCGTGGGCGAGATCATGGGGAATTACCATCCCCACGGCGACACGGCCATTTACGATACGCTTGTCCGGATGGCGCAGGATTTCAACATGCGCTATCCGCTGGTCGACGGCCAAGGCAACTACGGGTCGATGGACGGCGATTCGCCGGCGGCCATGCGCTACACGGAAGCACGCATGACCAAGCTCGCGGAAGACCTGCTGGCTGACATCGATAAAGATACGGTCGACTTCGGTCCTAACTACGACGAATCCCGTAAAGAGCCCCTCGTGCTGCCGACCAAGGTGCCCAATCTCCTCATCAACGGAGCCGGCGGTATCGCGGTCGGGTATGCGACGAACATTCCCACGCACAATCTCGGTGAAGTGATCGATGGGTTGCTGCTTCTGCTGGAGAATCAGGACGTCACCATCGCGCAGTTGATGCAGAAAATTCAGGGGCCCGACTTCCCAACGGCGGGTTTTATTTACGGGAAGAGCGGCATTAAAGATGCCTATGAAACGGGACGGGGCCTGCTCAAGCTGCGGGCGAAGGTGGTGGTGGAAACCGATGAACGCACCGATCGCGAGCGCCTCATCGTCACGGAAGTTCCCTATCAGGTCAACAAGGCCAAGCTGATCGAAAAGATTGCCGAGCTGATACAAGATGACCGGTTGAAGGGCATTTCCGATTTGCGCGATGAATCGTCCGATCGCGAAGGGGTGCGGGTGGTCATCGAACTAAAGCGGAACGAAATTCCACTGATCGTGCTGAATAATCTCTATAAGCACACTCAGCTGGAGACGACCTTCGGCGTCATCATGCTCGCGCTGGTCAACAATCGTCCCGAGGTGCTCAACCTCAAGCAGATTCTGCATCACTTTCTCGAACACCGCCGCGAAGTCGTGGTGCGCCGGACCGCGTTCGAGTTGCGCAAGGCGGAAGAGCGGGCGCACATTCTCGAAGGCCTGAAGATCGCGCTGGATCATCTCGATGCGGTCATCGCGCTTATCAGGGCGTCACAGTCCCCTGACGAAGCCCGCGCCGGGTTGATGCGCCAGTTCTCTCTCAGTCAGATCCAAGCCACGGCCATCCTCGACATGCGGCTCCAGCGCTTGACTCAGCTTGAGCGGACCAAACTGGTGGAAGAGTATCAAGAGGTACTCAAGCAGATCGAATACCTCAAATCCGTCTTGGCCAGCGAGGCGCTGGTGCGGTCGATCATCAAGGACGAGCTGACCCAGATCCGTGATGAATACAAGGACGACCGCCGGACGCAGATTGTGAAGGAAGAAGCCGAGATCAATATCGAAGATTTGATCGCGGAAGAAGAAGTCGTCGTCACAATTTCTCATTCCGGCTATATCAAGCGCAATGCGGCTTCGCTCTACCGCGCGCAACGGCGGGGCGGCAAAGGCAAGATCGGCATGGGCATCAAGGACGAGGATTTCGTCGTAAACCTCTTTACGGCTTCGACGCACGATACGCTCCTCTTCTTCACCGATGCCGGCAAGGTCTATTGGCTGAAAGTGCATGAGATCCCGGAAGCCAGCCGTGCAGCGAAGGGCAAAGCGCTGGTAAACTTATTGGCGTTGGCCGGAGGCGAGAAGGTCACGGCGACGTTGCCGGTGAAGGAATATCGGGAAGACCGCTTCATCATCATGGCGACGAAGAAGGGACTGATCAAGAAGACCGAGTTAGCTGCGTACAGCAATCCGCGCCAAGGCGGCATCATTGCGTTGGGTCTGGAGAGCGGGGACAAGCTCATCGGAGTTCAATTGACCGACGGCCATCGCGAGATTCTTCTCGGCACGAAACAAGGGATCACCATTCGATTCAAAGAAGAAGAAGTCAGGCCGATGGGCCGCATGGCCTACGGCGTCAAAGGCATCACGCTCGAAGAAGGCAACGACGTGATCGGCATGGAAACCATTACCCCCGACTCCACCACGGCGCTCCTGACCGTGACAGAGGGGGGGTATGGCAAACGGACTCCGGTCGGCGAATATCGCATTCAAGGCCGCGGCGGCAAAGGCATCATCAGCGTCAAGACGACCGAACGCAACGGCCCAGCCGTCGGCTTTCTGCAAGTGCGGGACGACGATGAGATCATGCTGATGGCGGCGCAAGGCAAGGTGCTTCGCTGCAAGGTGGACGACATCCGTGAGATCGGCCGCAATACGCAGGGCGTCCGCATTCTCGATCTCGACGGAGACGAAGATCGTGTGGTCGCCGTGGCCAGGCTGGCCGAACCGAGCGAGCGGGAAGATCCGGCCCCGGCAAATGTTCCAGGGGTCTAGTTCGAACAGGTATGCCCCCAGATGTCTCCTTCCGGTTCCAAGACGAAGAAACCGCTCGATATCATCGTCAAGCTGGCGCTCGGCGTCCTGATCGGCTCCTTCACGCTCATCTGGGGGGGCATGTATCTCAGCCGCCCGGATCGGTCGATTCCTCCCTATACCGTTGGGTCTCAAAACCAGCATCTCGTCGCGGCGCACGTTCCGAGAGGCTCCACCGACGAAGAAATCGAAAGGCTGCTGAAGCGGTTTCGAAAGGTGAGCCACCAGAGACACGATTTTGGATCCATGAAGATTTACCCCACAACCCCGGGAGATCCCGGCGGCCAATATGCACATATCCTGATTTATATTTTCGATGACGCCGGATGGACTGATCCTGAAAAGCTGGCAATGTATGTGAACGGTGATGCGGCGGTCGTCAGAGAATATGAGCGGTCGGTCCGTGGATACTATCGATTGCAGGATCGAGAGGAAGAAGCCGGAATCGGTTCCCTGTTCAAAAACGGGAAACTTTCAGACGACAAGCGCACCCTCTTCAAAGGACAGGTGACCGACCCGTTGCCGGTGGAAGCGGAGCCTGAGACGGGTATTTCGATATCACCGATGTAAACCGTTCCCGGAGACCCGGATCCTGGATCGCCGAGACATGGCCGGCGGCTTCTGCGAGTGCAGCCTCGGCTTCAGGAGACGTCCCATCGGTGGCGCGCGCGTCGGAAGGCGCTGTTGCCGGTACAGGGATATCCCCGACGCGCAGCACGATCTCCTTCACCAATTCCGTCCCGGCGGCTTCGTTCAATTTGGCGAGCAGCGCGGGTTTCAAGAACGTGAGCTGTTGGAGCCACACGGAGTTCCGGACGACCAACGAGAGCTTCTTGAAACGAATCTGCGCCGGCCAGGTGTGGGATCCGATCGGTTCCCCGACAATGTCGCGCCATTCGTGCTGCAAGCGGAGTTCGAGGAGTCTGGATTCGAGGCCCAGGCGTTTGGCGAGGCCGTCAAGAATGGAGCCGAATGAGTCGAGAGAGCCGGTGCGAGGCATGGCGCTATTGTAGCAAGAACGGCCGTCAGCTGACAGCGGGTTTTTTGTGAATCGCTTCTTGTATCGCCCATGCGCGGATGTTGATACACTCCGTCCGTCAAGCGCTTCATGTGTCACCGCTCGACGAGCTTACGCGAGATGACAAAAACAAAAGACGACCCGAACAAAGTCGTAGTGACAAACCGCAAGGCGTACCACGACTATTTCATTGAAGAGAAGTTCGAGGCCGGGATCGTGCTCCAAGGCACGGAGGTCAAATCGCTACGCGAGGGGAAGGTGAACCTGCAAGACAGCTACGCCTCTGTCCGCGAAGCCGAAGTCTTTCTCCATCACTGCCACATCAGTCCTTACAGCCACGGCAACATCATGAATCATGATCCCATCCGTGTGCGCAAGCTCCTGCTGCACAAGAAAGAGATCAACAAACTGCTCGGCAAGACGCAACAGAAGGGACTCACGCTCGTTCCCCTCCGTATCTATTTTTCCGAGCGCGGGCTGGCGAAGGTCGAGCTGGGGCTTGCCAAGGGCAAGAAGCAGCATGATCGCCGGGAGTCCATCAAGACCCGCGAAGCCGGCCGCGAGGTCGAGCGGGCGATGAAAGAACGAAAGTAGCGCGTGCTCATCCCATCATCCTCCGGATAACGCGCCCGCGCCACATTTGTCTTAGTTACCTTCTGCGGAGAACCCTCTATAGAGAACCGCCAGCACGACACTCACTGTCAGTATTCCGAAAATCAACGTAAACATGGCTTCTCACCTCCTTTAGATTTGATATAGCAATCCTACATCTCCTCTATGAAGAGCCCATGAGGAGACCATGAAGAATTCTTCATCTTTCCGGCCGACGCGGGGAGAAACTCCTCCGTCATGGGATATCATCAAAGGAACTCAAGTTGTTGGGAAGTCGAGGTTATTTAAGTTAGGCGGAGACCGTCTGGCGTGTCGAGACCGGCAACCGCAGGGTAAAGATGGAGCCCTTGTGGATTTGGCTGGCGACCGAAATCGTGCCGCCGTGCGCTTCCGCAATTTCCTTCACAATGGGAAGTCCGAGTCCGGTGCCGGCGGAATCTTTCGCCCGCGCCCAATCGGTCCGATAGAACCGCTCGAAGAGATGCGGGATATTCTCCGACTCAATTCCATGGCCCGTATCCTCGACAGCCACGTCCACCCATTCCCCGGCACGGTGCAATCGGACCGTGACAAATCCGCCGGGCGGCGTGTATCGAAGCGCGTTGTCGAGCAGATTAATCAGCGCTTGTTTGAGCCACTGTGCGTCGCCGAGAATGGAGGGAACGGGTTGGGATTCAAACATCAAGGTAATGCGGTAATCATCTGCCAGCAGGGTCAGCTCATCCACGATCTCTTGAATCAACGGTTCTAAAGCGAGAGGCGCGAGATGAATGGGAGGCTTGCTGCTGGTAAATTTTGCGAGCGTTAAAAGCGGGCGCGTCAACGCGATGAGCCGCCCGACCTGTTCCAGATTATTGATCAGTGCATCGCGATATTCCGCAGTCGTCCTGGCTTTCATGAGGGCCACCTCCAGGTTTCCCTGGAGGATGGTCAGAGGGGTCTTCATCTCGTGGGCGGCGATTTCGCAAAAGTTCCGTTGGACCTCGCTGTTTCGCTGGAACTGATCCAGCACCGAGTTGACTGCCTGGGTGAGCCGCCGAAATTCCTGATAGGGTGAATCCACAGCGAGACGTTTTCCTAGATCGGCTTCAGACATCGTTTCGGCGCGAGCGCATAAGGTCTCGATCGGAGCCAGGACCTTCTTTGCCAGCCACACACTGCCGATCCAGGCAACGACGAGCGTGGCCCCGGATGCGAGGGAGAGCAGAAACAGCAGACCATACAGGGTTTCTCGGTAATGGCGCAGTGAGGTTTCCGTCTGAAGGACATACCGAATATGCCCGTCCCTCATAATGGAAAGGAACAGATGTCGGGCAGGCATTCCGGTGGCCGACTCAATAGTGACAAACACCGTATGCTCGATCTGGACTTGCCGAAGGATATGGGGGGGAATCGATTCCTGCACCGCCGCATTGGGGCTACTCCACAGGAGTCGGCCATCCGCCGAGAAAACACGAAGCGAGTGAGGGATATCCGGTATAATCTGCCGTTCCTGAGTGCTTCGGCCAGCCGGCACCACATCCTGGCCGCTCTTTTCAAATATCTCGGGGCGCTGTTCAACGAGCTCGGCCAGTGTGTCCGACAACTCTAACAGCAGTCCGTCCACGAACCGGTTCAACAGGACTTCGCTCGTGACGTACACAAGAGCGGATAATACGAGCAGCCCCGCGATCAAGAGGAAGGTAGACCAACTGATGAGACTGCGCAGGGATTTCACGCGGCTGTTTCCGGTTCTTCGAGCATGTACCCGGCGCCGCGCACGGTGGCGATCAACGGAGGTGAAAAATCACGGTCGATCTTGGCCCGCAGGGCCCGAATATGGGCATCCACGATGTTTGTCATGGGGTCATAGCTGATGTCCCACACATGTTCGATGATCGCGGTTCTGGTCAACACCCGATTCTTGTTGCGCAACAGAAACTCAAGCAGGGCATATTCCTTATTCGTCAGAGAAATTTCTTGCCCCGCCCTCCAGACGCGATGAGAAGCCGGGTCTAGCTTCAGATCCGCCGCTTGGAGTTGCACCAACTGCTGCGGGCTCCCCCGGCGAAGCAGGGCTCGGATTTGAGCCAGTAATTCCACGAAGGCGAAGGGCTTGGGCAAAAATTGATCCGCGCCGGTATCGAAGCCGGAGACCTTGGTTTCCACCGTGTTGCGCGCGGTCAACAGCAGCACCGGAGTCATGTTGCCCTTGGCGCGCACGCGTCGGCAGAGCGTGAGGCCGTCGAGCTTGGGCAGCATGATGTCGAGGATCAGCAGATCGTACGGGTTGTTCAAGGCCATCGCCAGGCCTTCTTCGCCGTCGGGCGCGACGTCCACTGCGTATTGCTCTTCTCTCAGACCCTTCCGAATAAACTGAGCAAGGTTCACATCGTCTTCAACAAGCAGTATTCGCATCGATCATCCTGGTTCCAGGCTTCTGTGCGACCGTCAGGCGTCATGATCCACCCTATTATGCCATCTCTCGGCTGACTGGTCACTCTACGATGAATCAAGGGGAGATGGTCAGTTCCGTTGACAAAGACGTCCAGACGTCTTATCCTCCGGCGCTGTGTACAAATCGGCTGTTCAATACAAGCGGCGTCCCGGGGAAGTCCGCGACGCGATTCTTTCCGTTCTCACGGCGAGACCTGCTGGCGCTTCTCTCCGCACGATCGAGCAGCAGGTTGCTGATCTCATAGGGAATGCAGCTCACTCCAGCGTTCGATCTTACTTGAGACTTAATACACCATCACTCTTTGTTCGAACAGCCAGGGGCCATTATGGTCTGAAGGGATCTACGAGCCTGCGTGCAAACAGGATTGCCGAATCTCGGCCTAACTATGAACGGAGTTTTGCTTTCGGGAAAGCCTTTGTGCTTGAGACCGACTGCTGCAACTGGCTGCGCCAGTGCCAGCCCAACAGTGTACATGCCGTTGTAACCGACCCTCCTTATGGGCTGTTCGAATATACCTCGGAGCAGCAAGAGAAATTGCGCAAGGGAAAGGGAGGTGTCTGGCGCATTCCCCCTTCCTTTGACGGAGCTCAGCGGGCACCGCTTCCACGGTTCACGGTTCTTTCCCCACATGACCTCCGAGCTCTTGAGTTGTTCTTTCTCGAATGGGCGCAGCTGCTCATTCCGGTCTTGGTGCCGGGGGCGAATGTGGTGGTGGCGACAAATCCTCTTCTTTCGTACCTTGTTTCAGGCGCTCTCGCAAAAGCTGGCCTAGAACGGCGGGGGGAAATTGTCCGTCTCGTCATGACGATGCGAGGGGGAGATAGACCAAAAGCAGCTCATGAGGAATTTCCGGATATCAGTGTGATGCCACGTTCAATGTGGGAACCGTGGTTGCTCTTCCGCAAGCCCCTGGAGGGTCGAGTGCAGGACAATCTGCGGAAGTGGGGAACGGGTGGCTTTCGAAGGCCGTCTTCAGACAAACCATTCGGGGATGTGATTCAATCATCGCCGACTCATAAGTCCGAACGGGCCCTCGCTCCACATCCCAGTTTGAAGCCTCAACAGTTTCTGCGCACCTTGGTTCGAGGCGTCCTTCCTCTAGGACAAGGAGTAGTCCTAGACCCATTCTGCGGAGCAGGATCGACGCTAGCGGCAGCGGAGGCATTGGGATATACCAGTATCGGAATTGAAAAAGACCCTCTTTACTTCGAGATGGCAAAGAGGGCGCTGCCGAAATTGACAGCATTCAAGAACGGCAGTGCTCACCTCTTCAGCTTGTAGACCCAGTTCTTCCTCAACTTTTCGATGCCGTCCTTGTGCAAGGTTGCCGTTCTTGTTCCAAGTTCGCTTCGTTGATTCTTCCGAAAATCGTCCTTCGTAACTTGCCCAAGATATAATTCCGTCACCGCCATCGGTTTTCTGTCCCGAACCGGTTCGGTCCTATTATCGACGTCATAGACAAAGACGCACATCCACTGATCTCTCGCGCCATGGGTATCGACCGCTCCACCTGACTTCCGGGTCGTCTTGATCTCAACGCCCTCTGTGCCGGCTTTGACCTTGTTGCCCGGATACATTCCGCTGACAACAAGATCCGGGTGGCCATTATGGTAGAGGTTGACTGTCAGGCTTCTGGAGTGTTTTGCCAGGCTCGCGGTGAGCATGTCCGACAATACTCCCGACATGATTGCGGGCCTGAGCATATCGTCAAGACGTTGGAGACCGCGTTCGATGAGGCCCACATTCACGTCATAGAAGAAATCATAGACATCCTGCATGGCCATATCGAAATCTTTCAAGCGGAGACCAAATGGCAATTTGGCACTCCGGTTGAAGCACCGAGAATCGACCTCGTTATGCAGTAGCGACATGGCTTCTCTCTACAGAACCGTCATTAAAGATCAAGATCACACATTGAAGTCTTGTCGGTCAGCACAGGCTGCTTCGGCAGTTGGTGACCACCAGGTTGGTTGCTTTCTCGCCCGCTTCAAGGTCAATGGTCAGCCATGCAATTCCGGCTGCCCGTTCGTCTTGGTGTGCGCCGCCTCCGCCTTCGATTAGACTCACGAGATAATACCGGCCGGCCGGTATTTTCATGAACCAGAAGTGTCCGGTCGGGTTGGCTCTCGTGGTGCGAAGATAGGGAAGCAATCGCTTTTTGGTCAGGAATTGAGCCAGCCCGTCACGGGCGCAGTCCGCTTGTTGGCGGGACAGGAGGCCGTCATTGGCGGTCGCGTCGTCGTTTGAGATGCATCCGGTGGTTCGCACAGAGTGGTCGAACCAGTAGCGTGTGTAGGAGCTTACGGGAATCAGATGGACCGGGATACCGGTCTGAGTAATGGCTTTTCCGGATAATGAACTGAGGAAGACCTGTCCGGCGAGGGTGCCTCGTCCTTTCTGCTTATAGGCAGCCAGGTCTTTCTCGTTCAGAATCGGTGGACCGGATGCGATCGGCTCAATGGCCTGTCCCTGCAGAGGCCATAGGCTCCCGATCAGGAGGCAGCAGACGAACCAACACCCTATCCGATGATGGTGGCGCATGATGGTTACGTTGTTGGTCCCGGCGAGGAATCTTCCGCCGTGGTTGATGAGGAGGCCGCTTTGTGTCTGAGCATACGGCCCTTTTCCGGCGTCGGATCGGTGACGACTCCGTACACCTCCCGCCCTTCGTGGCCTTCGGGAAGGTATTCGGTGATCGGCATCCCGTCTTCCCGAACAAAGAGCAGACAGTGGCAGTACTTGTAGATCTGCATTTCATCGCAGGCGCACATCCAGCGACGTAGCTTGGCCTCGGCTTCTTTGTCCTTGTAGAAATTGCAGGGGCACAGCGGCTTACCCAGTTCATCGATATGCATCGCCAGGCCTTTGACGACCGCCTCGGTGACGGCCGGATTGGGATGCATGGCAGTCCCGCTCTTCTCAGCAAAACCCTTCACGAACTTGACGATCTTCTCGATGCTCTCCTGTTTTGGCTCAGCCACGGGATGCTCCTCTCGACAATGGCGGTCACTGCCGCGAGCGGCTAGTTTACAAGGGAAAATCGCTCCTTTACAATCCACCTCTTCGCGTATCGGCTGATGGTGGATCAAGAGTCATGACAGCTTCTTCAGCACACAACACGTTGATCGAACGACTGGTTCCCGAACTGGGAGCCGAGGTTGCGGAAGCCCTCGTCGCGAAGATGGCGGGGACGGCAGGCACAGCACAGACGATGGCGGCAGTGCGGGAATTGCTGGATGAACTCGAAGACCTATCGGCCAAGGCGGTGCATGCGGCGATCGAAGCGCTTCCCGAACTGGATCGGCGTGCCGGACTCGCGCACGTTGTTTCTTGGCTTGATCTGGGAGTCGCGCTGGCCGAATCATCCGGCGCCACGGCGCTCAAATACTTCAAAGACAGTCCGCTGATTCTGGGTCTGCTTGAACCGCCCGGGGCACGGACGGCTGTGCTTGAGATCGGGTTGGAACTGGCTGATCGGGATGCCAATGTGACATTGGAATATCTGCGCGTGACACCCCAGATTCTGTCCGTCTCTTCTCTCGGCGAGGTGCGGCCGTGGCTCGACATCGGCATCGAGTTGACATCGGTTGATGTGGTTGTTGGACTCGAATACATTCGCCAGATTCCCAGAGTGGCGTCTGTGCTCCCAATCGGCGACGTACGGGACTGGCTGGCGTTCGGCATGAAATTGGTCGCGCCGAATACGCTCGGCAAACCGGATTACATGGCCGTAATGGAATTCATGCGCACGAGCCCGACGATTCTGGAAGATATCGAGCATCCCGGTGTCCGTTCAAAGGCATTGTCATTGGGGATCGTGCTGGCCGAGCGGTCTGCACAGTCCGGCGTGACCTGGCTGGCGGAGTCGCCTCGCCTGCTGCGCGCGCTGCCTTCGGAAGAGTGGCAGATCAAGGTGTTGCAGTACGGTGTGCTCCTTGCCGAACAGGATGCAGAAAGTACACTGAGTTATCTCCGGCGCTGTACGGACGTCATCGGTCTGATCGGCGATGCGCCTCAAGCCCTTTCCCGGTTCGAGAATTGGTTCAAGGCCGGGATGGAAGTGCTGGCGTACAGTCGGGAAGGCGCACAGACCTATTTTGCGGTGGAATCACAGAAAGCCCTTGCCTCGGTCGAAGCGGCCATGAGCGGTGTCCCGCTTCGGCACGTCGCCCGCCGGGTCAAACTCTTTGTCCAAGGGCTCTGTGGAACAGACGTCACGATTGCGGCCTTACCGGATTCACCGGCCGCCTCGCCGGCCCGCGCAACAGTAAGCGCCGATGGACGCACCATTTCATTGCCGGTGCTGTTACGCCGCTACCCGACAGCTGAAGCGAATGAGCGGTTGTATCTGGTGATGGCGGCCCATGAAGCAGGTCACGTGGAATTCGGAACCTATCGGCTTCGTCTGGAATCCCTCGCCGATGTGGTCCAGCTCGTGCGGCAACGATATGGCCGGCCGACTCACGCAACGTCCGATACACTGAAGGCCTTGTTTCAGCTCTACCCCCACCCGCGTCTTGCTCAAGATGTGTGGACTGTCCTGGAAGATGCGCGCATCGACTTCTTACTTCAGGCAGAGTATCCGGGTCTGCGGCGCGAACTGGCGCAGCTGGCCGCTGAAGCCGTCGTTCCTCGCGATCCTGCCCATGGGCTGACGGTCAAGGAATTGATCGTCGACTGTCTGTTGAGGCTCTCGACGGGCGAGACAGCCGACTCCGCGGTGCCCCATGCCGTCAAAGAAGAAGTCTCCATCCTCTGGACCATGTGCCAACCCCTTTTCCAGACCACGGCAACAGCAGAGCAGTCCGTTCGCCTAGCCCATGATCTCTATGTCAGGATGGAAGAACTCTTGGCGCCTCGCGCCGACCTGATCGAAGCGGATCAAGCGACTGAGGAGTCGACGGAGCTCGGAGTAGGGCCGACCGCCTCGGAGTCGATGAATGACAGCTACCGGCCCGTGACCAATTGGGTCTATCGCGGCGCGATGAGTCCGGAGTTCATCACAAGAGATCGGGAGCAGGTCGAACGTACGGATGAGATCGAGACAGAACGGGATCGGATGGCAGGTCTGCAGGGCGGAACCAATGAACGAACAGGGTCCGGTCAGGGGACTCGTGGCGAGCAGGAGTCCATGGGCAGGGAGGTCGCCGGCGGGCAGTCGTTGTCTCTCGTCGAAGAATTACTTGCGCTGGAGGTCGAACCGCAGCCGATGCCGGAATCGACAGCTCACGAGGCCCGCACGGTTCGGTACCCGGAGTGGGACCATACGATTCAGGATTATCGAGTGAACTGGTGTCTGGTGGCTGAGCGGCCGGCGGAGACAAAGTCAGCGGAAAGCGTGGAAGAGATCCTTGCGGCGCATCGGAGCGCGATCAGGTCGCTTCGCAGAACCTTTGAGAACCTGCGTCCTCCGGCGTTCCGCCGGGTCGCAGGGCAGGCCGATGGAGATGATCTGGATATCGATGCCGTCGTACGAAGAGCCGCAGAACTTCGAGCGGGCTCGGAAGGAGATGACCGTCTGTATGTCAGACGTGAAAAGCGGCAGCGCGACGTGGCGGTCGCGTTTCTGGTCGACGTCAGCGGATCGACGAGCCGACGGCTTGACAGCGGACGCCGGGTGATCGACGTCGAAAAGGAAAGTCTCGTGCTGCTCTGTGAGGCGTTGGAGGCGGTGGGCGATCAGTACGGTCTCTATGCCTATTCCGGCCAGGGGCGCGGTTCGGTCGACTTTCTCACGATCAAGGATTTTGACGATCGATTGGGACCTGCCACGGCCCTTCGGCTCGGCGGGCTCGCCCCGCGTCAACAAAACCGTGACGGGGCGGCCATCCGTCATGCCTCGGCCAAGTTGCGGGCGCGTGATGCGATTCACCGGCTCTTGATCCTCGTAAGCGACGGTCGGCCGCTGGACGGCGAATATAAGGACGCGTATGCCTTGGAGGACACCAAGACGGCGCTTCGGGAAGCCAGGCAACGAGGCATCAATCCATTTTGTGTGACCATTGATCGGGAGGCGGATCTCTACATGCGTCGTATGTACGGTGACGTACAGTTTGCCGTGATCGACCGTGTAGAATCCCTGCCATCTCGATTGCCGCGCATGTATCATAGACTGACCAGATAGCAGATGTGTGTCGCGAAAAGCTGGGCGAAAGGTACGGAGAATCGATGGTAAATCCGGTAGAGAAACCCGCGGTTCCGTCCTGGCTCTATAAGCTGTTTACCGGCCATCAGTATCCCTACATCCGCCGGCTGGCGAAGTTCGCGCAGCCGCTTAAACAGGGCGAAGATCGCCAGGAGCCGACCAAGGAGCTGATCGAGGCGAAATTCTGGGAGGTCTATCCCCGATGCCGGGCCAAAGTGTTGCAAGAAGTGAAAGCGGGCATGATCGTGGTCTTTCATGACTTGGGCGAATATCCGGCGGGTGGCTATCAGGAATTGGTCGACGATCCCGAAGCATTTCTAGCCAAAACGTACGGCAAAAAGAAGATCAAAGTGAACTTTTACGACGGCGATAATTTCGTCTGCACGATCAACTTCAAAGTGGCGGGCTGGACAGAGCATGAACATGCGTGAGGGGTTAGGAGTGAGGCGTCAGGGGATGGCGCGCTTCACGCTTCACGTTTTACGATTCACGAGGTGGCGATGATGGGGCGTCCTAAAATTACGGTGGTGGGTGCGGGGAATGTAGGAGGAACGACGGCGCAGCGCTTGGCCGAGAAAGACATCTACGATGTCGTCTTGGTCGATATCACGGAGGGTATGCCGCAGGGCAAGGCGCTCGATATCTCGCAAGCCGGACCGGTGTGCGGCTATAGCACCCGCGTCGTCGGCACCAATGGCTACGACGAAACCGCCGGCTCATCGGTTGCGGTCATTACATCCGGCATTCCGAGAAAACCGGGCATGAGCCGCGACGAGCTGCTGTCGACCAATGCGAAGATCGTGAAATCCGTCGTGTCGCAATTGGTGGCCCGCTCTCCGGACATCATCTTGATTCTGGTCACCAATCCGTTGGACGCCATGGTCCATGTCGCGCGCCTGGTCAGCGGACTGCCCAAATCCAGAATCATCGGCATGGGCGGTATCTTGGATTCCGCCAGAATGCGCTCGTTCATCGCGGCCGAATTGAACGTGCCGGGACCTGACGTGCAGGCCATGGTTTTGGGAGGCCATGGCGATACGATGGTGCCGCTCCCGCGTTATACCACTGTGAAGGGCAAGCCCGTTTCAGACCTGATGTCGAAGGACAAACTGGATGCGATTATCCAGCGGACGCGTGACGGAGGAGCGGAGATCGTAGGCCTGTTGAAAACAGGCAGTGCCTTCTATGCTCCGTCCGCCTCAGCGGTAGATATGGTTGAGGCGATTTCTCAGGATGAGAAGCGGGTGCTGCCCTGCTCGGTCCTCTGTGAAGGCGAGTATGGATTGAAGAACGTCATTGTGGGGGTTCCGGTCAAGATCGGACGCAGCGGCGTGGAACAGATCGTGGAATACGAGCTGACAGGCCACGAGCGAGCGGCATTGGAAACGTCGGCGAACGCAGTCCGAGAACTCTGCGCCGCTGTCGACCGGCTCATGGCGTGAGGAACATACGTCGTCGTCAAGGTGTCTCGCATCAAAGGAAGAATCGCTGGTACCTTCTCCGTACGTTTGATGAATAGCAAGGCGTATGAACTTGACATTCGAAGAAGGGCTACAGTACAGGTATGGGCTTACAGTCAACCGTTCGATGAGAGGGAGCTATGAAATTTCTTGAAAATCCGACGCAGACGATGGCCGCGGGGTTCGCGCTCACCGTTGTGTTGATAGGGTTGTATCTTGGGATGACCGGCATTGGCGCAGGCGAAGCGGATTGGGGCCAGATCATCCTTCGCTGGATTCACTTCCTGGCCGGCATCACCTGGATCGGGCTCTTGTATTTCTTCAACTTGATCAATGCCGCGTTCTTGAAGAGTTTGGATGGGCCGACTAAGAACATCGTGATTCCCAAGCTGATGCCCATGGCGCTGAATTGGTTCCGGCACGGAGCGACCGTGACAGTGATTGCCGGGGTGCTCTTGTACGGCGCCATGTACCACAGAGGCGGAACAGGAGCGGTGGCCGTGGCGATCGGTGGGTTGCTCGGCATCATTATGTTGGGCAACGTCCATGGGATCATCTGGCCGAACCAGAAGAAAATCATTGCGGCTGTGACGGCTGCGGCTCAAGGCACCCCCGCGCCGCCGGAGATGGCCCAATGGGGACGGACTGCCCTACTGGCCTCGCGCGTGAATTTTATGCTCTCGATTCCCATGTTGTTCTTTATGGGAGCCGGCAGCCACTTTAGATAGAGCTGTCCGCTCACCGGTCGGGTCACCCCCGGTGAGCGGGTTTGCTCCTCTCCTACGCCGTTTTTGGCTCTCTATACCCAGCTCCAATAGGTCCCCTAGTCCTAACCAATTGAGATTTAGGCCCATTCCTGGTCTGTTGCCTTGACGGACATGGATATGGAGCCGTATAGTATGAGCTCCAAAGTTGTGATTTTTCACGCGGGATGGACGATGTCGATGGCGGCAGAACCACGTCTTGTTCAAAAACTCGATGGCGCCCCTTGGGAGATTGACGGCTATTTGAAGGTCGGGGGGTATGAAGCCTGGACGCGATGTGTCACTGAATTAAAGGCGATACAAGTCGTCGATGAATTAAAGAAGGCAGGTCTCCGTGGACGGGGCGGAGCAGGATTTCCGACCGGGGTCAAGTGGGACAAGGTTCTCAATCACCGGGTTCAGGAGCGCTACTTTGTGTGCAATGCGGGCGAACATGAACCGGGGACATTCAAGGATCGCCACTTACTCAAGACGTTGCCGCATCAATTGATCGAGGGCTGTCTGATCGCCTCACATACGGTGAAGGCCAAGGCTTCCTTCATTTATGTGAACCATGAGTATCATGAAGAACGAGAGAATCTGAGAAAAGCTTTGGCGCAGGCAAAAGAGCGGGGTTTCCTCGGGAAGAATGTGCTGGGGAGCGGGTTCGACATCGAATTGCAAGTCTTCGAAGGCCACGGTAGTTATGTCGCGGGAGAAGAAACCGCCATGCTGGAGTCCATGCAGGGCCGTCCGGCCATGCCGAGGCAGAAGCCGCCATTCTACCCGACGGACTTCGGTCTCTACGGCAAACCGACATTGGTGAACAATGTCGAGACACTGTGCAACATTCCTCGAATTCTTCACAAGGGAGCGACGTGGTTTACACAGGTCGGTACGGAACGGTGTCCCGGCACGATGATGTTTTCATTGAGCGGCGCGGTCAATCGGCCAGGTGTGTATGAAATGCCCATGGGCGTCACGATACGGAGTTTGATCGAGCAATGTGGAGGGGGCGTGCCGGGAGGCCGCAAGATCAAAGCGGTGTTTCCAGGCGGCCCGGCCTTTTCGATGGTGACGGCGGATCAGCTCGATCTGGCCATGGATTTCGATTCATTGAAAAAGGCCGGAACGGGTTTGGGCTCGGCGGGCGTGATCGTCGTCGACGATGCAACCTGTATGATCGCAAAGACACTTCAGTTTTCCGACTTCTTCAAGAACGAAAGCTGCGGCCAATGTCCTCCCTGCAGAATGGGAACGATCAATCTGGCTGCGTTGATGGCCAAAATTGAGGAAGGCCAGGGAACCCAAAAGGATCTCGACAGTCTCCTTCAGCTCTGCGGATTTGTGAAAGGCACAGGATATTGCACCCTGGTGACGGGCGCATCGGTCTTGGTGCAGAGCAGTCTGAAATTGTTCCGCCAGGAGTACGAAGACCATATTCGAATGCAACGCTGTCCGTATCGAGCCATACCGGCCGGTGTCGGAGCCCAATCCTAGGAGATCGTGATGCCGCGTGTGACGTTTCTGTATTTCGGCGAAAGAGTCGGAGAGGTGGACGTCAACACCTCGCTCCTGGATGCGGCGAAAGGGTTGGGGCTTCCCTTAAATCATGATTGCGGGGGGAATGCGTCCTGCACCACATGCCGAGTCGAGGTTCAGGCGGGGCTGGACCAGCTTTCTGAGATCGATTTTGACGAACAAGACCTGCTGGATCGCGAAGCATTGAGCGAACCGCAACACCGATTGGCCTGCCAGGCGAAGGTGCTGGGCGATGTCGTCGTGCGCGTTCCGGGAAGCAAGTGGGAAGCTCCGGGCAAAGAAACAGCAGAAACCTTGGGGAGTTGATATTCGGTAGAGAGGTGTTACACTAAGCCAACCCAGAACGCGGGTTGCGAATCTGGAGATATAGGAGGACGACAATGGTTACGATTACACAGGTGGCGGAACAGAAGATCAGAGAATTGATGGCTGAAGAGAAAGATGTAGTCGGGTTGCGGGTGTATGTCCGCGGCGGCGGGTGCCATGGCTATCAATATGGGATGGCTTTCGAATCCAAGACGGCCGAGGACGATACGGTCGTTGAAATGGGCGACGTCAGAGTCATCATGGACTCGCAGAGCGCCCCGTTGTTGCAAGGCGCGGAGGTCGATTACGTGGACAGCGTGCAGGGATCCGGGTTTTCTATCAAGAATCCCCAAGCCAAGACGACCTGCGGCTGCGGCAGCTCATTTAGTTCCTAAGTGGTCTATTCGAATGTCCGGGGGAGCGCCGCCCACGGGGTTTCTATTATGAGGCCAGGGTTGCTCACTGAATGAGTGACCCTGGCTTTCGTTCTTTCGCAGGGTGCGAATGCATCAGATACATGTGACCAGGCGCTATAGGTTTTGTGCCGCCCACAGGCTGCACACCGATCACCTGACGCCGAAGGAAAATCAGGTTATCTTCGGGAAATGCAACAATCCGAATGGTCACGGCCATAACTATGTGGTGCTGGTCACGGTCAGGCATGACGCGAGCGACGAGGCAGGCAGCCTTGCGCGGCTCGATCACATCGTCAATGAGACCGTGGTGAAGCGGTTCGACCACCAGGATCTCAACGGCGACAAAGAATTTGCCGACCGCACCACGACCGGAGAGAATCTTGTGAAATTGATCTGGGACTTGTTGGAAGCGAAACTGCCGTCCGGGCAGCTTGAAAAAGTGGGCGTCATCGAGACCAGGGACAATTACTTTGAGTATGCCGGACCGGCTCAACTTATCGGGAGGGCGCGTGGCTAAGCGGAAGCAGACAGAGAGACATCGGAGCCCGGTCGAGGACGTCGGCGGAAGCGGGCAACCGGCTGATTTGCAGTCCCTGCAATCGCTGGTGACAGAGATGCTGCTCGCGCTCGGTGAAAAACCAAACCGCCACGGCCTGCTCAAAACACCAGAACGGGTCGCCAAGGCGCTCGCCTTCATGACCCAGGGCTATCAACGTAACATTGATCATCTCCTGAACGGGGCGCTGTTTCCGATCGAATACGATGAGATGGTCATCGTGAAAGACATCGATTTCTTCAGCATGTGCGAACACCATCTCTTGCCGTTTTTCGGCAAGGTCCATGTCGGGTACCTGCCTAACAAAAAAGTCGTGGGTCTGAGCAAAATCCCGCGCATTGTCGATACCTTCGCCCGTCGCCTTCAAGTGCAGGAGCGATTGACGGTCCAAATCGCCGAAACATTGAAGGACAAACTGAATGCGAACGGGGTGGGGGTTGTCGTCGAAGCGCGGCACCTCTGTATGATGATGCGCGGTGTGGAGAAACAGAACACAGTAGCCGTTACCAGCTCCATGTTAGGAGCCTTCCGCAGCCAGCCGCAAACCCGCCTGGAATTCCTCAAGTTGATTCGGAAATCAAGCGGCGGCGACTCAGACTGAGCGGCCTCACCGGCATTTCTCAGCGACGTCGTGTCTCTGCCACGTTCTCAATAAAAGATCGTACGATATGAGTGAACAGCTCCGGCTGTTCCAAGTTCGCCAGATGCGCGGCTTCCGGAATGACGGCGAGGCGGGCGCCTGGAATCTGATCGGCCATGAGCTTGGCGTCTGCTAGAGGGGTAGCTTGGTCCATTTCGCCTACGACAATTTTGGTTGGACAGCTGATCTGTTTCAAGAGCGGGATGGAATCGGGACGCTCGGCCATCGCCATTAAATCCCCCGCGATGCCGCTTACCTGATTGCCTTCAATCATCATGCGTACCCGGTGAACGATCTCCGGCCTCGTCCGGATCGTGACGGGGCTCAGCAATTTCGGGATCATGATGTCGGCAACCGCCGATGGACCGTGCTTGTAGGCGGTCTGGGCCATCTGAAAGCGTCCCTCTTTCCCCTCCGGGGTATCCGCCTGCGCTCTCGTGTCCGCGAGCACGAGTCCTTTCACACGGTCGGCATGTCTCCGATAAAAGGCGAACAGAATATAGCCACCCATCGATAATCCGACGAACACCGCCTGTCGGATCGATAAGTGATCCAGCAACGCCCGCACGTCCTCGGCGGCCTGGTCGAGGGAGTAATGCCAAAGCGGAGCGTCCGATTCCCCGTGCCCGCGCAGGTCGATCGTGATGACGCGACAATGGGGCGACAGGTCGGCTTCCTGCTGCGCCCACATCGTCCGATTCAGCGGAAAGGCATGCAAGAAGACAATCGGAAGGCCGCTGCCTGTGTCGCTATAGGCTAATTCGATACCGTTGATTGTGGCTTGCACCGTTCCCTCCCTACGCCATCGCTGTTCGTAGCACCGGCGGTTCGTTCGGTCAAGGGGCCGTTTGCGATCAATTGAATCGGCGTATACAATCCGCTCATTTCAAGGAGTGACTCATGCCGACTCCGCGCGATCCACGGCCCGATCTATTTGCCGCTCCCCAGGCAGGGAAGAAGGCCGATGCCCCGCTGGCAGAGCGGATGCGCCCAAAGGAGTTTGCCGACTTTGTCGGGCAGGACGACATCGTCGGCATGGATCGACCTCTGCGCAAGGCCATTGAGTCGGATCGTCTTTCCTCTGTGATCTTTTGGGGCCCGCCCGGTTCGGGCAAGACCACGCTGGCACATCTGATCGCCCGGCACACCAAAGCCCAATTCGTAGCGTTTTCGGCGGTGACCGGCGGCATTCCGGAGTTGCGTGAAATCATCAAGGCGGCCGAGCATCGGCTGGCGTTACAGCAGCAGAAGACTGTCCTTTTCGTGGACGAGATCCATCGGTTTAACAAGGCCCAGCAGGATGCTTTTCTCCCCCATGTCGAACGGGGCACGGTGATTTTGGTCGGGGCGACGACTGAAAATCCCTCGTTTGAAGTGATTAGTCCGCTACTCTCTCGCTCGATTCTGGTCGTTCTCAAGCCGCTCTCCGAAGACGCCCTGGGCAGTATCCTGGATCGGGCGCTCGCCGATTCCGATACCGGCCTGGGTCAGTTGAAGGCGCGTCTGTCACCCGGAGCGCGGAAACGGCTGGTGGCCTTCGGCAACGGAGACGCGCGGGCGCTGCTTACGGCAGTCGAGTTTGTCGTCACTCAGGCGCCAGCCGGAGCGGATGGCACGAGACTGGTCGATGAGGCGCTGCTGGCGGCTTCGTTGAACAAGCAGGCGCTTCGGTACGACAAGTCCGGTGAAGAACACTACAACGTCATTTCCGCCTATATAAAGAGCATGCGCGACTCCGATCCGAACGGGGCGCTCTACTGGCTGGCCCGCATGCTGGAGGCCGGAGAGGACCCCAAATTCATCGCCAGGCGGATGGTGATTTTCGCGTCCGAAGACATCGGTAACGCAGATCCCATGGCCCTTGTAGTCGCGATGTCCGTCGCACAGGCCGTCCAATTCGTGGGGTTGCCTGAAGCGCAGATCAACCTTGCGCAGGGGACTACCTACCTCGCTTCACGGCCTAAAGACAATGCGTCCTATGTCGGACTACTGGAAGCGATCAAGGATGCCCAAACCCATGGTAATCTTGGGGTTCCAATCCATCTTCGGAATGCTGTGACGGGGCTGATGAAGGGGCTGGGCTATGGGCAGGGTTACCGCTATGTCCATGACGATCCTCAAGCCAAGAGCGAACAAGCCCATCTGCCGGAACCGTTGAAAAGCCGGCAGTACTACCGACCTAAGCCCCAACCATAGGATAGGGCCAATTTCCGGGTTTACAATCTCTACTAATCGGTTATACTTAGATGAAATGAAACGAAGTGAAACAAAGCAATCGGCCGATATGGCGGCAGCGGGTGAGCGGCGGAAGTTTGTACGCGCCACGCTGGTCGGTTCCGCGCTCGTCTCCCCGAAAAGTGGAGGCCGGGCTTGTACGGCCGTCCTGGACAACGTGAACCAAATCGGGGCCGGTCTCCATACCAAAGACCGTTTCCCGCCCAACGAAAAAGTAACAGTCTCGCTTGTGTTCCTGGATTCCGATCGAGTCGAGCAGCAGGAGAAGCTCGATGGAACCGTCACGTGGGTCAAGCCTTGGGAGAAGAAAGGGTTCCTGATCGGAGTGGTGTGGGACGATCTCGTGACGAAAGAGAAGAACCGCTGGCTTTATTATTACCTCGAAGAAACGCTCAAGGCCTCCGTCTAGCTCTGCGCATCCAAATCTTTCTTGACCTTTTCCAATTCCGCCGACAGCGATTCCCAGCGGGAAGTCATTCGCTCAAGATCACGTTTCAATCCGTCTTGCTCCTGGTGGAGCACATTCCACTTTTCGAATTGCTTATAGAGCGCAGGATCGGCCAATTCCGACTCGCGGGCTTTCACTTTCTGCTCAAGGTCCGCGATCTCGGACTCCGCCCGCGCCACCTGCTTTTCCAGACGGGCCTGCGTCTTCGTCAAGTCGCGCCGATTGCCACCGGAGTCCTTCGGCGGAGTTTGAATCTGCTGAGCCATGGCGCGAGTGGGCCCAGAGGATTTGGCCTGCGGCTTGCCGTCGAGCTCTTCTTTGGTTTCCTTGATCGATTCGAATTCCTGCGCCTTCTTCCACAAATAGTATTCGTAATCTCCGATGAAGTTGCGGGCTCGTCCGTCCTCGATTTCCACGATGCGCGTCGCGATTCTGGCCAGGAAGGTCGGGTCATGGGAGATAAAGACGATCGTGCCGGGGAATTCAGCCAGTGCGTCGGTGAGGACGTCCACCGAGGCCGGGTCCAAGTGGTTCGTTGGCTCGTCCAGGAGCAGCGTGTTGGCCGGTTCGACCAGCATGCGGGCCAGCGCGACCCGGTTCCGCTCCCCGCCGCTCAGGGCCTTGACGAGTTTCTTCTGGTCGAGGCCGGTGAATAAAAAGGCGCCGGCGATGCCGCGCAAGAAATTCATCTCCGCATGCGTGGTGGCTTCTTCGAGCGACTCGAGAATCGTGTGCTCGGGGTTCAGGGTTTCCGCCTGGTGTTGGGCGAAGTAGTGTACGGTCGCTCCATGCCCCACGGTTCGCGTGCCTGAGTCGGGAGGGAGCACGCCTGCGAGCATCTTCAAGAGCGTACTTTTCCCCGCTCCGTTTTCTCCGACCAGCGCGACGCGCTGGCCCCGTTCCACGGAGAAGTCCAGGGTTTCGTAAATCACTTTCTCGCCATAACGCTTGCTGATTCCGACGAGGTCGAGCACATGGCGGCCACTCGTGGAAGGAAGCGGGAATCGAAACTTGACCCGTTTGGGGTCACGCTGCACCTCGATGCGTTTGACCTTTTCGAGCTGCTTGATGCGCGACTGGACCTGGCTGGCCTTGTTGGCTTGATACCGAAAGCGATCGACGAACTTCTGCACCCGCGCGATTTCTTTGGACTGGCGGGTTGCGGAGGCCTGCAGTTGGGCGTCCCGTTCCGCACGAAGGGCTTGGAACGACGAATAGTTGCCGCGATATTCTTCGATTTTGTGATGCCGTAGTTCCCAGATGTGCGTGACAACGCGATCGAGAAACGCCGTGTCGTGGCTGATAATCAGCAACGTCATATCCGAATTGATGAGAAACTGCTCGAACCAGCGCTGAGTGGGTTTGTCCAAATGGTTGGTCGGCTCGTCCAGCATGAGCACGTCGGGATTCGATAGCAGCAGATGTGCCAGCGCGACGCGCATGCGATAGCCGCCGGACAGATTGTCGATCGGACGGGCGAAATCGACCTCGGAAAATCCCAGTCCCATGAGAATGCGTTCGGCTTCGTGTTCGGGAAACTCATCGCGATGCGCGGCGTCGAGCACGGTCTTGCCGGTAATCGTCTCCAACTCCTGCGGGAGATAGCCGATCCGGAGACGAGGCCGTTTGCGGATCGAGCCCTCGTCCGGCGATTCTTCCCCCAGGACCATGCGGAAGAGCGTGGTCTTGCCCGCGCCGTTCGGCCCGACCAGGCCGACCCGTGAATTTGGACGGAGATGCGCGGATGCTTCGGTGAGCAGCACCTTCGTCGAGTATTGCTTGCTGACGGATTCAATTTGAAGCATGAGACGATTACGTGAGGCGTGAAAAGTTAGGTATTAGGCGAGGGGAGATCCAACTTGCAGCAGCGGTATGGACGACCGTTTACACCTAACCTCTGACGGCGGTTTGGTGGAGCTGGCCGGGATTGAACCGGCGACCTCGTGAATGCCATTCACGCGCGCTCCCAACTGCGCTACAGCCCCACGCTGATTCGTTGCGATATGAATACTTCTCGAGAAGTGTGGGCATGCTAACACGCAGGTCCTGACCAGTCAAGAAAGCCAACGGCCATCCGGCAGCTGAAAACCCGCTCCCACAAAGCTCAGCGAGCCGCGGTACCCGGAATAGACTGAAGCGTACACCGGTACGTTTCCCGATCCGATCAGCATTTCGAGTCGGGGGAACGGCTTGACAAAGGGAAAGGCGGAACCCTACCATGAGCCCCTCGGCTCTGATCTCCCAGTCGGGTCAGAGCCATTTTTTCGTGT
>LVWT01000051.1:0-34664 GCA_002083405.1 Nitrospira sp. SG-bin2 | reverse complement strand
ATGGGGCGATGAAGGCAAGGGCAAGATCGTCGACATCCTGGCCAGGGATGCCGACATTGTCGTGCGCTATCAGGGCGGCTCCAACGCCGGACATACGGTCATCAATGAACAGGGGACCTACATTTTTCATCTCATTCCGTCCGGCATTTTGTACCGGCGGACCACCTGTGTGATCGGAAACGGCGTCGTGGTGGATCCCGGGTCCCTGATCGAAGAAATGGATCAGCTCCAAGCCAAGGGTATTGTGATCGGCAAGAACTTCGCCGTCAGCCGGCGCGCGCACCTCATCCTGCCGTACCATAAGGCGCTCGACCGGGCGTCGGAGCAGTCGAAGGGGTTGCGGAAGATCGGCACCACCGGGCGGGGTATCGGACCGTCCTATGCCGACAAGATGGCGCGGGTCGGTATTCGCACCGGCGATCTGTTGAATCCCCCATTGTTCAGGAAGAAACTGGAAGAAAATCTGGTCGAGATGAACTGGTTTCTGGAGCGGCTCTACAAGGTTGAGACCTTCCAGGTCGACAAGGTGTTCGATCAATACATGGGCTATGCCGACCGGCTCAAGAGCCATCTCGTCGATACGGTCACCTTGCTGAATCGCGCCATCGACAAGAACAAGACGGTGTTGTTCGAAGGGGCGCAAGGTACACATCTGGACGTGGATTTCGGCACCTATCCCTACGTGACTTCCTCCAGTTCCTCGGCCGGCGGCGCCTGCACAGGAACCGGCGTGGGTCCTACGATGATCGATGCCGTCATGGGGATCGCGAAGGTCTATACCACCAGGGTGGGCAGCGGGCCGTTTCCCACCGAACTGACCGATGAGGTCGGTCAGGGGCTCCAAGAGCGTGGGCGGGAGTTCGGTTCGACCACCGGGCGCGCCAGGCGATGCGGCTGGTTCGACGCAGTCCTGGTTCGTCAAGCGGTCCAGGTCAACGGGTTGAGTTCTCTGGCCGTCACCAAGCTCGATGTGCTCGACGGCTGCAAGGAACTGAAACTCTGTGTCGGCTACAGGCACGGAGGCACGCTCTATAAAGAGATGCCGTCGGATTTGGATGTGTTAACCAACTGCGAGCCGGTCTATCAGCGGATGAAGGGATGGACCGCCTCGACTACCGGAGCCACGGCATACAAGCAGCTGCCGGCGGAAGCGAAACGCTATCTGGCCCGCATCGAAGAGCTGGCGCAATGCCGGATCGATATGATCTCGACCGGGTCCAAGCGGACAGAAACGATCATGCTCCGCAATCCGTTGGACTGTTCCCGCCGTCGTCCGAAGCGACGGTGAGCAACGTCAATAGTCATCAGGCATTCGTCAATGGTAGGATAGCCCCGCCCGTGCCTGAGTTTTCACGAATGACGTGTGACGATCGTCGATTCAAGTGTTCCTGTGTGAGCCGGTAGCTCAGTCGGTAGAGCATCGCCCTTTTAAGGCGAGGGCCCTGGGTTCGAGTCCCAGCCGGCTCACCACGTTTCGATCAATCGCTTCTGAGGGTTCTTGTTTCCATAATGACCCTCTGCGGCACGCCGGTTCCGGCCTCTGCCTCCTGTTTCCTCTGTGAACTCTGCGGTGCCTCTCCTCCACTGGTGATAGATTCACCTCTATTTCACACAAGGAGGAAACCTCATGGCGACCAACCGCTCATCCAAACGATTGGCGACCACGCTGCGACGTGGGAACATCAAAGCGATGATCCGACAGAACGTGAGCGAGAATGAGTCGCGCTTCGCCACGACCTTTTCTCGGCTATTCAAGGATCAGTCCGGCGCACGGCATCTCGTTCGGTCTCAATGACCTTGGGGCGGTGCTGAATGTGGTCCGGGGCAGGCCAAAGAGTTGAGGCCGCCATGTCGTGAAAGGCTGAGCGAATTCCCGGGAAGCTTCCGGCCATAATCGGCTGGTTCATTATCAGGAGTTCAGTCGCCGTTTGATCGAGCAGTACAGCCCGTAGCCTTGGGCCACCAGCCCGCTGACGAGTAACCCTAGCGCTGTCGGAAGCCAAGGTGAGGTCGGGTCATCGAGCCCGTACATGCCGATGACGAACCCCAGGGCAACGGCAACGATGCCGACCGACCGTGCGATGGCACCCCTCAGCACCCAATTATTCGGTGACGAGGTGTTATCAGGCAGCATCCTGTCAGTCTACAGCTGCGTTGAACAA
The DNA here is from genome assembly GCA_002083405.1 of Nitrospira sp. SG-bin2. Taxonomy (GTDB): domain Bacteria; phylum Nitrospirota; class Nitrospiria; order Nitrospirales; family Nitrospiraceae; genus Nitrospira_D. Next base: position 32,502 of record LVWT01000051.1, on the reverse strand, counting down.
GAGTTCAATTTCACCTGGTAGAAAGCCATTGTCCGCAATAACACCTTGAACCGAGGAAGGGAAATGGCGGCGGCACCCATGTTCACGAGGAGTGGAGGAAAACTCATCTCAGGAGCTTCACGAGAGAGCAGGGGATTCGAGGACCCTTGGCTCGGCGAGTCAGTCCAGGCTCCGGTGGGGGTCGTCGAATACCGTCCCGCATTCGAGGCAGCGAACCTTCCCGGTCGGCTTACCGCTTCTTGTCCGAACATCGTCGATGAGACGCTGGTGAATGCAGAGCGTTTTCGAGTTGGGGATTCCTGTCTCGTGACCGATTTCTTGCACCGCCTGGGTGTCCATTGGCGTCTCCATTCTAAGGGGCGTTAATTCCACGTCTCCCGACTCGTCGCGAGGGTTGTCCCTCGAGATTCTCCGGCCAGAGATCTTGCGCGAAATTGAACTGAGGAAGGCACCCTAGCGTAGCCGATTCCAGAGAGCACTGGGAAATGCCCTGGTCTTGCGTTGAAAGACGAATTTACGGACTGACCAGAATACGAGGACTCTCTGGAGTGGCGGGGCGAGAGACCGCTACTCGATATGTCCTGCCGGAATCCCGCGTCACGCGAATCTGTCCCGTACGGCTCAAGTAATCGACGGCGAGAAACATCTGGTTCCATGTGAGCTCCGGGCAGAGCCCCATAATTTCTTCCATGGGACAATCGCCGCCGAGCTCCTCCAAGGCCCTGTGAACACGAGAGATGGTGGCTGAGACGGCCATAAGGCACCCCCTTTGCCAAGTTCCTCACTTATATACGCGGCGGATGCTAGGTGAATCCGGCGGGGAGGAGAACTAGGGGAATTGCCAGAAACGCAAAGAAAGGTTACCAGGGCGCACAATGGCCGATGATGCGCCTTCCGACGAATCTGAGGAGGAGTTCGAGAGGATCTTCGGCAACCGGCACTCCATTACGCCGCCTGGCTCGCGCGAGGAGAGAGTTACAGACTCACCAGGCCTTCGGCGACGGCGTACTTTGTCAGCTCGGCAGTCGAGTGGAGATCCAATTCGTCCATGATCCGAGACTTATGAAACTCAACGGTCTTCACGGAAACATTCAGCAGCGTGGCGATGTCCTTGGTACCCTTTCCCTCAGCGATGAGCTGCAACACTTCACGCTGCCGCGGCGTGAGCGCGGTCACAGGCCGTTGAAGCACCGGTACGTCCGGCGGATGCAACGCCGCAGCCAGCACGTCTTTCGTAATCAGCGGCGTCATGTAGTGTTGTCCTCGCATGACCGCTTGTATGGCCTGTTTGAGCTCCGACGCGGCGGATCGTTTGATCAAATAACCGGCCGCGCCGGCCTTGAAGGCTTCTGTTGCATATGTCGGTGTCGCATGCATAGTAAGAAAGATCAGTTTGCTGTCGGGCACGAGCTTTGTGAGTTGTCTGGCGGCATCAAGCCCGTTGAGCAGCGGCATGGAGATGTCCAGCAAGATCACGTCCGGGCGTAATTTCTGCGCTTCTTCCACCAGCGCGCGGCCGTCTTCCACGGTGCCGACGACCTCGGCCTCGGCTTCCACCAGCTTCCGAAGCCCGGCCAGGACCAGGGAGTGATCGTCTGCCATCAGGATACGAGGGCGCGTCATGCTTCCTCTTTCTTGACCGGAACCCAGGCGCAGATCTTCGTCCCTTCCGTCGGCCTGGAATGGACACGGAGGAATCCATTCAGCAGCCGCAATCGTTGCTGCATGCTGGTCAAGCCTAACCCTTTGTGATGGGCGCTCTTGTCGCTCGCGTCAAATCCCTTGCCGTTATCTGTCACGGACAGGCCGACTCCCTTGGATGAACCACTCAGTTTCACGGTGGCCTCCGTGGCACAGGCATGTTTGGCGACGTTCTGAAGGCTTTCCTGCAGCACGCGGAACAGACAGGTCGAATGGTCCAGCGACAGTGAACCGGACATACGATGCACCTTCAACGACACAGAAAGTCCCGTACGCTTGGTGACCTCACGGATGTGGTCTTCGACGGCCGGTTGCAGCCCCGCATGTTGCAAGAGAGACGGGTGGAGTTTGTAGGCGAGGTTATGGAGGTCATCGGAAAGCTGCTCGAGTTGCTCGCGAACCGGCTCCAAGGATTTTCCGATCAATTCGGGCAAGAGAGGCGGCTGTCGTTCGAGTGACGCCACATCAAGGACCAGCGCAGCCAACCGTTGGCTGACATCGTCATGCAGTTCGCGCGCGATCCGTTGCCGCTCGTCTTCCTGAGCCTTGATGAGCTTGGCGGTCAGGTCGTGCAGTTGCTTCTGCTGGAGCTGCAGCGTCTCCTCAGTCCGCTTACGCTCATTGATATCGGTAACAATGCCGCCGATCGCATAGATGTGTCCCGATTTGTCTCGCATCGGAAATTTCAAGGCGATCGTTGTGTGGAGGCCGTCGGCATAACACGGGGTCTCCTCAAATTCCATGGCTGTGCCGGCTTCGAGTGCCGTGCGATCGTCGGCTCGAAACTGATCGGCCTGTTCGCGCGAGAACAGCTCCTCGTCCGTTTTGCCCACAATACTCTTGTGATCGAGGCAAAATGCCTGCTCGAATCGGCGGTTCACATAGAGATACCGTCCATCCGTCGTTTTGATGAACGCCAGATTTGCGGCATGGTCGAGGAATGTGCGAAACCGTTCCTCACTCTCGATCAGCGCCGCATTGGTCCGTTCCAGCTCCCCCGTTCGCTCGCGGACCCGGTTCTCCAACTCTTCACGAACGTCCCGCAAGGCTTCTTCGGCACGTTTGTGTTCCGTGATGTCGTTGCCGATTATCAACAGGCAGCGTGTCTTCCCCAGCATGACTACGTCAGCGGAGATGAGAAAATGGCGTAGGCCGCCGTGTTTCATCCGCAACGGCACGTCGAGATTCCGTACCGAGAGTTCAGATGTGAGGCGCTCGATCAATCGAGCCCGATCTTGGGGATCGGGCCAAATGTCTAACAGGAGGGTCGGCTGTCCGATCACGTCGTCCCGCCGAAATCCGAACATCTCCAGGCAGGCGTCGTTGATATCGAGGCAGCGACCGGTCTTCAGTTCCGTTACCCCCATCGGATGGGGGCTCAGCCGGAACGCCATGGCCAGGAATTCATCCTTTAAGAAAGGAAGAGTCTGCCTGCGCGGGCGTGAGGTAGGAGCTCGCCTGGGCGAAGGGCGGGACCTCGCTCCTGCAAGCTGTTTGTTCCTGGTCATTTTCGGCGGCATGGGAGTGGAGCAATTCTAGGCCTCATGGGAAAGCCACGCAAGAGCGGCAGGAAGCCGATGGCCGGAGGGGAATGCCCCAGTACGATTCGACCTGAATACTAGGACAATGCCTAGTGTCACAGCCAGATCTATTACCGTAAAAGGATTCTCCAGCGTACGCCCATGAATCGTTCCGTCACAATACCATCTCTTCTTCCGATCGCCCCTTGAAGCAAGGAGTGTGTATTGATGCACGCGTCCGCTGCGGAGTCATGTCAGGACGATCGGACGAGGGATTTTGGTTCCACCGGCTCGATTGTCCTCTCTGCATCTTGCCGTCTCCTCTTCATCGACCGGAATGCCATCGGTCTTCTGGGCACGCTCGATTCGGGCTGGCTCGCGCCAACAGATGCACAGTCTCTCCCCCCATGCCTCATGACCATGGTCCAGGAGATTACAGCCCATTCAACTGTCGACAGATGCCCTGACTCGCTGTCGGCGTACAGGAGTCAGTTTCTTGGACCGCGCTCGCAACTGATTCGGGTACAAGGTTTTATGGTGCCCCGTCACGAACAACGAGATGGAAGAGTCGTGCTGGTCTTGTCCCGCTGAAATCCCGGCACAATGGCATAACATCGAGTTGCTCGACAGCCTGTTGTAGAACTTCTTCTGCTTCGTCTGTTGCTTCTTGCGTCAGGGCAGAGCACCACGGTGGCGATATTGTCCACACCAGAACGGTGGGAGTCTTTACTGAGACGATACCGGGCCGGAGGGAACTACCGATACCGCTTCGCATTTCGTGCGGACAATCGATTTCTGCCGGCCAGAGGCATATCTGTTGCTTCTCTTGCTGATCAGCGTCGTGAAATCAATTGCATAGGTGATCTCACGAGAGCGTCGCACCGAGAAGGGAGAAGCCCATGACAACACACGTACAGCATTGCATTCGCTGTGGCGGGATGATGGTTGAAGTGTACGGCGACTTGATGAGTCCGGATGAGATAGGGATGGACGTGGTCGGGTGGCGGTGCGTCAACTGCGGGGACTATGTGGATGAGCTGGTGCTCAAGAATCGGGGGATGCAACAGGGACCAGCCTCGTTTCCCATCCGATTGGCGAAAGAGCGGGCTCCAATGCAACGTCCGGCGCCGCTGTCGATCCAGCGCCGTCGCGCTGTAGCATGAACCGGAGAGTACATATGTGGGTCTGCAAGTTTTGAGTTGTGCATTGTGAGTGTTGAGTTACGCCCGGCAACTCACAACGGAAGACCGTCTTTGCCCATACGCCATACGCGAGTTCGACCATCCCGATCCATGTCGCCGAATCGTTATGGAGAATTTGGGATATGGGAGTCCGGTTTCTTCACGTCTTCATGTGATTGCCATTCGACTGAAACGCTTGTGTCATCCAGACAGCCCTGCTAGAGTGACGATTGATCGTGTAAGACCTTCCGGTTCGGAGGCGGCAGTCCTCCGGGAAACACCGAGTCTGACGCGATTTGTTTTGTGTTCCACGCCATCGTTCTGCATCTGCTGAGCACACCCCGACGGCCCCACGGCCATTCGCTCGCATGACAGCCCGACAGAGTCGTGTGGTTTCTCATTCAACTTCCAAGAGGTGCATTCTTGTTTTATGAATTTGCGTCAACCGTTCATTCCCTTCTCCGCGCCGCGGCGGGAAGTCTCTATCACGGAGTCATCGTCGCCTTGAGCGCGGTGATCGCGCTTCTCCTCCCATCAGGTGCCAAGCAGTTCCTGGCGTTCTGGTCCCTTATGGAGCAAGACAAGCTCTCGCTCATCGCCGTCGAGATAATCGTCGCCGTGCTGCTGATCGCCGTCTTCAGCTACATCCATAGAAGCCTGCGCGACCGGACCCTCGCCGCCGCGGCAGCCGGCGCCGGCCTCGTCTCCTTTTTCCCCCGGCGCACGAAGACCGCGCCGCGGCGCATCAAACGGCTCAAAGAAGAACAGGGAACCGGCCGCACCATCATAGCGATCGGGTCCAGCGGCTACAGCACGTTCGTCGATCAAGTCGGCGACCTGTCGTCCGTCCTCGATAAGTGCCTGGGCGCGAACATCCTCCTGGTGAATCCCTACAGCCAGGACGCCAGCGCGCGCATCGAGGCCATGAACCATCCCGAACACAGCTTTGCCGTCTTCCGGGAGGAAGTCCGGCAAAGTATCGCATTGCTCAAGCGGCTCAAAGCCATGGGCAAAGCCGTCAGACTCAAACTCTACGCAGACCAGCCCTTGGTCGAAATGGTCATCCTCGGCGATTACCTGTGGCTCCAGCATTACCATGCCGATCTGGATGTCCAGACCCTGCCGGAATATGTCCTGCGGCACAACCGCCAGGACCACGGCCTCTATACGCTCTACACCCACTACTTCCAGCAGCGGTGGGAGAGCGCCGACATTCCCGAATATGATCTCGACCGCGACGAGTTGGTCTATCGGAACAGAGCCGGAAGCGAACTCCTTCGGGAGCGATTCGAGACCAATGCGCGCGAAGAAGCTGGAGCCTACGCCGAAGTGGCGTAAGAAAAGAGACGCGCGAAACAGCAGTGGGGATGGACGAAACGGGCGGAGGGTGCGAGAGCGAGCAAGCAAATGGTTGCTGGCACCATTCGCCCTTCAGTCTGAATTCACGAGTCTATCTTAATACGCTGTCCACAAAATCCGGGGTGGCTCCGTAGGATCGTCGCCCGTCCGAGCGCCTCGAGAGTCTTCGACGCCATGGTTTCCGGCACTTTGACGAGTGAAAAGCGGTCGAGGACTTCGATGCCGTTGGAACGGACCTTGTCGATTCACAGCTAGTGCCGCTTTCGCTACAGACTGCTGCCTCGACTTGTAGCAGACTTCCCCATGTCCTCTCTGCCGCCAATCCTGTCTTACCCGCTAACCCTCTGAGATAAGACTCAAATGTCCAGCTGTTGACCGAACGTGCCCTGGCGTCGGTCTTGCTGAACAGCCGATCGGGTGGTGAATGGGATCCAAGGTCCAAGGTTCAAGTCGAATCACATAATTTTCGGAGAGATTGACTGGTTTTCAACTGCGCCCATGCACATCACATGTGAGGGAGGGTCCTATGTCTGTTGCTAAAGTTATCGAGATCAGCGCCGAATCGCCCAAGAGTTTCGAAGATGCGATCGTGCAAGGAATTACCCGTGCTTCCAAGACCATCCACGGCATTAAGTCTGCCTGGGTGAAGGAGCAACGTGTCGTGGTCGAAAACAACAAGGTTGTCTCGTATCGCGTGGACCTGAAGGTGACGTTCGTGCTGGATTAACGGGTAAGGGAGAGGGCCATCTCGTGTCACCGCCCGTTCAGGGGGAAGCTCGACGGTTGCGGTGGCGAGAGCGTCTCGAAGGGTCATGTGAGGATTGGCTCCGGTCCCATTTCAGGCGTGTCCGGTTGTGGGTGATCTTGGAGGGGCTGGCGGGGTTCATGCTCAGAGTCGCCTTTTACCCCGCCGCGTGGATCGTTCTCCTGTGCACCGCCGCCCTGGCTGCCTCACCGGAAGTTCCCGAGTCCCCGACCGAGGCGGTGCGCGCGACTGTCGGCAAGGTCACGCGTATCCTCGAAGATCCCGAACTGAAAGACCTGGCGAAGCTCATGCCTCGCCGCCGCATTCTGGAAGAGGTGATCGCAACCCGCTTCGATTATGCCGAAATGTCGAAACGGGCACTGGCAGCGTACTGGGTTCCGCTCACGGCATCCGAACGGACGGAATTCGTCGAAGTCTTCAAGAGGTTCCTGTCGGACCGCTATGCCGAGAAGATCGAAGGCTATGGCAGACAAGAGGTGGTGTATCTCTTGGAACGGATTGAAGGATCGTATGCAGAGGTCAGGAGCGAGCTGCGGTCGGAAAAAACAACCATGCCTTTGGATTATCGCCTCCTGTTAAAGGAAGGCCGGTGGTATGCCTACGACTTGATTGTAGATGGCATCAGTCTGGTGAAGAACTACCGAAGTCAGTTCCAACAGGTGATCCGTGAAAGTTCCTATCAGGAGCTGGTCAAGAAACTGCGCGAACGATCCCTGAGCGGGGAGACAAAAACGACGCCATGACGACTATTCATGAGGCTGATGCAGGCCGCGAGTTGTCGAAGCTTGTTTCACCCTGGGCACGCTTCCGAAGTTTCAGTCGGTCATCCTTCCCGCGATCATGATTGCTCTTGTCTCCGGCCTTACCGTGAGGCTCCGATCCGCTACGAGGCCTACACAGTTCTCTGTTCGTCTGTGCGGCCATGCTACTGAGGCGCTCACCCAAAGAATCATCTGGGATACAACAGAGTGATGAATGATTCGGCTCAGTTCTTGTGCTCGCGCTTCTTTTTCGGCTCTGCCTTTTCCTCTTCCACGTCGATCACCGCGCCGGTGTCGGCATCGATATGGACCTCCATCACTTTTTTGTCCGCCGTGACGACTTCGACTTCCCATACAAGCTTGTTATGCTTTTTCTCCAGTTCGGCTTCGATGATCTTGCCCGACACTTTCTCCAACGCGGTCTTGAGCGCCTGGTCGATCGTGACCTTGGCGGCGGCAGCCATCTCGGCTTTGCCGTTCTTTTCTTTTTCGTCGCCGAAGGCGATTCCGGCGGCGGCCAGGGTTCCGGCAACCAGCAGGATGGACAAGGCAAACATAGAGGACGATCGCTGTCTCATGGACACCTCCTTATTACGGTGATCCGAACAGGACGACCCTGTCGGACTCACTATGCGTTACATTCCAGGCCTATAATTTCCCGCTCGGCTTCCAGCCAGTCGTCGAGCGCCCGGCCCTCGCGATAGCCGCGCTCGGCATGAAGCTCATAGGCCCGCTGAGCGATGCGGACTTGGAGGTCGTCGCAGGGAGAAACCGGTTGACAGTAAACCGGCTTCTTTTCCGTGACAGCAACAGCCAGTTCCTTCTTCTGGGTAGGTCGGGAAACCTTCCGCTTGCTCGGTTCTTTCGAGGGATGCGGTTGCATGATTCACGATCTCCTTTCTCATTACGCTGTTTACGCAGAGGCGTCTCAGGTAGTTGCCCGCGAGACCCCGTATCGGCCGGGACCCTTCGGCATCAGTCTGACTTGTCCCGTTCGGCTCATGCGGTCGATCTCGCACAACACCCGATTCCATGTGAGGTCGGGACATTCAAGGACGACTTCCTCAAGCGAACAGTCGGGGGAACGAATGATCACCTGCATGATTTCCTCCCTTGTCTCGTGCATACGATCATCCTCTTCTGCGGAGTCTCCCCTGACTAAGACAGGCCTTGTGCATCTTGAGTGCCACTGTGGTTAAATCCAGGAAGCAGCGAGTCAAAAGCGCGCGCAAGGTGTTGCACCATGCGGGTTTGTCGACGACAGTGGTTGGCTGAAATATAAATATAATGGGTGCCGGATCTGGTCTTGGGGAGTTTCGCGTCAATCAGACAGAGTGTTCTGTCGCTGAATGACGCATCTTGAATGTGAGCCGGTATTCTCTGGCCCTGCCTTTGCTATATATCCTTGTTACTATAGGAAAGGTGAGAAAGTGGGGCGTTATGCGCCACTAGAACAGGTAGACTGTTGCAGATTGGGGCAATGGTGTTTGACTTGCCAATACTTGAGGTCTAACGCAACGATCTCACTTTTTCCGGCTGGAGCATGCAATGACTGAAGAATGGGGCACGATTCTAGTCGTGGATGACGACGTGGATATGCGGGAACTGGCCTATGACATGCTGAAAGACCGGGGGCATCACGTCGCCACAGCCGGAAGCGGGGAAGAGGCGTTCAAGCGCCTGGCGGAAGAGGACTACGCGGTAGTCCTCACAGACCTTCGCATGAAAGGCATGCAGGGGCTCGAACTGCTCGCCCAGATCAAACGCGACTATCCCGACGTCAACGTGATTCTCATGACCGCTTTCGGATCGGTGGAGACGGCGGTTGAAGCGATGAAACATGGCGCGAGCGATTATCTCACCAAGCCGGTCAAGAAAGACGAGCTGGTGCGCGTCGTCGAACGGGTGCTTCGGGAAACGGCTTTGCGGCGGGAAGTGAATCGGCTCAGGAAAGAGGTCCACAAGGAGTACAGCTTCCACCAGATTCTGGGGAAGAGCAAAGCGATTCAAGCGGTCTTCGAATTGATCCGCCGGGTGGCCGATAGCCCGACCAATGTGCTCATTACCGGGGAGAGCGGGACCGGCAAGGAGCTGGTCGCCAAGGCTATTCACTATAACAGCAGCCGGAAAGAGGCGCCGTTCGTTCCGGTCAATTGCGCGGCGATCCCGGAACAGCTGTTGGAGAGCGAGTTGTTCGGGCATATGCGCGGCTCCTTTACCGATGCCAAGGCGGACAAGCGGGGCTTGTTCGAAGAAGCGCAAAAGGGGACCTTGTTTCTCGACGAGATCAGCGAGCTGCCGCTCATGCTGCAGGCCAAAATTCTGCGCGCGATTCAGGAACGGGAGATCAGGCGGGTCGGGGCGACCAAGCCGGTCTCGGTCGATGTACGGATCATCGCGGCGACCAATCTCAATCTCAGCGAGGAAGTGAAGAACAAGCGGTTTCGCGAAGACTTGTATTACCGGCTCAATGTCATCGAGCTGAAGCTCCCGCCGTTGCGCGAGCGGCTGGAGGACATTCCGTTGCTGGTTGCCGCCTTTTTGAAGAAGTGCAGCGAGGCGGGCGGGAAAGAGGTCAAAGGCGTGAGCGAATCTGCGCTGGCGATGTTGATGGATTATGCCTGGCCCGGGAACGTTCGTGAACTCGAAAACGTGATCGAACGGGCCGTGACACTCAGCCGCGGCGAGAAAATTTCTCCGGATGATCTGCCGGCTGCGGTGCAAGGGGCCCGCGGCGACCGGCGAGTGCTGGACGAAGCGGCCGAGAAAAGTCTGCCCTTGCATGAAATCGAAAAAGAATACATCAAGAAGATTCTCGACAAAACCGGCGGCAACAAGTACCAAGCCGCCCACGCGCTTGGCATCGACCGCAAGACGCTGTATCGTAAGCTCGCCGAAATCGAAGGCAAGACTCATCCGGAAGAATAAAGTCTTTTTGTCGGATGGTCTGCTCGGTCGGGAGCGATCATATGACGGTCAACCATAGCCCTGCCATGCGCGCTATGCCCTGGGCGATCCCACTCCTCACGATCGGCATCTTCATCTTCGACCTGCTGACCCCGGTTGGAGTGGGGATACCGATGCTCTACGTTGTTCCTTTGGTGCTGACCATTTTCACTCCGCGCAAGCGGGATCCTGTCTATCTCTGTCTCCTTGTCACCGGCCTCATCTGGGTTGAATTGCTGTTCAATCCGCCGGAGCCGCTCGCCTCCTATGGCATGCTCAATCGAGCGCTAGGGACGTTTGTTGTGTGGTCCATGACCCTGGGATTGTTTCGCTATAAGCAGGTGGAACAGAGTTTGGCAGAAACAGAAGCCGATAGGACACAAGTTGGGCGAGACTTGATGTCGGAACGCGTGGAGCGGGCCCATGCCGAAGGGCTCATGATGGCAGCGCAGGAGGCGAGGGCCTACGCTGAGACGGCGGCATCGGGAGCTTCAGCCAGCCGACGAGAAGCTGAAGAGAAATTTCTGGTCAGCCAACTCAGGCTGCAAAGCATCATCGAGTCCGCGATGGATGCGATCATCACGGTAGACCAGAATCAGAATATCGTGTTGTTCAACCGAGCGGCCGAGCAGATGTTCGGTTGTTCCACTCAAGAAGCGATCGGACAGCCACTTGACCGATTCCTACCCGCCCGCTTTCGCGAAGCCCATCACGGTCATGTTCATGCATTCGGACAAGGCGGTGTGACAAGCCGGAAGATGGGTCATCTGGGCACTGTGTCCGGGCTGCGAACCAACGGGGAAGAGTTTCCCGTCGAAGCCGCTATTTCGCATATCACTGTGGAGGGGAAGAAATACTACACCGTTATTTTACGGGACATCACCGAGCGGCACCGAGTGACGGAAGAGTTGCGGAGTCAACAAGAGTTTATTGAAGCGGTGTTAGAGACTGCGGGGGCGCTGGTGGTCGTCCTGGATCGTCACGGCAAGATTCTCCGATTCAATCGGGCCTGCGAGCAGACCACCGGGTACAGCTCGGAGGAGATTGTCGGGAAGACGGTCTGGGACGTTCTCCTGATTCCTGAAGAGATCGACGCTGTGAAAGCCCTGTTCGTCCGCCTCGCAGGGGGGGAGCCACGCAATGAATATGAGAATGTCTGGGTTTCGAAGGATGGCCGCCGAAGACGCATCGCCTGGTCCAACACCGTCATTATCAATCGGGAGGGAGCGGTGGATTATGTGGTGGGGACGGGGATCGACGTCACGCTCCTGAACCAGATTCAAGAACAGCTCAGGAAAACCGAGCGGATTGCCGAATTGGGCACGCTGGCGTCCGGCATGGCCCATGAGATCGGCACGCCCATGAACGTGATTTTGGGCCGCGCCGAATATCTGATGGATCGAGTGAAAGAGGAACCAATCAAGAAGGGCCTCCAAACGATCGTGACGCAGGTCGAACGGATCACCAAAGTGATGAACCAGCTCCTCGCGTTTGCCCGACGTAAGCCTCCGGAGCGAGGGCCGCTCGTTTTGAAGGACATCGTGAACGACAGTCTGGAGCTGTTTCGTGAACGACTTGGAAAGAGTGGTGTGACGGTGGAATTGGCTTTGGACGACCACTGTCCTGCGGCGCAGGCCGACGTAGATCAGATGAGCCAGGTCATGATCAACCTGATCATGAATGCGCTCCATGCCATGGAGGAGGGTGGAACATTACGCATCGGATTAGAGCCGGAACAAGGCGGGATCAAACTGACGGTCGCCGATACAGGCCACGGAATTCCGAAAGACTCGCTCCCGAAGATCTTCGAACCGTTTTACACGACGAAAGAATTCGGCAAGGGGACCGGTCTTGGACTCACGGTGGTCAAGGGTATCATCGAAGAACATCAGGGCTCGATTACGGTCGACAGCGAAGAAGGCAGAGGCACGAGGTTCACGGTCCTGCTTCCGAAGAGCATATAGTGTCTAGCGTATGGCATCCAGACGTGAGGGGTTAGTGGTGAGGCATCAGGGGTGGCGAACAATGGTGCGATGTATCCATAACTCATAACTAAGAACTCAACATTCCCACCATCAGCTATTCGCAATCCGCTCCCTTCCCAAACCCTGTGGCATCTCGCGCCAGTCTATCTGCCCCATATTGTGGTATTTCTCTCCATTTGAAGGTCGAGGTAGCCGTCTTGTGCTGCGAATCTGCTGGAATGCCGACGATGTAGTTGCCGTTCAGGCGGCATGTCCTTTGCCATTCATCTCGACAGAGACAGAGACGGGAGTAGGAACAAGATCGATGAGGATGACAAACGTGACCAAGGGGAAGGCTGCTGTCGTGCTGATTGTCGAGGATGACCGTGAGATGCTCAGCCTGCTCTGCGACGAGTTCTGGAGCGCCGAGTACCGGCTGCGGCAAGCCCGGGACGGAGACGAGGCCTTTCAAATGGTCTTGCAATCGGTTCCGGATCTCATCTTGACGGATCTTCGAATGCCAGCCGGAGGTGCTGACTACATCAGCCGGCTTAGGACGGTGGCGCCCGGCTGCCCCATCATCGTCATGACGGCGTTCGGAGATGCACGGTGTAAAAGCGACGTGTTAAAGGCCGGCGCCAATGCCTATTTCGATAAACCGGTCCGTATAGCAGAGCTGAAGCAGTGTGTGCAGCAGCTGTTGAACCACAGGGTCACGTGAGGGGTAAGGCGTAAGGGGCAAGAGGGTAGTCTTGAGGGATGATATGGGTTACGAGAACTGAACTTTCATCGCTCGTGTATGCTTTCATCGCCTGACGCCTCACGATTCACGCCTTACGAGAAAAACAGATGGCCGGATCACTAGACGACGACAATCGTCCCGCTTCCTTTGCAGATCCCATCCTGGCGGCCAGACTAGAAGCCATCAAACAGCTTGCCGGCGGCTTGACCGACCGCGTGGCTGTCATGGATCGCAGTTTCAATGTGATCTATGCGAACGAGTCGGCCTGGTCATCGGCTTCTACCAGGAGTTCCAACGGCCGCCGGGCCAAGTGTTACGAAGCCTTCGCCCATCGGGCCGATCCCTGTGGGACCTGCCTGGCCGTCAAAGTATTCGATGCTCCGGACGTTCAGTCTGTCTCCTGCCGCAGCGGAGGCGACGGCACGGCTTGCGGCATGCGCCAGGCCTTTCCACTTGCCTCAGACCGGGGCGACGTCGGCTCCATGCTGGTGTTGTTCAAGGACGAGCCCTGTCAGGCGCTGTCAAATGTTGCGTCTGTTCCGGAAAAACAGACGCTTCCGGCGGTGCGGGACTCCTTGGGTGAGTTGATCGGCCGGAGTCCGGCCATGCAGCAACTGTTCGGCATGACCATTCTTATCGCGGACAGCGCGGGTACGGTCCTGATCCAGGGCGAGAGCGGAACAGGCAAAGAAGTCCTTGCCAGGACGATTCATGCCTTGAGCCCACGGAATGAGAAGCCGTTCATCGTCGTCGATTGCGGCGCGTTGCCGGAGACGCTGCTCGAAAGCGAGTTGTTCGGCCATGTGAAGGGAGCCTTCACCGGGGCGGTCGCGGATAAGCGGGGTCTGTTCGAAGAGGCCGACGGAGGAACGATCTTCCTTGATGAGGTTGCCGACACGACGCCGGTGTTCCAGGCCAAGTTGCTGCGCGTGCTCCAAGAAGGCGAGATCAAGCGGGTCGGCGGGGCCAGACTGATCTCGGTCGATGTGCGGGTCATCTCCGCAGCGAACAAGGATCTGGCCGAACTGGTCAAAGCCAGGTTGTTTCGCCAGGACCTCTACTACCGGTTGGCGGTCTTGCCGCTGTACCTCCCGCCGCTCCGGGAACGGCGAGAAGATATCCCGCTGTTGGTGAAGCATTTCGTCGCCGTGTCCTGTGCCCGACACCGTCAGACAGTCCGGCATGTCGCTGAACGAACGATGCAGGCGTTATGCAACGCGCCATGGCCGGGCAATATCCGGGAATTGCAGCACACCATCGAGCGGGCTGTCGTCACGACGACCGGACCGAATCTCATGTGCAACGACATTGATGCTATGGAGCCGAGAGACGAGCCGAAAGACCTACGATCCGCCGCGCGTGAGGCCGTGTCGCGCAGCGAACGGGCGAGTATTCTTGATGCGCTCAAGAAAACCAACGGCAACCGGGTCAAAGCGGCCAAGCTGCTCAAGATCAGCCGGGCGAATCTCTACAACAAACTGCGCGACTATTTTATTCAATAACCCCTTCATCTGTCCCTCTTCACCCCATTCTGGGACAAACGCTGTCCATTTATTTAGACAGCGGAACGTATTGGAATCTCGCACTGAGTAGCTGCTCTCCTGTGTGAGCCTTGTATCTCTGTGGATTTTTTCACCAGCTCCGGAGTGGGTACGTTTGAGTCGGTCTCGCAATTGCCGCTCCTGCCAATAGGATTCTTCATGTTGTGATTCAGTAGACGCGCGGCACGAAGGTTGCGCTATCGCTGGGCTGCTGGTGAGGGTGTGGGTGATTTTGGACCGGCCTCCGAATGACCCATTTCCTTCGCAAGAAGGAGCCCTTCACCAGCTCTATCCCACTGTGATCTAGGCCGGAAGGTAGTCGGAGGCCGGTTCTCTTTTCCAAAAAGGATAAGGAACCAGGAGAAGGTCGCTGAGCGATCAACAGCCACGATATTTCAACCACCTGCTGCGAAAGGCGGCAGGTCCATCGGGAGGAGGCCGTGTATGAGACCGTTACGAGATGAATCGCACCACAGGGGAAGGAAAACCAGCCTCGGGCTGATGCTGCTGAGTTTGTTGTTCGCAGGCAGTCTGGTCACGGCGCCGATCGGACTGGCCGCAGACCGGCACAGCCACGACGGAAGCGCGGACCAGGCCTCGGCGGAGAAGGTCATCTATCGCGAAGGCGGGCCGATTCTGCACGACCGTATGATGCAGGAGGTGAAACGGCAACAGGAATATGTCGGGAAAAAGGGCGGATACAGTTCCGGCGCGGATAGCCACATGCTTCAACAGGGCGTGTTGCTGGTGGCAGAGGATCCTGCGAAGGTTGCCGTCGGCGTCGGACCTCGCTGTCCCTCGAATGTTCCGGTGAAAGAGTATCACGTCTCGGCGATCAACATCGAAATCACACTCAGCCGGTTTCTCGACTATTTCCCCGGCTATATGTACGTGCTGACTGAGAACGTCGAGAAGGCGAGAGCCGAGGAAACGGCGAATCGGGACGCGCGGGAGAAGGACAACGATCCCGGCGCCGTGTCGAACGGGTTGCAGGGCGATGTGATCCAACCGCTCGTTATCAGGGCCAATCAGGGCGATTGCCTCAAGCTGACGCTTCATAATCAGATCAACGATGAACCGACGAACCTCGTCATTAACGGCTCTTCGATGGTGGTAGCGGCAACAGGTAAGCCGGCGACTCCGTCGAATCCGGATGCCACGGTGGCGGCAGGTGGACAGCAGACCTTCGAATGGTTCATCCAGCCTGATACGCAGGAAGGGGCGCGGTTTTTCCGCTCGCATGCCTCGCGCGAGCAGTTCAATCAGGGCTTGATCGGCATGCTCGTCGTGGAGCCGCGTGGCTCCCGCTATCTCAGCCCGTTCGACGGCAAGCCGATGGCGAGCGGCTGGGAAGCCATGATCGAAGACCCGAAGGGGGCGGACTTCCGCGAGTTCGCGATCTTCTATCACGAGGCCGGCGATGAAGCCTTCCGGCTCTTGAACAAGAAGAGTGAAATGCTGCCGCAGCGCGATCCCCACACCGATTCCTATCGTCCCGGCGCGCGGTTGCTGAACTACCGGAGCGAGCCGCACGGCACGCGCATCGAGCTTCAGGCCCATCTGGGGTTCTATGGCGACGAGTCCATGGCGTACGGGTCCTACACATTCGGCGATCCGGCGACGACGATTCCCCGGTCCTACCTCGGCGATCCGGCCAAATTCCGGATGGCAGGCGGCTCGGAAATCGTACACTCACATCACCTGCATGGCGGGTCCATCCGCTGGGCGCGCCAGCCGGGAATCAGCCAGCTCGATTTCTCGGTGTCCAAGAACGGTCCGGTGAAGTTCCCGCAGATCAGCGACACTTCGGACCGGTTGGACGTGCAGTCCATTGGGCCGACGGAGGTCTATGATCAGGTCATTGAGGGAGGGTCGGGAGGTCTGCAAGCCCTGGCCGGTGAGTTTGTGTTCCATTGCCACATCCCGCAACATTATGTCACGGGGATGTGGGGGTTCTGGCGCGTATACAACACACTGCAAGCGCCGGGATTCCAGACCGACGTGATGAAGCCGCTCGTCGAACTGCCGGATCGTATCGGCAAGATCAAGCCAGGTATTCCATCCGACACACTGGTCGGCACCACGGTGGATTGGTACGGCGGCAAGAAGTACGAGATCACCAAGGACAAGACCGATTGGAAAGCCGATCCGGTCAAGGTCTCCATCAAGGACTGGGTGGAGATGATGCTGACGCCGCAGGGCAAGCCGGGCAAGAAGAACACGGAGAAAGAACAGACGTTGGCCTACGATGCAACCGTTAACGATTGGGCTTGGGACGGACAGAAGGCCATGAGCGAGCCAGAGACGACCTATGAATGGGTCAACTACAAGTCGGCGACGCCCGGCAAGCGGCAAGAGATTCTTTTCGATGCCAGGACCGGCAAGATCGCCTGGCCGTGGCTGCGGCCGCATCTGGGCCGGCGCGTGCCCTTCTCGCCGAGCCACAGCGGAGCGCCATGGCTTGAGCCGATCCATCGCCGCGACGACGGCAGCAATTCCACCGAGCCGCCGAGGCCGGGCGAGCAAGGGCCCTGGAGTCTCTGTCCGGAGGGCGCGCCCCGGAAGTATTTCAACATCCATGCGATTACGCTGCCCATCACGCTCAAAAAGGCGACGGCCAAGACGCCCGCGATCGTGGATCCGGACGGCATGCTCTACGTGTTGCATGAAGAAGAGCAGGAGGTGCGGAAGAACCACGCCAAGCAGATGCCGCTGGTGATCCGCGGCAACGTGCAGGATTGCATTGACGTTGTCTATAAGAGCGAATTGAAAGACGATCAGCGGCAAGGGTTCTCCAGCAAGACGAACCTGCACCCGCACATGTTCCAGTTCGATACGCAAGCGTCGGATGGGCCCATCATCGGATTCTCCTATGAGATGTCGTTGCGGCCCTTCACCATTTTGAAGGACGAACACCCCGGCAAGGGCATGCCTGTGCCGATGAACACAACGATCGAAGCCGATGCGCCGAAGGGCGCGATCAGTATCACAGTGAAGGACGCCACGCGGTATCACCTCAAAACCGAGCTTGGCGTGGGCATGGACGAAGTGGGCCGGTTTGAGTCGGCCCGGATCAGCAAGATCGACGGCAATACGATTGTCTTCGAGCGCCCGCTCATGCATGGTCATAAGAAGGGCGAGATTGTGTCGGTGGAATGGATCAGGGAACGCTGGTATGTGGATGCCGATTTCGGCACCACCTTCTGGCACGACCATGTGTTTGGATTGGACGGTTGGGGCCACGGGCTCTTCTCCACCTTCATTGCCGAGCCGCCGCGGTCTACCTACCATGACCCGGTGACGGGTAAAGAACTCCGTAGCGGGCCGGTGGCCGACATTCACACCACCGAGCCGGTGTCCGCTCATATCTCCGGCTCGTTCCGCGAGATCGTGACCCAGGTCATGGACTCCAATCCCAGAACGGCGGAGTTGATCACGACCGACAATCCACAGGCGAGAGTCGGAGCAATCTCCGTGGACGGTACCCCGTCCGCGGTCTATCCGGCCAAGCTCAATCTATCGGCGATGAAATTTCTCAACGGCGGGGAAGCCACGACGGGGAGCGGCTACAACATGCGTGTGGAGCCCTTGTCTGTGCGGTTGGCGAACAATCCAGATCCGTCGCAGTTGTTCAGCAGCCGGATTCACGGTGATCCTGAGACGCCGATCTTGCGGGCATACCTGGGCGATCCGGTGGTGGTCCGGCTGCTCGAAGGGTCGGCCAATGAAGTCCATTCCTGGCACATCAGCGGTCATTGGTTCCCGATGGAGCGCTACAGCAAGAACTCCATCCCGCGCAGCACACTGCACGTGGTGATCGGAGAACGGTACGACGCGGCCATTCCCGCGGCAGGAGGACCACAGCAGATGGCGGGTGACTACCTGTACTACAGCGGCCGGGCGTCGCACTTTGCAGAAGGCAGCTGGGGTCTGTTCAGGGTCCTGGACAAGGCCGAGGCGTCCTTGAAGCCGCTGCCGGGGCGAAGCGCGATTCCAGAGTCGGCCAAGTCTGTCTGCCCGGCCGATGCGCCGGTGAAGAGTTTCAACGTGTCCGCTATCGACAAGGCGATCCGCTACAACAAGGGAACCCCGGGTGTTATGGAAGTGGACCTGGAGCGGAAGATGGTGTTGGGCAACGAGGCCGGCAAGATGTACGTGCTCGAAGGCGAGAAGACGAAAGTAGCCTCGGGTAGTCTCGAACCGAATCCGTTGACCTTGCACGTCAACGTGGGTGATTGCATCAAGGTCAATCTCAAGAACGAGATGGCCAAGGATCGGGCCGGATTCCATGTTGATCATCTGGCATTCGATCCCAAAGAATCGATGGGGATCAACGCAGGCAACAATCCCGGCGATCAGACCGTCGCGCCGGGACAACGCCGGACCTACACGTTCTACGCCCATCCGGAATTCGGGGAGAACGCCGCCCTGATTCAGGATTGGGGCAACGTGATCGAGAATCCTCGAAACGGGCTGTTCGGGGCGATCATCATCGGCCCGAAGGGATCGCAGTATCGTGATCCGGTGACCGGCGAAGATTTAGCCCAGAAGAGTTCGTGGCGGGCCGACGTGATGATAGACCGTACCTTGCCGGGGAATGAACAGCGGAAGAACTACCGGTCGTTCGCGCTGCTGTTCCAGGACGAAGACAACATCATCGGCACCAGTTTCATGCCGTATATTCAAAAAGTGGCCGGCGTGACGGCAGTGAACTATCGGTCGGAGCCGACCGATTATCGAACCGAAAAGGGCTGTGCCTACAGTGAAGTATTCGCCTGCGTGAAGGCGGGGGACCAGCCGGTTACGCCGACCATTGCGGCGCACCTCGGCGATCCGGTCGTCATTCATGTGCTGGGCGCCTTCAGCGAGCAGGTCCAACTGTTCAGCGTGTCTGGCCATGAATGGAAACATGAGCCGTACTTGGCCGGAGCGGATCTCGTGAGCACCATGGAATTCGGCGGGTCCGAGGTCATCAACGCCTGGCTGCACGGCGGAGCCGGCGGGCCCAACGGTATTCCCGGCGATTATCTCTGGCTCAACCAGCGTCCGGGGTATCTCGATGCCGGGCATTGGGGGATGTTGAAGGTGCTGGATCGGGACAGTCGGACGATCCTGCCGTTGGACAAACAGGTTCCGGCGACACAACGGGCCGAGGAGGAGCATCCGGCCCAGTCCATACCGGTATCGATGAAGGCCGAGTAGTCTCGGTTGGAAACCGGTGAATAGGCGGGGGAGCTGGGCTGGTGAGGGCCTGGTTCCCCCGTTTCTTTGTCCAGTCCGACGGGAAAGGCGTCTTGCGGCAGGTCCGTGCGATACTGTAGAACTCATCCAGCAGCTATGTGGCAACGCGTATGTGTTCTCGGACCTCTGGTTTGGCTGATGTCAATTCCCATCGGGGGGGTGGCACAGCAGGCGGCGGCGATTGATTTTTCCGCCGAGCGCATCGTCAGGAACGAACAGTCCTCAGTGACGGCTCATGTCAATGCCAAGGATGACCGCTGGCGGTTCGAGTTCATGCAACCGCAAGGAGGCGCCAGCATCATCATTGTCCGAATGGACTCCCGGACATCCTGGCTCATTTTGTCCAAGCGACGGCAATATCTCGAAGTGCCGGTCGAGAAAGACCACCGATTGGTGGTGAGCGAGACGATGGAAGGAGAAGTCTCGCGGGAATTCATCGGCGATGAAACTCTGAACGGCTATCCTACCGAGTTATTCGAAGTGACGGTTGCAGAGAACGGAGTAACTCGGCAATACTATCGATGGGTGACCAAGGTTCAGCGGTTTCCGGTCAAGACCGTGAGCAAGCAAGGCCGGTGGTCGGAGGAGTTTCGGCGGTTGATCTTCACCGAACAGTCTCCGTTCTTGTTTGAGCTTCCACGTCGTCTGGATCGGGCCAATCCGCCGATCGAGGTACAACCGTCGGCGAACGACATGCGGATGAAGGAGGGATACCAATGAAACGACCGATTATGATGGGGTTATGTCTGGCAGCCTGCGCGCAAGCGGCCATGACAGCCGGGCTCCAAACGAATGTTCTGGCCTATGAGTCTAAAACTGTGACCGAGGGCGCTGTGTTGCGCGGAACCGTGAGGTTCGCCGGAACGGCGCCGGCTCCCAAAGAATTCGACATATGGCGATATCCGGATCACGTATTTTGCGGCGCCCTGTCCGATGGCGCCGGGCATCGATTGCTGAGGGAAGTCAACGTCGGAGGGAACAGAGGGCTCAAGGACGTGGTGGTCGTTGTAGAAGGGGTGCGGAGCGGGAAACCGTTCACCTTTACGGATGCCCAGGTCGAAGCCAACGTCTGCCAATTCCTTCCTTTCGTCACCGTCGTGAGCGACAAGCGAGAGTTGACCGTGACGAATCGGGATCCCGTGTCCCACGATATTCAGGGCTATGCCTATGATCAGGCCGGCGTGGATATCGTGTTGCACCGGCCTTCGCTCAAGGCCACCGGCACCACGGATGTTGTGAATCTCGTCAAGGGGCGAAAAGTGTTCACGATGCAGTGCGGCATGCATCCCTACATGCAGAATTGGGGTTATGCGATCGACAACCCGTATTATGCGGTAACGAATCAGGAGGGGGCCTTCGTCATCGGGGAGCTGCCGGCCGGCACATATCGTATCAAGGCCTGGCATCCTGCGTTAGGGGTTCAGGAGCAGGAGGTTACGGTGCAGCCTAACGGAACGGCCATGCTTGACTTCCGCTTCGATTCGAAGCGATCGGCGGAATGATGTCGAACAACTGCCGGCTTTTTCTCGGCGTGCTGATCGGTGTCGTTCTGATTGGGATTGTGCCTGTTCATGCGGGATCGCCGAAGGACATTCAGAATCAGGGCAAGGAAATGGTGAAGGACGCCGAAGAGATGGTGGCGCACGGCGGAATGGGTGATGCGAAAGCCATCGTGCACCATTGTGCCGAGGTGGCGAAGCATGCGGAAGCGATTCTCAAGGCTTTGCCGTCGGCCGATGAACATGGCAAAGAAGCCGCGCCGCACTTGCAGGACGCCGTGAAGTATTGCAAGCGGGTGGCCGAGATGGGCGACAAGGTCGATCCCGGTGCCAGCTTGAACCCCGCAACGAAAGCCCGCGCGGCGGCGAGAGAAGCGATGAAGCATCTTGCGGCAATGAAAGACAGCGGGGCCTAGGGGAAAGTCGGCCTGGCACCAGCAAGCTCGGCTGAACTTACACTTGGAAGAAGATCGCAGGCCAGAAATTACAAGACACTGGTACGAGAAGACGGCGGGACGACTCTTCCCTGATACGCGGCAATCGTCGCTCTAATGCCTCAGTTTCCGGGTCGAGATCTGCCTTTATTAATGTCGTCAAAGACTTTCATTGCCTCAATGATTTGAGGTCTCTTGCTCCCTTTACAGCAGGTCTCCACAGTTTCGATGATCAATCTCGCTTGACGAACGTGAAGTTGCACGTTCGGGAGTCTTTCAGCACGGTCAACATGAAGGTCGTAGTCGGCATTGTTTCGGCAACTCTGTAATGTTCCAAGATGGCCACTCATCTGCTTGAGATTGTCATCTTGACTGCTCGCGAGATATTTCACTACATCACCATGGCCACCCCCTGATCGGGCAATTCGAAATCCCATATTATCGAGAATATCCCTACAGACATGAAATGCTGCGTAATATGCGCGGCTTGTGGCACTTCGAAGCTTGGAAGGCTGTGGCGGATTTGCTTTTACAAGGTCTTCAGCAAGGTCGAGGAAATGTTTTGGGTCCACGATCAAATAATATCGTAGATGAGACGCATCTTGTCCCGAGCCGGCCAAGGGACAGCCTGAAGCATGGTTCTTGTGTAAGCGGTATACATCGCGAGCACGGCGTCAGGTTCGGCTTCCACCTCTGCAATGATGGCCAACCATTCCTCATCGGATTCCCGATCGTGCTCGACTTCGACGTGCATCCTAACTAAGGGTGCAAAATTCTGGCGAACCTGACGAAGGGCTATTTGCAACCAGTTCGACAGTTGGTGCTGATAGCAAAAGTCGATGACTTGTTCAGAAAGTAGGACAGCCCGCGCTTCCGTGGCTATTGGCTCTTCATAAGAATATTGTGTCCGTGTATTCGCCCAGAAAGAGTTCTGAATTCCGGACCCTGATCGAGCGATAGCGACGTTCTTGACATCGTATCCCTCATGAGACTTCCAGCGCGCAATTCCTCCGGATACAACTGTAGATATCGTGTGCGTAGCAGTCTGTAAAGTATGAACACGCCCGTGGGATGTTTCTTCCGTTTGTTGCCATTCCTCGTAGGGATCTGACCGTACGTGATGGGCGATGACAGACGCAGTACCGTACCTTCTATACAAGACGAGGTGTGGATCTGAAAGAGCTGGCTGCGACGCAACCGCAACTATGAACTTACCTTGAGAAAGACTTGCGCAGTTTGTTTGTGCCGAAACTACGTCATCAAGAGCGTAATCCATCGTTTACTCTCTCCGGCCCCACCGTTCCCGCTGAACTTCTTGACGAGTGATGTCCGCAAATCCCCTTACAATCCATTCGCGGCTCATCGCAAACCAGGATTGAATACTTGCCATATCGGTTGAGTTTGGAATGCCTCTGGCTGTCAGTTCAAGTAGCAGGACAGAAACCTTGTCCTTCCTACGTTGCGCAGGCCGAAGAGCTATGTGTAAGCGGCCTCCGTTCTCTGGCAAAAGAAATGAAGATGTCCATGTCACAGTTTCCGGTGATGGGAGAAACTTGTGACCATCTTCCCAACGCACGTCAACTAAATCAGTTTGAATTTCCTCCACAGTGCTTCGGTTCTTTTCCACTGGAATATGATTGATGTAGGTGATTTCTAGTTGCGTGATGTTGGGCTCAGCGATTTCTTGTGAGAGCAAGAATGCTAGGAACTTTTCCCACGCCTCGAAAAAACGCTCTGACACTCTTCCAAACCGGGGATACACATCATCTTCCTTCATTCTCTTCCAATTGTGAAGGAATCGATCATTTTGAACCTGCATCACCCAGTTCTCAGGTGAGTCCAAGAAAAACAGTCGAGGTAACGGAGGGCCATCCAGCAACTCAAGCGCGGCCATTTCTGTCGGGATGGCTTGATCGAAGCGTTCGATCACAGGAGCAAGAACGGGCATTTCTTTGAACTTTGGATAATCCGCCTTGATCGCCTGCCATAGAGTGCCTATCAAAGGTGTCCGCCACTCTTTGAGAGCCTCAAACTGAATCCCATATATTACTTCAATGACGGGAGGGCGCTGGTAGTCTGGGAGAGGTTTTGAAAGGGAATCAGCCATCAGGATAGGAGAAGCAACCGAAAAACGATTTACGGTACTTGTATAGGAAAAACAGGCGTTACGCAAGCCTCGTTCGAAAAGATTTCTATCTGGATGCATCAGTCTTTGGCACAATCGGGCTGACCGCGTTCTGATCCCGTCCCGGCCGATAGGTCTCCAGCATTTTCTTGACCGTCTCCATCATTTTTGCCTCTTCAGGACGCGGCACTTTAATGCGCACCCCGCGTCCTTCATTGCGTCCAAGCGAAAAGATGTGGTGTTCGATCATCTCTCCCTGCGCGCTATCCGAATACGTGAAGATCAGGTCCTTTGCGGGGAATCCGGCCAGCGCCAGATCCTGATCCTGCCGCCATTTCACGGCGATCGTCCTTTTGCCGTAGTGTTCTCCGATGATGCGGCGATGGGCCGCGGCAAATTCATCGAGCGTCTGCCGTCCGTCCTGGCTTTTGCCCTCCAGCACATTCATATGGCCGGAGAAGGCGATGAGGCTGTGCTCGATGAGAGGATAGAGCGTCACCCCGGCTCCATCAGGCAACGGATTGCCCAGGCGCCAGTCATCGGGATACCGGACAGAGAAGCCGAATCGGGCGTTCGTATAGAGTTTCCATCCCAGCGGTGCATCGTCACTCGCGGCAGAGAGCGGAGCGGAACCCACGAGCATCGCGGCAATACAGAGAACAGCCATCATTCCGAGTCTTGTCATAGATCCCCTCATCGCGCGGACCGAGCACAGCGGAATCCAATCGTGGCGGCCCGCCGATCCGGCGAGGCGCCGCTTCTTGTGGCTGTTCGCAGCATCACCGGCGCGCTCTTCCAGGATCCCCCCCGCACAACTTTGTACCGGCCGGAAATCGGCCCGCGCGGATTACGGTCCGGCATCGTCGCATAGTAATCGATTCCAAACCAATCTTCGACCCACTCGGCGGCATTCCCCGCCATATGATGGAGGCCATAGGGGCTCCGGCCTTCTTCTCCGCTTTCAACAGGGGCGACGATGGGAATCTCATGGACATGGTACTGGCCGAACTTCGCCAGCTCCGGCGTGGGAGGCTGTTGCCCCCAAGGAAAGAGATGGCCGCTGTTCCCCCGCGCGGCCTTTTCCCACTCGGCTTCTCTCGGCAGCCGCTTGCCCTGCGCGCGGCAGAACTCCGAGGCCTCCGGCCATGTCGCGTAGAGCGCCGGCCACCGGGCCAAGATCTCGGGCGGCAGGGCATGGACCTTCGTCATATGATCGATCAGTTTCTGCACTTCTTCGGGAATCGCGCGCTGATGCTCCAATAGCCACGACAGGTACTCTCCGAGACTCACTTCGTCGCGATCGATTTCGAACGAGTCGAGCCAGACTCGGCGTTGTGGCTGTTCCGTGTCGTCGTATTGGGTTTCAAGGCTGAAGGACCCATCACTCATACGCGCCGTACCCATGAGAAAGGGGCTCTTGGCGATGGTCAGCATCGGAGAGCCCTGAGCAAACGCGGCGATCTGCCCGACGGGGCTCGGATTCTCTTGCAGAGTCGCTGCGGAACTCATCCCGGCGGTTTCGAGGACGGTGGTGAGGAGGATAAGGCCGAGTATGTGAGACATCATAACATCCTGTACTGAGATCACCGTACAGGAGTCAATGGGCAGCCGAAATCTGATAGCTGAAAGCCGGGAGCCGACTCGATTATGATACAGCGCATGTATTCCACCCTGGTCGTCCTGCACATTCTTGCCGCAATGAGTTGGGTCGGTGGCATGATTTTTCTGTCCCTGGTCCTGGCGCCCCTGGTCAGGAGCCGGAAGGCAGCGCCGGAGTTCATGGCGCTCTTTCGATCCACGGCGTTGCGGTTTCGCCCCGTCGTCTGGACGGCCATCGGCATTCTACTGATTACCGGACCGATGCTTTTTTCACAACGAGGTCTCAGCGTGACGGACCCTGCCTCATGGCCTGGGATCGTGACGGTGAAGCTGGCTCTGGTGGGTCTCTTGCTGTTCCTGACCTTGCTACACGACTTCTTACTCGGACCCAGAGTCAGTCGGGTCAGCGCGATTCCGGAATCACAGCGCACAAGCGGCGAGCAGATGGTTTTTAAAACCGCCCGCTGGCTGCCACGGGTCTCTCTCCTCCTGGCTCTGGGTGTCGTAATTACGGCGGTAGTGCTGGCGCGTTCCTAGCAGGATGCTGAAAAAGTCCGCCAGCGGCGTTCTCGCATCGCTCAGAGGCTCACCGTACGGCGCGGAGTACGCTTCGCCGCTTCGCTCGCTGCGGCCTTGCTGGACGGCCATTTTGAGCATCCTGCGTGGCTACTTGATGTTGTCTCATACAGCGAGAGCTGCGATAGCTTCAGGGGGCAGCATGAGTTTTTCCGCAGCCTGCTAGACCGTATTCTTCATGAACAATGGGGGCTCATGGCCTCCAAGCGCTACGGTGTCTTCGCGCAGCGAAACCCGTAGCCGAACTGCCGACCCGATGGATCGGCATTGTACCGGAACGAGGAACGCAAAAACTCCTGAACATAGCGCCAGTTCCCGCCCCGCACGACTTTAGACTTACCCGTTGCCGGTCCTTGAGGATTCTTCGTCGGGCTCTTCTTGTAGTAATCATGGTCATACCAGTCGTTGACCCATTCCCAGGCATTTCCGGCCATGTCGTAGATGCCATAGGGACTCTTGCCCATTTCGAACATCCCCACTGGGACTAAGGCCATATGATGAGCCCATTCCTTCTTGCCGAAATTTGCGTGGAGCCTGGTGGGGGTCTCATTGCCCCAGGGATAGAGGCGGCCATCCGTCCCCCGCGCCGCCTTTTCCCACTCCGCCTCGGTCGGCAGACGCTTGCCGGCCCATTTGCAGAACGTGGCTGCATCCGACCAGCTGACGTTCACGACGGGACGTTTCTGATGGCGGGGTTGGTTCATAATATCCCATTCCGGTGGCGCCTCCGTGCCCGTGGCCTCCAGATATCTGGCATACTGACCCACCGTCACGTGGTACTTGTCCATATGGAAAGCGTCAAGGTAGACGCGACGTACCGGCTTTTCGTCAGCTTTCAGGGTACTCCCCATCGTGAATTCCCCTGCCGGCACCAGCGCCATTGGTACGTCGCGGGAATCGGTCTGGAACGCCTCTCCTGCTGACCCATCTGGTTTCAGACTATCCGGCGAGCTCGTCGAACGTCGCTCAGGGAATTTCGCTTCCAACTGTTGATAGACGGTCTGTTGCTCGTTGTTGAGGCCCAACTGATTGGCGCCGTCCAGGGCCTCCTCTGCCTGCTTCATCTTGTCGGGCTGAGCCTGCCCACTGGCAATCAGACCCTTTGCTTTCTCCAGCAACCGCCACGCAGTCACTTCCTCCAGCGACTGCCACACCTTCATTTTGCTTAATCGTGGTTCTCTCGTCCCCATGATCCTGGATTTCGCATCGAGATGTAACGCGGTCTCGTAATGTTCTTCCGCGCAATCCCAGGCCGCTAATCCTCGACAGGCCTCCGCCAGGTTGAAATGGGCCTGCACACTCGACGGGCTCTTCATGATGCCGGCTTCCAGCGCCACGCGCGCTTCCGCATACTGTTTGTTCTTCAGCAGATTCTCCCCTTTGGCAAAGTCCTGGTTGCCGGCGGTGCCGGAAGGCGCCGCCATGGAGTTTGCGGTCATGTTCAAACATAGGGCAAAACCCAGCGCCCCAACCATCTGCCTCATAAACGCCTCCCTCCCTGCTGCGACTGCCTTATGGCAGTGGGTCTTGCCTCCCGATAAAGAGCACCGGCCGTCGTCGTGAACACAGGCTTCATGGCCGGGAAACATAACATAACCGGGCATCAGCATAAAGAAGCCTAAGCGGTTGACCAAGTCTTGTGCGGTTGATGATTCGGTCTCGCTAGAGGTCCCCGGCAGATGGCGGATATCCGAATAGTCAGCCGATGGGAGATTGCGTCGTCTCTGAGGCGTCGCTGGGGAAGCGGATCGCCCCGTGGGCGGAACACTTGATCGACGGCGGGAAAGTATTCCTGTTATGCGGCTGGAAAAAGGGAAGTATCACAGCCATTGGCCAACGGCTGTGCACCCTCGGCGGCCTCCGTATTGGTTGATCAGGCCGCCGAGAAGATGTGCACTCGGATAGTCTAAGGTGCCGGCTTCTCCTTGTAGGTGCCGTGACCCGCCCGGCCCTTCGTCAGCGTGGTGCCGGCCACTCGTGTCACGGAGATCTCCTGAGGAACGCCTTCTCGCTTGACGGCTAACTTCACGTTGGCCCCCGCTTCTCCCCGGACCATCTTGACCACCTCCTCATATGTCTTTCCCGAAACCGATGCGCCGTCGACGCTCACCAACTCATCTCCGTGCTTCAGTCCGGCCTTGTGGGCCGGCCCTTCAGGATATACGTGGCCGACATATAACGAGGCCGGATCTCCAACGCGTAAGGCCCCAATGTGGAGCGAGATACCAATCACACCCTCGGACATCTTGGCTTCGTCTGTACGACTGGGAATCTCTCCCGGTTGATCTGCAGCATGAAGCGGACCGATCACCATGACACTGAACACCATACCGGCTATGAGAGCCTTACCGCTGTTTCTCATACATATCCCTCCCCTTACATAAACGGTTGAAGCAAAAAATTCAGCTGCCGGCTGGAAGCCCTGAAGCACAGTGCCGGCATGATCAAACTAGACTCACGCTACTAACTCTACATGAGAAATGGATTAGGTGGGCATTAGACCTCACTCAGCTGTCGCCTTCTGCGACAAAAGCTCGGTGCCGGCTGTAGGAAAAAGCTACTTTTGTCGATCGGTTGTTCGCAGCACGAGACGGAACCAGTGAATATCCAAGGCTGATTGATATGCTTCTTGAACTCCTCCCGCGGTTCTCTCCTTGCACCCGTCAAGGACTGAATGGTCGAGGAGGTGGCCTGTCTGTCCAATGTGCCGAGGGGATGGCTTCGACTATGAATAGAAAGGCCTAGCAACAGAAATGAAATCGCGCTGGTGTGTGTCGGTCTTTGTTCTCTGGATCCTAACAATCACTGTTCTGGGATGGTTCTTCATCAAGGGATGGACGACAACGGGAAGTGACGGACGCACGGAAATACTGCTGGCGGGAGCTGAGCGTGATCAGATACTTGGGGAGATGCGGCAACTTCTGAAAGCCGTAGATGGCATCGTCAGAGGTTTGGGGGCGGCGGAGCCCGACCGGAAGCTGATCCAAGAAGCTGCAAGGGCGTCGGGGATGAGGATGGCGGCGGATGTGGAGCCAGCCATCATGGCCAAGCTGCCGCTGCCCTTCAAGCAGATGGGCATGTCGATTCACGGCGACATGGATGCACTGGCCGATGCGATCACGCGGAACGAGACTTCTCAACAGATCTTGCAACGGTTGTCGAGCATGACGGCCCGCTGCGCGGCCTGCCATGACATGTATCGATTCTCAGCGGAGCGCTAAAGGCGCAGCCTATCACGTCCGTCCAGGAGGAGGTGGACAATGGCACGAGTGGCGATTATCGGCGCATCGATCGGCGGCTTGCCGGCCGCCTATGAAGCGCGGGAGTTGTTGGACAAGCAGCATAAGGTCACGGTGATCTCGAATGTGGACTCGTTCCACTTCGTGCCGTCGAATCCCTGGGTGGCGGTGGGATGGCGCACACGGAAGGATATCAGCTTCGCATTGGGGCCGGTGTTGGAGAAGAAAGGCATCGAGTTCATCCATGCGGCGGCGGATCGGATCGAGCCGGAACAGAACCGGGTGGTCACATCGAAAGGCGAAGTGCCCTACGACTACCTCATCATCGCTACAGGCCCGAAGCTGAATTTCGGCGCGGTGCCTGGGCTTGGCCCCAGCGGCTATACACAATCGGTGTGTAACGTCGATCATGCCGAACAGGCCTGGGGCGCTTATCAGAGTTTTCTCAAAGACCCTGGCCCCATCGTGGTCGGCGCCGCCCAAGGAGCGTCCTGTTTCGGACCGGCGTACGAGATGGCGTTTATCATAGACGCGGATCTTCGGAAGAAGAAGCTTCGAAGGAAAGTACCGATCTACTTTGCTACGCCGGAACCCTATATCGGCCATATGGGGCTCGCCGGGGTCGGCAAGTCGCGGCGGCTGATGGAAGATGAATTCGCCGAGCATTCGATCAAGCCGATCTGTAACGCCGCGATCAAGGATGTGCAGCCGGGGAAGATGATTCTGGAAGATGGACAGGAAGTGCCGTTCCGCTATTCGATGATCATCCCGCCATTTGCCGGCGTGGATGCGGTAGCGGGAACGTCGGGTCTCTGCAATCCCAAAGGATTCGTCAACATCGATGCCTACCAGATGAATCCCAAGTACAAGAACATCTATGCGGTCGGGGTGTGCGTCGCGATCCCGCCGGTTGAGCAGACGCCGGTCCCGACCGGCGCGCCCAAGACCGGCTATATGATCGAGTCGATGGTGTCTGCCGCGGTCCACAACATCAACGCGGACATCGAGAATAATCAAAAGAAAGAAACGGCAACCTGGAATGCCATCTGCCTGGCCGATATGGGCGACACCGGGATGGCCTTTGTCGCGCTGCCGCAGATGGCCCCGCGCAATGTGACATGGGCCAGAAAGGGGAAATGGGTGCACCTGGCCAAGATTGCCCTCGAAAAATACTTTCTGATGAAAATGAAGCGGGGTGTCAGCGAACCTTTCTTCGAGAAGGCGGTCCTCCAGGCGATGGGGATCGGCAAGCGTGAACAGGCTGGCTAAGCGGGTATTCGTTGCCCTGAATCCTTTGTCCATGCTGTGTCTCACACAGGCAAAGAGGAAAGGAGGGCGACATGAGACTCAATGAGCGGTTGCGGTTGATTGCGGGAGTCTTTGTGCTCCTGTCGGTCGTTCTTGGCGCCACGGTTCACCCCTATTGGAACTACTTCGCCGCTTTTGTGGCGGTGAATCTCATCCAATCGGCCTTTACCGGCTGGTGTCCGATGATGGCGCTGTTGCGAAGGCTCGGTGTGCAGGAGTAGCAGGACGGTGAAAACGCCCTCCAGCGTCGTTCTCGCATCGCATAGAGGCTCAACGTACCGAACAGAGTACGACTCGCCTCTTTGCTCGCTGCGGCCCTGCCTGTGGCAACGGCGCTTCTCGGTGCGCCGGGGTGGGTGGGTGAGAAGAGAGGACGTTTTGACCATCCTGCAGTCAATCTACACTCATGCTTGATGATCAGGAGATGGCCATGTCCATTCCGTTGGTTCTCGATGGAGCCTTCGCCGGCGAGCAGGCATTGCGGGACATGGTCGTCGCGCGGAAAGTCTGCTTCGATCACGCTCCGTTCTATGTGCAAGATGGGTCGGACTGCATCATCCAAATCGGTTTTCAACTCAATCTCTATGCCGCCTTTCAGGATGCCAGTCATGTACCGATCGGGGAAGACCCTGAGCTTCATGAGCTGGTGGGGGAACTCCACCGTCTCTGTCGCGTGTTCTTTCAATCGTTGGATCTTCTGAAACCCTGCCGATACCCGGACCCTCCGATGCATCGCGTCATGTATTCTCCGGAGCGCCGGTACCGGGCCGAGGTCTGTCTGCAGATTCCTATCTTCGACCGGGCACACTATGGCGCCAAGCCGGATCACCGGCTCGAAGAATTGCTCGCGACGGCGGAATGTCTCTTGCTGCAGTTAGGAGCCAAACGTGGGCAATGGGAAGATGAGCCGTGCGCAGAGAGGCGATCCGACGTGAGTTGCGAGGATCATGCTCGAGCGGCCATGGAAGGATGATCGAACCGGCCGATCAGTCCGGTTGTTCGCCCCGTTCACGTCGACCGATATATTCCGGCCCCGGGATTGACCTTCCGCGGAGATTGGAAGAACATCCCGGACCGGCGAGGACAAGATACATGGAACGATGGCTCATGGCGGCGTTGCTGGTGGCGGCGGGGTGCGGTTCGAAAGACGAACCGCCCGCGTCCGTCCTGTCGGCTGCTCCGCAGACGACGATCCAAGCTGCGATCATCGAAATCCGGACCGTCGAGGCGCCCATCCGTGTCGAAGTCACCGGGCAGGTCATGCCTATCTTCCAAGCCGTTCTCTCGAGCCGTATCCAAGGAACCATCGATCAACTGCTCGTCCGGGAAGGCACGCAGGTGGTGAAGGGGCAGACCCTCATTCAGCTGGACAACCGCGACGTGCAGGCGGAGATGGCCCGCACCGCAGCGGAAGTCGAGAATGCCGAGGCGCACCTCGACCGCATGAAGACCCTGCATGCCCAGGACGCTGTGTCGAAGCAGGAAATGGAAAACGCGACCAGGACCTACAAAGTTGCGGAGGCGAATCACAAAGCGGTGTTGGCCCAGCTCAGCTATACCGTTGTGAGGGCGCCCTTCGACGGCGTGATTACCGAGAAGAAAGTCGAGGCGGGAGAATTGGCTTCGCCGGGGCAGCCCCTGTTGAAAATGGAAAATCCCCGGCAGCTGCGGCTTGAAGCGACCGTGGCGGAAGGAGATTTGAAATCGGTCTCCCGCGGAGACAAGATTCCCGTGACTATCGACGCGTTGCAAGGGCGGGCGCTGGCCGGGATCGTCGGGCAAATTCTCCCCGCCGGCGATCCTCACACGCACACCTTCACGGTGAAAGTGGACCTGCCCCCGGTGCAGGGATTGAAAACCGGCATGTTTGGACGGTTTCAATTGGACAAGGGTACGACCAGGACCACCCTCGTGCCTGAGACTGCCGTCGTCGAGCGCGGGGAACTGACAAGCGTCTTCGCCGTCGGTTCCGATCGGATCGCCCGCCTCCGCTGGGTCAA
>LVWT01000050.1 GCA_002083405.1 Nitrospira sp. SG-bin2 | reverse complement strand
TAGGGTGGTGTCAACGAAACCGGCAGCAGCTCAGAGTTTTCTTTGTCAGGGCAATTTGCGGGTAAGTACCATGTTGCCCATGCCGCAATTAAGACCGTAGAAAAAGCTCGGATAGTCTTCACTCTTCCCAGCTACTCTCATAGTGTGTTTCTTGCGCTCACCCGAATCAATGCAACGGAAACAGCTCGCCTTCTCGCAAATCTTGAGGACTATGAGCGGGAGTCTGCTCACAATCTACGGCTCGGCGAAGTAGTTGTGACACCGGATCAAGTGCTGCAAGGTTATGAAATGCCATTCGCTGTCATCTTGCTGAGAACCGCAACCTCCTCTGAGTGTTCGAGAGTGCCAGATCACCATGAGATTGATGGCAAACAGACCTTCTTTTTCTTGGTAACGCCTCTGACAAGAACGGAATGGGAGATCCGTCGTAAGTCGGGGCATGACGTCCTCATGAATAATTTTGAGGCATCGAGAAAGGATCTGTTCCTCTAGAGAATCCGAGAAAACGCTGGCCAGTCTGGAGTAGCGGTATGAAGAGCACATATCGAGCAGCATTCATTGTCCCCATAGGTGCAAACAAGATATTGGGTGAGGATGGTTGGGAGTTCCAAACTCAGAAGCGGATTACTGTTGTTGCTAAAGAGTTTCTGATTAGTGCACTGAAGTTAAGGTTTTTGGAAAGCTATCTTGGGATTGATGCGTATATCGGCGACAATATCAAAATGTCAGTCATCTATGATGATGCCTGCCAAATCGAGAGCATTGCGTTCCAGATGTATAGCGATTCAGTGACTGTCCTCTCGAAAGCATTTATCGCTGGTAAGCTATCCAATGAGTCAGAGTTATTCATCCCTTGATGAGGACGATGTTCTATGTCTAGCCCTGTGACGTTATATTCCGCAGGGGATTGCCCGGTCTGTCTTTGGCTTGGTGCGATGTTTTTCGCTAAAAGTCACGTTGATGGGGCTCTGTTTTTGATGTGTCCCCATTGCGGTATCACGTGTGCGCGACCATTTCGAGACGTTGAACAGTTCATCGAAGATAAAATAAACCGATTCACATCGGGAGTTCGAATGGTCTTCCCAACCCGAGAGGAAATCTTGGCGGTCGTTCCTGAACGAGACATTGTGCGGGAGTACCCGTATGAAGAATGGGGTGACGACTGGTTCAAATCGTACTTGGCCACATGATCTTGATATGTAGGGAATTGGGTGAGAATTCATGTCCATGTGAGGTGTCTCTTGTTCGCGACGGGGCTATCGGTGACACTTTGGTAGAGGTTATTCAGGTGGACGAATGATGGATCTCGCGCAACTTATTGGACGGCGGGTGCGTATCATAGGCATCGATCTGCCTAATGATCCCAACGCAATCCACGAACTCCCATCCGCGGTGGTCCGAATGATCGATACAGCAGATCAATTGATACTGGTGGAGTTTCTTATGCCTGTTCGCGTCAAAGCCGAGACATATTCTCTTGCCGTTGTTTCCCCTCGTCATGAAGGCGATGATCTTAGGGTGCTTCTTCAGGGTGGGACTATGTCATGTGCCGTAACGTGTATTCCGCCTCATCGGTATGATCCGGCGCGACCATTCGATGTTAGCTGGTGGCGTGGGGGTGGCGCCGCAATTGGCGGGCTCGTCTTGGAGAGCACAAGTTCCCCTGCAACATGAATATGAAAAAATTTAAAAGGGGTAGGAATATTTACTCAGCTAGCCTGCGTCGGCTGTGACAGTAGGCGCAGATCGTAGCGAATCACGGTGACTGCACGGGCTTGGGTGCGTGACACACGAGACCCATGGTGAAGCGGAGCATATCTTCTAACGGTTTCGGAGCGAGGCCATGATGCGGAGAGGCAACCTGAGACTCAGGTGGATCGATTAAGTGCATAGAATGTAAATCCTCAGCGACAGTTCCTCTCACCAAGAGCCAAAAAGCAGCTTTCCCAGAGATTGAGCGGAAAGGAGGAACTGTCGCGGGGAAAGGAAAGTCTGGTTTTCCAGGAGGCACTAGTATTCCCCCAACAAAGGTAGAAATCGTTCGACCAAAGTCTTGAGTTTTCAGCGTACACATTATGTCTATTGAACAAGTCAACACAGTTGATGCTATCAGTGTCGATAAATCAACTGGAGAAGTGGTTATGACCATAGCCGATCACCTACCTTGGAATAAGGATGAGCCTGAGACTGAGCATGAGCATATGTTGTTATTGCAAGAAAAAATAAACGCATATTTGGGATTTGTCGAAAGTGGCGAAATCTTGAAGTCATACCCGGTTTCACAAGGCAAGAAAGTTCGGATCGAGGTAATAGGAAAATACCAATTGAGCACCCATGCAGAAAAGTTCTTTTCTCGTGCGAGGGGTATAGTTCAGGACGCAGGCGTCAAATTGGACTTTAAATTACATGTCGCAACCCAGGACACATGAAAAAGTTAGAGACAACGGTACCGTAGTCTTTTATAGCC
Organism: Nitrospira sp. SG-bin2; assembly: GCA_002083405.1. GTDB lineage: Bacteria > Nitrospirota > Nitrospiria > Nitrospirales > Nitrospiraceae > Nitrospira_D. The sequence goes on along the minus strand of LVWT01000050.1, from coordinate 97,921 downwards.
CGAATGAATGGGGTCCAGCATGACAATTAACTTAAAGTCTATGGGAACAGGGCAGCGCTTGGCGAAGGTCGGCGTCTGGCGTTTTATGACGGTGTGCGCCCACGCCGCGCTTGTGGCCGTGCTTCTGGGAGGAGCGTCAACGGCGTGGGCGCAGTCAGGAGGCGACGGGAAAGACGATCCCTTCACGGGCAACCTCAGACTCGTCCGTGCCGATCTTGCGCTGCCCGGCAGCCATCCTGGCAAGCATAAAATTTCCAGGAGTCTTTCCCTGCCCTCCGAGACATTCAATCTCGCAGTCGATATCTGAAAAGCAATGTGGGCAAGATGGGGAGCGCGGACTAGCTGTTCATCCAAAATTGCGGGGTGCTATTGCCCATTTTCATCGAGGCTGCGGATTTCCACGGCGCGGCCACGGTGATCGAGCCAGCATTGAATGCGGTCGCCCACGTGGGCTGGTCGGTCGATCCTGGTATTCTGATCATGCGGAATACGGATGTCCTTTCCTTGTGCGTCTCGGATCAGATACGCGGCCCCTTCCAAAGCCTGCACTTGGCCAATCACTGATAGAGCGGCCGGTTCCCCGGACGACTGAGTAGCGCGCTGTTGTGCGCCCAAGGTCCCGGACACGATCCCACACCCGAGATATTCCTGTGCGGCAGGCCCTGACGCTGAAGATTGGGCACAGCCCGTCGCCAGGATCAGCAGGAACGGAAGCCATACGGCACGTTGGAACGTCATGAGGACAGGCATCATAAAGACCTCCACCTATAAAAGGATGAGCGCCGGTATGAGACTAGCATGATGCCCATTCTGCACGCACTGTTTTACAGAGAGATGAGGGAGGGATTCGAGTAAGGCGGCCTCGATGTTCTTAATGCAAAATCTGCTCGGAGCTATAGAAACCTACCGCTGTGTTCTTGCCTGTGTACTTAAGCCCAACCGCAAAATTGCCGATATAGTTAGGTCGCGAATCATGAGCCGCGGTGCAGTGGGGAACGTACTCGTCTTTGCTGTGTTACAGCGAGGCGGAACGTGCATGAGGTCATCATCTCAGACCCGAAGACATCGGCAGGGGAGTCACAGCACGGTGTTTGTCAGTTCATGAGGCCACCACATCAACGGCATCCCCAGAGCTACTCCAGCTCCTTGAATTAATTATGGACAGCGCGCTCCTCTACGATCGTCTTCAATTCGCCTTTACTGCCACCTTCCACTATCTCTTCCCGCAGCTGACGATGGGACTAGCCTTGCTGCTGCTCTACTTGCGCAGTCGGGTGCTACTTACCGGTGATGACCATTACGAGGAAGTCGCGGATTTTTGGACGAAGGTGTTTGCCATCAATTTCGGCTTCGGCGTCGTGACGGGGATTCCGCTCGAATTTCAGTTTGGGACCAACTGGGCGCGGTTTTCCAACTATGCGGGTGGTGTCATCGGGCAAACATTGGCGATGGAAGGGACCTTCGCATTTTTTCTGGAGTCCTCGTTTCTCGGGATATTGCTGTTCCGGAAACGATTCAGTCGCCGGGTGCAATGGTTTGCCACCCTCATGCTCTTTCTCGGCACGTGGTTGTCGGGTTATTTCATCCTGGCCACGAATGCCTGGATGCAGCACCCTGTCGCCTATCAAGTGGGAGAGGACGGCCGGGTGTTCGTGACCAGCCTGAGCGGGCTGCTGACGAATCCGTGGCTCTTCTGGCAATTTGCGCACAATATGACGGCGACAGTCGTTACGGCGTCTTCTGTGGTTGCTGCGGTGGGGGCGTATTACTTGCTATCCAGGCAATACCTGTCTCATGCCAGGACGTTTCTCTGCACCGGCGTTGTCGCGGGTGCGATTGCGTCCGGACTGATGATCTTCCCGACCGGGCACGGCAACGCCGATCAGGTATTCAAATATCAGCCCATCAAGGGGGCGGCGTTTGAGGGACTTTTCAGAACGGAGCGAAAGGCCGGTCTCTATCTGGTTGGACAACCGAATCTTGAAACGATGACCATTGATAACCCGATTGAAATTCCAGGCGTGCTCAGTTTTCTCGTGTACAACGATCTCTATGCCAAGGTACAGGGGCTCGATGCGTTTCCTCGTGATGAGTGGCCGGATAATCTTCCGCTCCTCTACTACGCGTATCACGTCATGGCGGGATTGGGGACGATTTTTGCGCTTCTCTTTGGCGCGGCACTCCTTTCACTGTGGCGGGGCCGGCTGTTTAACATGAAATGGCTGCTGTGGTGGCTGATGCTTTGCGCCCCATTCCCGTACATTGCCACGTCTGCCGGGTGGATGACTGCCGAGCTGGGACGGCAACCCTGGCTGGTGTATGGGTTGTTGCGGACATCGCACGGCACCTCGCCGCTCGTGCATTCGGGGAATGCGCTCTTTACGTTAATCGGATTCCTGGGGTTGTATCTGCTGCTTGGATTGCTGTTCGTCTTGCTTGTGAGCAAAGTCATTCGACAGGGACCCGGCTCGTCCGGCGCATCGGAGATGCGCGCTCATCATGGAACAAGCCTGTAATGGAAACGGCGTGGTTTATCATTCTCACCGTGATGCTGGCCATGTATGTGGTCTTGGATGGCTTTGATTTCGGCGTCGGCATGGTCTATCCGTTTGTGGCTCGGACTGAAACGGAGCGGCGAACGGCGCTCACCTCCATCGGCCCAGTATGGAATGCCAACGAGGTGTGGTTGATCGCTGCCGCTGCCGTGCTGTTCTTCGCTTATCCCAAGGCCTACGCGGCCGGGTTTAGTGGGTTCTATCTAGCGTTAATCTTAGTGTTATGGCTACTGATCTTTCGCGGCTTGGCGTTGGAGTTGCGGGCACAAGTCGATCATGTGTTGTGGAAGCAGGCGTGGGATACAGCCTTTACCACCTCCAGCGTGCTCCTGGCGATGGTCTTTGGTACGGCATTGGGCAATTTAATTCGAGGGGTGCCTCTCAATCGAGAGGGGTATTTCTTCGTTCCGTTCTGGACGGATTTTCGGCCCGGGTCGGATCCGGGGATTCTCGATTGGTTTACCATACTGTTTGGGCTGACGAGTGTGGTGATCCTGGCATTCCATGGAGCGAATTACCTCGTTGTGAAAACTGAAGGTGTCTTGTATCAACGGGCCGTCTCCATCGCATGGATCCTGGGGTGGGCGTCGGTCGGGTGCACGGCGTTGACCGTGATGGCCGTGCCCATGGTTCAACCAAACTTGAGTCTCAACTTTTCCCGTCATCCCGTGGTGTATCTTGCGCCGGTGATCGGAGTCATTGTGCTAGGGTACAGTCTATATTTCCGGCTTTGCCGGCGGGATATCTCTGCATTTCTTGCGTCCTGTATCTTTATTTTTCTGATGCTCGTCAGCGTGATGTTTGGCATGTACCCGTACATTTTGGTCTCAACAACTGATTTGGCATTCAGTCTCACCGTGTTTAATGCAGCCACTGATTCCTATGGATTAGCCTCAGGGATCGTCTGGTTTGCGGGTGGGTTTCTGCTTATTCTGGCCTATCAGATCTATCTCTATTTTCAGTTCCGCGGAAAGACCCGCTTAGATGATGCGCATTGATTATGCGTCAATCACCGCGGGCGTCTAACAGGATGCTGAAAAAGTCCCCCAGCGGTGTTCTCGCATCGCTCAGAGGCTCAACGTCATGGGCCCAGCGGAAGCAAGGACCTATCCGCTCGCATCTGATTGAAGCGAGCGGGTCAAGCGAAGCTTGGTATGTACCTCCTCGCCACTTCACTCGCTGCGGCCTTGCCCGTGGAACGGAGCGCTCGGCGCGCCGGGGTTGGGCGGGTGAGACCAGCGGCCTTTTTGAGCATCCTGTGGCTATTGTGACATCAGTGCCATACGCAAGGCTTCACCGGCACTTTATAAATAAACCGAGTTTTTCCGCAGCCTGCTAAGCGTTTTTAAGCTGCGAAGAACTGACAGGCGAGAGTCGCCCTGGGTAATGTGGGTGAGGTTGAGTCCGCCCTGGGTTGACGGATATCTCAAGAAGGGTCGGGTACGTTCAAGGCAGAGTTGTTGGAGACAGCAGCTGATGTGATCCTGTAACAGTCTGGCGAACGGTCGTTTCCTGTCTCGTGTGGGTGGGGTGCGATCAGCGCTTTACTTGGGGAGGCATATAGGACGTCATCTCGAGGGCGAGTTCCTTCGCAATGTCCTTGAGATTCGGCCTGAAAAACATATAGCTGCTGGACCGTTCATGGCGCGCTTTCCAGACCGTGGTTCCGGTAGTGGCATCGATGAGACGAACGCTTAAGCCCACGCGGCCCACGTTGTCGCCTTCCTTGCGGATGTACTCCCACGAATTGACCCGCACCACTAAGAATGAATCCACATTGAGCGCTTTGCCGAGTGTGATGGCCGACTCTTTGTCCGATTGTCCGGTCATTTCCAGCCGGGAGAAGTAGAATACGAGCGAGTCGAAGGCCTCCTTCGACCCCTGAAAAATATCCGTCACGCTCTCGGGGGGCATGACTCGTTCGATGTGCCCCATTCTCCGGAGCGCAATCGCCAGCACTTCCTGAATATCCTCGCGGGCACTGTCGTATTGGCTGGACATCGGAGGCAATACGGCGATGGCCTGGGGGTGGAATATCTTGGCGCCCGGGCCTTCCCACACTTCCTGCAACCCGCCGCATCCGGCCAGTAACAGGGCGCCGGTGAGTACCGCACCGAGTCTGATGTGTGACAGCTGTGACATACCGTCAATATACCACGTTAGAACGTTGCGGAGATGGAGCCGGACACCAAGGCTCCCTGCTCACGAAAATCATACCCTCCGCCGACATCGGCGCGAAAGAAGAAAATACGCAGGCCCAATCCCGCCGTGGGAATGAATGGAGTTGCGGCGTCCTTCATGTTTTTGAATGTGCCGATCCGAAGGGAAAGAAACTCGGAGAGCAATGTCTGTTCCGCGCCCAAACTCAAGAGTTGGCTCTTGACGTCCGGTAATATGGTCCTGTTTGCAGTGATATCGACATCGGCCGTGAGGGTCAGCGTCGAATAAGGATTGATGGCCATGCCGGCTCGGACTTGAGGATCCAGCTTGATCTCGCCTCCACCGGAATTATCCAGCACCGGTTTGTTGATGTCTTTCGCCACGACGCCGAACCTGATCCATGATGTGGGCTTGTAAATGGCACCTACGTCGATGCCATAGGTCGTGGAGATCGTCGGCTTGCCGAATTGATTGCTAATGGTGACGCCGTTGCCGCCTTGAAGCGCAACGGTACCGGAATAGGCCGCGCCCTGGATAATTTTCCCCGTGACGCCGATTGAGAACGTCTTGTCGGCAAAGGCATAGGCATAGGAAAGTGACGCTTGCCTGGCTTCCAAGCCGAGTAACGTCATCGTCCCGGCTACGGACGGGCCGGCGGTCACACTCAACGGCGTACTGATATATCCCCCGCCGGTCGCCACATCCGATACGTTTAACCCGAACGCATGCTCGCCGAAATGTCCTTTGATGTAGAGACCGGCGGATCCGTTCACCGACAGGTTGGCGCCTGGCTGATTGAGGCGAGTGGCAATATCTTGAGCTCTCGCGGCAGCGTTCGGATCGCTGGAGGTGAAGTCCTCCAGATCGCGAATGGCCTCGCCAAACCCGCGGCGATCGATCGCTTGCCCGCCGCCCTGGATCCGAATATCCACGGTCTGAGTCATCGCCAGGCCGGCCGGGTTCCAATAGGTGGCGAGCGCATCCGTGGTTACTGCCACGCCGGCGCCTCCCATACCGGTCGCGCGTGGTCCGACCGTGACGAATTCCGCAGCCGTGGCCTGCGCCGCAAGACCGGCCAGGACGGCTGTCAGGAGAATATGTCGAAGGACACCGTGCATGCGGACCCTATCAGCAGCGGTTTGCGTTTTAACTCAACATCAGCATGCCCTGTGAGGCGCGATCGGTCAACAATTAGTAGGATGCGAGAACACAGCTGGCGAATTGTTTCAGCATGCTGTTAGACGATCATGCCATCCTGCATGTAAACGATGCGGTCGGCCTGGGCGGACAACTTGTCGTTATGTGTCACGATAATGAAGGTGGTTCCACGGGCTTTATTCAAGTCCCGCATCAGTCCGAACAAGGCGTCTCCGCTATGGGTGTCCAGATTGCCCGTCGGTTCATCGGCCAATACGAGATCCGGTTTCTGCATTAATGCCCGCGCCATCGCGACACGCTGTTGTTCGCCGCCGGACAGCTCACCAGGCTTGTGCTGCAGGCGCGCCCCCAATCCTACTTCGGTGAGCATCGCGGTTGCTTCGGCTTCGACAGAGGCGGGATCCCGCCTCTGGACCAGGGCCGGCATGCCGGCGTTCTCCAGGGCCGTGAATTCCGGCAGCAGGTGATGAAACTGGAACACAAAGCCGATGCGCCGATTGCGAAAATCAGCCTGCTGCGTCTCCGTCAGTTGGAATAAATCCTGGCCATCGATGGTTACCGTGCCGCGACTGGGCTTGTCGAGTGTGCCGATGATATGGAGCAGGGTGCTTTTCCCGGCTCCCGAGGCCCCGACTATCGCGATCAGTTCGCCGCGCTTGATCTCAAGGTTGATTCCCTTGAGGACCGGCAGCTCATAGGACCCCATGGAAAAGGACTTGTGAAGATCCGTGACTTTGATCATAGGGGCATCGTCAACCGGCATCGGTCATTCATAGCGTAATGCTGCGACCGGTTCCAGCTTGGCCGCCTGGTTCGCAGGGTATACGGTCGCGATAAAACTGATCAGGATGGCCGAGCCGGCCACGAGCAGGACGTCTTCGGCCAGCACATGAACGGGAATTTTCGAAATGTAGTAGACGCTCGCGTCGAACGTCCAAAACCGTTCGATCAGCCACAGAAACGCATAGCCCAGCGGGATGCCGATGGCCGTTCCGGAAAACCCGATGATCAACCCGTTCAGCATGAAGATACGGCGGATGCTGCGCCTGGTCGCGCCCATCGCCTTGAGGATGGCGATTTCTTTCTGCTTTTCCGTGACGATCATCGTGAGTGTGCTCACGATGTTGAACGAGGCCACGATCGTAATCAGGACGAGCAGCAGAAACATCATCGTTTTTTCCAGCTTCAGAGCCGAGAAGAGATTGCGGTTCATCTGCATCCAATCTCTGGCGCCGTGGCTGAAGCCCAGCTCGTGTTCGATGTTGCGGGCGATCTCGTCGGCGCGGAACACGTCCGTCACCTTCACCTCGATGCCGGACACGCTGTCTCCCATGTTGAAGAATTTCTGCGCTTCGCCGAGTTCGATATAAGCCAGCGAGGAGTCGTATTCGTACATGCCGGAATGAAAGAGGCCTACGACGGCGAAGGTGCGAATCTTCGGCACCATGCCCATCGCGCTGATCGGCCCGACGGGAGACACGACGTTAATGATATCGCCGGTAAAGACGCCCAGCCGGCCCGCCAGTTCTCTGCCGAGAATAATGCCGGGCTTTTCGACCATCTGCGCCTCGCCTTGCGGGTCGTCAACCGGAGCCTGGCGTACCTTGACGGGTGTGAGCAGATCGGCCAGTTGTCCCGTCGCCATGTTCTTGGCCAATTCGGTGACCTGGGATTCGCGCTCCGGGTCGATGCCGCGCAACACAATGCCTTGCACGCCGGACTGCGTGGTGAGGAGGACCTGGCGGAGCACGAAGGGCGTTGCGGCGACGACTTCCGGGACCGTTCGTATTTTCTCTACGAGCGGATCGTACTCCGTCATGTTTTCCTTCATCCGCTCCTGCACGATGATATGGGCCGTGGTCCCGAGAATCTTGGCCTGAATATCTTCCTTGAAGCCGGTCATGATGCCGACGGTGCCGATCAGCGCCGCCACGCCCAGCGTGATGCCGGCGATGGAAACAAATGTATTGAGCGAAATGGTCCGATTGCGGCGCTTGGCGCGCAGGTACCGGAGCCCGACGAAAATCTCATAGGGGAGGGCCATCGCTATTTCTCAGGCCTTAATTGAGGGAAGAGCACCACATCGCGAATAGAGGCCTGATCGGTGAAGAGCATGATCAGGCGATCGATGCCGATGCCTTCACCGGCTGTCGGGGGCATACCGAACTCAAGCGCGCGGAGAAAGTCCTCGTCGACGAGATGGGCTTCTTCATCCCCTGCCTCCCGCTGGGCCGCCTGGCCCTCGAATCGCTCTCGCTGATCCAAAGGGTCGTTCAACTCGGAGAACGCATTGGCGATTTCCCTGCCTGCGATGTAGAGCTCGAACCGGTCGGTGAGCGAGGGGTCCGAGTCTTTGCGTCTGGCCAGCGGCGAAATTTCGATGGGGTAGTCCGTGATAAACGTAGGCTGCTGGAGATTGGGCTCGACGGTTTCCTCGAAAATGGCATTCACGATATTGAAAAGCGAATCATCTGAATCGACCGGTACGTTGAGGCGCCGGGCTGCGGCCAGCGCCTGGGTGCGATCGCTCAGGACGGCGGGATCGAGCTTGTTCACTTCGATGATCGACTGATGGTACGACCAGCGCCTCCACGGGGGGGTCAGCGTGATCTGCCGGCCCTGATAGTCGATGACGGTCTTGCCGAGAATCTGCCGGGCAAGCGAGGAGACCATTTCTTCGGTCAGTACGATCAGGTCATGGTAGTCCGCGTAGGAGACGTAAAACTCCAGCATCGTGAATTCGGGATTATGAATCGTCGAGATACCCTCGTTCCGAAAGTTCCGGTTGATCTCGAACACCCGTGGAAATCCGCCGACGATTAGGCGCTTCAAGTACAGCTCCGGCGCGATGCGCAAATATAAGTCGACGCCAAGCGCATTGTGATGCGTGACAAACGGCTTGGCTGCCGCGCCGCCAGGAATCGGATGCATCATCGGCGTCTCGACTTCCAGGAATCCCCGTTCGATCAGAAAGGCCCGGATGCCGGCGATGATCCTGCTTCTGGTCGCGAAGATCTGATGGACCTCGGGGTTGGCAATGAGGTCAACGTAGCGCTGGCGATAGCGGGTCTCGACATCTGTTAACCCGTGCCACTTTTCCGGGAGGGGACGGAGCGCTTTGCTGAGAAACGTTAATTGATGTACTTCGACTGTAAATTCATTTGTCTTGGTGCGAAAGAGTACCCCGGTCACGCCGATCCAGTCTCCGAGATCGAGCTGTTCCGTGACGGTGTAGGCCTGCTCGGAGAGCAGATCCTTCTTGAGGTAGACTTGCAGGCGGTCTGATCCGTCTTGCAGCACGGCAAAGCCGGCCTTTCCAAAACGGCGGAGGGCCACCACGCGGCCTGCGATAGTGCAGGGAATCTTCTCCTGCTCCAAGACCTCTTTGGTTTTCTCGCCGTGCAGCTTGATGAGCAGGCCGGCCCGGTCTTTGACTTCGAAACGCGCTCCGTACGGAGCCACGCCCGCCTGGCGGAGGTGATCGAGCTTCTTGATCCGTTGTTGCCGCTGTTCGTTCAGTTCATCCATAATTGGTTTGTTTGGTCTATTTGGTTTGTCTGGTTCATCTGGTCTGTTCTGCTGGTCTCAACCGGATAGATCAAGCACCAGATAAAGAATTTTTACAGATCATCGTCCGGTCCGCCGACGGCTTGTGCCGGGACGCTTCCTTTGACAAGCTTCCTCTTCAAATAGGCCTCGATAAATCCGTCGATCTCGCCGTCCATGACGGAGGAGACATCGCCGGTTTCGTGGGCGGTCCGGTGGTCTTTCACCATCTGATAGGGCTGGAACACATAGGACCGGATCTGACTGCCCCACGCGATGTCTTTCTTCTCTCCGACGATCGCGTTGAATTCCGCTTCTTTCTTCTGCTGCTCCCGTTCGAACAGACGCGCCTTCAAAATTTTCATCGCCCCGTTTCTGTTCTGCAGCTGCGAGCGCTCGTTCTGGCATTGCACGACGATGCCGGTCGGCAGGTGCGTGATACGGATCGCTGTTTCGACCTTGTTGACGTTTTGGCCGCCGGCGCCGCCCGCGCGGAATGTGTCGATTCTCAGGTCTTTATCCTCGATCGCGACGTCGATGTCTTCACTCAACTCCGGATAGACGAATACCGAGGCGAATGAGGTATGCCGCCGTTTGTTGGAGTCGAACGGGGAGATGCGCACCAGGCGGTGGACACCGGCCTCTGCCTTTAAATACCCGTAGGCATAGGGGCCGGTAATCGAGAGGGTCGCGCTCTTGACGCCGGCTTCGTCACCGGCCAGCAGATCCAAGGTCTCGACCTTGAACTTTTTGGTTTCCGCCCACCGCACATACATGCGCAGCAGCATTTGCGCCCAGTCCTGGGATTCTGTCCCGCCGGCGCCCGGATGAACTTCGAGAATCGCGTTGTTCGGATCCAGCTCGCCCGACAACAGCATTTCCACACGCAACGCTGCAAGGCGGGGCTCCAGCCGGTTCAGCTCCGCCGTCAGCTCTTGTTCGAGCGCGGCATCGCCGCTTTCGGTCGCCAGTTCCAGGAGGGCGTTCAGATCACCCAGCTTGGATTCGACGTCGCGCCATGTTGCCAGTTCGCGCTCGATTGTCGCTTTCTTTCGGCTGACAGCGGCGGCGGCGCGGGCATCGCTCCAAAAATTGGGCTGCCCCATCTGGGCTTCCAGCTCTTCCAGGTCGGCGGTCATGCGGGCGAGGTCAAAGATGCCCCCGTAACTCGGAGACTTGCTCTCCGATGGCGCGGACACGGACTTGCACGTAATCAAACAACATTGAACGATCTTCCTCCCGTTACGCGGGCTCGATAGCGGTTGTGCCGGGGGCGGGTTCCTCCGTGCGGAAGTAACCGTACAGGCACAGAAACGCGCAGATTATAGCACAGCCGTAGGCAAACACATCTCCGTAGTAGCTATAAAAAGTGCGGGAGTTCCTGAGCGGGATTGCGGCTTTCAGCGCATGTTCCGTGAACAGGGGCGTCGCATCCAGGATGCGGCCGTACGGATCGATGAAGCCTGAAATTCCGGTGTTGGCGGAACGCGCGAAGGCCAGATGGTTTTCCACTGAACGGAAGACGACCATGGAAAAATGTTGCGCAGGCGCCGACGATGGCCCGAACCAGCCGTCATTGGTGATGGTGACAAGAAACTCCGCGCCGTTGTCCGCAAATCGCCGGACCAGGTCAGGGAAGATCACTTCATAGCAAATGGCCACGCCGAACTTCACGGGCCGCGAGCCGGCCGGACTGCCGCCGCGCAACGACTTGGGTGTAAACGACAAAATCGTCGGACCCGGCCCTGCTTCGAAATCGCCGATCCCTTCCACCAACTTGTCGAGAAAGAACAGCAGCGATGATTTCAGTGGAATATATTCTCCGAACGGCACCAGATGGTGCTTGTCGTACCGGCCGAGCAGGGTGCCGTCTGTCCCCAACAGATAGGCGCTGTTCAAGAGATAGGGTCTACGGTCCGGATAGAATCGTAACGCCGGGCTTCCAGTCAGGATCGGCGCTTGTGCGCGGGCCGCCCACTCAATGAGCTTCAATTGGTAGTCCTGCTCCCGTTCCAGGACGAACGGCGTTGCCGCTTCCGGCCAGACGACCAGGTCTGTGCCGATGCCCAGCTTGGCGGTCAGCCGCTCGAATCGCTGCATGGTCTCATCGCGGTACTCGGCATCCCATTTCACGGCCTGGTCGATGTTGGGTTGCACGACTCCCACGGTAACGGAGAATTTTGACTGTGCGGGGTTTCCCTCCATCAGCACGGAAGAGCTATAGAGCCATGACAGCACCATGAGGACTGCCGTGGTCGTGAGCAACTCCCATGGGAGCTTGACCGGGTGAAAACCACGAAAGAAGGGCATCAACCATAAGATCAGTTCGGCAATCGCCAGGTTGACCAGTACGATCAGGAAGGAGACGCCATAGACCCCTGTGTGATCCGCAATCTGAATCAGATCCAAATTCTGGTATTGCGAATAGCCAAGAAGGCACCAGGGAAGGCCCGAGAGAGCATAGGTGCGGACCAGCTCAAGCGTGACCCAGATGCAGGGGGCGAAGAAAATCCCATAGCGCGGGATCAGCTCCCGCAGCCAGACGACGGCCAGACTGTAGAACCCGACATAGAGTCCGAGATAGGCGGTCAGCAGCAGGAGGATGGCGTAGCTGACGGGGAGGGGAACCTTGCCGTAGGTCGTCATGGCCGTGACGACCCATTCCATGATGCCGGTAAATCCGATAAGGCCGGTCAGCCATCCGATCCAAAAGGCGCGCCGCCGGGAGCACTGATCGAGGGCCAGATGCAGCGGAATCAGAGCGGCCCAGGCCAGCAACCCGAATTCAAAGTTGGGAAAGCACAGCGGTAATAAGACACCGCTCGCGCAGGCAAAGAGAATCTGGCGCGAACGAGGCAGGTCCATTGCGGGCTACGATAGCGAAAGCGTTCGGGACTTGCAAGGGAACGGGGGGATTGCAAAAGTAACTGCCTCGCCATCCGGAGCGTAGTCGAAAGGGCAACAAATGGCATGAATCATGCGGACCGGGAATAGCCTTGTGCATGACGAAGAGTTTACTTGACTGAATTCGGGTCCAGGCCTATCGTACCTCTTGTGGGGGGAGTTAACGCCCCGAGGGAATATGGTTCATAAGGGGATCGAGCGTGAGGACGGTGTGCAGGACCAGCTTGTACTGGGAAGCCTAAAATCCTCCCAAGGTCTCCGTCGTACCTAATCGTCCTCGGTTAGGTGCGTGCTCCTCCCACCCAAACACACCCACATCAATCGTCACTGTGCGCGCTGCCATCACCTGGTGGGCTGAAAAGCAGTCGCTCCGCTCTTAGTCACTCGTGGAGCGTATCTCGTGAAGCGCAGGAGGGGAGGAGTCCGTCTCCATCCTGTTTGCGAGATACGAAATACGCGTCACGAGATACGCGCTGGTCAGCTCGCGTTACCGTTGCCGTTCCCGCCGGGTTGGGGAGGGGTGACGAATCCCGCCTGCTATACTTTCATCAAGATGAATGTCTATGGCCTACTCAGCCTCTTGCTCTGTCTGGTGTTGTTCCCGGCAGTGGGAACGGCTGGACTCTATCAATGGACCGATGCGCAAGGGAATCTCCACATTACCGATACGCCGCCGCCGGTTTCTGAAAAGAAGCCGGCGCCTATAGTTGAGGCGGCTCCACCGGTTTCTCAATTTGCGCCACAGAAAAAGACGTCGACAAAGGGTCAGGCTTCGGTGGGACGACCCCAGGCTGAAATTCACCCTGTGCCGGATTTGACGTCTGCCCCGCAGTCGTCTCGTAATGCCAGCAATCACTCGATGCGTGGCAGTCTGAATCAGGCCCAGGCGACAACGACAAGTCCTTGGCAGGTATTTGAAGGAAATGCGGCAAGTACCAAGGCCGCGGTTCAGCGTTGGACCGACGAAAAGGGTATTGAGCACTTCGTCGATGCCGTCCCGGACATGCGACGGCGCTAGCCAGGAGCGCGTATGAGAGGTTTCAGGGAGTTTTCTCCTATGCTGTATACTCTCGTTCTCATAGGAGTCATCATCGAAGGGCTGCTGCCGCGCGATTCGGCTGCCGCGCTCCCCCGCGTACCTGCCGAGTTTTCAGAAGATGGACGTATGGCCGTCGTGCAGACGGCCGGCGATCTCGCTATCTGGGACATCGAGGCCAAGACCCTGGCCGGGAAGGTTCCGCAAATCCAGTGCGACCAGGTCAGATTCTTGAAGCAAGACGGCTGGGTGCTGTGTGCGGGGAACGGCGTGACGATCTATGATTGGAAGCGCCAGATGGCTGTGGCCAAGATCCCACCGGAAGGGAAGCAAGCCATGCGCGTGTTGGCCTATTCGCGCGAGGCGGATCGCATGGTCGTTCGTCAGGGCAATGAGGCGGTCAGCGTCTGGCATATCGGCGATAAGTTGATACCGCTGAAGCATATTCCGCTTGATGCGGAAAAGGACGTGCTCTCGGCTGCCGCGTCGCCCGACACAAAGACACTGGCGGTGACACAGGGCCGGAAAATTCTCCTCTATGACCTTCTGGGCACGGCCGTGCGCGATATGGTGATGAAAGACGGGCACCCGCACGATCTGCTCTTTGCGCCGGGCAGTCCGATATTGGCGGCGAGTATCGGGAATACGATACTGCTGCTTGATACGGAACAACGCACGATTCACGCGCGGGCTACGTTGACGAGCGCAGAAGGCGCGCGCGGCCGTTTGGTGCCTCGTGTGTTTTCACTCGACGGCAGCCGGCTTGTGGCGGGCAACGGGCAATGGAGTTATCCGGTCTTCGAGGTTGAATCGGGCAGGTTGCTGGCTTTGACGGAATTCACCTATGTGGATCGGGCACGGGGCGCGCGGTCCAACATCCAGCTCCATACGGCCGATATTTCCGATGACGGTGACCATTTGGTCGGGCAGCCGGAACATCCCTCCACGCTGCAGATCTGGGATCTGCGGACCGGTACGATGTTGCCGGATCTATGCGGAGACGAGTGCCGCAACATGGGGCCGGGTGTCGGGCTGCTCAGATGGTCGCCTGATGGGTCGAAGATTCTCGTGGAGATGAATGGCGGGCGGAATGCCGAGGTGGCTGGAAAGGTGTCTGTCTGGGACGTCAGCACGCGAGCACCTGAGCTTGTTCTGGACCCCAGCCAACCGCAAGCGAAAATCCTCGCCAAACGCGCGCCGCCGCCGTCTCCGCACGCTGCCGGGTCCTCTGCTCCATCGGCCGGTTCGGCGTTTGTCCATGCATCGGCGTTACGCACGATGGCGACGTCTCCAACAACTAATCTCCTTGTCACGACCGGTGATGACGGTCTGCTCAAGGTCTGGAATCCCGGAAAAGGAACGCTCTTGCGTCGGCTGAAGCTGGCCGCGCCGGCCAGTGCGTTGGGGTTCAGTGCTGATGGGACCATTCTGGCAGTGGGCACCGCTCAGGGAGAGGTCCGTCTGTGGGACACCCGGACATGGCGTGAATTCCCACCCTATTCGAGCCGGCAGGGGCAGATCAATGCGCTGCAATTTCTTCCCGGCAATCGATTGCTGGCCATTGCGGGAGAGCAGCCGAAGGTGTCGATCGTGGACTTGAATACGCGCGAGGTGGTGAAGGAACTTTTGCATATGAGCGCGTCTGAGTCCTGCGATGGGAAGGGATGTGTCAGAAAGCGATCGACGCAAGCGGAGGCCGTGCTCACGCTGGCCATGTTGGACGGCAGTCCATTCCTATTGACCGCTTCACAGACCGGACAGGTTGCCTGGGATATAGAGACGTGGACCGAGATCGACAGGCCTGCGGGATTTCCTGAAAACTGGTCGGGCCTTGGATGGAGACGTTCCTATCTGGCCACGACAGCCCGCACCAGGAATCCCATGGCATCTGCCCTCACGGTCTGGGATCCGAGGCGCAACGGCCCTGTCGCCGGCCTGGATAGATTCACGAATGGAGATACTGAAGTTGTCGAGAAGGGCGCAACGTTGGCGCTAGGTGCGTCTTTGGCCGTCGATCCGTTGAATCGATGGGCTGCCACAAGAGTCGGAGAACAGGTGTCCGTCTGGAATCTGGAGGATCAGGAAAGAAAGAAAACATTCTCGGTGAAAATGCCCTACTATCTGCATTGGACAGGTGACGGGAAACATCTGGTCGTCTCTACACTCGACCGGAAAGTGTTAGTCTGGTCTGCGGAGACAATGGAACCCGCGCACTTCCTTCTGGACCCCGCCGTCACGCAGTAGCCTGCATCGTTCATGCGGTTCTTCGCAAAATGGCTTAAGCGCTCGTTCTTCGTGAAGCGTATCTCGCAGGCAAGGATGTGGGTGTATGCGTTCCTCCTTGCGCTTCACGCTTCACGAGATACGAGCGACGAAGAACGCAGCAGCGGATCGGCGATTGCCGTAGAAGCGCTCATGAATAAAATGGGTTAAGATTCAACCCCAAGCGCAACACTGCCGTCCGGGTCAAATAGGAAAATTGGCCATAGGGTTTCTTCACGCGGCTGTTCTGTGTACAATGCCGCGCGATTTCAGTTGTGCGGTTCTGTGAGGATGAATGACCAAGAAACACTCAACGCCCCCATCGACTGCTGCTTCGACTACCGCCAAGCCATTGCCTGAATCGCCTGCGCAGAAGAAAGCTGCAAAGCCGGAGCAGCAGGTGACCGCTGTCGAAATGGGCGCGCGCCAGCGGGAAATTTCCGTCTCGGAGTTTTTCACAAAGAACCGGCACCTGCTTGGCTTCGACAATCCGCGCAAGGCGCTGTTGACCTGTGTGAAGGAAGCGGTCGACAACGCATTGGATGCCTGCGAGGAAGCCGGCATTCTGCCCGATGTTACGGTGCGGCTGGAGATCGCTGCGACCAACGGAGCGCCGCCGCCGGCCAGCCAAGCCACGCGGTTCCGCATCACGGTGACGGACAACGGCCCCGGCATCGTCCGTCAGCAGATTCCGAGGATTTTTGCGAAGCTGCTCTACGGTTCCAAGTTCCACCGCATGAGAATGAGCCGGGGCCAGCAGGGGATCGGTATTTCCGCCGCCGGCATGTACGGCCAGCTGACGACCGGCAAACCGGTGACGATCATTTCGCGCACCGGGCCGCGCGCTGCCGCGCATTTTTTTGAAGTGCAGATCGACACCAAAAAAAACGAGCCGCTGGTGCATGAGAATAAGCAGATTCAATGGGAGCAGCCGCAAGGTACGCAGGTGGCGATTGAAGTTGAAGGCAAGTACCAAAAAGGCCGGGCGTCGGTCGACGAATGGCTGGAACAAACATCCATCGCCAACCCCCACGTCAAACTGACGTATCGTACGCCGGAAGGGGAGACGAAGGAATATCCCCGCACCTATCATGAACTGCCGCCGTCGCCGCGGGAGATCAAGCCGCATCCCTACGGCATCGAATTCGGGATGTTCCTCAAGATGCTGCAAGACACGAAGAGCCACTCGGTGTCCGGATTGTTGGCGAGCGATTTTTGCCGGGTCTCGCCGCAACTGGCTGATGAAATCTGCAAGGCGGCGAAGGTGTCGCCGCACACGAAGCCGCGCGATCTGAAGGGATCTGCCGCCGAAACGTTGTATCGCACCATCCAAGATACGAAGATCATGGCGCCGCCAACGAATTGCCTGTCGCCGATCGGCGAGAAAGCGATTCTGTCCGGCCTCTACAAACAGATCAAAGGCGAGTTCTACACGGCGGTGAGCCGGCCTCCGGCGGTGTATCGCGGCAATCCCTTCGTCATCGAAGCGGGGCTGGCCTACGGGTCTGCGCCTCAGGATCAGAACAAGCCCCGACAGCCGGCGATGCCGAAAGCGGAAGGCGAGCGGGATGAGGAAGATTCGGAGCTCGCGCGCGTGATCCGTTATGCGAACCGTGTGCCGTTGCTCTATCAGCAATCAGCCTGTTCGACGTTCAAAGCGGTTCTGAGCACGACGTGGAAAAATTACGGCGTCACGCAATCCCGCGGCGCGTTGCCGGGCGGGCCGATGGTGATTTTTGTCCACATGGCGTCGGTCTGGGTGCCCTTCACGAGCGAATCCAAAGAGGCGATCGCCGACTACGACGAAATCCAGAAGGAAATCACGCTGGCCTTGCGCGAGTGCGGCCGGCGGCTGGGGCTATTCTTGCGTCGCCGTGAACGGGCTGCGAGCGAATACCGGCGGAGAAACATCTTTGAGTTGTACATCGAGGAAGTCGTTGAGGCCTGCAATCGACTCAAGGGCGGCACGCTGCCGAAAGAAAAACTCAAGGCGCAGCTCCAGAAGATCGCCACATCGCGCACCGGCGGACTGAAGACCGATGAGGCGCTGGGCAAGACCGGCGCAGGGCCTGAAGGCTTGCCCCATTCCATCATCGTGACGGCAGAAGGAGTCGAAGGTGAAGTCGATCTTGCCGCTCGGGTGCAGGCCGATGCCGCAACAACGTCGGTCGAACCGAATCCGCCCGGCGAGACAGCGCCGATTGCAAAAGAGGCCAAGGGACAGGGAAAGAAAGCGACCAGCGCAAAGGCGAACGGTGCCAAGCCTCCCAAGGGGAAGGCGGTTCAGATGCCGCTCTTCAACGGGCCTGATCGAGCAGTCAAGCCAGATAAACGAGACAAACGAGATAAACAAGACAAACCAAACAAGCCGGTTCCCGCGTCGAAGCCGCGAGGAAAGAAATAGGACGTATGGCCGCCAAGCAGAGAAAGACCACCATGGTTGAAAGGAAGCTCATCGGCGTGGCCGACGTCGTGATCACGGCGGCGGAACGGTCGAAGGATCCGACGCTCGAGATCCCGATTCGCGCTCTGTCGAATGTTTCGTTCAATGCACGCAAAGGCTTGATTGAGATGGGGAGCAAGAAGCAGGCTCGCTCATTTTTCAATGTCGGCATGGCCAAGAAATTCATGCAGACGGTGTTGGTAGCGGATGCGTTGTCGGAATTGCAGCGGGCGGAGCTGACGACCTCGCTTCGAGAAATTTATTACCGGACGAAACACACCATCCAGGATTCGCATGAAAACACGTTCGACACGCAAGACGAATCTGATCCGGTGATCGAGGATCTGGAAGTCTCGCTCTCTGCGTTGCGGGAAGAGCTGCATGTCCGCGCGGAAAACAGCGGCAGCATCGTTGGGCCGGTCGTGTTCGGCGATGACGGGGATCGCGTGGATTGTGCCAGGCTGGGCAAGGGCGGCTATTCAGTGCCCTCGATCGTGGAACCGGAGTATCTGGAGATCCGGCGCTGCACGGCGGACTTCGTCCTGCTCGTTGAAAAAGGCACTCAGTGGAACCGGTTGTCAGAAGATAAATTTTGGCGGCGCTACAACTGTGTGTTGCTGACGGGTAACGGTCAGCCTCCCCGCGGTGTTCGTCGATTGGCGAGACGGCTGCATGAAGAACACCGGCTGCCCGTCTACGTGTTGGTCGACAACGATCCGTGGGGCTATTACATTTATTCCGTCATCAAACAAGGCTCGATCAATCTGGCGTTTGAAAGCCAGCGCATGGCAATTCCAAAAGCTAAGTTTATCGGTTTGTCGAGTGCTGATCCCGAACGCTACGAGCTGCCGCGCAACGTCGGCATCAAGCTCAATGAGAAGGACATTGCGCGCGCGAAAGAATTGATGAATTATGAGTGGTTCAAAAAGCCGGCGTGGCAGGCGGAGATCAAGCGGATGCTCACGAGCGGGCTCAAGTACGAGCTCGACGCGCTGGCGAACAAGGACTTCCAGTATCTGACCAAGAAGTATCTGCCGAGAAAGCTCAAAGAGAAAGACTGGCTGGACTAGTCCGCAGTTTCGTATCTGGCCGGTCAGTTGAAGGAAAGAGCTTATGGCGTATGGCTTATGGCACGAGACCGGAGAATGAATCAGAGGGCGCATGCGCTGATCCGATCACGTGCTATAGGCCATCAGCTATACGCTCTTGTTCCCAACGGGATTTGCTTGCCTCGCTGAGCGCTCTCGCTTCTACGAACCCCCTATGAAAACTTTGCCCGCCTGGACTGCGCCTCTTCGGGACTGGCAGCGCCGCGCCCTATCGGCGGTGTGCGCCCATCCGGCCATGGATTTTCTGGCGATGGCCACGCCTGCCGCCGGGAAAACGCGCTTTGCCCTGGCTGTTGCGCATCACTACCTGACGGCAGGGGCTGCGGTCAGAGTATTAGTGGTGTGTCCGACCAATCACTTGCGCGGGCAATGGTCGGACGCCGCCGGCAAGATCGGTCTGCACCTTGATCCGGCCTTGACGAATGAACAGGCCGTGGAAGTGTCTGACTATCACGGCGCCGTGGTGACCTATCAGCAAGTCTGTCTGGCCCCGGCGATCTTTCAGCGAGCCTGTAAGAGTAAAAAGACGCTGCTCATTCTCGACGAGCTGCATCACGCCGGCGACGGCAAGAACTGGGGGAAAGCGCTCCGTACCGCTTTCGAGCCGGCGGTGTTCCGGCTGATTCTCTCCGGCACACCGTTCCGCTCGGATAACAATCCAATCCCCTTCATTCGTTATGAGCAGGGGGAGAGCCGGGCCGACTTCGCCTATGGCTATACCGAGGCGATCGGCGACGGCGTGTGTCGTCCGATCGTGTTTCCCAGCTACGAGGGCGAGCTGACCTGGTTTTCTGAAGGCCGTGAGCATACGGCCACGTTTGAAGACGGACTTACGTTCGACCGGCAGCGGGAACGGTTGAAGACGGCGCTGTTGCAAGAGACCTGGCTCGGTCCGGTCATTGCCGATGCCCATTCGCAGCTCACCCGATTGCGCAAGGAAGAACAGCCGGACTCAGGCGGGCTGATCGTGAGCATGGATCAGGACCATGCCCGCTGGGTGGCGGATCTCGTCGGCCGCATCACCGGCGTCAAAGCAGCCGTTGCGGTCTCGGACGATCCCGCTGCATCCGGCGTGATTGAGGACTTTGGTGGGCACAAGAAACAGCAATGGCTGGTTGCGGTCAATATGGTGAGCGAAGGCGTGGACATTCCGCGGCTTCGTGTCGGCGTGTACGGTACGAATGTACTGACGGAAATGTATTTCCGGCAGGTGGTCGGGCGGTTCGTCCGGATGCAGGACGGGATGCCCAGGCCGCAACGAGCCTGGCTCTATCTGCCCAAGGACCCGGTCCTGGCGCATTACGCCAGGCAGATCAAGGCGGAGCGCGATCATGTGTTGGAAGATATCATGCCGGCCGGCCAGCGGGATCTCTTCGGCCGTGTTACGGTCTCGACGAACGAGTACATGCCGCTGATGGCCGTGGCCAGGGTGGACAGCGTGATCGGCGAGGAGGACGTGAGAGGGGAGAGCCAGACGGCGCTCTCAGCTGAACCGCCGGTCTCACTCCATGAGGAGAAGCAGGATCTGCGCGAACTCCACCGGTTGCTCGTCAGTGCTGTTGCGAGAGCGGGTGGTATCGACCATCGCCGGCTGAACGCCGAATTGATCGCGCGTACCGGGAGCCGTGTCGATCAAGCCACGGTCGAGCAGCTTCGGAAGCGCATTCAATTGTTGGAGCGATGGAAGGATCAAGGTTACGACGGGAAGCGGTGAGTCAGCCACATGGCGGCCGATCAATTCGTAGCGGCTTCTTTCTCGCGCAGGTACCTGTCGAACAGGAAGGTGCCGAACGGCAGGATAGAGGCGACAAAGGCCTGTATGCAGAATCTGTTGTCCCATCGATATGCAGTGCGCAGCCTGACCAGCTGGCCGACATAGAGCAGAAACAAAATGCCGTGGATCGCCCCCACGATTCTGACGGCCAGCGGCATCCCCATGAAGTACTTCATCGGCATGGCGATGCACAGCAGGATGAGAAAAGACGTCCCCTCAGCTAACGCGGTCATCCGAAATGCTCGGATCGGGCTCATTGGCATCGATCTTTCTGCTTCTCTAAACGAAGTCTGTCATGAGGTAACACGAAACGCTCGCAGCCGATACGCCTGGACGCGGTTCGTGCGGTGTTCAGGCGGATAAGCTTGCGCGCATTGTCATGAACTTTTAAGCAAGTGTCAATGAGACCTGCCGGGATAAGACCTTCAAGCTGGCCTGCCTATTCGTGAATGTACTTTGCCGTAATTTCTGGTCCGTTCCGGAGGCCGCAAGACGCGGCACCAGCGACAGACTCGAAGGAGCGTTATCTAACGAGCGGTTCTCTCTGGAGGGGTGGGAGTGGAACAGGGGCCGGGGAGTATCGGATCACACACCCCACGGCTGTCAGGCCGTAGGGTGTGCACTATGCCCTGATCCGATCGGCTTAGTTCGGCGGCAGCATCCAATAGCACCAGCCGAGAATAATTGGGGCTGCCACATACATGGCCTTTTTCCCGAAGGCATCCTTTACCCCATAGATGAGAATGCCACCGATGAAGACGAAATAGATCAAGCCGATTCCCCGATAGCTCGCACTGTGGTCGGCCGCCAAAGCGAGGGCAGGTGATCCGAGGATCAGTCCGGCTGAGATTGTGGGTAACCGTTTCATCGCGGTCTCCTTCCGAGATAGGTAAAGGGACGGGACATGTTGCTGAAATAGGGGACAGTGGCAGACACAAGAACGCCCTCGTAGCGATGGAGCGCCAGGAGGGCGTGTGCTGTTCGCGAATGAGGTTCTCTGGGGGGACGGAAGAATCTAGCCAGAAGTCACAGAACACCTCTTTGTCTAACGGCGTGAGCCATGCTGTGCTTTCCAGCCCAGGAAGTCAAACCAATCGCTGTCTGGAGAAAACCAAGGTAGCTGCCCCTGAATGTTTTCCCCCGGGTCATGCAACGCCTTCTTGTCAGAGCGTTTCGTTCCCAACCCTCGGCAGCATCGTATCTAAGCTTGGAGCGAAAGCATTTGGTTTAGAAGCCGACGGAGGATGCATCGAATTCCGGGCATCACGCCGTATGCGAGAAGAGGGGGAAGGGCGGGGCTATCCCTGATTGTCCTTTGTCAGTTTTGTAAGTCTGTTGATTGTGGGGACAGTGACTTGCAAAATGCAAGTCACTGTAGTATGGTATCCGCCATGAAGTTCGAACGGTCGTCATGCCCCATCACCAACGTCCTGGATCTTCTCGGAGATAAATGGACGCTGTTAGTGATCCGGGATCTCGTCTTAGGCAAAAGGCGCTATCAGGAATTCATAGAATCCCCGGAAGAAATGGCATCAAACATTTTGGCGGACAGATTGAATAAGTTGCAGACGGCCGGTCTTGTGAGCCGGCGCGCCTACCAGCAAAATCCGGTTCGCTACGAGTACTCCCTGACGAAGAGGGGGAAGGAACTCGAGCCGATCTTGGAAGCGATCATTGTGTGGGGGAAGAAGCAGTATCCCGGCACGAAGAAATTTCCGCGAGTCAGGCGTCGTTGAGATAGGCGACGGATCACGGCCACGGCAAAAGATAAGGGGAGGTACGGGCAGAGCGTTGCCCTGAGAAGAACTGCCAGGGGGGGCGCTGATTTTGAGAAGACCGTAGGAGTTCGTTGTTCGACAAAGGCCAATGCTAATCAACCAACAGGAGGAACGAACCATGCCGTTGTGGAAAGTATATCATCCCGTCGGAGCATTCACTGCTGAGGATAAAAAGGCGCTGGCCAAGCGGGTGACGGACGTGTATGCGAGCGTCCCACTTCCAAAGTTCTATGTGGTCTTTATTTTTGAAGAGGTCGCCAAGGACTCGTGCTTTGTCGGTGGCGAGCCGCATAACAGATTTATCCGGTTCAAGATCGACCAGATCGCCAGGACCGTACCTGGGCCGGTCTTGAGAGAATGGTGGATCCGGACCCTTGATACGGTGATTGCTCCCTTCGTCAAGGACGGGGGATATGACTGGGAGGTTTCTATTGACGAGACGCCGTGCGATCTGTGGTCCCTTCAAGGGGAACTGGCTCCGCCGTTTGAATCGGTGGCTGAGAAACGGTGGGTGAAGGAAAATAAAGCAAGCCCATACACGTTGGCGGAGAAGCTTCCTGTCAATCTCATCCTTGCGCCCGGCGTCGCGGATCGATAGGTTCTTGAGTCGTTCTTTACAGGGAGCAATCGACGGATGTTCTTCCATGAGATTTTTTTCATGCTGCTCTAATCCGATCTTCATGTGGCGAGACTATATTCAAATCGCTGCTACGACGTTCGTGCCGATGGTATAGACCATAGGAGAAGGAGGAGGGAGCATGAAACAGATGATCACGTCTACACCGGTAGTGAGATTGGGCGTAAAGAGGTTGGCGCCGCACCATCTTTGGGAGTTGGCCGGAAGATTGTTCAGGCTCAATGCAGAGCGGTGGCAGCGGCGGGCGCTGTTCTACGAGCGGCACCGCGACTATTTCCCACGGTTATCTTCCGGTCAATTCATCGAACGGTGCCGTCAATTGGAAGCAACGTACCGGCGACTTGCGGAGACCATGTTCGCGCTACCGGCCAAACGCGAGTGGGCACCGGTCCGCACGATGGTCTTGCACAGAAAGCAGGGGGTAAGGGCTGTACTGCCTGACCACCGGACATTGATTTCAGTTCGGTAAGAAGCTAGGGATTCGTATAAGGGCTTTTCCTGGCGTCTGCCTCCTCTCCGCCTTGCGCCTACTTTTCAGCGGGTGCTAAGATCCGTTCGAGAAAGGCTAAGGTTGAGGCCAAGGTTGAGTTCCGGAAACAGTTAACTCGCCCACTCTGAACCTCAGCCTCAGTCTTAACCTGTTTTCTCTCGAGCTATGCCCAATATCACCTTGCTCGTTTCTCCCAGTTGCGGCGCCTGTCCGTCGGCCAAGAGCCTGTGGAAGCAGTTGCGCGTGAAGTACAGCTTCTCCTATCGGGAAGTCGATATCACCACCAAAGACGGCCAGGAGCTGGCCGACCGCCATTCTGTACGGGCGGTTCCCGCCACCATCATTGATGGGCGATTGACCTTCGTCGGAGTTCCCAGCCGGGAGAGCGCGGAGAAGGCTATTCTATTGAAGATCAAACAGCGGGAAGGATAGCGAGTCATGGACGAAGACGAGAACGAACTCCCGGACCTTCCCCTCATCGACAAGGGTCCTCCACCGGATTGTCCGATCTGTGGCGATCCGATGGGCTTTATCGACGGCGACTGGGCCTGCGTCGACTGCAACGGCGAATTGCTGGGTCCGGAAACGGGCTAAATGCGTCGCGGCAAGATGTGCGCGAGAGGCGCGAGACAGGCGCGACTCGCGAAGGTGGAGCCTCTGACCAGTCCCGCTCTTCTTGCCTCTCTCGCGAGTCTCGCATTAAGAACGAGATACGCTTCACGAGATACGCTTTAGATGCTCCGCATCGTCACCGGGCCGTTCCATCCTGCTCTTGATCACGCGCTTGTCGAAGATGTGCGTGCGCTCAAGGCTGATGATCCCTTTGCGCTACTTGCCATCATTGTTCCTTCTGCGTCACTTGCCGACCGGCTGAAACGGTTTCTGTCCATCGAATCGCACCTCCCGCTGCTCAATCTCCATGTGCTGACGTTTCATCAATTCGCGTTGCGGCTGCGGGACGATCTGGCGCGAAGCGGGCAACCGATTCCGCCTCTGCAGTTGGTCGACGATTTCTTTTTCGAGCAACTCCTTCGCCAGGTGGTGAACCGACGGCTGCCGGGCTTGGAAGCAACGGCGAAATTGCCGTCTTCACCCGGAACCTGGAAAGGGTTGTGGGCCACGGTGCGGGATCTAAAAGACGGGGTGGTGGACCCGGCGATCGCGTTGAAGGCTGTAACGGAAGGGCTCTTCGAGGAGGACGACCGCGCCTGGCTGCAAACGCTGTTTACGCTGCAAGCTGCCGTGATCGAAGGAGGCCGATCGCTCGGGGTGGGATCGGCGGACGATTTGATTGCGTCGCTTGGCCAGGACTTCTCGCGATCGGCTGTGCTGACTCGCTTCACGCGCCTGTGTTTCTATGGTTTTTACGATCTTCTCCAAGTCCAGCTGTCATTCTTTCAATCGATTGCGCGCTGTGCACCGACGACGCTCTATGTCCCGCTGGGGCCCGGCCGGGCGTATGATTATTCCCGCCGGTTCTTTGAACGATACCTGTTGCCGCTGGCAGAGACACACGAGGATCGGAGCGAAGCGTCCGCCTCCGGCACTTCATCCGCTCCAGTCGAACTGTCCGTGACGAGCGTCATCGGGGTGGAGGAAGAACTGGCCGCTGTGTGCCGTGAGATTCTGACGCTCGTCGAAGTCCATGGCTATCGATTCGACGACATCAGCGTGGTCGCGCGCTCGTTCGATCTGTATCGGGCCAAACTGCAATCCGTATTCGATCGGCATCTCGTGCCTTTCACCTCCACTGCGGGGAAGCCTCTGGCGCGAGAGCCTCTTGTGAAGGCGCTGCTGCAACTGGCGTCGCTTCCGTCGAATGACTTCGAACGATCGGCTGTCCTGGACGTGGTGGCCTCGCCGTTCTATCGAGGATCCGGAGACGGGCATCCGGTGGTTGAGCGTCGGCCTGATCGGTGGCGGCTTGCAGTCTCGACACTGGGCATTACAAAGGGATCAGCGGAATGGGCGCGGTTATCGGCTTCTGCGGCGTCATCCATTCTTATGGAGGCTGCTGCCGATCAAGAAGACGACGGCGCAAGGGCGATGCCTGCCCATGATCGTGAACAAGTTACCCTCCTGTCGATGTTTGTGACGAACCTGATTCACGATTGCGACCGTCTGCCTCGGCGCGGATCGATCGGGCAGTTAACCGATGCCTTTGCCGAATTGGTTCACGGACATTTCACGATTCCGGGTTGGACAGAATCGGAGTCGGCTGATGCTCAGGATGAGACGGATCAGGTGAGTATCGGCGACGCCGTCACACGCGCGCTGGATCGATTGTCGGAACTGGACCAGGTCGGCGCCGATCTTACATGGGAAGAGTGGACGGAACTCTTTCGGCTGGCGTTGGAAGACCAGACGCTTCCCATTGAAGGCAGTCCCCATCGAGGGGTATGGGTGTTCGATGCCATGCAGGCCAGGGGCCTGCGCTTTCGCGCACTCTTCGTGATGGGCCTTAATGAACAGGTGTTTCCGCGTGTCGTGCGCGAAGATCCGTTTTTGCGGGACCGGCAGCGTCTTGTGCTGGAGTCCACGCTGGGTTTTCTGATTGACGAGAAGCTGGCGGGCCACGAAGAGGAACGGCTCCTGTTCGAACTGCTGAGCCGCGCTGCATCGAATCGGCTCTATCTTTCCTATCAGCGGGCCGACGAAGCGGGCCGTGTCATGGCGCCATCGGCCTTCGTGGCGGCGGCGCAGCGGAATCCGTATTTCGTCGCAAGTTCTGAATGCGTTGTGGCGCGCAGATTGACCGAGCGGGTTGCTTCCCAGCCGGCGATCCAGGAGGTACTTCCGGCGCAGGATCTCGCGGTGAATCTGTTGCTGCACGAGCAAGATGCCGGGCCTCTGCTCGACCATGTGGGACAGCCTCGTGCGTTGTTCGACCGTGGTATAGCGGTTCAGCAGATCATGGAGCGTGATTCGCAAGACTTGGGACCATTCGACGGCATGGTGGGAGCCGGCAACGTATCGGATACGCCGTCCGATCAGCAGGAGTTGTCGCCGACCTCGTTGGAGCGGTATGCGACCTGTCCCTTTCAATACTTTGCGGAAAAGCGGCTGCGCCTTGAGCCGGTCCGGGCCATGCGCCGGGATCATCTCCCGGCGCTCACGCTGGGCACGCTTATTCACGCCGCCTTGCGGCTCAGCTATGAGCGGTTGATTGCAGCACAGTGGCCGGAAGCCGAGATCGATCGTTCGACCGTGCGGCGAGTCATTACCGATTCCACCGCCGAGGTGTTCGCCGGCCATGCAGCTACGAGCGGGACAGGACATGCGCTGCTGTGGACGATGGCGCAGGAACAGGTTGTGGCATTGGTCACTCTGACCGCCGATTCCGATCAAGAGGATTACCGGGAGACCGGCTACAGGCCGAAGGCGTTTGAAATTGAAGCAGAGGGGTTGATTTCTTTGGAAGGCGGGACAGCCGACCTCAGGATTCACGGCACACTGGACCGTCTCGACGTGCGGCTGAATCCGCCGGGTCTTCGGATCGTGGATTACAAGTTCAAGCAGGGGAGCGAGATGGATACCAAAGATCGCAATTTGGTGTTGGGCGCAGCCAGGGGGGCACGGCTCCAGCCTCCGCTGTATGCCTCCATGACGGTGCCCGCTCAACCTGTGCCGGCAGAAGTGCAATTTGTGTATCTGGCCCCGCGCTGGGATCCACCGATTGCACGGTCGATCTTTGAGCGCGCAAGTCTGTCAGGCAAGACCGGAGAGATGATCACGCAGACGATTCGAACCCTCGTGCAGGGCATCGCGCGGCAAGAGTTCTTCATCCTGCCGGATGCCTATTGCGACCAGTGCGTATTTTCCGCTGCCTGCCGCCGCTACGATTCCAATGCATGGTGGAGGTCGTACCGTTCGCCGGAGGCCCGGGCGCTACGTCGGTTGCGAAAGTTACAGGTGCAGGATGAATGAGGGAACGCCCTTGTCAGATGCCCAGGATCGGATTCTGGCGCAGACGACATGGGATCGGAATGTGGTCGTGAGGGCCGGGGCCGGCACGGGCAAGACCACGATTCTCGTCAATCGAATGCTCAATCTTCTGATGCGGGAACCGCAGCCGTTGGCGATTACCGAGATCGTGGCGCTGACCTTCACCAACAAGGCTGCGACGGAGATGAAACAGCGGCTCCGGCGGGAATTGACCAAACTCGCGGAGTCTGCCGATGAGTCGTCGTCCGCGCTCTTTTGCGTGCGGTATCGGTTGTCGTTCGATCAGGTGAGGGAACGGGCCGAACGGGCGCTCGCGCAGTTCGAGAAGGCCCAGATCGGGACGCTACACAGTTTTGCCGCGCATCTCTTGCGGTTGCATCCACTGGAGTCCGGTCTGGATCCGTCGTTTCAGGAAGACGACGGCACACGATTCGCTGAGTTGTTCAATTCCCGATGGCAGGCGTGGCTGGCAGAGGAACTCGGAGCGGCGGGGCGGTATCATGCGCAATGGAGGAGGGTACTGGCCGGGACGAGCCTTGATGACTTCTATGATCTGGCTGTCACGCTGGCCGGCGAGTCGATCGATGTGCAGGAGCTTGCGCGCCAATGCCGGACGGCGTCGATCGACGGTCCGGTTCGTGACTGGTTGGAGCGTCTGCGCGCAACAGCCGATGGTTTGTCGGCCAGTCGTGTAAAGGCCAAGCAGGTGAAGGCGGACAAGATGCTGTCTGCCGCATCTCGATGTCTTACGTTGGTGCTGGATCATGGGACACAGGGCATCGAGAGGCTGTCCGATGATGACCGTGGACTCCTGGAAAAGGACATCGGTAAACCGACCAGTGGCTGGGACGAACAGGTTTTTGCGGAGACCAAGGCGGTGGTGTCCGTTGCGCAGCAGTTGCTGTCGGTGAATCAACCCTACATGAGCGATCTGTTCGAACTGCTGGGGCCGTTTCTCAGCGGGGTCAGGCAGTCTTTCCTGGCCTCCGGATGGATTTCATTCGACGGGCTCCTGACTCGTGCCAAATCCTTGCTGCGCGACCATCCGTCGGCGAGAGCCAGGATCAAACACAGTTATCGCGCCATTCTCGTGGATGAGTTCCAGGATACGGACCCGGTGCAATACGAAATCGTTCTCTATCTGGCCGAGCGGATGGGCAGCTCGAGGCTGACCTGGCAGGATCTCGAACTGGAGCCCGGCAAACTGTTCATCGTCGGCGATCCCAAGCAATCGATCTACGCCTTTCGTCGGGCCGATATCGAAGCGTTTGAGCGGGTTGTGGACAAGGTTGTCGCAGGCGGAGGGATCGTCCATTCGCTCGTGACGAATTTTCGCAGCGACGACGCGGTGCTATCTGTGGTCAACAACCTGTTCGATCGGTTGTTTGTCGCCGAAACGCACATTCAACCTTCGAACGAGCGGTTATTCGCGCAGCCGCAACGGAAGCCTGAGCTGTCCTCTTCCGGTGTGCGGATCAGGCTCGTTACCGCCGAGTCTGATGCCGAGGACTTCGACACGGCCGCCGCCACACGCGCAGAGGCCGACCAGTTGGCCCGCTGGATCAAAGAGGAATTGCTCGCCGGCACGACCGTCTTCGACCGTGACCGGAGGCCGGTGCCTCTGCAACCGGGGCACATTGCCTTGATCTTCAGAAAGTTGACCCAGGCTCAAGATTATCTGGATGCACTTCGCCGGTGGGATATCGCGTATCTGACAGACGGAGAGAAGCATTTTTACCGGCGGCAGGAAATCATCGACCTGGTGAATCTCTTGCGAGTGCTCGACAACCCGCACGATCGCATCGCGCTGGCCGGTCTGCTCCGGTCGCCGCTCGGCGGCGTGGCGGATCGGGACTTGCTGGCGCTCCGGCAACTGGACGCCTTGGATATCACCAGGCCGGAGACGCTTGCGCGCTGGGCTCATCCGCAGGCCGGTACGGTGAGGATATTCTATGAACGGCTGGCAGAGCTGCGTCGTCTCGCGCCGCTTCGCCCGGTCCCGGATGTGTTCGATCTGATCTTCAAACGCCTGCCGGTCCTTGAATTGGCGGCGGCGTCGCTGCACGGCGAACAGGCGGTGGCGAATCTCTTAAAGGCGCGGGACATGGCCGAGGAAGTCGCCGACCGGCCGCATCTCACGTTGACAGGTTTTGTGGATATGATGCTGGAGCGTCTCGACGAGCAGCCGGACGAAGCGGAAAGTGCGCTGGCCGAAGCGTCGCTCGATGCGGTGCGAATTCTGACGATTCATAAGGCCAAAGGACTCGAATTTCCGGTCGTCATACTGCCCGGAGTGCATCAAGGCGCGCGAACGCCCCGCAAGGGGCCGTCTGTGCAGCATGATTGGTCGAGCGGGTGCTACGGGGTGTCGCTGGGGTCACAGCGCAATCTGGGATCGGTCCTCGTCGGGAACAAAATGGCGGCGCGCGAGGAGGCGGAACAGCGGCGGTTGTTGTATGTGGGGATGACCAGGGCTCGTGATCTGTTGGTGCTTTCCGGCGGTCTTGTCCGCAAGCCCGGGCGCGATGCGGTGTTGGGGTTGCTGCAAGAGGCATTTGGGAGTGAGGCCTTCGAGGGAGCAGGTGCCGACATCGAGGTTGGGGCCGCGCGCATGACTCGCACCATCGTGCCCGCGACGACGACGAGCCGACGGAGGCCCCGCAAAGCCGTGGCCTCTGTTGCGGCCCCGTCGCTGCCTCTGTTGATCGAACGGTACGCCGTCAGGCACATGCGCCGAACGGAGAGCCGCAGCCTGGCTCGACAGTTGACTCCATCGCGGATGCATGACGACCGTCTCGTTGGTCACGCGGTACAAAGCCGGGGGCACAAAACGGAGGGGTATGGGCGCTTCGTCGGGATCTGCGCCCATGCATTGCTGGAAAGGTGGGACTTCTCAGTCGTGACGCCGCCTACTGTGACGGAGCTTGAATTGCTCTGCGGTCAGATTGTTCCACCTGAAGCGGGCTGTAGGGAAGCCGTGCGGGATGATCTCGCGTCGCTCATGCGTTCATTTCTGTCGTCGGAATGCTATCGGCGTTTGCAGGGGGCCGAGGTTCTGGGCAGAGAAGTTCCCTTCATTATTCCCTGGCAAGAAGGACAGGTCATGGAAGGGGTGATCGATCTGATGTATCGTCTGGACGGAAGGCTCTGGATTGCAGATTATAAGACCGATCAGATCGCAGCTGCCGAGGCACAGGCGAGGGCGCAGCAGTATGCGCAACAAGCCGAAGTTTACCGGGCTGCCGCTGCTCGATGTTTGGGCGGCGAGGCCGCTTCGTTTGAGTGCGTGTTTCTGCGGCCGGGCGTGCGGGTGGAACTGTAAGGAGGGATGTTGAGCATGGCGGCTAAGCGGCGCCGGGACATTTCTCCGGAAGCGTTCGCGCAACTCGTGCGGCAGGCCATTGCCGACTTGCCGCCGGCTTATGCAAAACTGATGGAATCCATTGCTGTGGTGGTGGAAGAAGAACCTTCGCGCGACGTACTCGAGGATCTCGAACTCGACAGTGAGGACGATTTGCTGGGGCTGTATCAGGGCCAGTCCTTACTGGAGGATTCGTTCTTCGCCGCGGGCGGGGCGGAGCCGGCGAAAATTTCCATCTACCGCGGGCCGATTCTGCGCCAATGTGAAAGTTCTGAAGAAGTGGTGCAGGAAGTCTACGATACGGTGGTGCATGAATTGGGGCACCACGTCGGATTGGATGATGATGAGATGCCGTATTAAAAACAGGTTGAGTTTTTAGTTGTGAGTTTTTAGTTTATCGGAGCCTGGTACAACGCAACACTCAAAGCTTCGCCCTGGGCGAGGGGCCGGACGAAGCTTTGTAGAATCCCCAGCTCAGCATGACGATTCCGATGAGCACCATCGGTGTCGAGAGTACTTGTCCCATGGTGATCGGACCGAATATAAACCCCATCTGCTGATCCGGTTCCCGAAAGAGTTCCACGATCATCCGGCAGATTCCGTAGCCGGTAAGAAAACTCCAGAAGATGGTTCCCGGCGGCGTGGTCCGCCGCCCGATGATCCACAGCACCGTAAAGAGCAGCAGGCCCTCCAGTCCGGCTTCGTAGAGTTGGGACGGATGACGGCACGCCGGCCCGCCGGTCGGAAACACCATACACCAGTCCACATCAGTCGCCCGCCCATAGAGTTCGCCATTGATAAAGTTGCCCAGCCGGCCGAACCCGAGTCCGATCGGCGTGACCGAGGCGGCGAGGTCGGCGATCGTATAGGTGGGAAATCCGCGGCGCTTGCTGAACCAGAGCAGGGCTATGATTGTGCCGAGCAGGCCGCCGTGGAACGACATACCGCCTTCCCACACAGCGAAGATCTTCAAGGGATTCTGCGAATAGTAGGGGAAGTTGTAAAACAGGGTGTAGCCGATTCTTCCGCCCAGAAAGACGCCGAACGCCGCGAAGACGACCATGTCGTAGATGTGATCGGGACCGAGGGGCAGGGCCTTCGCCGCCGCCGTTCTTTTGATGAGCAGGTACGCGGCCGTCAGGCCGATCAGGTACATCAACCCATACCAACGGAACTGGAGAGGACCGAGTTCTAAAAAGACCGGATTGATATTGGGAAAGGGAATCGCGGCGAATGAGCCCACTCGTCCTCCAACAATCGTAGCTGAAGGGATCATAGGGGAGCAGGCAGTGCATTGCAAGCCAAGCGGCCAGGCTCCGCAAAGTGGCGCCAAACGGCGCATGGCAGGGGGGCTGTTGGATTTCTGAGACGACTGTGTTGTGACTGTTGGCAAAATTAGCCCCTTTGTTAATCGGAGCTAATCGCCGGAGGCATAGTTCACGTATTTGGGCTAAATCCGTGCTGGCTATGGGCTGGCACGATTACTGCTGAGTGAGGATGTATCAGAGGAGAGATCGCCCAGGCGCCTCTTCACCATGATTCATTATATTATTCGTAGGAGGTTCACTATGTCGGAACAAGGAAAGCAAGCGGCAAAGGTTGCGGCAGTGCTCGCCGGTGGAGCGATTCTTGGTGCAGGGCTTGGACTGTTGTTCGCCCCGAAGACAGGCGCACAAACCCGCCGTGATCTCAGTCGGTATGCCAAAAAGGCTCAAGTCCAGGCGCTTCGCTTGGGCCGCTCGATGCAGTCTGGCGTGAAAGAAGTTATGAATGTCCGCAACAATGGGGCGAAGAACTGCGAAGAGCCGTCGGTCCTTAGTGCGGCGCTGAACTAAGTCCTGCATGGCGTTGTAACCGGCCTGTTTCCATGATTGGTCGTGAAACAGGCCGGCCGCTGAGTTGCCTGCTTGAATCGCTCCTGCCCCGATGCTACAGTTTCGCCGCTCTAGTGTTCCCCAATAGTGACAACTCGCCCGCTGGTCGTGCGATTACCGGTCACGGTGATGGTCGGGAGTCCCATCGTCATTGTGATGCTGGTTGACGATTGGTGTATGACGTGACTGTTCGGGGACAGTTGCCGGAGTGGCGGAATTGGTAGACGCAAGGGACTTAAAATCCCTCGGGCTCACAAGGCCCGTGCCGGTTCGATTCCGGCCTCCGGCACCAGTCGTATGAGAATCAGCCCTGTGCCGCAAACGAACCGATTGAGGGATGCATGGATATAAAAGGGATTGTGTCGCTGGTTGCCGGGATTACGCTCTTTTTTCTCGTCATCGGGATCGGAGCGTGGGTGATGACATCGCCGCTGGAAGCCAGTGAGACGCAGGCGAAGCGGTGCAATGACTATGTGGATGAGTTGGATATGGTGAAGAAGTACAACTGGTTTTGGACTCCCTATCACCGGCGAATGGCCTTCAACGATTGCGTTACTAAGAAGTTGGGCTCGTCGCCGCAGCCATAGAGAAACTGTTCCGCCGGAACTCTCGTCCCGGGAGAGTTCCGGCGGGATAAGATCGATCGGTTGTATGCACCAGCTCAATCAGTGTGAAAATTCGTGTGTGCCGGGAAGATGCGATGAGGAAGCGGATGTCGTGCCGTGCGTGAAGCGCGAGACGGTAAGGAAGTTCGGCTCATCTTTGTTTGGAGATTCGAGATGTGCTTCGCGAGATACATGCATACGAGCAGTTTCGCGGCAAGCTGCCATTCGTGAATGCAGATTAATATTCGTCGATTTCTTCCGTTTCATCGATCAATTCTGCCGTGATCTCAGCCGGTTCTCCAGTCCATTGAGTCAGAGGGATGCCTTTGGCTTTCAGAATGGCTTCCTGTTCGGTCCCCGCCGCAACGGTCAGTTCATAGTTAATCATGTGCCGCACTTGAAACATTCTCATAGCATCTCCTGTGAGACCGGCGCCGCCGGCATAACTGAACAACTCCACGGTTCTTTCATGCAATGGACGAACTAGTTTTTATCCTAAGTGCGACAGTATTGGGAAGTCCAATTGAAAATGCGACGTGAGCCGGTTACGATGGGGCGGATTCAGCGGGAGTCCTCATCGGCCAAGACAGGGCTGGCGGCGCTCTTAGAAAAAGTATTATGATACCGGCAACGGGATGGCAGATGGTTCTCAAGAATCTGTTCATCGAGGAGGTGTCATATGGCAGCCAAGGCAGCCAAGCTCACGTGTCCCTCATGTAAGGCCGATGACCCCAAGCGAATCAGTGATATGGCCCAGCCGCAATCAGCCGCTGGTGTCAAAGCAGGGTTGGCTCCCCAATATATTCCTCCACGACAACCCTGGGCCTATCTCCAGGGATTTCTGCTTGCCGTTCCGCTCTATGCCGGCATTATGCTGTCGCTCACTTCGCCGGGGGATTCAGAGGCAGGCACGGCAAAGGCGGACCTTCTCGGTTCCATTGCCTTTCTGAGCGTATTGGTCGGCTATGGCGTCTGGAAAAACAAGGCCTACGCGAAGAAATTAGAGGAATGGAAGAAGGCCGTCGCTTCCAAGCTGCACTGTTTGCAATGCGGCCACGTCTTCGAGTCGTAGTAGCCGCGCGCACCGCTCGCTTGCGGCACTTCTGCAGTTTTGACCCCTGATCGATGTTGCAGATTAATCCCTGCGGGAGCTCGCTCTCTGCCCGCTATGATGTATGACGTCACCAAGGCTCCATAGCATAGGACTGTGCTGCATGGCGCTTTTGGTTTTGATTGGTGAGCCGCTCTATGCCGGCTGGGTGGTGGTTGAGAGGGATTATCTGGATCCCGGGCTTCAGACCGTTTACATCGATCCGGATACGGTCATCCGGGAAGGAAATCTCGTCACGATCGGACAATTGACCGACTATAAGTGGATGCAGGGGAATGTTGGATTAGGGCGGTTCATGCCAGGGCCCCACCGATTTTTCTCGACGACAACCCGCAAACAATTCGATTGCGGGACAAAACGTGTTCGTCTGCTGGCGTTCACGGAGTTCTCACGGCATATGGGAACCGGCATAGCGGCGAATGGATACGTGGACCAAGATGCCTGGTTGCCGGTCGAACCCGAGAGCATCAATCACGCATTGTGGGAGTTGGGCTGCGCCCGGTAAGGATTTCGCTCTATCAGAGCATTCTGCTAGAATGCGCCGCCGTGAAGAGTCTTACGCGTGGCATCGCCGTTATTGAGGTTGAAACGTGACGGATACAGAGACATCATCCCGTCGGCTGATCATGATCGGATGCGTCGTGGCCGGAGTGGGCGTGGCTGCCGGCGCGTTTGGCGCGCACATGCTGAAGACCATCCTGGAGCCGCCGATGTTGGCTGCCTATGACACTGCGACGCGGTATCAGATGTACCATGCCTTCGGGATGGTGCTGGTTGGAATGGCGGTGCGAATCTATGACGATCGGCGGCTGGCCAAGGCTGGGTGGCTGTTCGCAACGGGGATGATTTTATTTTGCGGCAGTCTCTACGGCATCGCGCTTGCGGGGCTGAAGTGGCTGGGCCCGATCACTCCAGTAGGCGGACTGACGTTTATCACGGGGTGGGGGCTCTTGGGCTGGCGCGTGTGGCGGGGAATGAGTCAGGGAGAAAAGAGCTTGTAGCCTGTGGCTTATGGCACGAAAGCGAACTGGAATATCAAATCATCGGCGGCTCATTGTTCTGGCCCGTGCCATAAGCTATACGCTATAGACTCCTCTCTTGGGCTTCAAGGTTCTAGGGCCGGCACTCTGCCGTCCGTTTAGCTGTGATCGGTCCCCAACCTCCGGTGTTGTTGACGAACGATCCCTCGATTCTTGCCGCCTCCTTCAACCCCTCTCGGACGAGGAGGAGGCTGTCTTCCTGCACATAGCTGCCGTTTTCCCACCGTAAGTAGACGCTATCGCCGAGAATCACGGTTTCAACCGGCAGCGGGATGTTGGGCGGTGTCTGTCCGGCCGGGGGGAAGGTGACGACAGTTTTCTGTTCCTGATGTTGCCGGTGGTTGTGAATCGTCCACTGCCACGTCCCGCAGAGGCGCGCCAGGCCTCTGGCCTGCCTCACGCGATCCTTCCACTCACGGAGCGACCACCAGGCGGTCAGCGCGTTCTGATGTGCCTCAAATGCCACCCGATGGGCTGCAAGGAGCAGGGCTGTGCGTCTTGCCTGGGACTCGGATTGAGCCGAATCCGGCGGCGATTGTTCTGTCAATAGTCGAATGAGTTCAGAAAGAGACGGCAGGCGACTGCCGGCATTCATCCACTCTTGCCGGGCGGTAGAAGGTGTCCCTGCGGCAATTGAGGCGGCCAAGGTTTCGTCACTGGCGCGCCGGATGGAATCGGCCAATTGCCATGCCGCAAGCGCCGCTATCAGCTCATGGGCGGACTGAGACAATTCCGTAATGCCCAATTCCTTGGCCACCGCGGCCGATAATCCCCTGGCGCCCAATATGTTGGCGGCATCCTTCAATCCGAGGGCAGGACCGATGGCCGATGTGAACAGCGCCATGGCGCCGGTATTTGAATCGATCGTGGTGAGTTGAGCGGATCGGTCGGCGACAACCTCCGCCAGGAGGGCCGGCGAAGCTTGCAGGGCGGGAGCTGCCGTCGCTGGCGTGTTGATGCAGGCAAGTGCCGCCATCACAAAGGCGATCCCGACGCCATGCGGCGCGAGATGATCACGAGTCCGCATCACCCAGTCTGCGAGGCGAGCACATCTGGTGGGGGCAAGAGCCGATAGCGGATGGCAGATGGCACGTAATCGGATCACAACCTTGGCTCGCCTCGATTCTAACTCCGGTCCCGTACGATCAGCATATACCATCGGCGCTTCGGTTGAAATCCTGGCTCATTATGTTCCCTGGAAACAGGCTTTGAGAAAGGCCGCGGTTCTTTCCCATGCCAATGCCGTGGCGTCGGCTCGATAGGCATCCGGTTTCATCTCATTACAGAATGCGTGGGGCACGTCCGGATAGGTCTGGATCTCCGTCCGTTTCCCGTATTCTGCGGCGGCAGCGCGCAGCTCCTGGACCTGCTCTTCAGTCGCCCAAGTATCTTTGCCGGCCTGGTGATACAGCACGGGCGATGTGAGGTCGTTCATCAGTTCCCTGGGTTGGACCATTCTGCCGTAGTAGGACACGACCGCGCGTAATCGCTTGCGTTGGCAGGCGAAGCGCAGCGCGTAGGAACCGCCCATGCCGTAACCGACCACTCCATGGATATTTCGTTTTGCCATGGTGCGTGTATTCAGATACTCGCAGCAGGTATTGATGTCCGTCAGCACCTGCGTCTCGTTCTGTTTGTCTTGCAGCGCCGCGGCGACTTCGTCGTTGGCCGTCACCATTCCACCCAGGCGGCCGTACAGATTGGGAATAATGACCATGTAGCCTTCGCAGGCCAGTCGCGCACCGAGGTCCTTCATTTGCCCGGTCAACCCCCAGCGATCGTGGAGCAGTACCAGGCCGGGATACAGGCCTGCCGCTTGTGGCCAGAACAGCAGACTGTCGATCTGATGCTCTTTCGGCATCCGTGTTTTGAAATAGGGATCGACCATTTGGTCGGTGTGCGTGGGAATGGGGACTCCGCTCGAAAACCGCGCGGTTCCTGTCCCGATCTGTTGCAAGGTGAACGGCGCCGATTGTGTCTGTGTCATAGGAATGAATATAGGGAGCCGTTTGCGGGAATGTCAACGGAGGGCTCAGCAGCGTCTCTCGCGTTCAGAGACTAAATTGTGTCATTCTTGTTTGTGTTTCACGCTTCACGAACGACGAGCGACGAAGATCAGTGTGCCGGTGGCGCCAGGGTAAGCAAACATGAGTCAGGGGGTATGAGATGCACAGGAGGCCACTTGGCATTGGGTTGATCGGAGTCGGGCGTCACGGTCTTCGCTATGCCCGGCATATTCTTCATGATCTGCCCTCTGTGTCTCTCAAGGCGGTCTGCCGCCGGAATCCCGCCCAAGGCCTCGATCTCCCCGGCGCTGACCCTGTCACGGTGTATGGGGACGCCCGTGCGCTGATCGAGGATCCAGCCGTCGAGGCTATTATCGTCGTCACGCCTCCGATCTTTACCCGTGAAATTTGCAAGTCGGCGGTTCGGGCTCGCAAGCCACTGTTGGTCGAGAAGCCGTTGGCGGCTTCGGCAGCTGATGCAGAGGCTATGGTCTCGGAGGCGCGAGAAGCCGGCGTGCCGTTGATGACGGCCCAGACGTTGCGGTTTGACTCCACGATTCAGGAAATGCGGAAGCGAGGACATCTGATCGGGCGCTCCGAGCGGCTGCGGTTGACCAGTCATATTGAAATAAAGGCAACCACTCCCGGACATGCCGACGGCTACGGCAAGCGGGGGGCTTTGCTGGAAATCGGCGTTCATATGCTGGATCTTGTCCGATTCCTGACCGGGGAGGAGGTGCAGGAGGTTCGCTGTACGATGGATCATCAGCCGCCGACCGCGCCGGAGACCGTCGTGTCGGCGCAGTTGACGACCGTCGGAGGGACTGCCTGTCTGCTCGACATTGCGCGGGTACCGGAGGGACGTGTCGGATCAGCAGAGTGGATTGGATTGCAAGGGCGATTGCAGGCCGACTGGATCAGCCGTCGGCTTCGTTGGATCGGCAACACTGAGAGCCAGGAATGGGAGTTTTCTCCATCTCAAACGGTACTTGCGACTCTGATGGCGTTTCTCGAGGCTGTGGAACAGCGCAGACCCATGCCTATCACGGGCGAGGATGGTCTTCGTGCCGTCGAGATCGCAGAGGCCTGCTATCGTTCAGCTGAAACAGGCGGCGCGCCCATCCTTGTCGATCGTCGTTCGTGACACGTATCTCGTGAAGCGCAGGTTTGAGACAGTGTGTGCCCCGTCTTTCTTTGCGAGACGCGAGATACGCTTCACGAGATACGCGAGATGCTACTCCGCCACAATGTGCGTATCGGTTTCTTCGACTCCGTCGATCGCATGAATCTTGCTGATCACGACGTCCGAGAGCGAACGCTCGTCCTGTACGTTGATAAAAACAAAAATGTCGGGCCGTCCGAAACAAGGATGGGCCTGCTCAATGCCGGCAATGCGCTTGAGTGCCGCGACGACGTCCTTCGTTTTTCCCGTTTTGACCTTGATCAGAATGTACGCTCTGGTTGCCATAGGTTCCTCCTTATAATAGTGGTCTTTCGTGAAGTGAAACGTAAGGGGCAGAACAGTGATGCCATTTTCATTATTGTGAGATGTATGATTCAGTATGCTCCCGCTCCCGGCATTGCCTTCCGGTGAGCTGCGAAGACCGCGTGAAAGTCTTGCCCGTTTGAGGCCAGCGTCTCCTTCCCGTCCTTCACCAGCTGCATGAATTGCCGGAAGTCTTCCACCGACAGGTTGACCGTCTTGAGCCCCGGCGTCAGCGGCTGGAGATCCTCCGCTGGTGTTCGGGCAGCCATTTCCGCGAGCGCCTCTAAAACGTCCGACGTCCA
This sequence comes from Nitrospira sp. SG-bin2, assembly GCA_002083405.1. Taxonomy (GTDB): domain Bacteria; phylum Nitrospirota; class Nitrospiria; order Nitrospirales; family Nitrospiraceae; genus Nitrospira_D. The sequence continues at coordinate 58,339 of LVWT01000050.1, read as the reverse complement.
TCCGCTCGCCTGGAATTGCGCCACAAGGTCCGGGGCTTGTTTCCCACGCGAGGCCTCCACAGCGCGCCGCATAAAGTTTTGCAGGTCGGGGTGCGTGCTTTTGGAAAACAGCGACTGCAGTTGTATCACAGACTTGATGATGCGGTCGGCTTCTTTAGTGCCTTCCGGTGGAAGGATGCGTGCCTGTTCGAGTGTGGCAAGAACCGCCATCGCCGATCCGACATGAGGCGACGCGGGTTTTCCAGGCCGTTGCACCTGGATTGCAGAAGCAGAGGGGGCGGCAGATGAAGAGACAGGGAGAGTCATGTCCCAAGAAGAAAGCAAGAAGTTGCTGATAATCAAGATAATGACCAGACAAGACTTCCGTGTCGATCGCGGGAGGACTGAAACGAGGGGTTCCTCCGGACGCACACACCAGAGGCGCATAGCAGCGGATTATACAGAGTTGGGCAGGTGGCTGCCAGTGCCGAACAACGGCGGATGATTCTATTGAAACCTATCTAAATAGTTTCTATAATTGCGCCTATTTCCTGGCATAGAAAGGCTGCTGTCGGCATGCTCGCCAAGGTTACGAGCGCGGCGCTCGTCGGTCTCGATGCCCATCTGGTAGATGTTGAAGTCGATATTTCAGGCGGCCTTCCCCAATTTTCAGTCGTCGGTTTGCCGGATGCCACCGTCAAGGAAAGTCGGGATCGGGTCCGCTCCGCGCTGAAGAACACCGGGTTTCATTTTCCTGCCAAGCGGATCACGGTGAATCTTGCCCCGGCCGGCATCAAGAAGGAAGGGTCCGGGCTCGATCTGGCCATCGCGATCGGCATTCTCGTCGCCGAAGACGTGATTCCGCAGGCAACGCTGAATCATCGTGTTTTGATCGGGGAACTGTCGCTGGACGGCCGTGTGAAGCCGATCACGGGCGCGCTGTCGTTCGGACTCGCCTGCCGGAAGGGGTATGAGCTGATGCTCCCGGCCGATAACGGCCCGGAAGCCGCGCTGGTTGAAGGGGTGTGCGCGTACCCGATCCATACACTGCCGCAGGCCGTGGAGTTTCTCAAAGGGAGCCAAGTCGTCGCGCCGAGTCTGTCGAACTATGGCATGTTGGAATCGTCAAGGCCGGTGGAGGATGAAGACTTTGCTGATGTCCGTGGCCAGGACCATGCGAAACGGGCGCTCGAAGTGGCGGCGGCAGGCGGGCATAACGTCTTGATGGTCGGTCCTCCCGGTTCCGGCAAGACCATGCTGGCGCGCCGGTTCCCGTCGATTCTCCCGCTGTTGGATTTGGAAGAAGCAATTGAAACCACGCGCGTGCACAGCGTTGCCGGACAACTCGCTCCTGATCGGCCTCTCTTGATGGTCCGCCCGTTTCGGGCTCCGCATCACAGTATTTCCGATGCCGGTCTGGTCGGCGGAGGGACGGTGCCGAAACCGGGAGAAGTGTCGCTCGCGCACAACGGGGTGTTGTTTCTCGACGAGTCGCCCGAATTCAAACGGGGCGTATTGGAAGGGCTTCGGCAGCCGCTCGAAGACGGACAGGTTACATTGACGAGGGCCAGCGGTTCGCTGAAGTATCCCGCGCGGTTTATGCTGGTCGCCGCCATGAATCCCTGCCCTTGCGGGTATTACGGGGACCGATCGAGGCCCTGCGTCTGCACGGTCACACAGATTCGCCGCTACCGCGCAAAACTTTCCGGTCCCTTGCTTGATCGGCTGGATATCCATTTGGACGTGCCGCCTGTGCCGGTGCGGGAACTGCGCGCGGAGCTTCCGTCAGCCGAAGGGTCGGCGGCGATTCGCGCGCGTGTCGTGGCGGCTCGCGACCGCCAGCGCCGGCGGTATCAAAGCGATGGCTTCTATACGAATGCCCAGTTGAAGCCGCGCCAGGTGAAACGGTATTGTGGGCTCGACCAGCATGCGCAGGACTTGCTCGAACAGGCCATGATCAGGCTGCGACTCTCGGCGCGGGCGCATGGACGCATTCTGCGTGTGGCACGGACCATTGCCGATTTAGCCGAGTCTGATAAGATTGAGGCCATGCATATCGCAGAGGCCATTCAGTATCGCTCGTTCGACCGCAATCCGGAGGCGTGAGGAGTTTCGTGCTATCGACCGTCAAAGTATTTCTCTGGTGGTTTCTCATCGGCGCGACAATGGCGTTGTCGGTTATCATGCTGCAAGGCGGGATCAGGGAAGTCATGGAGGCGCAAGGGTCTGTCTGGGATCTCAAACTTGCGGAGTTGATGATTACGATTACGGGAGGGGGATTGTTGGCCGGCTGTATCGCCTTGATCCTCGACCGCATTAAGAAGGCGTGACTATGGATATCGAAGTTGGATCTAATCTGTATCGCAATACCGATGGAACGATCGAAATTGAAGGCGTGCCGCAAATTCAGGTAGTCCGGCATCCCTCGACCGGGGCGCTGCTGGTGAATTTTGCGCTGTTCGATTCGATCGGACGGATGTTGGCCAAGATGGTGGATAGCACGTTGATGTTCAATGATCGGCGCGCGTATGAGGTGAACAAAACGGCCGAGAGTGTGGCCGTCAAGGAAATCACGTCGAATAAGGTGCTGCTCAAGATGGAGACCAAATCTCCCGGCGTCGTATCCTTCTCCCAAGGAGAATTCCACACGATGAAAGGACACTTGCTCGAAGTGTCGGCGAAAGAGTGGAAGCTCGACAAGCTGGTGAAGAGCGGCCAGACCATCGACACAAACGGCGCCGCCGTGTCCATCGGATAGCCGTACGCTCCGGTCCGCAGCCCTCGATCAAGCTGACTCAGAGGGCAACCAATACAGGAATCCGCTCGTGATGCCAGGTCCCCGCGCCAAACGGCCCCGCTCCTTCCAATTCAATCTGCGATCTCCGACTCCGACGATACTCCGTAGCAGGGTAAGGTAAGGCTACTGGTCTCGTGAAGGCCGAGGTCAAGATTGAGGTTGAACCGAAACGAAGCAGATTTTTCAATCAACTGTTACGCACTACATCCCTAATCGCGATTGCATGTACATGGCTGTGCCATATATCTCTAAATCAGATGGCTATAACCGTTCCTCCCCTCGATTTTCTCTGGCGTTAGGCGTATTCTCTGTTTGCTCAAAGCCCCTGCAATTTCGGCGAGTCTCGTGCAGCCCGCTCAGCAAAATGATTGGTTCCATGGTCATCACCATGGACGTGAGGAATAGGTAATGTACAAGATCAATCGTGTCAGGATCAGTGGATTTCGAAGGTTGAGAAAAATTGATTTGACCGTCAAGCCATTCATGGTACTGATCGGCGCGAATGGGGTTGGAAAAACATCTTTGCTGGACGTATTCGCGCTGCTATCCGCCTCGGCCTCTGGAAAATTGAATAGCGCGTTGTCGGAACTCGGAGGTCTTCCCAGCCTTTTGACGCGGGGCAAGTCGGAAGAGCTTTCATTGATGGTTGATATGGAAGTTCCTGGGTATCAACCGCTGGAATACGAAGTCCATCTGGGACCGAAGGGCACCGGCCATTCCATCTCTAGGGAAATCCTATCGCAGATGCGGGAGAAGCATAAGGGCCCCTTCAAACATATTGATTCATCAGACAGGGATATCCGGTATTACGAGATTGACAAGTACGAGCTTGTCCGTCCTAACTGGGAACACAACCCAATGGAAACCTCCCTTTCGCAGGTTCCAAAGATGTTCCGACAACCAGAGGAACTGCGGCGCATTCTGGCCACCGCCACTCAGTATCACGTTCTGGACGTCAGCCCTCGCGCTCCGGTCAAATTACCTCAGCAGATGAAGCCCGCCTTGCTTCCCGGATCCGATGGCGAAGACCTAGTGCCATACCTGTACTATCTGCGAGAAAGCGATAAGGACCGATTCGCGGCCATCGTGGATACCTTAAAGGTGGCTTTTCGCGACTTTGAGGCGCTCAGCTTTCCTCCAGTGGCTGCGGGCATGTTGGCAATGACCTGGAAGGATAAAAACTTTGAGAAGCCCTTGTATATGAATGAGCTGTCAGAAGGCACGCTGCGCTTTCTTTGGCTTGTCTCACTCCTGCAAAGCCCTTCTCTATCCACGATCACTATGATTGATGAGCCTGAAGTGAGTTTGCACCCTGAACTGCTCAGTCTGCTTGCCGACCTCATGCGCGAAGCGGCGAAAAGGACCCAGTTAATCGTCGCGACTCATTCCGATCGGTTCATTCGCTTCTTGCAGCCCGAAGAGGTCGTTGTAATGGATATCGATGAAGACGGCTGCACTATGGCGAACTGGGCCAAGTCGCTGGACCTTGAGGCATGGCTGGAAGAGTACAGCTTGGATGAAGTATGGCGGATGGGGCGAATGGGTGGGCGGTCATGAAGATCGCTCTCATCGTTGAAGGCAAGACGGAAAAAGTCTTCTTGCCTTTCCTGCGGGAATTCCTCAAGCCTCGGCTTTCAGGCATAATGCCACGAATCGACCCCTTTCCGTACGATGGCCGAATACCCACGGGACAAAAGCTGCAACGGGTGGTGACTAACTTATTGAGCGGAGGTAGAAAGGCTGACCATGTGCTCGCGCTTACCGACGTGTATACAGGTGCCCAACCGCCTGAATTCCAGGACGCGGCAGATGCCAAGGCGAAGATGCGGCAATGGGTCGGTAGCGAGCCGAGATTTCACCCGCACGCAGCACAATACGACTTTGAGGCGTGGCTTTTGCCGTACTGGTCAACGATCCAGACGCTCGCTGGGCATAAAAGAACAGCACCGTCTGGTAATCCAGAGGCGGTGAACCACAACAAACCTCCTGCTCGTAGGATTATGGAGGTTTTCGAGATCGGTAAATGCCGAGACAGCTACGTCAAGCCGCGCGATGCGGCTCGCATCCTTCGAGATAATGATTTGTCGATAGCTGTTGGACAGTGCTCGGAACTCAAGGCATTGGTAAATACAATCCTCTCCGTATGCGGCGGAGCGGCCATTCCATAAAATAAGCCTGCCTTCACTGTGAATGGCGCAGCTGTCCACAGTCTTGACGCTGTCGGACAGGAGGTTGTATATGGCTCTTATTCAAGTGTCTGCCCGATTAAATCCCGTACAGCTTCGGCGAGCTCAAAAAGCGCTCGGTGCCAAAACCACGAGCGAGACGCTGCAGCGCGCCTTGGATTTGGTCACGGAAACGGCCGTGCACGATCGCATACTTCAGCGCTATAGCGGTGTGGGAAAACCCAATGCATTCGGCGAAGACCGCTAAGTTCGCGCTGCTCGATACCACGGTCTACATTGAGAATTTCCGATCCGGCCGCTTCACATTTCGCCTGCTGCAATCTCATTTTGTCATCCGCTGTTCTTCAGTGGTGCTCCACGAATTGCTCCGCGGGGCTCGAGCAGCCACCGAACGGAAGTTTGTCCTTGAATTAAGCCGCCGGTGCCAGGTAGTGACGCCCACGGAGCAACAGTGGCTGAAGGCGGCAGAGATCCTCAATCAGCTCAGGCGGCGCGAGCACTATGAGGTCATCAAGTTGCGCGAGCTGGCTTTTGACGTGTTGATCGCTCTGTCCGCAAGGAATATCGGTGCCAGTGTCATCACGACCAATCACACGGATTTCCGCGCGATTCAGCGTGAGCTGTCTTTTCATCTTCTGTGCTGGGAGTAGCGAGAGGGGCGCGAGGGACCGATGTGTAGCGGGAAATGAACCCCGCTACTATTGATGTGGGCGCCGGTTCTATCGGGTAGGCGGCGGGGCCCCATCAGTCACGGTCGGCACGACGATTACACCGCTGTCTTTCATATCCACCGATGCGGTATCTCCATCCCGTAATTCTCCCCGTACCAGCAAACGCGCAATCGGTGTTTCCACCTCTTGCTGGATGAGCCGCTTGAGCGGCCGTGCTCCATAGACCGGGTCATAGCCCCGTTCCCCCAGTTGCTTGAGGGCTGCCGGAGTCAGTGCCAGCGTAATCCGCCGTTCGTCAAGTCTGCGACGGAGCCGTTCCAGCTGAATCTCCACGATCTTCACAAGGTGTTCGGCACCCAGTGGATGGAACACCACCGCTTCATCGACCCGATTCAAAAACTCCGGCCTGAAATGGTGCTGGAGTTCGCCCAGCACCACCGTCCGCATCTGCTCATAAGAGGCGCCCCGTTGCTGCGCTTCGAGAATGTGAGGGCTGCCGATGTTGGAGGTCATGATCAACACGGTATTTTTGAAGTCCACCGTGCGGCCTTGAGAATCGGTCAGCCGTCCGTCGTCCAACACTTGCAGTAGCACATTGAATACGTCGTGGTGGGCCTTTTCAATTTCATCGAACAGGATCACGGAGAAGGGACGCCGGCGGACCGCTTCGGTCAGTTGGCCGCCTTCGTCGAAGCCGATATAGCCGGGAGGCGCGCCGATGAGGCGGGCCACTGTGTGTTTTTCCATGTATTCCGACATGTCGATTCTGACGAGATTCGCCTCGTCGTCGAACAGCACAGTGGCCAGTGCCCGCGCCAGTTCGGTTTTTCCCACGCCGGTGGGGCCGAGAAAGAGGAAGGAACCGATCGGACGGTTCGGATCTTTGATGCCGGAGCGCGCGCGCAGCACCGCGTCCGCCACGGCTCTGACGCCTTCCTCCTGGCCCACCACGCGCTGGTGAAGGAGGTCTTCGAGCTTCAGCAGCTTCTCGGTTTCGCCTTCGAGCAGACGGGAGACGGGGATGCCGGTCCAGCGGCCGACCACCGCTGCAATCTCGTCCTCATCGACTTCTTCTTTCAGCAGCCTGGACTCATCCTGCTTTTTCCCCAAATGCTGCTGTTCGATTCCGAGTTCCCGCTCCAGACGGGGCAGTTCCCCGTAACGGAGCTCCGCCACGCGATTGAGGTCGTAGGCCCGCTCCGCCTGCTCGATGTTGCGTTTCACCTCTTCAATGGCTTCGCGCGTCTTGCGCAGGCGGGAGACGGAGGCCTTTTCCGATTCCCATCGGGTTTTCAACGCCTCCATGCCGCGCCGTTTTTCGTCCAATTCTGATTCGAGCGTTGCCAGGCGGGCCGCGCTTGCTTGATCCTTTTCCTTCTTCAGCGCTTCCCGTTCAATTTCCAATTGGAGCACCTTGCGCGAGATCTCGTCGAGTTCGGCCGGAAGGCTGTCGATCTCGGTGCGAAGGCGCGCCGCCGCTTCATCCACCAGATCGATGGCTTTGTCTGGCAGAAAGCGATCGGCGATATACCGGTGCGACAGTTTCGCCGCCGCCACCAACGCGCTGTCTTTGATCCGTACTCCGTGGTGCACTTCGTAGCGTTCTTTAAGCCCACGCAGGATGGAAATGGTATTTTCGACGGAGGGCTGATCGACGAAGACGGTCTGAAAGCGGCGCTCCAAGGCGGCGTCTTTCTCGATGTGTTTGCGATACTCGTCGAGCGTGGTTGCGCCGATCAGGTGCAGTTCCCCCCTGGCCAGCAGCGGTTTCAACAGATTGGCTGCGTCCATGGCGCCTTCGGCGGCGCCCGCGCCCACGACCGTATGTAATTCGTCGATGAACAAGAGGATCTGCCCTTGGGACGACTGGATTTCTTTCAGCACCGCTTTGAGCCGTTCTTCGAATTCGCCGCGGAACTTGGCCCCTGCGACGAGCGAGCCCATGTCCAGGGCGAATAATTTCTTGTGCTTGAGGCCTTCGGGCACGTCGCCTTTCACGATCCGGATCGCCAGGCCCTCGACGATCGCCGTTTTCCCGACGCCCGGTTCACCGATGAGCACAGGATTGTTCTTGGTCCGCCTTGAGAGGATTTGAACGACCCGCCTGATTTCGTCGTCCCGCCCGATCACGGGGTCGAGCTTGCCCATGCCGGCCAGCTGCGTCAGCTCGCGCCCGTATTTTTCCAGCGATTGATAGGTGCTTTCCGGGTCTTGGGTGGTGACACGCTGATTCCCGCGCACCTGCTGCAGTCCGGTCAAAAGTTTGTCGCGGGTGAGGCCCAGTTTCTTAAAGGTACCGTCTCCCTGTGCGATGGCCAGCAGCACATGCTCGACGCTGAGATAGTCGTCCTTGAGCGACTTCTGCTCATCCTCTGCGCGGGCAAGTACCTGACTGAGTCGAGTGGTCAGATGAAGCTGACCCGGGCCGCCTCCGGCGCCCTGGACCTGCGGCATCTTTGTCAGTGCCTGTTCGACAGCCTGCCGGATCGCCGGAAGCGCGATGCCGGTTCGTTCGAGCAGGGCGGAGGTCATGCCTCCCTCCTGGTCGAGCAGCGCCAGCAGCACGTGCTCCACATCGATCCCTTGATGGCTTCGCCGCTGGGCATGGGCCGATGCCGTTTGTAGGGCTTCTTGTAATTTGACCGTCATGCGATTCAAATCCATGGTCAGTCACCTCAAGTCAGTCTAAGTGTGTGTGTGTCGTGGGATCTGTAATAATCATCGGCCAGTACAAGTCAACTCATGAGCGATGATGATTCGACGGGCGATAGGGCTGAGAGGAAGTACTTCTTGACCTCCGGAGCAATCCCGACTACTGTACGCGAGGTCTATGGTTGAACTGCTTTCCGCCACCCTCCATTTATATCGACAGGCCTTGCAGGCGACGTGGCGGTCGCTAATGCGGAGCTGGGTGACCGTCGCGGCGCTGATCGGATTCGCTTTGCTGTTCGTCGGAGCGGCAAGAATCGTCGGATCCTTGGGCATGATCGGCGGTGTGCTGCTTGGCCTGGTCAATGCCTTGCTGGTCGGTGCGACATTGCGCCTTATCGAGCAGTCGCTGAGCGCGGCGCGAACGATCCAGTTGACCGATGTGACGGAGAGCTTCGGTCATTATTTCTGGGACGTGATCGGCGTCGGCTTTGTGCTGTGGTTGCCGATGATGGCGCTCGATATGGGCACGCAAGCCAATCCCTATGGAGGATTTCTTTCTTCCGCGGTGATGCTCCTCTTATTTATCTTGTTGAATGCGGCGCCGGAGGTCATCTATCAAATCCGGCACGATTCGCCGCTAGATGTTTTCAAGGCCTCCTATGAGTTCGTGCTGGAGCATTGGATCGAGTGGTTCCTGCCCTTTGCCCTCCTGGCGCTTCCCATCGTCGTCTCGCCGAGCGGGATCCAGGAGTTTTTCAACCTCTCCACTGGTATCGGGCGTGGAGCGGGGTTGAACTTTTTCCAGCTGCTCCTGCTGCCGTTTACGTTGGTAGGCGGGTGGATGTCCTATGTTGGTCTCGACCCTGATGCGCAATGGGTCTTCCTGCTTCTGCTCACTCCGCTAGTGGCCACTACTGCATTGTTGTTCCGCGGCCACCTCTTTGCATTGTTACGAAGTTCGACACGACGGCAACGGATGTTTGCGCATCGGATCGAGGACAATCGGTAAGCGGCTGAAACGTGTCGAATGCGCGTAGTGACTGCCGATTTCTCACGTGCTGATGTACTGTCGAGTAAATAGAGTTATAGAAAGTAACAACGAACTGCTTGAGGCGGACAGTGAGATTGTGTATGGTTTTTCATACACATCGTTACTGTGATGATTTTCCGATCGTTTGGCTAAGGCGTTGACCCGTGGGACTTTCAATTTTTTGGCGCCTCCTTCTCACCTCACTTGTGATCATCGTGGTCATGGGTGGAGTCAATCTGTATGCTCTTTTTCAGCTTCGACAGTTGACGGCGATGAGTACGGAGATGGCCGCGTATCACTATCCGGCGGTCGAGTCTGCAAAACGATTGTTGGGGTCGCTCTACGCACAATTGAATAGCGAGAAAAAATATCTTGCCACAAAAGATGCCGCGTTCTTAACAAACTTCAACGAGGAGGTAGAGGAATTTCAGCGAAGCCTCCAACATCTGCTCGGGGAAGAAAACACGCCGCAAGGGCAAAGTCTTCTCCAGGAGGTCGGCCGGTTGCTCCAGGAGCGACTGGTCCTTTTTCACGATGGATTCAAGGCCGCGGCCGGCAAAGCTTCGGCAACCCTGCCAGGATATGAGAACCGGCGCGACGCACTGATGGACCGGATGTCGTCGTCGATTCAAAGCTATATCGATTTGCATGAGGCGCGCGTGAGCGTCGGGGTGAGTGAGTCACGAGCGAGCGCTGTCAAAGCCGAAGCGGTGACGCAGCAGCTGGTCCTGGTGGCATTGGTTTTTGGATTGGGGCTCGCCGGTATCGCCAGTTATACGATCTTGCGTCCACTTCGAGAGCTGCAAGGGCACATTAAGGAAATCGGCCAAGGGAAATTCGGGCAACCGCTTCAGATCGCGGCTCCGGCGGAGTTGAAAGACTTGGTGGATACCGTGAATTGGATGGGAGTGAAACTTCAAGAACTCGACGATATGAAGTCGGAGTTTCTTGCGCATGTGTCCCATGAGTTGCGTACGCCCATGGCCTCGATTCAGGAAGGCACACACTTGCTGCTCGATGAGATTCCAGGCCCTCTCACACAGGAGCAACGGACGACGCTCCGTATTATGTCCGACAGCAGCAGGCGGCTGATCCATTTGATCTCAACCATCCTCGACCTTTCGAAGATGGAAGCCGGTATGATGGAGTATCGGATCGTTCCCGTGGATCTCAAGCGTGTCGCGGACATTTCCGTCAATAAGGTGCGACTCCTGGCCGATTCCAAGCATATTCAGCTGCTGGTTGAGAATGTCGGAGAACGGGCGTGGGTGAAGGTGGATGCCCCGCGGATTGAACAGGTTCTTGATAATCTGCTCTCGAATGCCCTGAAGTTCAGTCCGGAAGGTGGCATTGTCAAGCTGCAGATGAAACCAGATCAGCAAGCCGGTGTGCTTGAAGTCTCGGTATCCGATACGGGACTAGGCATTGCTGCCGATGACCTTCCTCATATTTTTGAGCGGTTTTATCAAGGGCAGACAAAGGCAAGAAGTGCTGCAGCCGGAAGCGGGTTGGGGCTGGCGTTGGCAAAGAAAGTTGTCGAAGCTCACGGAGGGAGAATTTGGATAGAAAGTGATGCTGGCAAAGGGACGGCTGTACGGTTTATCCTACGGTTGGCGAAACAGGGAAAGCAAGAAGAGCGGGAACAGGGCCGGGAACAGGAGGGGACAGGGAGCATGACGCGGCTGATGGTTCAGGCAGTAATACTCTCGACAATGCTTGGGGGCTGTGCGGCATGGGGTCCGACGCCGGCTCATAGGCCGTATTTTGTCTTGGAGTCGACAGAAGTAAAGACATTTCAATCACTTGCCAGAAAACAGGACGGGGTAGTGGAGAAATGCAGCGAAATGGGTTCTTGCGACCATGCCTACTTTACCAGGGGGTTGATTGGTCTCTATGAACGCCGCGACATTGCAGAGAAATGCTTCGAAAAGGTCATTGCCCTTGATCCCAAAAGTCAACTCGCTGCATCGAGTAAAGCCTGGATGCAATTGTTGCAAAGGCATCCAGCTCCGGCCTCGGTCTCGTGGCTGGACGCCCTTTTTGGAGCACCTGCGATTGCCAATACGAATTCAGCGTTGGTCAAAGCTACGGATCGCTTGGTGCGGGACTTGCTTGAATGGGAAGGGAATGTTCAGACGGTGGAATATTTACAGCGAGAGATTGCCGACCGGGATCGCAAGATCGAATCGCTATTGAAGAAAGATTTGGGGAAGGGGGGCTCTGATCCGGCCCTGGTTCAGAGCCTTCAGAAACAGCTGCACGACCGAGATAAGAAAATCGAGGAGCTGTCCACGCAGTTGGAAGCCTTGAAACGAATCGACCAGGAAATGCGCGAGAAGGTGCGCCCGATCCGCCCGCCATCGACGGTCGCCCCGATCCCTGCGCCGGACACATCGCCATAACAACAACTGGAAGGCACATCATGGACCAAGAGCATATTCTCGTAGTCGACGATGACGAAGGCCTGCTGCATTTAGTGAAGATGCGGCTTTCCGCGATGGGATTCTCCGTCACTTCTGCCACAACGGGGCAGGAAGCGCTTGGAGAAGCCAAGAAAAAGATGTTCGATCTGGCGATCACCGATCTGCGCCTTCGTGGCGAAGACGGGTTGGATGTGACTGAAGAGCTGCTCCGCATCCACCCCGGGCTGCCGGTGATCATTCTGACCGCGCATGGCAGCATTCCCAACGCCGTCGAGGCCATGCAGCGCGGCGCATTCGGCTATCTGACCAAACCGTTTGACGACAAGGAGCTGAAGGCCACAATCGAAAAAGCCCTCTCGCAGCAGCGGATGAGCCGGGAGATCAAGCGGCTCAAATCGCTGGTCAAGGAGCTCTATGGCCTGGAAAACGTCGTCGCGCGAAGCCCTGCCATGCAGCGGTTGTTCCAGCAAATCGCCCAGGTGGCCGACTCGGACGCCACGATTCTGCTCTTTGGAGAAACCGGAACCGGCAAGGAAGTCATGGCGCGTGTCATCCATACCAACAGCCGGCGCTCCAAGGGGCCGTTTGTGGCGCTCAATTGCGCCGCGATTCCGGAAACGCTGTTTGAAAGCGAGCTCTTCGGACATGTCAAAGGCGCATTCACCAGCGCCCACGGCTCCAAACGCGGACTGTTCCAAATGGCTAACGGAGGCACCCTGTTCCTGGACGAAATCGGCGAGATGCCGCTGTCAATGCAAGTCAAGCTGTTGCGCGCCGTACAGGAGCGAGAAATTCGGGAGGTAGGGTCGGAAACAACGTCGAAGGTGGACGTGCGCATCATCGCCGCCACGAACAAGGATCTTGGAGAGGCGGTCAAGAACGGAACCTTCCGCAACGATCTCTACTACCGCATTTCAGTGGTGCCGCTGTTCATTCCGCCGTTGCGCGATCGCCGCGATGATATTCCGCTCCTGGCGCAGCATTTTCTCAAGCTCAGTGTGCAGCGGGCAAACAAAGAGGTCAAGGGGTTCACGCCTGCCGCGCTGCATCGACTGATCGTCAATCCGTGGCACGGCAACGTGCGGGAATTAGAAAACGCGGTCGAAAAGGCGGTGGTCATGTCGCGCCAGGATATGCTGACCCCGGACCTGCTTCCCTCCGTCGGTGTGTCGCCGGAGACGCCGCTCAAGCCGCTCACCGAGGCCAAAGAAGAGTTCGAGCGAACCTATTTGAAGAACGTGTTGCAGCTGACGGGAGGCAATATTTCTCGCGCCGCTCAGTTTGCCGGCCGATACCGCGCCGACTTCTATAAGATGCTCAGAAAGTACGGCCTGCATCCGTCGATGACGAAGGGTAAGCCTGATGCTGAATTGGAAGAGCTCGAAGACGAAGCGGATCTGACCGAGGCGGAGCGGTAGCGACCGCAGTATCATGAATCTGCGTAGGCATAGTTGATAAAGCCGTCGATACTCTTGACATCGTGAAATCGATGGGCCATATCTACCCGGCCACGATGATCGAAAGATCCGGTCCATTCACCCTCACACAAGGAGAGCGCCAATGACTCGTACGTCAATCATGCTTGCCGCAGCGCTGTTTATGACCGTCGGCTGTTCGTCGATGGAGACCCAGACCGCTGCACCGAAACCCACTGTCTCGGCACCCGCTGCTCCCAAACTCTCACTCTACGAGCGGCTCGGCGGAACCGGCCCCATCACGGCCGTCGTGGGGAAGTTCGTCAGCAACGTTGCAGCCGACAAGCGGATCAACGGCTACTTCGCGAAGGCCGACATCCCCAAACTCAAGCGGCAATTGGTCGATCAGGTGTGCCAGGCCAGCGGCGGCCCGTGCACCTACGACGGCCAGGATATGAAAACGACCCACAAAGGCATGAAGATCACGACCGCGGCGTTTAACGCGCTGGTTGAGGATCTCGTGGCAGCGCTCGATACGTTCAATGTGCCGGAACAGGAAAAGGGTGAATTGCTCGCAGTCTTGGGGCCGATGAAGAAAGATATCGTCGAAGTTCCATAGGGTTGTCAGAGCGCGGCTGGTCGGCACCGGCCAGCCGCGCCGAAGAGAAGAAACTATCCGAAGAGAGTCGAGGGTCGTCGACTCCATTGATGTGCCGGTCATAGAAGCTTCGTAACCATTCTCCTGATCCTCCAGGGCACCCCTGTCTTGGCTGCCGGCGCCGGTCCGGTCGGTGGCCTTCCGGTCCAGACGCCGTTCACCTCTGACGGGACGTGTACGATCGCGGGAAACAGCTTCCCTGTCTTAAGTGGGAGGCAGCAACTTTCTACGCGTACGCTGGTGCTATCAGCTTCAAGGGCATCGACTGCTCGGAGAAGAGCTGGCTCCCCGTGATGGGGATGGAGCTCTTGAATGAGTTCTTCCTAAACCAGATTGACGACCAACGTGTTAGAATCCCGTAGTACACGATCAGACGACGGGCGCAGATGTGGGGCAAGAGCATAACGACCCTGTAAGTCCAAAGGAGGACGACAATGGTAGGAATGTTCGGCGAAAACCCACTGGAGATGTTAATCCCCATCGCGATTCTTATTGCCGCAGTCATTGTGTTTGCGTTTATGACGGCCGGGTCCTAGGCGGACTGCGGAGAATACTGGGGGCTGATCTTATCAAGCAGTATGTCGCCGCATAGGATCATTGCGAAGTTTCACAAAATAACGCCGGTCTATCCGTGTATTGGCTGCCGCCGTTTTTCTAGTCACCGATCACCGAAAGTGTTCCCTGTCCTGATTGCCAGTCCGCAGAGATCCATAACCGGGGTAGGCGATCTCTAAGCGCCGGTGGTCACGCGGCCGCACCACTATTGGAGGCGGGGGTGTCGTGAGACTTCCCCCTTTGGAATCTACGATAACCCGGAAGGGCCAGGTGACGATTCCCAAAGCGATTCGTGACCGCTTGGGTGTGAAAGAAGGGGAGAAAGTTCTTTTTGTGATGCGAGGCGAGGAGGTGGTCTTGAAGGTCGTCAAGGGGACGATTCTTGATCTGAGAGGCTCAGTCCGGCCGTCCGCTCACCCGGAAGATTTTGAGAAGATTCGTCAGTCTGTGAAACAGGTTGTTGCCAAGAAGGTGGTCGGGCATGGGTAGTCTCTTCGTCGATACCAATGTGTTTCTCCGGTTTCTGACCAACGACGATCCGGTAAAAGCCAAGCGCGCCGAGACACTGTTTCGTGATGCGCTACGCGGCAAGGTCAAATTGGCGACGAGTCTGTTGGTCATCGCCGAGATTGTCTGGACCCTCGAATCCTTTTACAAGCTGGAAAAACCGGATATAGCCGCAAAGGTCGAGAAGATCTTGAACACGCCTAATTTGGACTGTCCTGAAACCCGGTTGCTCTTTATGGCCCTTGATCTTTATGTCCATGCAAACATCGATTTTGTGGACGCGTACAACGCCTTCCACATGAAAGAGCAGGGTCTCACGGAGATTCTCATCTATGATCGCAAGCACTTCGCCCGAGTTCCTTGGGTTCAGACAAGGGAGTTGTGATCCTCACTTGTGCGTGAATTGTCAGCAACGGGTGTGTATTCGGCATCGCAAGGCGATAGCGCTCTAACTAGCCGCCGGATCAACCGGAAATCGTCGGATACTAAAAGGTGTGTATCCGCCGCCGTCAATGACGATACTGCGATGAAGAGTCGGCGGGTCAACCGAAGGTTGGTGTGGAGCTGGCGAGAGGAATCGAACCTCCGACCTGCGGTTTACAAAACCGCTGCTCTGCCGATTGAGCTACGCCAGCCCACTATCGATCCACTACCGATCGGCTCTACGTTTCCTGGGCACAGTAGCAATAGGCGAAAGATTCTGTCAAGAAATGCCCCCTTCCGAAAGACCGCCCCTCCCGTGAGAGTTTGGCTTGCATTGACCGCCGCGTATCATTATCCTGTGCGCCACGCAGCCTATAGGTTCTGAAGGGCGTACCGATGAGCCAGATGCATGTTCTCGTAATCGACGATGATCCCGCTGTTCGTGAAATTCTGTACGAGACGCTTGTGCAGGAAGGCTACTCTGTCTCCATCGCCGCCGATGGCGCGGCAGGGATTCAGGCCGCCAAGAATACGCCGGTCCAGATCGTTGTCACTGATTTGCAGCTTCCCGACATCGACGGCCTTGCCGTCATTGATCGCCTTGCCGGGATCGACGCGAAAATCATTCCCATCATGATGACGGGTTTCGGCACCATCGAAACCGCTGTGCGCGCGATGAAGTCCGGTGCATTCGATTTCGTCACCAAGCCGTTTGATCCCGAGACAGTCGTGGTCATTGTGCGCAAAGCGGTGGAGTTTTACCGGCTGCGGCAAGAGAATCATTTGCTGCGTAAGACGGTGCGCGACCAGTATCAGCTGGAACAACTGGTCGGGGTCAGCGAGCCGATCAGGCAGGTGCTGGATTTTGTGCGGAAGGTCGCGGACAGCGACAGCACCGTCATGATTCAAGGCGAGAGCGGGACCGGGAAAGAACTGGTAGCCCGCATGCTCCATTTCAACAGCCTCCGAAGAGACCGCCCTCTGGTTCCGGTGAATTGCGGGGCGATCCCGGAGACTCTGCTCGAATCGGAACTCTTCGGGCACGAAAAGGGCGCGTTCACGGGGGCGACACACACAAGGATGGGCCGATTTGAAATGGCCAACGGGGGCACGATATTTCTCGATGAGATCGGGGAGATGAGCCTGCCGCTCCAAGTGAAACTGCTTCGCGTGTTGCAAGAGCGGGCCTTTGAACGGGTGGGAGGGAATCGAACGATCCAGGTCGATGTCCGCATCGTGGCCGCAACCAACCAGGATCTGGAAGCGCTGGTTGAAGAGAAGCGGTTTCGCCAAGACCTGTTCTATCGGCTGCACGTGATTCCCATCGTGATTCCTCCGCTCAGAGAGCGCCGCAGCGATATTCCACTCTTGATCGATCATTTCCTGGCACGCTTCAATCAAACCAAACATACGGCCATCACGGGTATTGAGCCCGATGCGATGCGTTTATTGACCAGCTATGACTGGCCGGGCAACATTCGCGAACTGGAAAATATGGTCGAGCGATTGGTTGTGCTTAAGAAACAGGGGGTACTCTCGCTTGGCGATCTTCCTGAAAAGATTTACCGGCAATCGGCAGCCCCCGAAATCAAAGAACAGTTCATTCGGTTCAGCGAAGACGGCATCAATCTGTCCCGAGAGGTTGAGCAGTACGAGAAGCATCTCATTGTCGAGGCGCTGCGCAAAGCCAACGGAGTGACCACCAAGGCAGCTCAGCTGCTTCAACTGAACCGCACCACGCTTGTCGAAAAACTCAAGCGTAAGGGCGTCGACCCTCGGATCCACTCGCAAAGTCTTCCGAATTGACGGTCGCCTATCCCGTAACCTCGTCAATCCCTTGACGACCTGTCATTCCCGTTGTCGTCAATCCTGACAGTGTGGTCATCCCTGGCTGTTCAGCCTTCGCTTTTCCTCAATATCTGAGCAATTATTTAGGGCACGGTCTTTGCTGATGCTCCCTCACCATGCGCTCTATTCTCTTGCGATACCGCTGGCTCTTGTTCGTGGCCATCGTCTGGATGTCCGCATGCCGACCGGCATTGGGTGAACCACTCGCGACGGTTTCCGAAAATCAAACAGCCAAATCAACGTTCGCGCAGACCATCGCACAGGGGGTGGAATCTTCCGAACCCTCCCGGCCATCCATGCTTGACGACGGCCCTCGCGTGGAGGAACAGGTTCAAGGGAAGGGGCAGGGAATTGCTGATCTTACCTGGCATGAAGGCTACGCTGCGTACAAAAAAGGCGAGTGGCCGGAAGCGCGGCGACTATTCGAGCGGATCATCACAGAGCACCCTGATAGTCCACAGGCCCCTGCCGCGCAGGCGTGCCGTGCAGAGCTGGCGCTTCAGGAAGATCCCTTGTTCCGGAACCGTCCGGAGGCCATTCACCTCTACAAGATGTTGCTGCGCGACTATCCGCAATCAGCAAACGCGAGGCGGGCTGAATGGCGTCTCGCAGATCTCTATCTCGAACAAGGCTGGTTGCAGGAAGCGCAATCCCTTTATGAACAGGCCATGGCGCATTCGCTGCATCTGCCGTTCGACGGTGAGCGGGCGTTGCTGGGGCTCGGGTACACATTCATGGCCATGCGTAAATGGAGCGAGGCCGAACACGCATTGATGAATCTGCGGAAGCGGAGCAGCCATGATCATCTGCTTCGGCAGGCCACGCTGGGTCTTGCCCACACGGTGTATGCGCAGCGCCGGTTTACAGATGCACAGACCTTTTTTGATCTGAGTTATCGCCGATGGCCGGAGATGTTTCGGCTCGATCCTCTGGCGATCCAACGCTACGCTCTGACGCAGACTGCACTCCATCACGACGCGTCGGCGCGGGAGCTGCTGCTGCTCTTCTACAACCTCTACCCGCGCCATGATTATGCTCCAACGGCGCTGTTGCATGTGGCGGACAGCTTGGCGGCGACGGCCCAACCATCGCGCGCAGAATTATTCTACGCGCTGGTGGTATCGCACTACCCACGCAGCATGCAGGATACGCTGGCCGGCATGCGGGTGGCTGCGCTTCGCGCGGAGCGGATGAAGCCGGCCGGAGACAATTGGGTGGGATTGACGGTCGACGCCATCATGCATGAGACGCCGGTACCTGATCAGACCGATAAGATCTATCGGGCGATGCTGGAGACGATCGCGAGTCGGCATGTAGACACTCCGCTGGGCAGCGAGGCGCTGTTTCATCTTGGGAAGCATTATGAACAGGCGAACGACATGAGTCGTGCGATGCTTACCTACAAGGAGGCCGCGCTTCGAATCGGAAAAGAGAATGACCGATGGCCGCTGAGCGCCTCGGAGCGGCTCACGTCGCTCTTGAAACCGTGGGTCGAAGCGGCCGTGAATTCCCACGACGACCTCACGGTGGTCAGCCTCTTCCATCGACATGGGCCGAACGCGGAACAACAGTACGCGCACTCGCCGCTCTTGGTCGAGATTGCCGATGCCCACCGGCGGTTGGGATTTTTGCCGGAGGCCGGCCGTTTATACCAACGATTGGTGAAGACCAAAGAGCCGGCGTTGCTTGAATCGACGTTAGTCGGTCTCGGCAACACGTATCTGGATCAACGGGATGCGCCGGCGGCCAGAAAAGTACTCGAACGATATCGGTTCCAATTCCAAGCGGGGCGGTACGAGCCCGAAGTGTTACACCTTCTCGTGACGGCAATGCGACGCGAGGGAGATCTCGAAGGCCTTCTCCGTTTGTGCCGCCAGTGGCTGCTTCATCATCCGCAAGATCGGGAACGTCCTGCGATGTATCTTCAGTTGGCGGAGACGTTGGGACAACTGGAGAAGTTTTCAGATTCGGCGCTGGCCTATGAGGAAGCCTTCAAGGCCGGAGCGGTTCGCTCACTCGATACGATTATGATCTATGCCGACACCCTCTCCCGGCTGAATCGGCATGAACAGGCCATTGCCGTCTATCGCGAGGCGCTGGATCTGAAGCCGGCGGCGCGCCACGCGGAGTGGATGCATCTCCAGACCGCCAGACATTGGACAGCGTTGAAACAATATGAGCGCGCGACCGTGGCGCTGGCCGAAGTGGGAGAAACAGAGGATCCGCTCATCAACCGGTTTGCAGCATCGTTCAAGGGCAGCCTGCAGAGCATGCGCCGCCCGCTGACTGAGGAGGAACTATGACGATCACCGCCGTACAGCATTCGGAAGAACGGGATGTGCTTCAGACTGCGTTTCAGAGTTTTGATCAAGCAGCCAGGACCTTGCAGCAGTCGTACGGCGCGCTGACGGCTCGCGTGGAACACATGGATCTGGAGTTGGCGCACAGCAATGATGCGCTTCGGCGGCAGCTCCGTGAGAACGAAGCCATGCGTACGCATCTCGACGGTATTTTAGAGTCCTTGTCGACCGGCATTCTGGTTTTGGATGATGCCGGGATTGTGACTCGCAGCAATGAACCGGCGGCTGAAGCGCTCGGCATCACCGCCGCAGAGTTGTGCGGCCGCCATGCCACCGCCATTTTGGAAGCGGTCGGCCTGAGCCTATGTGATCGCCCGCAGCGCATCGGGCAGGCGGTGGTGACGATCAATCAGACACCGTTGAAAACAAATTCCGGATGCCGATCGGGCAGTCTCGTGCTCATTCAGGATGTGACCCGCCTCTGTCAGCTTGAAGAGCGGGTGCAGCGCAAGGATCGGTTGGCGGCCATGGGAGAAATGATCGGGCGGATCGCCCACGAAATCAGAAACCCGCTGGGCAGCGTGGAACTCTTTGCTTCCATGCTCCGCCGGGATCTCAGTGAACAGCCGGCCTCAAAAATTTATGCGGAGCAGATTTCCCAGGCGGTCCATGCGATGGATCGCTTGCTGGAGAATCTCTTGGTGTACACCAAGCCGGCGCGATCGTCCCACGCCTGGTGCGCGGCGGAGCCGTTGATCCTCGACGCACTGAGTTTGGCTGCGCATGCAATCGCAAAAACACCGGTGGATGTTCGGATTGATCTTGATCCGGGAATTCCGGCGATCTGGTGTCATGAGGGGCAGATGAAACAGGTGATGCTGAATTTGATCATCAATGCGGCGCAAGCCATGCCGGCCGGAGGCGTACTCATGGTCAGTCTCGATAGAGATCGAGCGCAATCCTTCAGCGATTCAGCCGTTCGTCTCACCGTCAGCGATTCAGGCCCCGGCATCGATGCGACGCACCGATCCCGTTTATTCGACCCATTTTTCACGACCAAAGACGAGGGAACAGGACTCGGCCTTGCCATCGTGCATGCGATCGTCGAAGCACATCACGGGCGCATCGATGTCGACAGTGTGGCCGGCCACGGTGCCTCGTTTTCGATTGTGCTGCCGCATCCAGTGATACCCCTCTGCGTAGGCGGCAATCGAGCCTTGACGTATGAAGATCATGAACAGACGAACACTGAGTCCGATGAACCGGTGCTGGTGGAGGAGGCGGTCCATGAGTGAGCGGGACACGGACGCCAGGGTGTCAGACAGTCCTGATACGGAGGAGCGGATCTTGGTTGTGGACGACGATCCGTCCATGAGGACCGCGCTGATGGAATCGGTGCGCCGCCTTGGGTATGCCGTGCAGGGGGCGGTCGACGGCGCCGATGCGCTGGAGCGGGTCGGACGGTTTCGCCCCTGGCTCGTGCTGACTGATCTCAAGATGCCACGCATGACCGGTTTGGAGTTGATTAAAGAGCTGAAAGCGCGCGCCCCTCAGGCGGCCATCGTGCTCATGACGGCCTATGGGACCGTGGAGACGGCTGTCGAGGCTATGAAGCAGGGCGCGAGCGAATATCTTCTGAAGCCATTCTCGATGGATTTGTTGGAGCGGGTGATCGCAAATCTCAAGGAAGGCCGTGAGACGGAGGGAGGAGTTGTTCCGTCGCTAGGCACAGCGGACAACCGCGCGATTCTGACGCAGGACCCCGGGATGGTCAGGTTGTTGAGCACGCTTGAAGGCGTTGCCGCCAGCCAGGCGACGGTGTTGATCAACGGAGAGAGCGGCACCGGGAAGGAGTTGTTGGCCCGGTTCATTCATAGCCGCAGTTCGCGTGCACACCGACCTTTCATCGCGGTCAACTGCGCGGCGTTGCCGGATGGGCTGCTGGAGAGCGAACTGTTCGGACATGAACGGGGGGCGTTCACCGGCGCGTTGATCAGAAAAATCGGCAAATTTGAAATGGCCCACACCGGCACGTTGCTGCTGGATGAAATCGGGGAAATGACGATGGGACTTCAGGCGAAGCTGTTGCGGGTGTTGCAAGAACGAGAGGTCGATCGTGTGGGCGGGCGCGACCCGGTGCCCGTCAATATCCGGGTGATCGCCACAACGAATCGGACGCTCTATCGGGAAGTGGAGCAAAATCGGTTCCGGGAGGATTTGTATTACCGGTTGAATGTGTTTCCGATCACGCTGCCTCCGCTCCGTGAGCGCCTTGCCGATATTCCCATGCTGGCACGGCATTTCGCAGCGGCGGCGGCTTCGCGGAACGGGCTGCCGCAACCGGTGTTGTCGGAGGCCGCACTGGCCCATTTGCAGCGATTGCCGTGGAAGGGCAACATCCGTGAGTTGGAGAATGTGATGGAGCGGGCAGTCCTGCTGGCGGGCCATGGCGTGATCTTGCCGGAACATTGCCCCGTGGAGATTCGGGATGCTGCCGTGCCGCCGGTCGTTCAGCAGCCGGGCAATGGTTCTTTGTGGGAAATGGAGCGGGATCTGATCTTCAAGACGCTGGTGCGGGTGAAAGACAATCGTACGCACGCCGCGAAGGAGCTCGGTATCAGCATCCGCACGTTGCGGAATAAGCTCCGTGAGTACCGAACCGATGGAAAGCCACTGTCGATGACGACATTGTGACTAGGCAAACGTTGCCGATCGGCAACGTTTGATGGGGCGGGGTACAGGTCCGGGCTAAGGCACAGAGTAAGACTGAGGCTGCGGGAGTGGAAGAAGTTCAGGTCGGGGTTAATGTTACGGCTGCGGGAAGAGCCATCGGTTCTTTTTTCACTTAACATTAGCCTCGGCCTCAGCCTTGGCGAGAATTCTCAATCCGGCATTCAGGTTGCACCGCGAAGTTGGACAGTATGTTGAAGAGAGAAAGGACGTGACGTCATGACGATCTTCACCCAGACCATGCAATTGCTGCAGCGGAATTTGGATCTCCGTAGCGCGCGGCAGCGCGTGATTGCCTCGAATTTGGCCAATGAAGAAACGCCCGGCTATCGAGCGTCCGAACTGAACTTTATGGATCAGCTGCGCTCTGCGCATCAAGGCCGGTTGCCGGTCGTCTTGGCGGCGACACAGCCTCGCCACTTCGGACTGCATGGGTCTCAGGGAGTGCAGGCCGTCGCAGGAAAGCTGAACGAGGTGCCGGCAGGCGATCTTCCGCTCGATGCGAACTCAGTCAATCTTGAACTGGAGATGGCAAAATTGTCCGACAATGCCATGCAGTACAACACTGCGGCAACGATCTTAGCCATGAAGTTTCGAGAATTACTCAGCGCAATTCGAGATGCGCGATAGCGAAATGGTCCAGGTTCGTGAAGAGTATATCGTGAAGCGCAGGACGGAAAGAGGCTGCATGTCATCTTTGCTTGCGAGATACGCTTCACCGTTCGACTGGCTCACGGTCCTGAGCAGAGTCGAAGGACGAGATACGAAGAACGGAACGCATAGCTGCCTAGCCTATTATTGAGGAGGTGTCTTATGGAAATGACCGACAGTTTGGCGGTATCAGTGTCCGGTTTGGATGCCCAACGGCACCGGCTCAATGCCATTGCCAGCAATCTTGCCAACGCGCAATCGACGAAAACGCCGGGGGGCGGTCCGTACAAACGACGGGATGTTGTCTTCCGGTCGACGCCCGTGTCCAGTACATTTCAGCGGGCGTTCCGTCAGGTGGCCGTCGGTCCCTCGGCCCATGCGCTCGAAGGCGTCTCGGTGGCCAGGGTGGTCGAAGATAGGAAGCCCGGCCAGCAAATTTATGACCCGCACCATCCCGACGCCGATGCGAAAGGATTTGTGCGTCTTCCCAATGTGAACGTGATGGAGGAAATGGTCAACATGATGGGCGCGTCGCGTGCCTATGAGGCCAACGTGCAGGCCATCAATGCCAGGCGCGCAATGTGGAACAAGGCGCTGGAGATCGGGAGGTAGTGATGAGTTCTATTCAAGGCATTGCGCAGACAGTCTCCGCTGTTCCCGATGCGCCGTCGCTCGGCTCTGCAAAGACGACGGCCGGGGCCGGAGGGTTTCTGGATTCACTGAAAGCCGCTGTCGGCAAGGTCAACGACGTGGATTTCCAAGCGGAACAGGCCGTCGATGCCCTGATGACGGGTCAGTCGCAGGACATTCATCGTACGATGGTGGCCTTGCAGCAGGCCGACGTGTCCTTTCAACTGATGATGCAGATCAGGAATAAACTCGTCACCGCGTACGAAGAAATTCAGCGCATGCAGATTTGACGAATCAAACCGGATAAAGGCGGGCAGCCGACATGTTTTCACAATTTTCAATCAATCAACGGATGATCATTCTGCTGGCTCTGGCCGGGTCGGTGGCGGGCCTGATTGCATTGGCCTTATGGACGCAGCAGCCTGACATGCAGGTTCTCTTCACGAATCTCAACGGTGAAGACGCGGCGGCGATCATCGACAAGCTCAAAGAAACGAAGGTTCCGTATGAGACGACGGGAGGCGGCGCAACGGTGCTGGTGCCCAGTGCGCAGGTCCACGACCTTCGGCTGCAACTGGCGACACAGGGCCTGCCGCATGGAGGGGGGGTCGGCTACGAGATTTTCGACCGCACTTCGATCGGCATGTCCGAGTTCGTCCAGAAACTCAATTACCGCCGTGCGCTGCAGGGCGAGTTGGCCAGGACGATTGCGCAAATGCCGGAGGTCGAGCGGGCGCGGGTCCATCTGGCCATGCCGGAGCGGCGGTTGTTTGCCAATGAGCAGGACAAAGCACGGGCCTCCGTCATCCTGGCGTTGCGCAACGGACAGGCACTGACGAAATCGCAAGTGCAGGGTGTGATTCACTTGGTGTCCAGCAGCGTCGAAGGGTTGCAAGCCCGTGACGTGACGATCGTCGACGGTCATGGCCGAATGCTGTCCAGCACGGTCACAGAGGACGAGACGGCCGGGTTGACGAACTCGCAGCTTGAGTATCAGCGCAATATCGAGAAGGATATCGAAACCCGTATCCAAACGATGCTGGAGCGGATCGTCGGGATCAATAAAGCGGTCGTGCGTGTGTCCAGCTTGGTAGATTTCCGCAAAATAGAGACTACGGAAGAACGGTACGATCCGAACAGCCAGGTGGCCAGAAGTGAGCAACGCGGCCAAGAAAAGTCCAGCGGGGTCAACGGGATATCGGGCGGCATTCCGGGCGTGCAATCGAACGTGCCCCCGGGGACGGATCAGGAGCCGGCGCAGAGCAGTTCGAATAACAGTGTGACAAAGAATGAGACCGTCAACTATGAGATCAGCCGCACGGTGTCAAAAATCGTGGAGCCGGTCGGCGCGATCAAGAAGTTATCGGTGGCTGTGTTGGTTGATGGAACATATGCAGCGGCTCAGGCCGGAGACGGAGCATCGGCGGACAACACCGCTGCTGAATCTGCCAGGAAATATACGCCACGGTCGGAAGAAGATTTGAAGCGCATCGAGGAGATTGTCAAAAAAGCGATGGGCTTTTCAGCGGAACGGCAGGATCAAGTCCAAGTGGTCAATGTTCAATTCGGCTTAGGGCCGGACGAACAGCCGACGTCGGCGGCCGAAGCCGCATCGGAAGGGCCGAACCCATGGCTGCCCTATCTGCGCTACGGTGTCGGGGCTCTCCTCTTTCTTATGATCCTCTTGTTCGTCGTCCGGCCATTGATCGCCATGCTGGGCACCGCCGATAGGCAGGAGCCCGAGGCCGGCGGATCTGCGTCGCTGCCTCTTTCGGCGGCTGCGGCGGCCGCCGCGATCCCCGGAGCGCCCGATCGCGCCCAAATCATCGACATGGCCAGAAAGAATCCTGACACCACGGCTGTCGTCGTGAAACAGTGGTTAAAGAGCTCTTCTGCGAACGGCTGAGCATGGCTAAGAATCTGACTGGTGAGCAGAAGACGGCGATTCTCCTTCGTGCGATCGGCGAAGAAGCGGCCGCACAAGTCTTGAAGCAGCTTGATCCCAAAGAGATCAAAAAGCTGGGTGCCTCTATGAGCGGGACGGCGCAGATTTCACGGGATGAGGAAGATTCGGTAATTCTGGATTTTAAGCTGGCGAGCGCGACGGGGGATGTGCAGTTTCAGGGAAAAGAATACATCAAGACCGTCCTGATCAAGGCGCTGGGCCCCGAGAAAGCGGCGCGCATTATCGAATCGATGACCCGGAAAAGCTATCCCGGATTGGAGACGCTGCGCTGGGTGGATGCGAAGAGCATTGCCCAAATGATGAAGATCGAACATCCGCAAACGGTGGCGGTGATTCTGGCCCATCTTGAAAGCGACCAGGCCGGGCAGGTGCTCGCCGGACTGCCGGATGCCATGCGCGGCGATGTGGCATTACGGCTTGCGACCATGGAAGACGTACAGCCGGATGTCTTGGAGGAATTGAGCCAGAGTTTGCAAGAAACATTGTTGGCAAGCAAGGGGTTGGGCGGTCAGAGCATCGGCGGAGCCGAGGTGATGGCCGACATTCTGACGCGGATGGACAAAACCAATGAAGGCGGCATCATGGCCAAGATTGCAGAGAAGAGCCAGACGCTGGCCGATTCCATCCGTGCACTCATGTTTGTGTTCGACGATTTGATCAAAGTAGACGACCGCGGCATACAGGAGCTGATGAAGGAGATCAGCAAGGATGATCTCCCGCTTGCGCTACGCGGCGCGAATCCCGACGTCAAGGAGAAATTCTTTAAAAACATGTCGAGCCGCGCCGCTGAAATGCTCAAGGAAGACATGGAGGCAAAGGGGCCCGTCAAAGTGTCCGATGTCGAGAAGGCGCAGCAGAATCTGCTGAAGGTCTGTCGCAAGCTGGAAGAGGAAGGGCGCATTGTGATTGCCGGCGCAGGAGAACAATTGGTCTAAATGTCGACCGGGGCAACCATGACGGCGCAGGCTCTTCGTGGACAGACGGGAGGTCCACGGCTTCACGGGACGATTTTGGCTGTCGATGACGATGAACCGATCCGGAGTTTATTTCTAGAGCTCTTCCGGGCTGAAGGGGTGTCCATTCGGGCGGCTGGATCTGGGCGGGATGCCATTGCCATGGTGAAACAGTCCGCTCCCGCGCTGATGCTCATCGATGTGTCGTTGCCGGATCAGGATGGCATCGCCGTTCTGGAAGAGGCACTCACCATCGACCATCGAATCATCGGGGTAGTCATCACAGGATCGGCAACCATCGAACTCGCCGTGCGTGCCATGAAGGCCGGTGCCAGCGATTTTTTGATGAAGCCCATCGACAATGGTGTGGTCTTGACGACGGCGCGCCGGTTGCTGGAACTCCACCGGTTGCGTGCAGAACAGACCGTTCTCAAACATGCGGCTGTTCGGTCCGGGGCGTTTCATCTGTCGAACCTGCCGTTCCAAACGTTTGGTGACGACGGGTCATTACGGGGAGCGGACGGGTTGACAGAATTCGAGCGGGGGCTGAAGGAAGGTCAACAGTGTGCGGAAGAGGAGCGCCGGCATGAACGGGCCCTGTTTACCGGTGCGATGCGGAAGCTGGCCGAGGCGCAGTCTTCTCTTCAGCGGACGATGGAAGATGAGATTGCCGCGTTGGCCATTCACATTGCGTCGAAAGTCCTTCATGAGTCGGCGGCCGCTTGTAAAGACCAGATTGTGGCGCAAGCCAAGTCTGCGGTGACGGCGGTGCGGGAGTCCGGCGTTGTCGTGATTCAGGTGCATCCGGCCGATGCGCCGGCGCTGGAATCTGCTCAAGCCGAACTTGCGGAACTGCGTGATCTCGCGCTCACGGTAAAAATCGAGCCGATGGCCTCGATTACGCGGGGGAGTTGTCTTATTCATACCGCCAATCGTGTGATCGACGCGTCATTGGACACTCAGCTGCTTCGTTTGGGCAGCGCATTGAAGAACAGGGCCAATAATGAATCTTAGCCGCCTGCTGGATCGTGTCGATCCTGTCGCAG
Organism: Nitrospira sp. SG-bin2; assembly: GCA_002083405.1. Taxonomy (GTDB): domain Bacteria; phylum Nitrospirota; class Nitrospiria; order Nitrospirales; family Nitrospiraceae; genus Nitrospira_D. The sequence continues at coordinate 30,919 of LVWT01000050.1, read as the reverse complement.
TCTCAGGGCGGGTTGCCCAAGCTGTCGGCCTCGTGATCGAGGGCTATGCGCCTATGACCACGGTGGGTGAACTCTGCGAGATCAGCAGGGAAGACGGCGGCGGGTCGATCGCCGCAGAAGTGGTGGGCTTCCGCGGCGATCGCGTGTTGCTGATGCCGCTGGGAGAGATGCAGGGTATCGGACCGGGTAGCCTCATCACCATGACCGGCCAGGTTGCGCATTTACCCGTCGGGCCGGGTCTATTGGGGCGCATTCTGGATGGGCTCGGACGTCCGCTCGATGAGAAGGGGGCTGTCCCGTATCTCGAACGATATCCGCTCCATGCCGCTCCACCCAACCCGCTGCAGCGCGCGCGTATCCGTACACCGCTGGATCTTGGGATCCGCGCCATCAACGGATTTCTGACATGCGGGCAGGGGCAGAAGATGGGAATCTTCTCGGGTTCCGGCGTCGGGAAGAGCGTCTTGCTGGGAATGATCAGCCGGTACACGAACGCCGATGTCAACGTCATCGCACTCATCGGTGAACGCGGGCGCGAGGTCAAAGAATTCCTGGAGCGCGACCTGGGTCATGCCGCGCTTCAACGGTCGGTCGTCATCGTGGCTACGTCGGATCAAGCGCCGCTGGTACGGCTGCGCGCGGCACTGGTGGCGACCACCGTGGCTGAATACTTTCGCGATGCGGGGAAACAAGTGCTCTTATTGATGGATTCTCTCACTCGGTTGGCGTACAGCCAGCGGGAAGTCGGTCTTGCGATCGGGGAGCCGCCGGCGACCAAAGGCTATACGCCGTCTGTATTCACAATGCTGCCCAAACTTCTGGAGCGTGTCGGCACCGGATCCGGCGCAGGCGCCATTACCGGTTTGTATACCGTGCTGGTCGATGGAGATGATCTGACGGATCCAGTAGCTGATGCCGCGCGGTCGATTCTCGACGGGCATATCGTGTTGTCACGCGCGTTGGCGGCGCAGAATCATTTTCCCGCGATCGATCTATTGCAAAGTACCAGCCGTGTGATGCGCGATATCGTCGGTCGGGAACACGGTGACGCGGCAGGAACTGTTCGGGAATTGATCGCTCGATATCGGCAGTCCGAAGATCTCATCCTTCTCGGCGCGTATAAGCAGGGTATGAATAAGACTCTCGACCGGGCTGTCAGGGCCCAAGATGCCGTCAATGCGTATCTTCGGCAGGGGATCGATGAGTCAGCAGCATTGGGCGCGTCGATTCAAGGGCTACGCGCCCTGGCTCAACAGGCAGCATGAGACTCGATTCGTTGCGGAAGTTGCGAGTACAGGCACAGGAAGCGCTCACGATGGAGTTGGCACAGGCGACTCAAGAATTGGTCAGCATGGAGCAGCGGTGCGATGCGCTTGAAGCGCAGATTCAGTCGGACACGTCGGCCTATCAGCTCCACACCGAGCAGGGATTGGTTATCGAGGCTTTGTGGGAATGGCAGGGACGTCTGGATGTGCAACGGGCCGCGTTGAGACAGGCGCGAAGCGCAGTGGGCCATCTGACCGAGGTGTGGACCAGTGCCCATGCCCGTCTTGTTGAAGCGGCCCAGGAACGAAAAATACTCGATCGCCTTCTTGAACGTCAGCGGGAGGCGCATGATGCCGAGTTGCACCGACGGGAGCAGCAGGTGATGGATGAAGCAGCGGGCCGTATGTTTCAGCATCGTGCCAGAAGGGGTGTGTCATGAACGCACAATCATCGCGATCCACAGGAGATGGTATTTTTCTCAGCCGTGCCGGCCGGTCTAAGGCGGCGCTGTCGCCTTCGCAACGGCGGTCCTCGCTCTGGACGATCGCAGGAGGCGTCGTCGGTTCTACGATTCTCTTATGGATCATGGTGCAACTGGGGCAAGCTTCCAATAATCCGAAAGACAAACTGCGGCCGGCTGCGGTTCCGGCACAAACAGCTGCCTCACAAGCTGTTCCACTGGTCCTTCCTGCCGATGCGCAAGAAGCAGAATTCGACGAGAGTAGCCGGCTGCTTGCTCCGCCGACACAGGGGCCGGCACTGGATGTGCCGCGAGAAGTGCTCGGAATGTTGGATCTGCGAAAGCGCGATCTCGACCGTCGGGAAGATGCTGTCCGCCAGAACGAAGAGCGGCTCATGATGGTGCGGGCCGAGGTCGAAAAGGTCTTGGCGAAGAATGAAGTGTTGGAAAAACGGATTGAAAGTGTGCGTGCGAAGGCGGATCAACCGCCGCCCAAGGAACGCCTTGCGCAGGCGCAGAAGAATCAGCTCGCCAAGATGTATGAGGCGATGCCGTCAGAGGACGCGGCAATCCGGCTGGAGCGGATGCCTGATCAGAAGGCGATCGAAATCCTCCGCCTTGTCAAAACAAAATCTGCTGCGGCGATCCTTGCCCAGGTCAAGCCGGAGCACGCGGCCAAACTCAGCGTGCAGCTGCTCGCGCAAAAACCGTAATCGAACCCGCATGGTCCACGAGCACTTCTGCTGCAAGCTCCACGCGTCGCTCGTATCTCGTGAAGCGTGAAGCGCAGGACGGAAAGAGCATTTCTATAACGGGTGTCTTTGTTTGCGAGATACGAGATACGTTTCACGCACAACGCAGTTCACACCGGCAAGAAAGTTCCTGCTACCCAGTAAAAACTTCCTTGTGAGCAGCCGTTCAGCCTCTATCTCCAGAAAAAAGCTGTAGTTTGTGGGGTTTTGTTGCCCAATGCCTGTGGCACGAGCTTTGTATTGTCCCTTGGCGTGCCGGTTGATCAAGTCAGAGAGGGTACCGCTTCTTTATGAGTGTGAATGCCTTCAGCCCGCAGAGTGCCGCGTCGAACGCGGTCCTGTCCTCGGAATCCGCCGGCAGCCCGCCCAGGCCGGCACACCGTTCAACTGAGTTCGGTTCCCGGAAGAGATTTGCAGCGGTTCTCCAGACGATCAGCCGAGAGCGGGAGACGGGGCCATCGCAAAAGCCAGGCGGCCGACAGCCGTTGAATGCGCCGGATCGGACGGAGCGGACAATGACTGTCGCGGATCGTTCCTCGCGATATCAAGCGTCTGAAGTACAGAGGGACAAGACCGAGGAAAGCCGACGCTCGGGTTTGGATACATCGGAAAAAGCTGATGCTGCAGGGACAGATCTCGAATCTCAAGAAAGCCAGGTCGGGACTTCGGAGTCTCGTTCTTCCCAACATCAACAAGAGTCTGAATCCGAAAAGAGCGCGGTAGAAGAAAGCAGCTATCCGGGTTCAGCGGCATCGGGCGCAGCCGACGCGTCACAGGCGGGTCTCGATTCCTCGGCGCTTGAGGACGATACCCATTCCGATTCGTCGGTGGCGCTGTCCTCGCTGATCGAGGTTCTCACCCCGGCACCAACGATGGCACAAGCGGATGTCGTGGAATCGGTCAGTGGAGAGGGAAGTGCCCTGTCAGGCGCAGAACAGCATGAAAAGGGATCCCTGAGTTCGGCGCCGGCCGGTCTCACCTTCGTTGCGGCGACCGGGGTACTGCCGAGTCAGGAGCCGAGCCGCGAGCTTCCGCTTCCGGATAGCCGACCCAACACCGAGATAAAGCATGAGGGATCGTCGGAGGATATGAGGAGTGTTGTCGCTGCAACGGTTCTCCAAGCACAGAAGGATGCCGGTTCTGGAGTCCAATCGGCCCTTGGCGATGTGGAACAGAAGGCAACCGATTCTTACGGAGGAACTCGATCGGTTCCTCCATCGAACGGGTCGCCGCTGCTATCGCAGCAGGCTGACCTCGATCGAACACTCTCGGGCTCTCCCGCAGGGCCGATGCCGGAGAACGCGCCGGCTCCTCTTACATCCGATTCCGCTCGCTCGCCTCAGGGAATATCGCCGGAGCGGTCGGCCCCGGTGATCATTCAGACCAATGCGCCGTCCCCGTTGCAGACCGATGCGCACGAGACGAAACCGCTATCCACCATGCCGTACGATCGTCAAACGGTTGCCGATGGTGCGCTCCAATCGAGCTTGGACTGGTCCGAACAGGGTGGCCGGGAACAGGCCGGCCATGAGTCTCCATCGCCTCACCACATGACAGCCACACCTACTCCCGCAGGTCTTGCGAGCGCGACGGCCGGTGAAGTTGGGACTGCCGGAACAGCCGCGCTCTCCATGTCTCGACCTGTTGAGTCCTCTACTGTGTCGAGTCCCGCACCGGCACCGCCGGTTCCGGCCTCTCGCGATGCCGGGGAATCACCTCTGTCCGCGACCGCACGGTCGGTCGTGTTTGAAGTGGCGCAGACGGATCTCGGCCGTATCAATGTCCGCGTGGCGATGGCGAACGATGTCGTCCATACGTATCTGTCGTCAGACAGGGCGGAGGTGGGGCAATTCCTTATCAATGGGCAGGATCGTTTACAGACTGCGTTGCAAGCGAATGGATTGGAAATGGGACAGTTCCGTGTCGATATCGATCGGCAAAGCGCAGGACGGTCGTTCCAGCAGGGACCGTCTCAAGACCAGGGCCGCGCCTGGAATCAGGGCTCGTCTCAGGGTGATGAGGCGCAGGTCTTCGAGGCGCGTGACAGCCGGCGATCATGGTCCCAGGGTCGGCTGAATCTTGTGGCCTGAACAGAGAAGGAGTACATGACATGATCGATCTTTCCGCACTCTCGTCTACCACGACCACATCGACGCCAAAGGCGACGGGCCCCCGTGAATTGGGACAAGGAGACTTTCTCACCTTGCTCGTCACGCAGCTGAAGAACCAGGACCCGCTGAATCCGACCAACAATACCGAGTTTGTCGCCCAGCTTGCTCAATTCAGCCAATTGGAGCAAAGCGCAAAGCAGGCACAGCTTCTCCAGCGGAGCCTCGATGCCCAGGCCGCGTCACTCCAGTTTACGCTGCTCCCGATGGTCGGCCGGACCGTGACGGTCGATCGTGCGCTCATTCAGCTGGGTACCGGGCCGGCTCCCATCAGTTACGCCCTGGACCAGAATGCTGCGGCTGTGCGCGTCAACATTTTAGATCCACAGGGTCAAGTCATCCGTACGCTGGACTATCGGGATCGTCCGGCAGGAGCCAATCTTTCCGAGTGGGATGGACGGAACCAGAATGGGGCGCTTATGCCGGCAGGAATTTATTCGTATGCTCTCACGGCAACGGATGCACAGGGCGCGCCGGTGAGCGCGCGGACTGCGGGACAATTGACCGTGTCCGGCATTCGTATGGAAGAAGGCAAGGCCAAGCTGGTCGCCGGTGATCTCAGCATCGATCCATCGGCGGTGGTCGAACTGCGGTAAGAACAGGAACGATACCTAAGAAGGAGGATTGGGCTCATGGGAATTCTATCGTCGTTATTTGCCGGGGTGAGCGGACTCAATGCCAACGGAACAGCGCTTTCGGTGATTGGAAACAATATCGCCAATATGAGTACGGTCGGCTTCAAGGGAAGCAAGGCGACGTTTGCGGACCTGATCAGCTCGTCGATTTCTGGCGGATCGGGCGCTGTTCAAACGGGTATCGGCGTTGCCTTGACTTCCGTGCAAGGTAATTTTTCCCAGGGGTCTCTGGCGACGTCATCCAACGTGTTGGATTTGGCCATCGACGGGAACGGTTTCTTCGTGGTGGAAGACGCGCAAGGCGGGACGTTCTATTCTCGCGCGGGGCTGTTCCGATTGGATCGGAACAACAATGTCGTGGATCCGTCCGGTTTTAAACTGCAAGGATTTTTGGCAGATACCACCGGCACCATTACCGGAACGATCGGGGATATCGCCCTGCCGTCGACGACCGCGTCTCCTCGGGCAACGACCATTGCGCTGGTGGCAGCCAACTTGAATTCCGCAACGGCTCAGACCGGAGTGCGCGGGAATGTGGTGGCCTCTGCAGCTTCGGTAACGACCACTGCGGCCGGCGCCAATTCGTTCACCATCGATCTGAACGGGGACGGGGTGCAGACGGTCACCGTGGCCAACGGCCTGACCGGAGCGGCGTTGGCCACGGCCATTCAGAACGCCGTCCGTGCCCTGGTGCCGAATGATCCGTTCAAAGCGGCGGCCTATTCCGGTTTTACGGCCTCAGTCAATCCCTCGAATATTTTTACCTTCACGTCGGGCATCACCGGCACGACGAACAACTCGACGACCGGGACGGGGACTGTCGTCGTGGCCGCGAACGGCGCCGACACGCTGGCCGCCGATTTGAATATGACCGCAGGCACATCGACGACGGGGACGGATTTCCTGTTGTCCGATCCGTCGGCCAGTTCCAACTTTTCAACCTCGATGACGGTCTTCGACTCGCTCGGCAACAGCCATCTGCTGACCACGTACTTTACCAGGGTCGGACAAAACACATGGAACTACAATGTGGTGGCGAATGCAGCCGATGTCGTGACGGCGAACTATGATTCGAGCAACATCGATGCGAGCCTAGGCATCGTCAAAGTGGGATCCGGCACCTTGACCTTCGGCACCAACGGAACACTGGATCGGGAAAGTCCCGTCACCCGTTACGATACCGGGACAGCTGCGGGCATCGCCGGCGCCACGCCGGGTGAGCTGCAAATCGATTTCAACGGCGCCACGCAAAACCAGTTGATCGTCATGAACTATGGAACCAGCGTGACGACCGACGGCGGATCGGGGTTGGACGGGACGACGCAGTTCGGCTCAACCTCGGCCTTGGTGCAGCAAACTCAGGATGGATTCGCTGCGGGATCGTTGCAAGCCTTTTCTGTCGATTCCAACGGGACTATCAGCGGGCGATTTTCCAACGGGCAGCTCCGCGCCTTGGCCCAGGTGGTGCTTGCGCGCTTCCCGGACCCCATCGGTCTGACGAGAACCGGCAAGAACACGTTTGCGCAATCGGGAAATTCCGGCCAGCCTGTAACCGGGACACCCGACAGCGCCGGGCTCGGCCGTGTACTGTCCAATTCGCTCGAACTGTCGAATGTGGATCTCGGCGAAAGTTTCATCGACATGATCGCTGCCCAGCGCGGATTCCAGGCGAATTCCCGGGTGATTACCACGTCAGATGAAATCCTCCAGGAGCTGGTGAATCTGAAACGGTAAGCTTCGGTAGCACCGGACTGAGAGCAGAGAACCCTCTCAGTCCGGTCTCGCCTTCTTGATTGGTTTGCTCCTCCTCTTTCTCCGTCACACATTACCTCCGGTCGAGAGCGCCGTTCGTCAGTTTTCTGACAGCGTCAAGCGATCGCTTGACGCTGTCCTGATGCAGAGGCGTCATTCACCGCACCGAGTATATGCGGAGCCGCGCCTGGCGTATCGATTCGCGAGGGGACCCCGGATTGCATGCTATGCAGGCCAATGGCATAGGCATTGCAATTTGTGCAGCGAGGTTCGTGTGTCATGTCGGGAGGCCAGGAGGATCATATGGCGGATGCAGCAACAGCAGATGAAAAAGAGCCGGCGCGCGTAGCCGCGCCGGTGTTGCCGATCAAATTGATCATCATCGTGATGGCATTGGCGCTTATCGTCGGCGTCGGTGGTGCGGTGCTTGCTGTGAAGTTGCTCGGCGGTTCAGGCAAGACGTCTGAGAGCGCAGAGGACCCGAAGCCGGAAGCCACGGCAAAGGCTGAACCTCGTCATGAGGTCGCAAAGCATGGGCTGTCCGGAACGCCCGGAGTCATGTTCGATCTGGATCCCTTCATTGTGAATTTGGCCGACCAGCCTGAGATCCGGTATCTCAAGATCACCGTCAAATTGGAAGTCGAGAGCGAGACGGTCAAAGCCGACCTGACTGCCCGAGTCGCGCAGGTGCGCGATACCGTGTTGGTGCTGCTCAGCAGCAAGGATGTGACGACGGTGAGAACGTCGCAAGGGAAATTTCAACTGCGGGATGAGATCACGCAGCGGGTCAACGGTTTGTTGCCGAGGCCGGGCATCCGTTCCGCGTACTTCACCGAGTTTGTCGTCCAATAACGATCACTGGTATGGAAAAAGTTCTTTCGCAAGAAGAAATCGACGCGCTGCTGAAGGGCGTGGCATCGGGCGACGTGGATACGTCTCCGAAAGCTGCGGCGGCTCCTGAGGGAGGTGTGGCGCAATATGATTTGCTCAATCAGGAGCGGATCATTCGTGGCCGGATGCCGACTCTGGAGATGATCAACGATCGCTTCATCAGGCGGCAATCTGTCGCGTGGACCGGCATGTTGCGCGAAGCGGTCGATTTCATCGTCGTCAGTACGCAGGTGATCAAGTTCGGCGAATTTCTGAAAAAGGTTCCGATGCCGTCATCGCTCAATGTGTTTCATATGCACCCGCTCCGGGGCAGCGCGCTGGTCGTCATGGATGCGTTTCTTGTCTATCTGATCGTGGATTACTTTTTCGGTGGAAAGGGCCAGACGCATGTGAAGCCGGAAGGACGCGATTTCACACCGGTTCAACTTCGAATCATCAAGAAACTACTGACTCAATTGCTGGCCGATCTTGAAAAGTCGTGGCAGGCAGTGTTGCCGGTCAAGGTGGAATACGTGCGATCGGAAAGCAACCCTCAGTTCGCCATGGTCGTCACCGCGTCGGAGATCGTGGTGGTGGTGACGCTTCAGGTGATCATGGGCGATACCACCAGAGATCTGTTCCTCGTATATCCCTACGGGATGCTCGAGCCAATCAAGGACAAACTGTACTCGGGCCTCGTCTCAGACCAAATCGAGCAGGACAGCAGTTGGGCGGTGAAGTTTCGAGGCAAATTACAAGAGTGCAGTCTTCCTATCACCGTTCGCCTGGGCACCACGAGTGTGACGGTGCGGGATGTCCTCAACTTCGCTCCCGGGGACGTGATCGTGCTGGATCAGCGGCCGGGCGACCCGCTGGATTGCTACGTTGAAGGCTATCTCAAATTTCAAGGAAGCCCGGGCGTGTACAAGGGCAATCATGCATGCCGGGTGACAAAGATCGTCAACTGACAGCGGATCGATAGGGAGGCGTTTCCATGGCCGAGACAGGTTCCTCGACACAAGCCGGCGCATCGTCGCCTCAGCCAGCGTCATTTCCTTCCGTCCAAAATGCGCAGACGGGTGAGGCGCCGAAGAATATCGACTTTCTCCTCGATATCCCCATGAACGTCGCGGTGTATGTGGGGTCCGCCAAGATGGCCATTCGGGATTTGCTGCAACTGGCACAAGGTTCGGTCATCGAGCTGGATAAGCTCGCAGGCGAACCGATGGAAGTGGTGGTGAACAACAAACTTGTGGCGCGAGGCGAGGTGGTCGTCGTCAACGAAAAGTTCGGCATTCGGCTGACCGATGTGGTCAGTGCCGCCGAGCGTGTTCAGCAACTCGGTTGAATCGAAACGAGGAGCGCAGGTGATCGACTTCTGGGAGAGCCTTCTTCGCACCCTGTCCGCCCTGGCCATCGTGCTGGTTCTGATGGGAGTGGTGGCCATGGTAGCCAGACGGCTGATGAGTCATCGCCTGGGGCAGGCGGGGAAGCATCAGCTGATTCGGGTGGTGGCCAGCGGGCACATCGCGCCGCGCAAGACGATCGCACTGGTGTCTGTTGCGGGAGAGTATCTCATTGTCGGCGCCACCGCGACGGATCTTGTTCCCCTGGGCCGTGTCAGCGACTCTGCGCGCGTGGAGGAACTGCTGGCCTCGGCTGCACCGGGCGCGTTCTCTTCCACGGCCTCATTCCCGCAATCGGCATTAACGTCCTGGCTTCATAGCCTATCGGCCAGCGTTGTTCAACGTGATAAGGAGCATCATGGCGGGCTGTAACTCGCGCCGCTGGATCATCGTTGCATGCTCAATCATGCTTGCGGCAACCGCCTTCGTGCTGTCGGCTTCCAACGCGGCGGCTGCCGGCCCTTCGGTCAGTATCGACCTCGGATCGGATGCGCCCAAGCAGACAGCCGTCGTCGTCCAGATCTTGATTCTTCTGACGGTGCTGTCTCTGGCGCCGGCGTTGTTCATCATGGTCACTTCGTTTACGAGGATTGTGATCGTGCTGTCGTTTCTCCGGCAGGCGCTGGGCACTCAGGCTGTTCCCCCCAACCAAGTGCTGTTATCGCTTGCGATGTTTCTGACCATGTTCATCATGGCGCCGGTCGGGCAGGCGGTGTATGCCGGCGCGCTTAAGCCGCTCATGGACGATCAGATTTCCTACGAAGAGGCCTGGAAGAAAGGAAGTGAACCGGTCCGCGGTTTCATGCTGCGTCAGGTGAGAGAGAAGGACTTGGAGTTGTTCATCGATCTCGGCCGGCTGCCGAAACCGGACAAGGCCGAAGAAATCCCGACGCATGTCATCATCCCGGCCTTTATCCTGAGCGAGCTGCGGGTGGCATTTCAAATCGGCTTCTTGATCTACATTCCATTCTTGATTGTCGATATGGTGGTGGCCAGCGTGCTCATGTCGATGGGCATGATGTTGCTTCCACCGGCGGTGATTTCTCTCCCGTTCAAACTGGTGCTGTTTGTCCTGGCCGATGGCTGGTACTTGGTTGTGGGCTCGATGGTGCGGAGTTTCCAGTGACACCGCCGTACAAAGGAGAATGAGATGACGCCTGAAATCGTTACCGAACTGGGCCGCCAAGCCCTGGAAACCACGTTGATGGTTTCTACGCCGATTCTCGGTCTCAGCCTTGTCGTTGGCCTGGTTGTAAGCGCATTCCAGGCGATGACTCAGTTGAACGAGCCGACGCTGTCCTTTGTGCCAAAGGTATTGACTCTGTTCGGGGCGCTCCTGGTGTTTTTGCCGTGGATGCTGAACCTGTTGGCTACCTATACGGCCAATTTGCTGATCAGTATCCCAAACTACGTGCAGTAGCGGAGCATGAAGCGGATCTCGTGAAGCCCGCTTCGACTCAGCGAGGCGAGCGTGAAGCGCAAAATAGAAAGAAAGTCCCCACTGTTGTGTTTGCGAGATGCGAGCGACGAGATACGAAATACGCGCGGAGCTAAGAGCATTCCAATGGCGTTGACGCAGACGATCCAGATTCTCCTCCCGGAGTTTCAGTCATTCCTGGCGCTGGTATCACGGATCGGTGGATTACTTGCCGCCTTGCCGATTCTGAGCGGACGGACTGTTCCGATGAAAGTAAAAGTGGCGCTGGTGCTGGTGTTGGGAGCTGCGCTGGCTCCGGTCATCCGTCTTCCCGCCGTTCCGTACGATCCTATTGCGCTGGCCGGCGGGCTGATGGGCGAATTGGCGATCGGCGTGACAATCGGCCTGGCCGTGCGGATGTTTTTCGGCGCATTGGAATTGGCCGGCGATCTGATCGGTGTGCAGATGGGATTCGGCGTGTTGCAGATCGTCGATCCGGCTACGGCGCATCCTGCGCCGATTATCGGTCAATTTTTCACGCTGCTGGCGTCGCTGGTATTTCTCTCGCTCAACGCCCATATGCTGATCGTCGCCGCCATTGTCTCCAGCTATGAAGCGATCCCGGCGTTCGGCGTCGCTCTTCCGTCGGCGCTGGGCGAGGAGGTCTTGCGCCTCTCCCAAGAGATGTTCACGATCGGGCTGAAACTGTCCGCGCCGGTGCTGGTCACGATCCTCGTCATCAATATTCTGCTTGCCATTCTTGGACGGGCGGTCAGCCAGATCAATGTCTTCGTGCTCAGTTTTCCCGTGACGATCATGGCCGGCCTGGCGGTGTTGAGCTTGTCGATGCCGTTTACGATAGGGCTGTTCACCCGTGAGATCGAACGGCTCCAGTTTGTCATCGAGGGGATTTTAAAAATTTTAGGCCATGGCTGACGAGAACGACAATAAGACAGAGAAAGCGACGCCGAAGCGAAAGGAAGACGCGCGGAAGAAAGGCCAGGTTGCCAGAAGCCATGACCTGTCTACTGCAGCCATCCTGCTCGGCGGGATCGGATTTTTGGCGGCGATGATACCGGCAGGTATGCAGCAGATGATCGAGATGACGAGGAACGGACTCACCCTTTCGTTTTCAGAGGCCTTTCGGAACGGCTTCACGATCGAAGAGATCTATACCGTCGTTGTAAGCACCGGTGTCACGATTCTCACGATCAGTCTGCCGATTCTGGGCGCCATTCTTTTGATCGGGGGCGGTGCATCTCTGGCGCAGACCGGATTTCTCTGGCGGGCGGATGCGATGCAAATGGATTTTGCACGCATCAATCCGCTGAAAGGGCTCGCTCGTCTCGCTTCCCTGCGATCGGTGGTCGAACTGATCAAGGGGTTGCTCAAGATTGCGATCGTCACGGGTGTGGGGCTGTTCGTGATGCGGCATGACCTGCTCCAGCTGCCCGCGTTGATGGAATACGATATGGGGACAGTGCTGCATCTGGCCGGGCAACTCTCGCTCAAAACAGCCTTGGCGGTGGCCGGTGCCATCGGAGTCCTCGCCGGGTTGGATTATTTCTATCAGCGGTATGAGTGGGAACGCAGTCTTCGTATGTCCGTACAGGAAGTCAAAGAGGAGCACAAGTCCGCGGAAGGCGATCCGTTGGTGAAAGGCCGAGTTCGTGCCGCGCAGCGTGAGATGTCCAGGAAACGCATGATGGCGGACGTGAAGACGGCGGATGTCGTGATCACGAACCCCACGCACCTGGCGGTGGCGCTCAAGTACGACTCGACAAAGATGGCGGCTCCGTTCGTGGTGGCCAAGGGCGCGGGGTTAGTGGCCGAGCGCATCAGGGAACTGGCCCGGCACCATGGCGTGCCGGTTGTGGAAAACAAATTTGTGGCCCGGACGCTCTTCAAGCTGGTCGAGATCGGGAAAGAGATTCCTGCGGACCTCTATCGCGCCGTGGCTGAAATTCTTGCATTTGTGTACCGGGCTCGGGGGGCGGCGCCGAACGGGTTGGGTTCGAACGATGAAGTGTGAAGTGCAAGGTGAAAAATGGCGCCTGTGCCAGCGCTCGCCCGATACAAAATGACATGCGCGAATGACGATATGAGTTACTCAAGGAAAAACAGGCGTCAGTATGTCGACTAAAATTGAACCAATTCGGCACGCGTCTTTCATTAAGCACCCCGACATCGTCATGTCCGTGGGAGTCGTGGCTATCTTAATGGTCATGCTCCTGCCGTTGCCGCGATTTCTTCTCGATCTGCTGCTGAGTTTCGATATCACGTTGTCCGTGATCATTTTGCTGGTCGGGCTGCAAGTGCGGCGGCCGATTGAATTCTCCGTGTTCCCGTCCATTCTCTTGATGATCACGCTCTTGCGGTTGTCGCTCAACATCGCGTCGACTCGTCTGATCCTGCTGCACGGCAATGAAGGGCCAGGCGCGGCGGGGGAAGTGATCCGCGCATTCGGCAATTTCGTCGTGGGCGGGAATTACACCGTCGGTCTGGTGGTGTTTGCCATTCTCGTCATCATCAACTTTGTGGTGGTCACCAAAGGCGCCGGCCGTGTGGCGGAGGTCGCCGCGCGATTTACCTTGGATGCGATGCCCGGTAAGCAGATGAGCATCGACGCCGATCTCAACGCCGGATTGATCAATGAAGCCGACGCGCGCCGCCGCCGCCGCGAGATCACCGAAGAGGCCGATTTTTACGGCGCCATGGACGGCGCCAGTAAATTTGTGCGTGGAGACGCCATCGCGGCCATCATCATCATTCTGGTCAACATTGTGGGGGGATTGGCGATCGGCATTCTGCAGCAAGGGATGAGTCCGGCGTTGGCGGCGCAAACGTATACGCTGCTGACAGTGGGAGAGGGGCTGGTGGCGCAGATCCCCGCTTTGATCGTGTCGACGGCGGCGGGCATCGTAGTGACACGCGCCGCTTCCGACACCGATCTCGGCGGCGAAATGACCAGACAGTTGTTGATCTCATCGAAAGCGGTCGGCACGGCCGCCGGTATTCTTCTCGTGCTTGGACTGATTCCCGGGCTGCCGCACCTGGCCTTTTTAGCGTTGGGCGCAGGTGTAGCCTGGATGGCCTATCGTCTGCATCAACAAGAGCAGACTCCGGAAGCAGTCGATCAGGCACCCGCCGCACCGAAGACCGACGAGGGCTCGACGAAAGTCACCCCGCTCGACCTGATGGAAGTACAGGTCGGTTACGGGCTTATCGGTCTTGTCGAAGGCACGCAGGGGACCGCTCTGCTGGACCGGATTAAAGGATTGCGGCGTCAGTTTGCGGAGTCCATGGGCTTCGTCGTCCCGCCGATCCATATTCGCGACAATCTCCAGCTACGGCCTAATGAGTATGCCGTCATACTCAAGGGGGTGCAAATCGCCAAGGCGGATGTCCTGCCCGGCCACTTGCTGGCTATCGATCCCGGCACCGGCCAGCGAGGTCTGGTGCAGGGTATCGCGACAAAGGAGCCGGCATTTGGACTCCCGGCCCTGTGGGTGTCGGAAGATGCTCGCGAGCAGGCTCAAATGGCTGGCTACACCGTGGTCGATGCGAGTTCGGCGATGACGACGCATGTCTCCGAACTGATCAAGCGTCATGGTCATGAATTGGTAGGGCGGCAGGAAGTGCAAGCTCTGCTGGATGACGTCGGGAAAGCCCACCCAAAACTGGTCGAGGAGTTGATTCCGACGTTGCTGCCGCTCGGCACTGTTGTGCGTATTCTTGGCAATCTGCTCAAAGAGGGTATTCCGATCCGCGATCTTCGCTCTATTCTGGAAGCCGTCTCCGATCATGCCGCCACGATCAAAGATCCCGATGTTCTCACGGAGTTTGCGCGCCAAGCGCTGGCGAGGACGATTACCAAACAATATCAGCTGCCCGACGGTACGCTCCAAGTCATCACACTGGATCCGCAGCTGGATCGGTCCTTGGCGGAACAAGCGGCGGTGCTCCCGCAAGGCGCGTCCCTCAATCTCGACCCTGCGATGTCACACAAGCTCTTGAGCGGTCTCAAGCAGGCTGCCGAACGGGTGGCGGCTCGCGGACAACAGCCCATCGTACTGTGCTCGCCGGCGATTCGGCGCCACTTGCGGCGGTTGAGCGATCGTCTGCTCCATTCGGTGCCGGTCATGGGGCTCAATGAAGTTGATGCTTTGGTTCGTTTGCAATCACTGGATACCGTTCGAATCGATGGCGAGCTGGCTCAGCTGTCATGAGGTAACTGATGAAAGTCAAAACATTTCATGCCCTCACCATGCAGGATGCCATGCGTGCGATCAAGGAAGAGCTGGGGCCTGAGGCGATCATCCTCTCCTCGAAAGAAGTGCATCAAGGCGGCCGGATGCTTCGCGTATTCAATCGTCCCGTGCTGGAAGTCATGGCAGCCTGCGAACAGGATCCGTTGCGTCGTGATGAGGCGCCTCAACCCTTGGCGGAGCCGCCGTCCGTCGAATCCCCGGCACCGGTCCCGGTAGTCAAGAGTTTCCAGGCGGCACTCCAATCTGTGATGGAGTCGAATCACTCGCCGATTGAGTCGGCTGTTCCAGAGCAGGCCGCGCTGCCGAGTCGGGCAGCCGGTCAGAAGTGGACGCGGCATCGTCTGCAGCATCTTCGCGCCGAGCTGCGAGACGTGAGCCGCTTGTTGGCGGAATCGTTGCCGCCGGAAACGCAGTCGATAGAAACGGGGAAACCGCCGGTCATCGCGCGGCTGTGCCGATCGTTCATCCAGCAGGGCATGCGTCCATCGACGGCGGAGGTGTTGGGAGATGATCTGCTGGAGAGGTTGGGGCCTGATGAGTGCCGTCATGAGGGAGCGATCGCGACGGCCCTTCAAGAGGCCATCGCCTGCCGTATTGGAATCAGTGGACCGATTCTCGGCAGGGAAGGCGGCCGTGCCATCGGCGTGATCCTCGGTCCAAGCGGAGCCGGCAAAACATCGATCGTCACCAAGTTGGCTGCGCATCACCGAATCGAACTGGGGCAGTCCGTAGCCGTGGTGACCTTCGATACCTATCGCGAAGCGTCGGTCGATCAATTGCGTCAGTATGCCCGGACGCTTGGTGTGCCCTTTGCGGCTGCGCAGTCGCCTCAGCAGCTACACCAGGGGCTGCGGCGTCATGGGCGGGCGGACGTGGTCCTTATCGACATGCCTGGCGTCGGGCCGGAGGACGTGTCGTCTGCGGCGGAGCTGCATCGGCTCATTGGCGAGGAATCTGTCATCACGACACATGTGGTCCTTCCGGCATCGTCTCAGGAAAGGGATCTGCGCAGAGTTCTTGATCGGGTCAAGGATCTGCCGTTGTTGCGGCTGCTCTTTACAAAGCTGGATGACACAGAATCCTTTGGGACCATCTTCGACGTGGCACGCCACACCGGTCTGCCGCTCTCCTATTGGGGGGTTGGGCAGCGGGTTCCGGAAGATATCGAACTCGCCTCGCCGGAACGTCTGGCGGAGTGTTTGATGGCGCAGCGGTATGTCGTCTCCCGCGTGCCCATGAGCCGGCCACCGGGGTCTCTTCGAGAGGCGCCTGTGCCGGAAGCAGTCGGGGCGATGTGCGAATCGAACGAATGGTAGGAGGAATCTCATGCAGAGCACGATAAGCCGTTTTGATACAGCCGTCATCGACCGTGAGCCGTGTGAACCCCGCACACGCGTCATTGCCGTGTCGAGCGGAAAAGGGGGGGTTGGGAAAACCAATGTGGCGGCGAATGTGGCGGTTGCGCTCGCGCGATCGGGACAGCGCGTGCTGGTGTTGGATGCGGACATCGGATTGGGGAATTTGGATGTGTTGCTGGGGCTCGTGCCCCGCTACACGATCGAAGACGTATTGTCGGGCGTACGCACGCTGGACGAGATTACGGTGGAAGGCCCGGCAGGCATCCACGTGCTGCCCGCCAGTTCCGGCGTGCCGCATCTTACGGCGTTGACCGATTCGCAGCAGATCATCATCCACGAGCAATTGGAGCAGCTGGCCGCCGGGGTGGACGTGCTGCTGATCGATACCGGCGCGGGCATTTCATCCAATGTCACGTTCTTTGCCTCCTCGGCTCATGAAACGGTGGTTGTCGCCACGCCGGAACCAACGTCGTTGACCGATGCTTATGCGCTGATCAAAGTGCTGGCGCGTCAGTATCGGGAACGCCATTTCAAAGTGCTGGTCAATCAGGCGAAAGGCCCTCGGGAAGCGGCGGAGGTATTTAGGAAGTTGGACCGGGCCATCGACCAGTTTCTTCATGTGGCTGTCGAATATGTGGGGTATATCCCGCACGACGACTATGTTCCCTTGGCGGTGATAAGGCAAAAAGCGGTGGTGGATGCGTTTCCGGACTCGCCGGCGTCCCAGGCCTTCATAAAGCTGGCAGACCACGTGATGCAGTGGCCCAAGTCGGATATTCCTAAAGGCTCCGTCCAGTTGCTTTGGCAACGGGGACTGAAGGGAGCATAGGAACTATTGTGGGGTGAGTGGGTTCGGGAGATCGGAAGGTGTGTGCCGGCAGTGCAAAACCGGAAATGAGACACTCGCAACTCCATTGCTCCCGTTGTGGAGGACTAGGAATTGCAATGGCCGTGAATAAGACGAGCAAGCGCCTCTCCATGTTCATTCGACGAAAGGACGCGCAGGGATTTGTATGATAAGCAACACAGCCCCATTGCAAGAGCGGAAACCTGGTTCAGCCGATGAAGGTGGACGTGAGCGGATCATCAAAGAATTCGCCCATGTGATCCGTGTGATGGCCCATCGGTTTGCCTTTCGACTTCCGCCCTATCTGGACGCGGAAGACTTGATTTCGGTCGGCACGATCGGCCTCATGGACGCCATGGATAAGTATGATCCGTCACGTGAGGCCAAGTTCAAGACCTACGCCGAGTTCCGGATTCGTGGCGCGATGCTCGATGAGATTCGTTCGATGGATTGGATTCCGCGCTCGGTGCACGAACGCATCGGGCTGCTGCAACGGACGCAGGTGCAGCTGATGCATCGTTTGGGGCGGCCGCCGAAGGATGAAGAAGTGGCCGCTGAATTGAAGATGTCACCGGATGAACTCGATGATTTTACGCTCCGTGCAAGAGGCGCGGTGGTCGTCAGCATCGACGATCTCAATCTTTCCGATCCCGATAAGCCCAAGGTCGTCACGATGCTGGCTGATACTCATAACCCCGATCCGTTGGCGACATTGGTCAACGAGCGGGAACGGGATTCCGTCGGCGAAGCCATCCAGAATCTTCCGGAGAAGGAACGCCTTGTGTTGACGTTGTACTATTTTGAAGAGCTCACCATGAAGGAAATCGGGGAGATGCTCAAGGTCACCGAGTCGCGTGTCTGTCAAATCCACACCAAAGCCATTGTGAGGCTGAAGAGCTCTCTGCAGGCGGCACGATGACGCGCTGTTCACTTCAAAGAGCCGATGGCATAGGGCCGATGGCTGATGGTACGGACCAGAGTGGGAATCGCCACGAGTCGGTGCCGTGTTCCGATTCCGTGCTATCGGCCATCAGCTATCAGCTCTTGCACTCAATGAACCCACACAGAGGGAACGGTTGCACGGAAGAATTTACCGGAGCAGGGCAGAAACAGCCTGGTCGGAGTGTGTATGCCGAGACGCGGTTGTACGGATCATTGGAAACATCCGCCCTGGCCGCGGGCAGAAGTCACCGCTGTACGGCCGTTGACGTGGCACGAGGGTTGCGAAGGTACTGTGTCTGAAGTGTGACAAGGAGGCGTGAGCATGGATCGAGGCATCTATCCCATCTTATCCGGGGCACTGGCGCATGAGCGGCGCATGCAGGTCTTTGCCAATAACATGGCGAACGTGAATACGGCCGGCTTCAAGCAAGATGAACAGGCCTTCAAGGCGATGTTTCCTCGGGCTCATGCGGCGATCCCCGGCATCGGGTACGGCGCCGGACTTGCGCAGGAGATCATGGCCAAGCCTTTGGGCCCGGCTGAACGGGTGTTTGCAGCGCCGCATCGTATGAAGACCACCTTTGAACCGGGCCGGATCCGATTGACCGGCAATCCTCTGGATCTTGCCATTCAAGGCAGCGGATTTTTTGAAGTGCAGACGCCTCAGGGCGTTCGCTATAGCCGCAATGGCATGTTTTCACTCGATCATCAACGCCGGGTCGTCACCAATCTGGGCCATCTTGTGATGGGGACGAAGGGCGAGATCAAGCTTCCTGTCGGGAAAATGGAGATTACGACACAAGGCGAAATCAAGGTAGACGACAAACCGGTGGACCGGATCAAGATCATGGAATTTCCGGAGGATCAGATGCCGCAGAAATTCGCCGATGGGTTGTACATCTCAGATAAGGGAGCGTTGGCTAAGAATCCCCAGGTCCAAGCGGGGCATATCGAAGAGTCCAACGTCAGTGCCATTAGTGAGATGGTGAAGATGATGGAGGGGATGCGGAGTTATGAGTCGGCGCAGAAATTGATGCAGGCCTTCGATCGGATGACGGACACGGCGATTCAGAACGTCGGCCGAGTGCTATGAGATCAAGAGCGGATAGCAGATGGTGTATAGCTGATGGCGGGAGCGGAAATTCGCCGGCGTACGACCGGTTCGTACCATCGGCCATCAGCCATCGGCTCTTCACGGGGAGGATTCTATGATTCGAGCGATGTGGACGGCAGCAACCGGAATGACGGCCCAGCAGATCAACGTTGATACGGTTGCGCATAATCTTGCGAACGTCAATACGAATTCGTTCAAGCGCAGCCGGGCGGAGTTTGCCGACTTGCTGTACCAGATTCAGCGGCTTCCCGGCACGAATGCGTCGAACGTCGGGGTTTTTCCCGTCGGCATCCAGGTCGGCGCAGGTGTCCGGCCCACGACGGTCGCGAAGGAGTGGCTCCAGGGGAACATGCGTCAGACGAACAACGATCTCGATTTGGCCATCGATGGTCCCGGATTCTTTCAAGTGTCTCGTTCGGACGGCACCATCATGTACACCAGAAACGGATCGTTCAAGCGGGACAACGTGGGCAACGTCGTTACCGGCGACGGCGACCTGCTGAATCCGGTGATCACGATTCCATCCGGCGCGCTGAAAGTCGATATCGGGCAGGACGGCACCGTCTCTGTGCTGCTGCCTGGTGTCACGCAGGCGTCACAGGTCGGGCAGATTCAATTGACGCGCTTCGACAACCCGTCCGGTCTGGTGGCGATGGGGAACAACCTGTTCATCGATAGTTTTGCGTCCGGTCCGCCTACGCAGGGAACCGGCGGATTTTCGACCGGATTCGGCACGATCCAGCAGGGATTCCTGGAAAGCTCGAACGTCAATCTGGCAGAAGAAATGGTCAACATGATCATCGCGCAACGAAGTTATGAGATCAATTCCAAGACGATTCAAGCGTCCGACGAAATGATGTCCATTGCCAACAATCTCAGACGGTAACGAGCAGAGGGAGCCATGAGCCGATTCCATCTTGTGTTGGTGATGTTCCTGCTGAGTGAAATGCTATGGATTACGACGACGGCGGAGGCGGGTCGTTCAGAGGCGATGTCGGTCTCGCCGGCAGCTCCGGGCCATCGTTCCCATGAGGGCGGCGTCATTCGTCCTGCCGAGCGCGAGATCTCCGGTGAGCTGCTTACAAAGACGATTCGAGGATATTTGGAAACAGAGTGGGGCCGCAGAGTGAAAGACGTCCAGGTGACGGTATTGGATCCTGCTGAGCCGATCAAAGTTCCATCGGGAGACATGGAGCTGCATGTCGTTCCTGTATCGAATGACGAGAGGTTAGGGCGCCGCACGTTTCAGATGGCGGTGAATGTGAATGGGAAATCCTGGAACACCGTCGAGGTATTGGCTGATGTGGCGGCGATGATCGATGCGCTCGCTCCGAATCGGTCCTTGAAATCCGATGAAATCATCGACGGCCAGGATTTGAAGACGGTGCGCATGCGCACGCACCAGTTGTCCCATCCCTTCATTACCGATCGGGAAGAGGTGATCGGAAAGAGCGCGGCACGCCCGCTCCCGGCTGATGTTCCGTTCCGCGCGGGATTCTTGAAAGCGCCGGTTCTGATCAAGAAAGGCGATCGGGTCATGATCGAAGCGAAGCGAGGCGGGCTTTCGATTCAAGCCTACGGAGTGACGAAATCAAGCGGGCGTGTCGGTCAAACCGTCATGGTGAGCAATCTGGATTCAGGTCGGGAGCTCCAGGCAAAGATTGTCGGGCCGGGGCTCGTTCAGGTGGAGTTCTAATAGGCGTGAGGCGTGAGGCGTGAAACGTGAGGGGTGGGGGGAAAGTGCAGACAGGAGTTGAGGGTATGAGAGCGGAGTGGCAATCGAAGCCAGCCGATGCTGTGATTCGGTTAGGTGCTGTTGGCCATCCGCTATCAGCCATCGGCTCTTTCGAGCGGACGACCCTTCGCGGGATATATGTGTGGCTGGTCGCTATGGTGCTTCTGCTCGGCGGATGTTTCAGCCCTCCCAGTGTATCGAGCCGCATCGTGGTTCCCCCGCTGCCCCCTCCCAAAACGGTCGGGTCGCTTTGGCAGGAAGAAAACGGGCGCGCCTATCTGTATGAGGATCTCCGCGCGATGCGGGCTGGGGATATTCTCACCGTGAAGATCGTCGAAAATCACAAAGGGTCGAAGTCGGCTGATACGGCGGCTCAACGTGAGTCCACAATTCAGAATCGGCTGGTCGGAAGCGGCATGGGTTATCTGGGCTTGCCTGGAATTCGGGTCAGCGATGAGACTCGCCGCGGATTCGGCATCGACGGCCAAGCGAATACCAAGTTCGGCGGGAAGGGTGCGACCAGCCGCGAAGGCACGTTGACCGGCACGATCTCTGTCATTGTCACCGAAGTATTGCCAAACGGGGATCTTCGTATCGAAGGCCGGCGTGAAGTGTCCGTCAACAGCGAAAAACAGCTGATGACGATCGGCGGTATCGTGCGCCGAGTCGATGTCGATACGAAGAACACCGTGCTGTCGTCCGCGATTGCGGATGCCAAGATCGAGTATTCCGGTCTTGGCGTGCTGGATGATGTCCAGCGGCCGGGCTGGTTCATCCGTATTCTGGATTGGATCTATCCATTCTGAGAGGGGAATTTGTGGCGACATCACAGAGACGCACAGCACTGCCGAAAAAGACGTTCTGGCGAACGCGCATGGATGCGTTGTCCTTACAAATGATGGTCCTCAGTGGCGTGGTTCGGCGGGCCGAGCATAATCCTCCTTCGTTTGCCGATCGTGCGCGGTGGGTTCCGCTGGAGCATTCACCCTGCCCGGTACCTCAGCAACCGGTTTCGGAGCAGGGATGGCTGTCTCGTTTGTTCTTGCTGATCCGGAAACCTCGCGCATCGCAGACAAGCCGGCCGACACAGGCATTGAGCCGTGTGTTGCCGATCGTGCTGGCCGGCTGCGTACTCTGCCCGATCACAGCGGATGCGGTGAGGATCAAGGATATCGGCGCAATCGAAGGCGTGCGTGAAAACCAGCTGATCGGGTACGGTCTGGTGGTCGGGTTGGATCGCACGGGCGATCAAGTCATCGGCGGACAATTCACGATCCAGGCGATGATGTCCATGTTGAACAAAATGGGCGTCAATTTGGTGATCGATCCGATTCAGCTGCTGACCAGAAATATCGCGTCTGTGATGGTGACGGCCAAGCTGCCTCCCTTCTCCAAGCCGGGCATGACGCTCGACGCAGTCGTATCCTCAATGGCGAACGCCAAGAGTCTTCAGGGCGGCACGCTGTTGCTCACGCCCTTGAAAGCCGCCAACCAGCAAGTCTTTGCCGTGGCGCAAGGGCCGGTCTCGATCGGAGGTTTTCTCGGCGGGACAGGCGGGCCGGGAGGAGCGACGGTGACCAAGAATCATCAGGTGGCAGGGTTTGTTCCCGGCGGCGCCATCATTGAGCGGGAACTCCTCGTCAATATCGATGCATGGGAGACCGTGTCCGTGCTGCTCCGGCAGCCGGATTTCACCACCGCTATTCGTACAGCCGAAGCGATCGAGGGCGCGTATGGGAAGGGGAGCGCCATGGCCGTCAATTCCGGCTCCGTCAAAGCGACGATCCCATCGGGCTATCTGGGCCGCGTCGTGGAATATATTGCGTCAATCGAAGGTCTGGATGTGGCCGTCGACGCTGCGGCGAAAATTGTGGTCAATGAGCGGACCGGGACGGTCGTGCTGGGAGAGCATGTCCGCATCTCGACCTGCGCGATTTCGCACGGCAATCTGACGATCTCCGTGAAGAATACGCTGAATGTGTCCCAGCCGCCGGCACCGGTGATCGGGTCTACGACCGGACAAACGGTCGTCACACCGGATGTTCAAACTGAAGTGAAGGAACAGGAGTCGCGCCTTGTCGTAGTCGATCAGACCGTCACGCTGGGCGACGTCGTGCGCGCACTCAATGCCGTGGGGGTGACACCGCGCGATCTGGTCGCGATTCTTTCAGCGCTGCAGTCATCCGGCGCGCTGCAGGCAAAGCTTGAAGTCATGTAGAAAGGAACCGCTGCCCATGGTGTATCCAGTCCAGGACCGGCACAATTCGATCAATTCGCTACCATTATATAGGGCTGGAGACAACCCGGTCGGCTATGAGCTTGGAGTCCCGTTGGCGTCGGATCTTGGCAAAGGCGCGACGGCCCGTTCAGCGACCCCTCAGGATCCGGCCGTTGCGCGGAAACAGCTGATTGAAGCAGGCCGGCAGTTCGAGGCCTATTTCATTTCCTACCTATTGAAAGTTATGAGAGAAACCGTGCCCAAAGGTGCGATCCTGAATACCCAAGGCGCCTACTTTCATTCATTTTACGACCAGGAAATCGGGCAGCGCGCGGCGGAGTCCGGAGGGATCGGCATTACCAGGATGGTCCAGGAGCATGCGGAGAAATATTTTGTGATATCGCCGGTTGAACCCTCAAGTTCAGACCGTTGAGAACCGATACAGACCTCGACGAGGTACAACTGCGATATGCCAGTGTCGAGGATGTTGCGGGAGATGAGGGACGAGCGGAAGGAGTAGGGATATGCAGATTTCAGGTCACGGGAAAACGGATCATTTGGCCAAGCTGTTGCTGGGGGTACAGGACGCCGATGTCGTCGGCGCCAAGTCTTCACCCTCCCGGAAAGAGGCCGGCAAGGATCAAGTCCACATTTCCGAACAGGCCAAGGAGTTACAGCGGATCCAAGCGTTGGCCCACGAGCCCGATCAGGCTCGAAGCGAACGCCTCGACCGGATCCGGCAGGCGATCGAGAGCGGAACCTACGATGTCAGCGGACGGAAGGTAGGGGACGCGCTCATCACGCAGGTGCTGACGGACGCCGTTCTGTAAGGTAGGGCCCGCCTTCGCGCTCCGTGCGCGATGCATGGCTGGGCCGCAGGCAGAGTCCCATGCAATGTCGCAAGGAGCCCGTATGTCCGTAAGAACACTCGCGCCAACCATTCCCACGCTCTGCAGGCTCCTCGACCGCGAAGAGGCGGCTTGTCAAGCTCTGTTGGAGACAGTCTTAGAAGAACGCGCCGCCATTCGTAACCTTGCCGTGACCGAGTTCCATCCGATCAACTGCAAACGGCTGGTTGTCCTGGAATCCCTCCAGGCGCTTGCGCAGGAGCGCGAAGCGCTGGTGCGGCACATCGCCCTGCAGCATGCCCTCGACCCGACCACAACGATCCACGGTCTGATTGACGTGCTTGCGGTTCCTGAATCGATCGGCCTGCGGGAGCGGTACGATTCGTTCGTTTCAATTGTGAAGATGGTTCGTGCAGAGATCAAACGCAACGTGGCGCTCATCGAGGGCATTCGTGGAGTCCTCGACCAGGCGCTGTCGGCCGGCGCCGCAATCGCGCCGGAGGGTGATGTCTATAACGGAGACGGGCAACACTCACAGGGTGCGACCACCAACCTTCTCATTCATCAGCAGGGGTAACGATGAGCGGCGGCATCAATTCTCTCTTTGATATCGCAAAGAGCGCGCTGAACACGTCTCAGTTGGCGCTGACGGTCACGGGACAGAACGTGGCCAACGTCAATACGCCCGGATATTCGCGGCAGGAGGCCGTCGTGACCGAGCGTCCTCCGGGCAACGGCCAGCCCGGCATGGTGGGAACCGGTGTGCAAGCGACGTCCATCCGCCGGTATGTAGACCAGTTTGTGAATCGGCAGCTGACCATCTCTCGGCAGAATCTTGGACGCCTGTCGGTCGCCAAAGACGAATTGTCCAGACTGCAGAACATCTATGGAGACAGTAACAATCAGGGTATCGCGGCCAGATTGAACGATTTGTTTCAAGGGCTCCAGGATGTGTCGAACAATCCGGGAGAGCTTGCCGCGCGATCCGTTCTCCTTGCGAATGCCGCGCAACTCGCGTCCAGCATCAATCAAGCCGCTTCGGATCTCGCTACTGCCCGCGGATCGCTCAATTTTCAAGTCAGGCAAACCGTCACCGAAATCAACAGCCTGTCTCATCAGATCGCCGAACTGAATGAGAAAATCGTGACCGCAGAACTCGGAGGCCAGAATGCCAACGATCTGCGGGATCAGCGGGAGGTGGCGATCAATGATCTCGCAGCGCGGATCGATCTCACCACCATCGAATCCGGCACCGGAGCCGTGTCAGTCTTTGCCGCACGCGGGCAGGTGTTGGTGGACGGCACGACCGTACGTGATCTTGCCGCGGTAGAAGATCGTGAAAACGAAGGCCTGCTTTCGGTCGGGTATTCGACGGGAGGAACCAGAATTCTCAGCATCGACAACCTGATTTCGAACGGGCGGTTACGCAGTCTGCTGGATCTTCGCGATACCACCGTCGAGGGGTTGCAGCAAAAGTTCGACCAGCTTGCCGCGACCTTGACGAATGCCGTCAATCAGATTCATCGCCAGGGATATGGGTTGGACGGTTCAACCGGTCAGGACTTCTTCAGGCCGCTGACGGTCTCAAGCCGGGCCGATACGCTGAACCAAGGTACGGGAACAATCGGGGCCGGAGCGATTACCGCGAATAGTTTGCTGAGTTTCCATGATTACGAGATCCGCTTTTCATCTTCCACCGCCTATTCGATCGTGGATCGCACGACCGGATCGACGATTCGCGGAAACTATTCGGGCACGGCCATTACGGCTCCGTCGACCGATCAGCCGATCTCCATTGTCACCGGCACCAACGACCAGCTTGCCGTGACGGTCGACGGGGTCGCCTCGGGCACTATTACCCTGGCCGGTGCCGCATCGCCGGGCCGCTCCTACACCTCCGGAGCCGCACTGGCGCAAGAAATCCAAACCCAAATCAATGCGGATGCGACGTTGCAAGCTGCAGGGAAAACCGTTGCGGTCACGTACGATACCACGACGAATCGGTTTGTCATTACGTCGAACGCGCCCGATCCGACGTCCGCAGTCAATGTGACCGGCGGCTCGGCCGGGGCGTCGCTCGGCTTGACCGCCGGTGTCAGCACGGCCGCTTCCGGCACGTACGGCAGCCCCCGCACGTTCAATTTTGACGGCACCAGCGTGACGATCAATGGAACGCCGTCGGCCGGCGACGTGTTCCTGGTCAACACCTATGGCGATGCCGCAAAGGATTTTGCCGTCGTGCTGTCCGATCCGTCGGCGGTCGCGGCCTCGTCGTTGAGAGCCGGTATTCCTGGAAACAATACGAATATGCTCGCCCTGGTGGCGTTGCAGTCTCGGAGTTTCTCGAATCTTGGGCCGGGGACGCTGCACGACGCCTATCGTAATACGGCGGCGACATTGGGGGTCTCGGCGCAGGCTGCCAACCGGGACAACGAAGCCCAAGAAATCCTGCGGGATCAAATCGAGACGATCCGGGCTCAAGTGTCGGGCGTATCCATGGATGAAGAACTCGTTAACATGATCAAGTTTCAACGCGGATTCGAGGCCGCATCGCGCCTGATCAGGGTGACCGACGAGATGCTGCAAACCATCCTGTCTCTCAAGCCATAGTCAGCGAGGTGCGCCATGCGAGTTACAGAATTGCAGACGTTCGGTGTGCTGGCCAATAATCTTCAACGGGCACGGGCGCGCGGGCTCGAATTCCAGCAGCAGGTATCGACCGGCAAGGTGGTGCGCCAGCCGTCCGACGATCCCAGCGCGTTCAATCGCATTGCGCTGGATAAGGCGTCGCTGGCGTTGATCGAGCAGCGGCTGCGCAATATCAGCTTCGGGCAGACGCGGTTGGATTTGTCGGACAACGTGCTCAGTACCGCGAATAGGTCGGTGTCCCGGCTTCAAGAACTCGCCGTCCAGTTTCGCAACGACAGCAATGGGCCTGCAGAACGGCGCACAGGCGCCGTAGAGGCGCGGCAGGTCTTTGCCCAAATCCAGGAAGCGGCCAATACGCAGCTGAACGGCATGCCGATTTTTACCGGAACGAGTACGCAGGGACGTACGTCCGGGCTGGCCATTGCCCCGCCGGTCACGTTGACGAACGGCAGCAACGATAGTCTGATCGTGAACGTCGATGGAGTCAGTTCCGGGACGATCGATCTGACGTCAGGGGCAGAAACCTTGACGGGTAGCGAGCTCGCCACGAGGCTGCAAAGCCGCATCAACGCCGATGCGACGCTGGCAGCCGCCGGCAAGACGGTTTCTGTGACGTTTGACTCCGATCATTTGGTGATTGCCTCGGATCTGCATGGCGCCGATTCAACCGTGACGATCACAGGAGGATCGAGCCGGAGCGTGCTGGGACTGGCGGGCGGAAGCGCGACCACCGGGGCGGTGCCGTTCGCGCTTACCGCGACAGTGAGTCCGGCCTCGACCAACACCGGCGGCGTGAGCGCAAGCCAGGGCCGGATCGTCGATGACAATCTGGCCACGCTCGACGATTACATGATTCGGTTTACCTCTGCGACGGCGTTTGACGTATTGGATGTCACCGTTCCCGTTGCGGCGACGGCTGGTTCCGCAAATGCCGGTGGCGCGGCGATCATGGATGCCGGGATTGTGGCGCCGGCACAGCTGACGTTGCATAACTATCAAATCCTCTTCACGTCATCGACGCAGTATTCCGTGGTGGACAGCACGACCAGCACGACGCTGTCATCGGGAAATACCTATGCGTCCGGCGCGCCGATTACTTTCGAGGGGCTTCGCGTTACCGTTGCGAATGCGCAGAGAGGCGGACCCCAGGCTGGTGATTCATTTTCTGTCAGCCTCAATCCGCGCACGGTGTTGGCCAACCAATCGTACGTGACGGGAAGCCCGATCAGTTTTGAGGGAGTGACGCTCGCATTATCAAACAATACCGGCGCGCCTGCGGCCGGAGACTTATTCGCCGTTGTGTCGGGTTTGCAATATCAGGGTGATGCAGGTGTTCACTCCATAGAAATCGGCACGGAACAAACTGTGCCGACCAATGCCCGGGGCGATCGCGCGTTTACCTCCGGCGTGACCGATCTCTTCGCCACGGCAAAACAGCTCGTCGGTTCACTGCGGGGCAATTATCGTGAGGGAATTACTCAGGCGCTGGGCGGGCTGAATAGCAGCTTGTCGCAAATTGTGACCATCCAGGGTGAAGTCGGGGCGGTCTCAAATCGCATGACCACCAGCGCGGAGAAACTGGAGGAAACGAAGGGATTTGTTCTCCAAACACTCTCGCGAACGGAGGATGTCGATTTGGCCAAAGCGATATCCGATTTAACCCTCCAGCAATATGCCATTGAGGCGGCAAGCCGGACGTTGACCAAAGTATTTGAGAGCTCGCTCTTGAACTATCTCCGGTAAGCGGCAGGCGAGGATCAAGTCCCCGGATAGATAACCGATAGGAGTTCGGAGGACGCATGCTTCGCCTGGAAAGACCGCAATGCTGGTTCTGACTCGCCGCTGTGGAGAAGCCGTGACGATCGGCCCCGATATTCGGGTCGTCGTGTTGGGGACCAAGGGAGGGCAGGTTCGTCTTGGCATTGAAGCGCCGAAGACCGTCGATGTGCACCGCGATGAAGTCCAGGCCAGAATTCTCAACGAAAATCAGCTGGCGGCACAAACCCGCGCTATCCCGATCGAGGCGTTCCGGCATCTCGTCCCACGAACGCGCCGTCGGGCACGATAGGAGTAGGATTGAATGATCATGCAGTGCAGCTCCAGCCGTTTCGGCACGCTCGACATTGACGACGACAACGTACTCACCTTTCCATCAGGGTTGCTCGGATTTCCAGAAAGCCGCCGGTACGTGATCCTCGACCACGATACGGAGGCGCCGTTCAAATGGCTGCAATCGCTCGACGAGCCGGCCCTGGCGTTCGTGATCATCGACCCGGATCTGTTGCTGGCTGACTATCACATTGAAGTGTCCGGCGACGCGCTTGCCGAGGTGCAGGGGAGCGAAGCGGACGAACTCTCAACGGCGGTGATTTTGACGATCCCGTCTGATGATCCCGGCCGTATGACCGCCAACCTGCGCGGGCCGCTGCTGATGCACCGGCGAACCAGGCTGTGCAAACAGTTGGTGCTCTCAGACGAGTTTCCGACGCGCCATCCGCTCTTTCCTGTCACCGCATCGGACTCGACGCAATGCCTCGCGCAGGCTCAGTCGTAATCTCCGCACATTTCCAATAATTGGTGTAGGATGCGTTGGCCTGCAATGGCACTGTCGCAAGCCACTCTTGGAGCCTGGCGGCTCGACCACAATGTGCGTCGCCCGCACAGCTTCCCCAGACTCCTGACGCCGAAGGAGCTTGTCAGCGAGTCGTCGTCTCAAACAGGCGGAAGCGGTCCATGCCTGATTGCAAGACCTGACTCAGTTTATGACCCAGTTTAGCGCTGGTCTTTTTTGAAAATGAGCGAACATTTTTTTACAAGTCTCGAAAGCTTCAGCCGGTTTAGCGATTTTACTGATTCAGCAAGATATAAAGAGGCTCCTGATGACTGGGATGTCATTTTTACTGATATCACGGGTTCAACTAAAGCAATCGAAGCTGGGAAATACAGAGACGTTAATCGCATTGGGGCCATGGCCGTTGTTGCAGTTAAATCCGCCTTAAAATCTTTCGATTTTCCTTTTGTTTTTGGAGGTGATGGAGCGACTTTTTTAATTCCCAATACCAAAACGACCGAAGCGCTTAATGCCTTGGCTCAAGTCATGACTCTATCTGAGAAAAATTTTGGACTTGATCTTAGAGTCGGTCATCTTCCTGTTAAAAAAATAACCCAAGCAGGCGCAAAGATTCTTGTTTCTAAAATGCAACTAGCTCCAAACTTATTTGTGGCCATGTTTGCCGGTGGCGGGCTCGCGCTCGCCGAAAAAATCATTAAAAATGATCCGGACGCACTCATTAAAGCTTTGCCGCCGATCAATATTGATTTAAGTCAGCTTTCTTGCCGATGGAATCCAATTAAAAGCACCAAGGGAAAAATTATTTCTTTAATTATCACCGAAGAAGAGCGAAGTCATCTTCACACCATTAGAGAGATAGCCTCAACGCTACAGTATGTTCTACTTGAAGACAATAATCCGGTTAAGCCGAGTACCATGAGTTATAAGTCTCTTAAGGAATGCATCCATGATGAAAAAAAATATCATGGCTCTGTTTTCTCAATTTCGTTCATTCTAAGATTAATAGAAATTTGTCTTTCAAATTTAATTTTTAGGCATGGCATGCATCCGATTATATTTGATCGCAAAAAATATGCGGACTCGATGAAAAATCACTCTGATTATCGAAAGCTTGATGACGCTTTTAGATTGGTCCTTGATTGTAGCCTCGAAGACATTGATAAAGTAAAAGCCTACCTTCAAGAGTTGAAAAATAATGGGAAAATTAATTATGGAATCCATATTTCCGATACGGCTCTCATGACATGTGTTGTTGAAAATACAACACCTGGAAACCATATTCATTTTGTTGATGGGGGGGATGGCGGTTATGCAAAAGCGGCTCAGATGTTAAAGAATAGCAGGGTGGTTTCAAGTTCCAAGTGCAACGGATGAATAATGGCGCATGCGCACATAGGCTTCCAGGGAGTCATATACAAACAGTTGGTGCTCTCGGACGAGTTCCCGACGCGCCACCCATTATTTCCAGTCACCATGCCCGACTCGACGCAATGCCTCACGCAGGCTCAGGCGTAACTCCAGCCGTAATCTCCCGATAGAGGTATCCTGTCAACGCGCCCTATGCAATGTCCGCCATGATGCGGACAATCTGCTGAGTCGTGGGTTCGTAAGCTCCCCCGTCAAGGAGACACTTCAAAAG
>LVWT01000049.1 GCA_002083405.1 Nitrospira sp. SG-bin2 | reverse complement strand
TTTTGAAGTGTCTCCTTGACGGGGGAGCTTACGGGTCCAAAGTCGAATTCAAGAACGTCGTGCTGTAACTCCCGGCGAACGTACCCTCTTCCGATACGGTGGTACCCACATCCGCCTTATAAAGAAGGCTCAGTGACCCGTCGTTCGGCAAGCCAAACGCATTGTACACGCAACCAGGCTCGCAATTGGCCGGACCTAGATTCAGGCCGAATACGCCGGTTGTCGATGGCGTAAGATCCAAGGCATAGGCAGGCGCACCCGCCAACCCAATCCCCAGGGCTGCAACGCTCAAGAGCTTCGCAAAACCCTTCATTTCGTTCATCATATTAACTCCCTGCTAATTGAAAATATCGAGTTACTGACTCTTGCTGGTCCTATGCATAAGCACACTTGATGCCATCAACAAATAATTCGTAACATATTAAATTTATTGACTATTACTTCGAACGATTGTTCACTCGTCCTACACATGAAAAAATATTTTACAACCTATCGTGATCATCAGGCAGAGGTCTTTGCATTATCTTCAATGAATTCCGTTTGATACGTGCGCACCATAGCCCACATCAGCAGTGTAAAGAAACATGCCACTGTTATGCCCTCTCTACCATCCATGGGGAGGCTATCAAACGCGAATTAGACTGTGGAGGACATCCGTCTCCACATCCCTGCTCCGGCCAAGCCTGCACCCAATAAGAGAAGCGAGGAGGGCTCAGGAACTCCACGTGCGGTCGTCCCGGCATCATGCGAAAATGGTGCGAAGTAGCGCACATCAATATCCCCTTCGCGCAGTTTTTGATTATATAAATCAAAGTGCAGCTGATAGGGAGAGCTCAGCAATGACCGATCCACTTGAAACGCCGCATAGAGCAACCCGCTGCCGGCCTGGATGCCGCCTGGATTAAGCTGCGAATCGTAGACTCCGCTTGTATTCAACGGATTGAATGTAAATGCAAACTCCGTGAAATAGGTGGGGTATGAGCCATGAGAGGCAAGATCTCCAGGATCAAAGGCAGCTGTTAGACCTTCTAGTGGCGGGACCCCATAGGTCATATCGCTCGTCGCATTCACCGTGGTTCCATTGACAGAAAAAGATCCAAGATTGCCCCCAACCGATGTCAGTGGCGCAATCGCGACTGACAGGTAATAGGTATCCGTTGGTGAAGACAACATCCCAGGACGACCCGTGGTATCAAGCAAGGCATAGACCGTAAATGCACTGTCCGAGGTCAGAACCGTCTGAGTGGTGCTGTCATAAAACCCACCGGCGATATCAAGTTGCAGAGCCGGCACCGCATGGGCTGGAGTACTAACCAACCCGATTCCAAGGACCGCAATACTAGCAAAAACATTGACCGCTTTAATTCCTAGTTTCATTCTGGTGATACTCCTTTAGAATTAAGAATTGACAGCTCAAAATTAAAAGTTCCACGACACCACTCGCACGCCCTACGCCTATCAGAATGAGTTAGATAGATTTTGAACTATCAACCATTCTTCCTGCTAACGATCGATCACATTTACTGCCTTACCGATCACAACAACTGGAGCACAGCGTTTTGAAACCTGCTTACTGCACCACCCCTGTAGAAACAATACTGAACGGACCGTTCAGCGGAGGCGGTCCGACAAAAGTCCCACCCGCCGTCAAAGCACCCGTCACTGCGTCTATCGTATATACCGACACGTCGTTCGAACCAAGATTCGCCACATACACCCAGCGGCCGCTGATGTCGACAATGACCGAAACCGGCAGACTGCCGGTCGCCAACGGACTGCCGACCGCCGTCAAAGCACCGGTGGTCTGATTAATGGAGTAGGTGGAGACGGTATTGGCCCCCTGGTTTGCGACATAGACAAACCGCCCGGTCGGCTCCACCGTTACTGAAACGGGATTCGTCCCCGTGGTCACCGGGCTCGCAATGGCCGTCAGCGCTCCCGTCGTACTACTGATCGTAAACATCGACACGTTATTGGAAATCTCATTCGCCACATAGGCAAATCGTCCGCTCGGATCAACTGTGAGGGCTCGTGGACTCGCCCCCGCGGCAAATGGACTCCCAGCTACTGCCGTCAGTCGCCCGTCGCCTCGATTGATCGTAAAGACCGAAATGCTATCTGAGCCGGCATTAACCGTATAGGCATACCGACCCATCGGATCAACCGTTACACCACCGGGCATAGTACCGACGGCATAGGGACTGCCCAACACCGGTGTGAGAGCGCCACTCGTCCCATTGATTGTAAAGGCCGAGACGGTATTGGATCCCTGATTCGTGACAAAAGCAAACCGTCCGCTTGGATCGACTGTCACGCCTCTCGGTGCAGCTCCGACGGCATAGGGACTTCCCGGGATCGCCGTCAAGGAACCACTCGTCGCACTCACTGTAAACGCCGACACATTGTTGGACCCTTCGTTCGCCGCATATGCGAACCGCCCGCTCGGATCAACCGTGACTCCTCGAGGTGTGATCCCGGCCACGAAGGGACTCCCCGGCACTGAAGCCAAGGCTCCAGTCGTACTATCGATAGACAAGCCTGCCACATTGTTGCCTGCTTGATTGGCCACATAGGCGAACTTCGGGGTGAACTGCAGCGGTGCCGAACCATGGAGCATAACTACTGACGATGGCCCACTTCGAGTTGCCACTGTGGCTGAATCAGACAGCGGGGCCAATGCCCCTGTCACCCCATCAATTCTAAATGACGAGACCGTATTGCCAGCAGAATTTGCGACATAGGCAAACTGTCCGTTCCGATCAATGCTGAGAAAGATTGGTTTGGTTCCTGTTGCAAATGGACTCCCCGATATCAGCGTCAACGCTCCTGTTGTGCTATTAACCGCAAAGGCTGAAACGTTATTCGACCCATTATTCGCCACATACACAAACCGCCCGGTTGGATCCATGGTGATCCCCCGTGGGTCTGTCCCAGCCGCCACAATACCTATAGTGGTCAATGCTCCCGTCGTGCCATTGATGGCATACATCCACACGTTGTTTGAGGAACGATTGGCCACGTAGGCAAACCGTCCTGTCGGATCTATGGCAATGGCACGAGGAACGGCCCCTGCGGCAAACGGACTACCCGCAACAGGCGTCAGTGTCCCGGTCGTGCTGTTGATCGTATAGGCCGACAGGTCATTGGAACTAAGATTCGCCACATAGGCGAACCGGCCATTCGGATCAAGAGTAATGACCATTGGTATGGCCCCAGTCGCAAACGGACTACCTGCGATTGGCGTCAACCCCCCCGTCAAATCATCGATCGTGAATCCCGAGACGCTGTTTGCTTCACGATTTACCACATAGACAAAGCGACCATCCCGATTGACCGTCACGCTGGTGGGAGATCCGACGGCATAGGGACTGCCCGGGACGACGATGAGCGCCCCGGTCATGCTGTTGATCGTGAAGGCCGATAGGGTGTGACTTCCATTCGCCACATAAGCAAACCGTCCGGTTGGATCCAACACCATACTAAAAGGGAATTGACTACCAACCGTATATCCGGTGGAGCGTAACTGGCCGCTGATCGGATTGACCGCATAGCTCGAAATCGTATTCTCATTTTCATTCGTTACATAGGCAAATCGCGGCACTGTAGGACCACTTGAGACCGGCGGGGCAATGCTGAACGTGACTGGTACCGTAACCGGTAAGGCTCCAGACGCACTGATAGTGACGAAACCATTGTACGTGCCGGCAAGCATGGTGCCCGTTGTAGCCGTGACAGTCACCGCGCTATTGCCGGTTCCCGCCGTAGGACTGAACGTAAGCCACGCCACGTTGGCATTTGCCGACCAGGTGAGTGTGCCACCGCCGGTATTACTGATATTCAATGTTTGAGCATCCGGACTGCCGCCCTCCTGTTGAGCGGTAAAGGAGAGGGTGGCGGGACTAAATCCAATCGCCGGTGGGATTTCTCCGAACGGAGGCACATCTCCAAAGCTGCTCGTAACCGTCAAAGCTCCGGTTGCGCCGTCGATTGAAAACACTGACACACTGTTATTGCCGTAATCGACATAGGCGATTCGGCCACTTGGGTCTACGTTGATGGAAACGGGAAATCCTCCAGTTGCTACCGGGCTACCCACTGCTGTCAACGCTCCCGTTGTGCCATCGATCGCCAACACTGACAGACTACTCGCTCCTTGATTCACGACATAGGCCCACCGCCCCGTTGGTTCCACTGTAATGGATACAGGGGTCGTCCCTACGGCCAATGGACTCCCCACCAACGTCAACGCCCCGGTTGTGCGATTGATCGTAAATGTCGACACATTGTTGGACGTTCCATTCACGACGTAGACCACACGCCCCGATGGATCAGCGGCGACAGCGCGTGGGCCTGCCCCAGTGGCAAACGGACTACCAACCACTCCCGACAATAATCCATTCACCCGGTTGATCATAAAAGCCGAGACATTGTTCGAGCCGGCATTGGCCACATAGGCCCACTGCCCTGTCGGATCCACCGTGACGGATACGGGAGTTGTTCCCGCTGTGACCGGACCGCCCACTGCTGTCAGTGATCCGATCACCCCATTGATCGCATACACCGACAGATTATTGGAGCCGGCATTCGCCACATAGGCAAACCGACCGCTCGGATCCACGCCGACACCTCGCGGACCGGTGCCTGCGGCCACCGGACTGCCAGCCACCGCGCTCAGCGCTCCGCTCAAAGCGTCGATTGTGAATGCCGACACGTTATTGGAGCCTTCGTTCGCCACGTAGGCAAACCGGTCGTGTGGATCCAACGCTACAGTACGTGGGCTCGTACCGACAGAGAACGGACTCCCCACCACTGCTGTCAGGGCTCCTGTAGCACTATCGATCATCGCGGCCGACACGCTGTTGGCTCCCGGGTTGGCTACATAGGAAAACTTCGGTGTGAACTGGACAGGCGCCGGGCCATTGACCATAGCTAATGCGGTCGGCCCCCTGCGGGTCCCAAAAACTGGGGATGTCGCAACCGGCGCAAGTGCCCCTGTAACCGCATCGATCGTGAACGCAGAAACCGTATGCGAGGCGCTGTTCATCACATAGGCCAGTCGTCCCGTAGTATCAACAACGATGGAGTTCGGTTTCGTTCCCACAGCAAATGGGCTGCCGGGTACTGCAACCAGCACACCCGTCGTACTATTGAGGGTAAACGCCGATACAGTGTTGCTACCTGTATTTGCGACATAGACAAATCGCCCGTTCGAGTCAACCGTCACATCTCGCGGTCCGCTCCCGACTGGGACTGGAGCACCCACGGCCGTCAGCGCTCCCGTAACCCCATCGATAGAAAATGTCGACACGTTACTGGACGCACGATTTGCGACATAGGCAAACCGTCCACTAGGATCCACCGCCACCCCGCGTGGACCAGATCCAGCTACAAACGGACTCCCGGCCACAGCCGTCAAAGCACCAGTGGCACTATCGATAGTGAATGCCGAGACCGTACTGGATCCGGAATTTACGACATACAGGAAATGCCCGGCTGGATCTACAGTGAGCGCGATCGGAGTTGTCCCCCCGGAAAATGGACTGCCAGGTACTGCCGTCAACGCACCGGTTGTGCTATTCACAGAAAAGGCCGAGACGCTATTGGAATTGGAGTTTGGCACATAGATGAATCGACCTGTTGGATCCATGCTGACCGAGGTGGGGCCGGATCCCATGGCATACGGACTACCTGTTACCGTTGTCAGCGCTCCGGTTGTGCCATTAATTGTGAAGGCCGATAGGCCATTTGTTGGGCTCACAGCATAAGCAAAGCGGCCGCTCGGGTCCACCGTCACATCGGCAGGATACGGCACCCCCAGGACATAACCCAGCGATCGTAGTTGGCCACTGGCCGCATTCACCGCATAAACCGAGATCGTATTTTCCTCTCCATTCGTCACATAGGCAAATCGCGGCACCGTGGTTCCGCTGGACGTGCCACTCCCTACCGATCCAGACGTGACAACCGAGGCTACGCTTCCGGTAGCACTTCCACCATCTCCTCCGCTTCCACAACCTGCCAGAGTTAGAGTGGCGAAACTCATGGTCATGAGTCCCAACCAAGGAGCGATACCTTGGCAGAGAGATCCATAGAGAACCGAACTCCGAGACAGCTCGGTGAGAGGGCGGAGGAATTTCATGGAAGATCCTTCTAGATCTGATCTGGTTATTTACAGTTTCCCGTCAGAACCTTGCTTACGTCGCCTATGCCCTAGCCAGCATGTGTACAAGAGATACACCAGAGTGGGAGGATTCCGATATCCAGCTTCTGGGGGGGATGGGGGAAGGGGAAGGAGGGGGTGGGAAGGTCATCCAATGCCTGAGATGCCCCTAATACCTGGGCAAATCCTCCTCACTGGTCGCAATCATAAAATCATCCAAATACATGAAGAGTTCCGGTCCGGAACGGTTGGGCGAAGGGACTGTGGTCGGGATTGAGAAGGTACGAGACCCTTTGGCTACGGGAATTGTCCAGGTGAAATCACTCCCCTCTACCGGTGTGCCACCATGCCAACTCATCACATTGATTAAAGCCGTTCCCTTCGCCCCGATCCAGCAATCCAATTTCGCCGCCGTGATATTAGAAAAGTCCGTCCTGCATCGCAGGACATTCCAACGATTGGGTTTTATCCATTCCGCGAGCGAGGTTTGTCCAATTTTGTGTCGATTCTCCTGTGGCCCACTTGCCCAATAAGGATCTCCGGTTGTCCTTGCTTGGGAAGAAATGTACAAATTCCCGCTAGAAGGATCTCCATGTGAGGCTTGGAAAGGGTTATAGGAATTAGTTCCCATCTCCAAGAGCCAATAATTATCGCGACATGGATAAATATCCGCACATGGATAAAAGAACTTCATGGTCCGGCCCAAGGTCGTAGAAAGTTCCGAGCTTGAGTAATTGATGTAGACACACACTTGAAACCAGGCGACTGCAGGAATGTAGTTATTGTACTGTTCTTCATCGCCAATACCAGTACCGACGTGAACATCAGTTTGCTTGATTCTGGCATCTGCGTACATGCGCATGGCCTTGGAACCTGAACACATCGCTCCGCTGTAACCTGGAATCGACGTAACGATGGATATATCCGATGAATTCTCCGGATATCGGACCACCGGTGCTTCTTTACAGCCATCCCAACCGCCGGCCAGCAAGGCAGCACAATCCACATTGCCTGAGGGATATCTCTCGAAGTCGTCCGACTTGATTACTCGTGCCCACCCAGTATCCGCCAGAGCGACGAATATAGTCACAATGAGGCCGACAATCGCTTTCGTCATCAATCTCCGGAACATACGCATAGCAATCTGTATCCCGTTCAGCTCTGCAGACAAGTTATTTGAGACTGTTCTATATGAATTAGCGTGCGATCCACCTGCCGATCACCTATCCAGCTTGGGTTTCTTCAACCCGTATCGTGCCAACAATTGATAGAGCGTGGGGCGACTGATTCCAAGCTCCGCTGCAGCCCGTGAAACATTACCCTGGGCCTTCTCCATCGCCAGGAGCACCAGTTCCTTCTCTCGACTCTCCCGCGATCCTCTAATCGTGCGCTCATCCCCTTCATGACCAATTGCAGCTGTCAACTCAAGATTTTCCGGAGTGATATATTTCCCTTCTGCCATCACCACAGCCCGCTTGACTCGGTTTTCCAGCTCCCGCACATTGCCGGGCCACGAATAGCCAGTCAACGCAGCCATGGCTTCAGAGCTAAACCCCGTGATTGGCTTCCGCTGGTGGTCGGCAAAGCGCAACAAGAACGTCCGTGCGAGCAACGGGATATCTGCGCGACGAGTACTAAGTGGCGGCACCGGAATACTGATGACGCACAAGCGGTAGTACAAATCTTCGCGGAACCTCCCCTCGCTGACGGCTTGCCGAAGATCCACGTTGGTGGCCGCAATAACCCTCGTATCAAGTGTAATGGTTTCTTTTCCACCCAGGCGCTGAATCTCGTGCTCTTGCAAGAACCGCAAGAGCTTTACTTGCAGCGGCAACGGAATATCGCCGACTTCGTCCAGGAATAAGGTGCCCCCCTGCGCGCCTTCAATTCGGCCCTTTCGCTGCTGTGCCGCGCCCGTAAAAGCCCCTTTTTCGTATCCAAATAACTCACTCTCAATCAGCGTATCCGGAATCGCGCCACAATTAATGGCCACGAACGCAGCGTCTTTGCGCCGGCTCTGGCAATGAATGGCCCGCGCGACCAACTCCTTTCCTGTGCCGCTTTCTCCGGTAATCAAGACAGGTACATCGGACGGACCGACGCGCCGGATCATGCGAAACACCTCTTGCATGGGCTCACTATTCCCGACCAGCCCTTCGAACTCGCTCTGTCCGGCTTGTTGCAAGGGCGCACGATTCTCCCGCTCTAAATTGGCCAGATACTGCGCGCGCTGCAGCACCACCTTCAGAACATCGAGCTGAATAGGCTTCTCAATGAAGTCATAGGCGCCACCCTGGATAGCCGCCACAGCCTTGGCCCGATCACTATTGCCCGTGATGACGATGACTTTCGCCAGGGGATTCAGCTTGAGTGCCTCGCGCAAGATGGCCAGACCTTCCGAAGCTCCGTCGATATCCGGCGGCAATCCCAAATCAAGCAAGATAAGCTCTGGCATCACCCGCCGCATCTGCTCAATCGCTGTCGGCCGATCCGAAGCCTCCAGCACCTGGTAAGTACCGGCAAGGGCCCACTTCATCTGCTCACGAATCTGCTCGTCGTCATCGACAAGTAAGAGGACGGGATTAGCAGTCATGGGTGATCCGGGGGAATAGGTTCAAGTAACGTAACTACTCAGGTGTTCAGGCTGAAGGCGACACATTATCTCGCAAAGCACGAATCAAGCCATTCAACACCTTCTCGGTTTCTACAACCTTGGGTTCAAGCAGAGATGAATCCTCGTTGCGCAAGAAGCCCAGCGCTTCGACAAATTTAATTGATAGTGTAGTTCCCTCAATGACCCGAAGGCGATATTGAGAAATCTGAGATACTCTGCCTCGCTGGCACGAGCGCACCCCTCCACGATGTTAGAAGGAACTGACACTGCTGCCCGCCGTATTTGAGACGTCAGTCCAAACAACTCTTCTTTCGGAAACCCTGCGGTGACCCGATACACCAACATGGCTACTTCATCAGCCAACTCAAATGCCCGAAGTTGTGTGTGATCACGCATGCTTAACCCCTGAAACCCTTCAGCCTATCGACCTGAGTAGTTACCAAGTAACAAGATGCAAGTGGTAAGTGGCAAGTTGCACAGTGGAATCAGAACCCGGAAAATCAAAACTCCCAACTCAAAACTGGCCTCCTGACTCTCCTGCCATCAGCTCTCAAGGGCTAACATCTCTTGTTTTGATCGAACAGCGAGTTAGGGATGGAGCGCCCTGATAAACTCATCGGGTGAAACGGCTGCTTGTTTGAGCAGTCCCGCAAGCGTACCAACTT
The DNA here is from genome assembly GCA_002083405.1 of Nitrospira sp. SG-bin2. Lineage (GTDB taxonomy): Bacteria > Nitrospirota > Nitrospiria > Nitrospirales > Nitrospiraceae > Nitrospira_D. The sequence goes on along the minus strand of LVWT01000049.1, from coordinate 319,295 downwards.
TCAGTTCGCGGTGATTGGGCACGACACAGCCCGAAGAACCTCGCCGCATAACAATGTGGCTACCACGCTGGCGAGCGATAGCAAACCCGAGGCGTTCCAGTGCGCGAACGGCCTCCGCACCTGAAACAGCCGGAAGTTTAGGCATGCGCCGTAACCTGAAACGTCGTCAACAACGGACGCCCGCTCACGGAAAGGTGAAATTCCTCTAAATACAGCTCCGTTGCCTCCCGCAGATTGGCCAAGGCTTCTTCCACGGTTTCGCCTTGTGTGGTCGTGCCAGTTTCCGGATTGAACGCCACGTACCCTCCTTCAGGGGCTGGTGACAAGACTGCTGAAAGTTCCATGACTATCTCCTTTGCAGTGGAAGAAGAATCTGCCACCCTCGCTTTGAAGTTCTACTATGCACCGATAGCCATGTGGCCATAATGTCGAATTATAGCGGGGAATGGCTGAGACCGCCAGTTACCAATGAACAAGGGGCAGAGATGCAAGGTTCAAGGAATAAGATGCAAGTGGCAAGTTGCACAATGCGACTTGAAGCAAGCAACTCACAATTTTCCACTCTCAACTCAAAACTATATTCTCAATCTTGTGCCATCAGCCAAAAGTTATACGCTCTTCATGCCGCTTGTGCTATACGCCATCAGCCATACGCTCTTTGGGCCGACCGCGTCTCACGTTTCACGCCTCTCGGTTCACGACTTAGCTGTGTTCAGTCATCGGAGCCAACGGAAGCGCAATCTGCACCTGCGTGCCTTTTCCCTCTTCACTCCGAAGCTGAATGGTCCCCCCGTGCGCTTCGATAATTTTCTTGCACTGGTAGAGGCCAACCCCTAGTCCACCTGGACGGCTGGACTGTGAGGGGCGAAACAAATTATCCAGCATGTGCGGCAGAACGCCTCCTCCCGTATCGTCCACCGTGATGATAGCAGAACCGTTCGACTGCATCACGGCAATCGAAATACTCCCTTGTCCAGTAATCGCCTGCCTTGCATTCAACACCACATTCAGCAGGACCTGTTGGATCTGCTCTCGCACAGCCAGCATCGGAGAACCCAGCCTGCCGATAACATGGACCTGAACCAGTTTGTCTTCTCTCAGTGGCGCCACGACTTCCTCAATCAGAGACGAGAGATCAAGCTCACCAACCTGCCCCACGGCGGGTGATGAAAAAGACTGACGCGACAGCTTGGTCATAAGACCGGTCATTTTCATAGCTGTATCCGCCACTGTTCTCAATGCCGACTCCTGAAATGCGGGATCGTGACCGTGATGTTCTGCGTTCTGTGCCACCAAAGACAATCGCGCTGCCAGATTCTTTAGATCATGCAGACAAAATACTGAAAACCGGTGCAACGCCTCCAATTCAGCAGAGGCTTGCCGTTCTTCCGCCAAAACGGCCTGGGAAAGTAGCGTTCCGACATGGTGGCAGATCCCATACAGCAGATCACAATCATCGGTCCCGTAGGGTTCCCCGTGGGACTGTTTACCCAGCGCGACAAACGCCATCGGTTGACCCTGTATGTGGATCGGGAAACACAGCTCCGCTCCCATTCGTACTAATGGATCTGCGGCGTCGACAGGGCCGGCTTGTATCTCGCTCACGAAAACTGCTTTGTCCTTGTCCAGGATCTGTCGAATTACCGGATGGGTGCTTTCCACTGTCGACGTCTCCGAAATAACCGGCCTGGCTTGGAAATAGCGCCGGTCCGCTTCTCTGAATACCCAAATGACAATAGCAGTGGTCGAGAAGGTCTTGATCAACACATCCAGAAGGCGATCCAGTATGGCCTCCTTTGTGGCCGCGAGCTGAAACGCCTCCGTCACGCGAAGCCATTCCGCACGATAGTCGTATTTCGACCGGTAGAAATTCCTTGTCACCAGGCGCCTGACCTCGGCCCTCACGCTTTTGGAAAACATCGCCGCGGTCAGGGCCATCAGCGCCCCGAACGCCACAATCACACCGAACTCAGCCCCGAGCGGCTGATTTATCCGGCGAAGCCATTCGCCGACTATTCCAACCACCAGCAAATATAGGCCGATGGCGATAAGCGTCACTGCCCCGAACAGCGCCTGCGGGGACACGTAGGCATTGACCAAGAGGCTCTTAAACCTGCTTCTCACAATTCCAAGGGACAACAGCCCCAGCGAAATACACGCGACCACTCCAGACACAAACACTTGTTCAGGTCGCCATATTAGAAGCAGCAGCATCTCACTGGCATGGTAAATCTGGTAGCCGGCAAGCCCTCCGAGCCCTATAACAAGGAACTTGAGACGATAACGGATCGGTTCACTGCTTGCCCGCAGAACCAGTTCGAGCTGCGCCAGTCCAAGAGTCGTGGCGAGAACAATAAACACATACGGCACCTGTCCCCATGCGCCCAAAATAATGATTGGCTCTCCACCATCGCTCACCACTTCCACTAACACATACTCGGTGAGTGTCAGCACCGCCAGCAGAAGCCCTAGAATAGTCAGTATTCTAACCGTCCAATAGCGAGAACCCATTTCTCGCTGCTCAGCGGGATTTAGAAACTGGATACCGGCGAAAAAGATCGCGGCAGGTTGAAATAATTCGGCAGCTAGAACCAGCCGTTGCCACAAAAGTCTATGGGCGTCGTCCCATGCACCCAATCCATTGCCAATGTGAGCGAGCGAAACCACTCCTAACAACACCGCAAGACCCAGATAAGAAGGGGTAGTCTCTCGTCTGATGAATAGCCAGCAGCCCATCAACCAGGTGAGCGCTGCTACGAGAAATATTCCGAGTGGAAGCACAGATGAAAGAATCATGGGCGACGCCATTGAAGTGTTACTTTCATTCGCTCTTTCATAATTCATGAAAGAGGCGCGTATTAGCCCTCGGAGCAGCGACTAGCAGGTCATTCGATGGTTCAGATTGTTTGCCGGATACGTATGAACAGATAGACCTTTAACACCTAATAGCAGTGAAGCACACTGTGACCATATAGAATTTTCATCAAATCGCGCATCGCATCGCATTTATTGGGTGATTTTTGTTGGAAAACGACATGCCGCACCTCCACCGGGAGTGTCAGTGCGCAGAACCCATAACGGGGCGGCTGCTACCACCTGAATAATCTGGCAGATCGTCTTCGCTCGTTGCAACGAAAAAATTATCGAGGAAGACTAGACTTATTCGTAGCTTTGTTTGGTCGACTTACCACCATACAGACAATCCAGCTTATCGCGGTTCAGATGGTCACATTAATGGGATGGTCCCAGGTCTTCAATGACTGTGCGCACCAGGCTTATCAGTCGCATTATCAAAGACTTGAGTAAATCTATCTTGCAAGAATCCATAGATCGCACTTGCCACAATTCTATTTGCCTCTTTTGACGCATGTCCATCATATGGCAGGAGATACAGTTGACGCACATCCACATTAGATTGTTTCAATGTCGGGAGAAGATTCAGTGCAGCAATCCCCAGGCCTGTCGCAATTTGTTCAACCCGGTCAAGTTGATTCCGAGAAGCACCGCATCCGTCATCGTAAGGACGGGTCCATCGGTGGTGAGAAGGATATAGCGCAAGCATGAGCTTCATTGAGTGACTATCCGAGAGGCTTTTCATTTCTCTCAAATACCCCTCATAGGCTTTCAATAACTTTTCATCACAAAACGTTTGGCTGCCATCGGGGTGCGCACGATCCTCTGACTGGTGGGATTCAGGCGTAGCGAGCTTCGCCCGTGCTTCTAACGCAAAGGCAAACAACGCGCTGTCCCTAACCAAGCCGTATAGGAGATTGACCCCTGGCTTAGATTTCAATTTTCGATTTCTTTCAAATTCCACATGCATTGGCACATCCCGACTGAGGCCTGAGATGTCATTCTCGTAAAAAGTCAGCACCACGACATCAGGATGTACTCGCAGGCTCTTTTGCAGGAAATTCAGCTGGTCAACAATCGTCGTCCCCCCCACACCCGCATTCATAACTTCGATACGCCCTGGGAATTTTTCATCAAATAACTTCTTGAGCATATACGGAAACGTTTCATCATCGCTGACATAGTCACCAAATGTAAAAGAGTCACCCAGACAAAGGATGCGTAGGTTACCTTCACTTAGTCGCACCTCTGGCCCACGGAACCCGAGAGAATTAATGGAGATGCGGTGAGGCAACTGGGGCTTGGAGAGATTAATAAAGTGCTGGCCTGGCTCAAACATTCCTGGAATGGAATCAAAAACCTCCTGAGAAGCAGTATGAAGCTCTTGGGAGCGTCCCCACCCGGCAACACGTAGCATTATTTCTGAAAGCAGAACGCTGGAGACAATGAACACAACAAACATGAAAGTGAAGAAGATGAGTTTCTTAAGCAACGGCATCTCCCAGCGATTATAGACCGAGTCACCATCATCCAGCCTCCTCTCCATCACTCAGCAACCGCGCTTCTGCACAATCCGGAGGCGCACAAGAATTCTGGACTGTGTCTGGCACACCCCTAGAATAAGGTATAAATGAACGGTGCGACGGCTGACCCCTGTGTAAATACAATCAAACTCCCCAACAGAACCAGCACCACAATAATCGGCAGCAACCAGAATTTCTTCCGTTCCCTCATAAATGCCCACAGTTCCATGACAAATCCGCCCATGAGACACCTCCACAATGATCAAGAGTATTTTCAGAATTGATTCTTCATATGGGAATGGGGTCTCGGCGTTCGCAGAACTCGGTAGGACTGACTCTCTTCAGAGAACGTCCGCCTCACCGTATCCTTTCCTATGAGGCGAAAAAACAACCCGATAGGAGTGACAAGGCCATAGAAAACGATTCCCAAAAGTATCCGAGTATTGATCCATCCCAATATGTGCCCGATCCACATCCACCCTCTATGGGCGGGAGCGAGCAGCTGCGGAGCAACTCCACCAAGCAAGATCAAGATCCCACCCAAACCCACTGCCCAGAAACGCATTGGCTCTTCTCTGAAAATCATCGGCCAAAGGCCGATGACACTGAATACAGTGCCTACCAGCAAGCCGAAACTCCGAAGATCTTTTACTTTTATTGTCGTTGGCTGTTCCACCACGTCCCTCATAGTTGTTAATCGAGCTCAAATTCTTTCTTCCAATCCGAGTCGCCTTCCAATGGCTTCTGATCCCCTTTCTTAAGCACGCAGTTCTCAAGAACCAGCACATCCATCTCTGTGCGCATGAAACAGCGATAGGCATCTTCCGGAGTGCTGACAATCGGCTCTCCACGTACATTGAATGAGGTATTAACCAGCACGGCGCAACCAGTTTTCTCTTCGAATGCCTTCAGCAATTTGAAATAGCGCGGGTTCGTATCTTCATGAACCGTCTGAACACGGGCGGAATAGTCGATATGCGTGACAGCAGGAACGTCCGACCGCGGCACATTAAGCAGTTCAATCCCCCATAATCCCTGTTGACTCGGATCACAGGGCAAGCGCCGACTTTCCGCCAGCGGCGCCACCAACAGCATGTAGGGGCTGTCACAGTTCATCTGAAAGTAATCCGACACCTTCTCGCGCAACACGGAAGGGGCAAACGGCCGAAAAGATTCGCGATACTTAATCTTTAAATTCATGACCGATTGCATCTTGGTGTTTCTGGCATCTCCGAGGATGCTGCGCCCCCCAAGCGAGCGTGGACCGAACTCCATACGGCCCTGGAGCCACCCGACAACTTTTCCAGACGCAAGTTCCTCCGCTACATGGGTAAACAACTCGCTGTCATCAAGTCGACGGTAGGTAGCACCTAGATTCTTGAGCCGGGCCTCCACATCATCATTGGTATGCTTAGGGCCCAAATAGCTGCCCTTCATCTTGTCGTTCACATTATCCGCCGTCCGCGGCTGGTTCTCATACTGATGCCATGCGCTGAGCGCAGCCCCGACTGCCCCACCGGCATCACCGGCAGCAGGCTGAATCCATATTCCTTTGAAAGGCCCCTCTCGTAAAACCCGCCCGTTCCCGACACAGTTCAGCGCCACACCGCCGGCCAGACAGAGATACTGCGCACCGGTTTCATGATGCATCGTTCGTGAGAGACGCAGCATGACTTCTTCCGTCACTTCCTGAATTGACCGGGCCAGATCCATTTCCCGCTGACCCAACTTTGATTCCGGTTTGCGCGGAGGCCCCCCGAAAATCCCATCGAATTTTCGGCTGGTCATCGTCAGACCGGTACAGTAGTTGAAATACTCCATATTCATGCGGAACGTACCATCAGGTTTTAGATCCAGGAGATGGTCATAGATCGCCTTCACATATTTGGGCTCACCGTAGGGAGCAAGCCCCATGACTTTGTACTCGCCGGAGTTAACTTTGAAACCGGTGTAGTACGTAAAGGCGGAGTACAGCAACCCGATCGAGTGCGGAAACGGAATCTCCCATAAGGGAGTCAGCTGACTCCCTTCACCCAACCAGGCAGACGTGGTTGCCCACTCGCCTACACCATCCATGCAGAGAACGGCCGCCTTCTCGTAAGGCGAGGCATAGAACGCGGAGGCAGCGTGTGACTCATGGTGCTCCCCAAAAAGCAATTCCGGCACCTCCGACTTAGTTAGGCCTGGCGCACAGGCCAGGATCTCCTTCTGTAGCAAGGTTCGAAGCAAGAGCTTTTCCTTTAGCCATACAGGCATGGCAGCAAGAAATGACTGAATCCCTTGGGGAGCAAACCCAACGTAGGTTTCCAGAAGACGCTCAAACTTGATGAGCGGCTTGTCGTAGAAAACAATATACTTAAGATCCTTGATGCCTATGCCGCCTTCGGCAAGACAATATTCAACTGCCCGTCGCGGGAATCCCGGATCGTGCTTCTTTCTTGTAAACCGTTCCTCCTGCGCAGCAGCGACAATCTCCCCATTCTGCACGAGACAAGCAGCACTGTCGTGATAGAAGGCTGAAATGCCAAGGATATTGTGGATCTTCATATTATCTTCCAGTTAATGTTGTCTGTGCCAATGCAGGTAGTATGACATGTACAAATGTTATGGCAAGCACATTAAAATCCTCAGCACAATTCTTCTGAGCGCCATGCAGTCCACTTCCATCTCCAATCGCAGAGACCAAGGACGACATTTTCCGATCAATGGCCATGAGCTGTTGGCGCAGGCAATGCGGTACGGAGGGCGAGGCCCCATAAAAATAGGAGTTCGAGCCTGACTGTCTCCCTGAAACTAAGATCAGGACTCCAACCAGGCTGACGTCTCAGATAATCCAGGATTTCTGATGCCGGAACGAACCAGCCATTACGTGACGCCAAATCCTTCAACCGGGACTCATACCGCAGTATGGCAGCACGGTCCTTAGTGAAACTGCCCGCACCCATGTGCGCATAGACTATGCACACACCCCCCTCTCGTTCTAAGCGGTCAAGATTCTCTTTCCTCAAAAGATATTCGAACCGATCCAGATTGTCGCCGTCCGCTGTTGGAAACCAATAGTGTACATAGGGTTTGTCCGGCAAACGGTATGGGATAGAAGGATTGATAGCGAGCAGATTGATGTCACCATAGGAGAATTGATTGACATAGCGTACGTGCTGTCGAATCAAATCACCCCAAAAATACACCGACCCTTCATCCTCCCCGAAGAAATCATATTTCCCAATCGAACCATAGAGCCAGCTCAATGGAGCAACAGACCAGCGATGTTTGCCCCAGTACACATTATCTCGGTTCAACGAGTGGTTGACATGAATCGATGGATATTGGCCAAGCACGCTCTTAAACTGTTCCAGCCCTTCCACAATATCAGCCCGTGGACTACTCCCGCCACGAACCCCATGCAATGCGATTTCAAACCCCTTATTCTGAATGTCGACGATAAACCGCCGGTAATCGTCGACTTGCAATGTGTCTCCCCTATTGGGCGCATGGGTCAATTCGTTTGACTCTAGTACCCATACCGTTTTTGTCGTGCGGAACCCATACCGGTGCAGCAGTTCATAGAGTGGTTTGACCCGCTCAAATGTCGCCATGTCCGTATCATCGACAATGGAAAATGCGAATTGCTTCCCTCCAGGGAATGTGATGTGGTGTGGTTGGGGCGGATACAAGAAATAGATGGCCGTACTGATTCCAATGATGAGGACCAGAAGGACCACCTTCGAAATCTTCCCAAGATTCATGATCACTGTCACCTTCTAGCCAAAAGCTCCTCAAACACGGGAGGCCCTCATGGCCAATGATTTTTTTCCGCCAATCCGGATCAGTTCAGCTCTGCCTAGCACCTGGTGCTGCTAACATCTTACATCTCACTTTGCTAACGACATGCTCATACTTCAAACTTGACCGAATACTGACCACCTACCTCCGCTGAATCAAAATGTACACTTTTCCATGCATGCCGTAGAATAACATCCCCCCCTCTCTCCTATTGGATAGACGCTCACTAGTGCGGTTGGCATGAAAGTCATAGAAGTATAAAGGATAATATGTGAATATCTAACCCTACTCTAGATGGGCTGACTTGGCATTGTAATTGCTTCGCATAGGGGTGACAGTGCCGGTGTTGGGGCGAAGTAACTACACCGTGTGCACTGCCTGCGCTCCGGCAGCTCCGGGCTACCTCTCAGCCAGGATGGTAACAATATGATTCTGCAAATGGCTTGGCTTGTCGCCTTAGGAGTTCTTGCGCCTTTATCAGTATCAGCAACTGTGATTTTTTCGGACAATTTTGAAGCAAACTCGGCCGGTGACATCACCTGTGCGACACTTGAGTCAACAAACGGATATACCTTTTGCCGAGAAGAGCCCGACAGAGCAACCAACCCATCTAGTATCAGCATAGCGGCCAGCATCCCTGGCTCAAATGTCCCCTTTCCGTCAGGCTCACGCGCGATGCGCGTGTTTTCGGACGGCTTGACCCTACAAACAGATGCTGGTGTCCTAATTTCAGGCTCAAATAATTATATGCCAGCAAATGCCTGGTGGCAGGTAGCCATGTATGTGAACAACTTCGGCAACGAAGTTACCATCGCAAATACTCGCCCAATGAAATTATTCTATCCTTGCAACGGCGAGTACCCCTGCCAGACAAACTACTTTATGATCCAAACCAGTGTGAATACCAGTTACGAACCTTTTAACAGTAACACCTTGCCAGTTCCCTCGAATGGGGACATGTGGCTTGTCGCCCGTGATAACATGCAGGGAACAGCAAATTGGGCTGGAGCAAGTGAACCGGGCAACGCCGATAAGCTGGGGCAGACGAGTCTTTCGGAACGGATTCGTCCGAACCGTTGGAATATCATTCGTTGTCATTCGGATTTCACCAATACCTCCAGCGCCAAACTTGATTGTTGGATCGGCCCCAAAGGCTCAGCCCTAACACATGTCTTACGTTGGCACGGGGGAACCACTGTACAAGGATATGCGTTTACCTGGACAATCCCTCAGGCGAGAGGTCATGTGCAAATGTTTTGGCCTAGCACCGTCCCAGCCGGTGGCACAACCGGCAGCCGGCTGTATATGTATTTCGATGATTTCTATCTAGCAACAAGCGAGAGTGATTTGCCAAACTACTCAGGCAATCCGGGCGGCGATGTGACTCCACCGGTTGCCCCGGTAGGACTCCGAATTCAGTAAACGGCCGCCTACTGATTTGCCTGGGGGGATTGTGATGGGTTTCCATCAAATCGTAGAGCGTAGTACTGAGCCTTGACTCGACAAAGATCACGAATGGACCTCGTACGTGAGGGCCTCCCCCTTAGCTCTTATTCAGGTTAGGGCCGTCCATCGAAATCAGGAATTCGGCAATGCGCTTACTTCCCTTTGGATTCAGATGTCCGTCAAAGGCGTAAGAATATCTCTCGGGTGAATCAAGAAATACCTGCGCGGTGGAGACAACCGGTTGAGGACTCACAGCATTAAGTGCCGCAAGCGTTTTATCCTGCGTCCCCCTCAAGATGTCATGTACGGCCGGCACAAGGTAGATCGTATACTCAAATCCAACTCGTCGACTCAACTCATCCAGCTTCGCGAGATGCTCTTTGGTAGCTTTTAAAGCTATGGCCATGCGGTACTCACCAGGGTCTGCCACAAGGATGCTCTTGATCCTTGGCCCCCAGTGATACTTGAGACGGCGCATCAAGGTAGAGTGCTCTAGTATCACTACCTGCATCCCGATGATGCGCTCTGCAATACCTACTGAGGGTTCTCTCTTTGAAGTATCATCTTGACGAGACTGCTCCCGCATGTAGCGATCATAGTTGTCAACAAAGTCATTACCGGAAGACCAGCTGCCGGTCATGCCGAAGAAGAAAAGCTTCACCTCTTTTGGCTTCCAACCATATTTCCGAATGAATCCATCAAGCCGCTCAACTTGCCGCAATGTACCGCTGCCGGGGTAGCCAAGATTCACACAGGCGCGATGAAGTTCCTTACAATAGATGCTTGCAAAAGTCTGATCGTCGCTAAGACCAAACCCAAAGGTAAAGGAATCCCCGACGAATATGACATCGGGATTGCCATCGACACCCGGCACTCGATGCCCCTTGTCGGTAATTGTCGTAATGGCATCATACTCGTTAGAGACCTGTCGGTACACGGTCCCTGGTTCAAACCAGCTATTAATCGGTTTCCCATCGAGCGTGACATTATCTCTACCATCCCAAATTGGGAAAAAGATCCGCACCATCACCTCTGCCAAACCCAGCGCTACCAGTAGTGATACGGATATCAACAGGAGACGAATCCCCCACTCTCTATAAACAGATTCATACTGCGAAACAGATTCCAACTTCATTCACTAACCTCCGTCAAGCCCACACAGCCATTTTGTCATGAAATAGCCACAAAACTCGTCTGATACAGAATCGAGCGATCAGGTCCAAACGCCTGTCTCTACGCTCCGATGATTATTGATCCCATATACTAGTTGGGCTCTTTCTTACACCCATCCATTGAAGCAATACCACATCATCGCCACATATTCCGATATTGCCAGGTCAGAATAGTGCAAGTGCGTAGGAGAAGGCAGGTATTGGGCTGCAAACGGGTTTTTCTTGGTCATATAGTCAGTAGGTACAGCAAGGGGGTTGGCCCCTGCCTTTTTGAATGCTCCCATGGCTCTCGGCATATGACCCGCTGAAGTCACCAAGAGAAACGGGGCATGCCCTAATCGAGATGACAGGTTCTTTGCACTTTCGTACGTGCTCGAAGCAAGAGAGTCGACAATCACCTGTTCTGCCGGCACTCCGGATAATACAATGACATCTCGTATGATCGTTGCAACTTCACCCTTTCCGCTGACAATCACTGTGGAGTCACGTCGCCCTTGAAAGAGCAGGAGAGATTCGAGCAGGCGGAATGCCGATGCGCGGTTCAGCTGGCTACTGAATGGATGGTCAGGATGAAACTCAGCATGACCAGCCAGAACTACGATCGTGTTAGTTGGCTCACGCTCCACATGCCCGGCAGGAGAAATTTGAAACTCCAGAGACCCAAGCAATAAAAAAGAAACCGGACCGGATCCAAAAATGAGAAAGATCGACAAAGCCGCAGCCCCAGATGCAATCGCCCATGCGCGAGCGGGGCGAAACCATGCCAGAGCCACACTGATCAATGCAGCTAGGGTCATCGCGCTCGACGGAAGGACCAAATACTTGATAAGTACGTCCACTAATCAGCCCGCATGCGCGGCCCACTTATCGTTTGCATCAGAACTTTCCAAGTATCAGGCAGATTCTATGCGACATGAACTTGCGCAGCAACTCAGCTTACGCTGTTCGCACGAGGCTTTTGCAGCACAGCAACGATATTAGATCGAAACGGTTTGCCCAATCTGGTCATAAGAAACCGAATCCACATAAGCTCAATCACCAGCAGAGGGGGGATCATGATCAACAGCGGCGTTGACACGATGAGCCGGAGAGAGACCACACTAAACCCGGCGGACGCCGCTGCTTCAACAATGACTTCTGGTGTATTGATTCGGTAATACGTCGGAAAGACATCTTCCGGCTTCCGCCGCTGAAGGTACCAGATGATACGATCTTTAATCTCCTCCGGAATCAGCTTGGCACATAATGGGCCGTAACCACGAGAGTTGGGGGTGTGGAAGATAAGTTCCCCGCCCGGCTTGAGAATGCGGAAAATATCTTTCAGTTGAGCCACTGGCTCCTTCAAATGTTCGAACACCATATTCGACGTGACAAAATCAAACGCCGTATCGCTAAACGGCAAACAAGACACATCCCCTAGTACCTTTCTCCCTAGGATCTTATTGTCCCTGAGCGATGCAAAGTCATAATCTAATCCGATAAGGGACTTGGGGCGTTTCGCCAGATCTCGCTCCTGCTCTTCACGCCATGGCGGCAAAAACCCACGCCCACAGCCGAGATCGAGCCAGATTTCCTTCCCTGGCGAGTGCTCAAAAAGTACCTGCTCATAAAGCAACTGTGAATACTTCAAATCGGGTGCGATCACCTTCTGAGCTGCCCGATAGAACTTTGTACAGGCATCACGCCATCCCATACTATTACTCTCCCCTGGACTCGGTGTCACTCGCCTGGACGAAACAGGACACCTATCAGTCCCCCAACGCAACCCTCAGACGTTCTTCAGCATAGCGAGTCAGCGCCTCATACCCCTTCTGAGAAATGTGACTACCATCAGGCCTTGATAACTCTTTCCGTCTCACGCCCTGTTGATCGGCAAGAACTGTCTCAAAATCCAGCAGTTGGACCTGTTCGCGGACGGCCAGCTCTCGAATCCATTGGTTTGTCTCTCGAACATGTCTATTGACATAGTCTTGATAACTTGCTTTCCGCAGCAAGCTGCCGACCAGATCACCGATTACTTCCTTCCATTCATCTTTGCCTCGAATCGTCACTTCCGTGGCAAGAATGGGAACGATCCCGGACTGCTTCGCCAAATCCACCATCGCCTGCATACTCTTCCGGGTACGGTCCAACGTCTCACGTATTTTCGTCTGGTCTGAGCGAAAGATATCATTGATGAATCCCCAGATCAAAACCGCATTCGGGTTCAGCACCACCACATCGGTTTTAAACCGCGCCAGCATTTCATGCGACTGCTGTCCGTTAACCCCCTTGTTCATCACACGATAACCGCCAACTAGCTGGTCGGAGGGCCACCCCCCTGCATAGGACGCCCCAATCAGCACTAAAGTCTTCGACCTTGCCTCCGTCTTGTCCATTTGCACCTTGTCCCTTACGTCAATATTGGCCCCTAACGATACTGAGGTGGAGAACGCCACGCTCGCTACCATCAACACCACCGCCGACCCCGACAGCCGCACCACCCTCATTTGCTTACCCCTACCGGAGTATAATGGATTTTACACAGGGTCCACGCCCGGATGGTGGGAGCGGCATATTACGCTTTCACCCTGGCTCGCTCCACGACCTGCGCAGCAAGAGCCGTATTGTATTGTTCGGACGCAAATGCAGCAGCAATGTCGATCGGTGTCTTGTTTCCTAGAGCGATCCTCTGCAGCAAAATGAGCATCGGCGAGGCCACAGACAACACAAAGGCCGGCAACCAGACACCCCTAAGATCTGGGCGTTTCCGGAGCCAGCGAGACAACAACTCCTCCCGTGTCAGAGCAATCGGCTCCACAAGATTTAGGACGGCCGGTGCTGAATCCATATCCTGAACTGTTGCCCTGATCACCTGAGCAGCCATGCCAACATCGCACAGGTTAATCCGGTTCGAGCGCGACCCCACAGCGATATAAATCGGCCCCAGTTCGCGGCCCAAGCGGCCGGGTGGTTCATAATCGGAAAAATCCACCAAGGGACCTGGCCTGATGACTTTGACTTTCAAACCAAGCACTGGCCCCTGCTCGACCACTTCACGTTCTGATTCCGCTTTGCCCCAGACATACGGCCCTCGGCCAAGATTGCCTGCATCCACCGGTGTCTGTTCATCGAGCGGCCCACCCATCTCTTTACTGGTCTTCAACACGGCCAGGCTGCTGATGTGGATGAATCGTTGGATCGACGCCTTGGCAGCGCTCCGCAGCAGATTGCGCGTGGCCAGTACCGAATTGCGTTCATGAGCTTCCTTGCCTCCTGCGGTTTCTGCCGCGCAATGGACGATCGTCTCAACCCCGGATAATACAGTCGTATCGAACTCTCCGCCGAGATCAGCCTTAGCATACTCGACTCCCGCTTCCCGTTCCGAAGGCGGCGGCACGCGTCGCCCCAATGCGCGAACCGGCCACCCACATTGCCGCAGTTCTGCAACGACAGCCCGGCCCAGCATTCCGCTTCCGCCTGTGACCAGCACCAACCCTTTCTCTGCAACGATCGGCGGAAGCTGTCGCGCGCGCGCCGCCAGATCAGCCTCCGCGCTCGTCTCGAATTCTGCTTTTGCTTCACGCAATCTCTGGCCGACCTGCTCGCAGAGACGAACCGTCTCACGGATGGAAGACGGCGACAACGGCGGCGGGGTACCGTGACGGATGCTGTTATAAAACGCCTCAATCAATTCAGCCAACCCCGGATAGCCCTTGCCTTTGTTCAGAATCCGCGAGGCAAATCCGCGCGTCGATCCCACCAGAATTTGCATGGCCTCTCGATAGGGATTCGAGAGAATCCCTACTGCCGAGGTTCCCGGCCCCGCCAGCCTGGTCAGTTGGCCCCTCACAAAATCCGCGCGCAGTGAGCCGCTGGTGCCCACAACTCGCAAATAGGAGTCGATCGGCCGCCCTCGCAATGTTACGACAAGCACCCCTGTGGTTTCGCCGGCTTGCAACAACGCATGGACTTCACCCTCAGGGCGGACATACAGGGACTGAAGCTGCGGGGCTGTTCCAGGCGCTCCGCCCAGAGCATCCAGCAACGTGTAAACCGGATGCGGGAGAATATCCAGCAGCTGATCGATGGGAGACATCAACGACCGCCCATCGTTGGACTTTCTCACCGTCTTAAACGAAAAATAGCTTTCAACGTGAACCACGCGGCCGATCAGCGGCAGCGACGCAGTGAGCGCGCGCGCCGGCGCCTCGTAGAGCAGCTGATGCCCGGCGCAGACAGACCGGCCGGCTTTCCGCGCAGCCTCAAGGACCGCATCCACCTCCGCCAATCGCAGCGTGAAGGGCTTCTCCACATAAACATGGGCACCATGCTCCAAACAGAGCATGGCCAGATCCGCGTGAGTCGCAGGTGGCGTAGCAATGTGTACTACAGTCGGCTTGATTGACTTTAGCAGGTCGGCTGCGGACGTAAAAAATGGCGTATCCTTGGAAACCAATCCATCCAATTTTGACCTGTCACCGGACGGATCGGCCAAGGCGACGATTCGCCCGGCACCGTGCGCCTTAATGGCTTTGGCGTGATGCACGGCCATCTTGCCACAGCCGATCAGCGCGACATCCAGCGGTGTCGTTGTGTTGCCTTGTTGTCCCATGGTCATGTGATTCCCGGTTGATACTGCTCTCTCGGCATCCTTTGTCCCGAATTACCCTAGCAATGGAACGTCTGCTTCCAGGTCTGAAAATTCAGGACCGTCCATAAGAGTTCTGAGTGGTCATGTGTGCCGGCGCGATGCTCCTCGACAAGCCGGCGGAGAGCCTTGCCATCGAATAGGTCTGAGGCAGCCTGTTCGGGCAATGCTGCGATCCGTTCCCCCATACCCAGATTCGACCGGAACCATCGGTCCAAAGGAACGCCGAAGCCGGACTTCCGGCGATCGACAGTTTCAACCGGCAAGAAGGCTCGCGCCACATCCTTCACAATGGCCTTGCCGGTCCCCCCACGCAGTTTGTATGCAGCCGGCAAACGATTGGCGAATTCGACGATGCGATAATCCATGAACGGCACGCGCGATTCGATGCTCGCCGCCATGCTCATCTTATCTTGCCGGTTGAGAATAGATACAAGAAAACACTCTTGATCCAGGAGGGACACCCGATCCAGGTCATCCAACCCCAGGTTCTCCGATCCCACGAGACAGGACCGGCGATAGTCGAGATGGCTCTCCAGCACCTGTGGATAGACCGCGGCCACCACATCGGGATGCAGCATACTGGAATTGTACAGCAGCGTCTCCATGGGAGAGCAGGCGGCGTAGCGATCGAGCTTGGCTACACGATGATCCCGCGTCACACTCCCCCACAGTTTCGCCAAACGCCTCAATACCCCCGGCACCTGCCGATAAATCCTCGCCATTCCTGGAATACGATAGCGTGGATAGCCTGCGAACAACTCATCCGACCCCTCACCGGTGAGTACCACCGTGACATGCTGCTTGGCCAGCCGGCTCAACGCAAATATCTGGACTGAATTGGCGAAATTGAGCGGCTCGTCGTTCTGCCACACCATCTGCGGGAACAGATCGCTGAATTCGGCATTGCCGATCGTGAGCTGATGATGAATCGTGCCGTACTGTTTGGACACCATCAGCGCAAAGGCGCTCTCGTCATATTCCGGTTCATCAAAGCCAATAGAGAAGGTGTTGACCCGATCCCCCTTAATCCTCGATGCCAACGCGGTGACAAGGCTGGAGTCGACCCCTCCACTGCAGAATGTCCCTACCGGCACATCACTGATCAGACGCATGTTCACAGAATCATGCAACAAGTCTGTCAAGGTCTGCCGCGCGTCGTCATAACTGATCCGGGGTCTGTCCGCAGCAGGCCTGGAAGACCAGTAGCGCGCGATCCTTGGTTTTCCGTTGTACAGGGTAAGCGTGCACCCAGGAGGCAAGTTCATCACCCCTTCAAACAAGCTCTCGGGACCGGCCACCTGACGAAAGAGCATGTACTCGGCTACCGCCTCATCGCGGCAACGGGCAGACACCATCCCGCTCGTCAGAATGGCCTTGATCTCGGATGCAAACAGAAACGCCTTCGGTGTGACCGCATAGTACAACGGCTTCACACCCATTCGATCGCGAGCAAGAAATAGAACGCGCCGGTGCGCATCCCAGATGGCGAAGGCAAACATGCCATTGAGCGCATGCACACAGGCCTCGCCACGATCTGCATAGAGATGGAGAATGACTTCCGTATCACTCTGGCTCTGAAACTGATGCCCCTTTGCTTTCAGCTCTTCGCGCAGGGAGCGATAGTTGTAGATCTCCCCATTAAAGACGATCCGGAGCGATCCGTCCTCATTGGACATCGGCTGATGGCCGCCACCCAGGTCAATAATACTCAACCGGCGATGGCCAAGCCCCACAGGTCCATCAATGAAAAGACCGGCATCGTCCGGCCCCCGATAGGTCATGCAATCTCGCATGGCAATCAGTTGGGCGCGGTCAATTATGGCCGCAGGATCCTCGTACACAATTCCGGAAATTCCGCACATAGGCTTCCTACTCTGTCTCCTCAACTACCGGGAGACTGATCACGCCTCTGTCTATTCCGTACACATGACACAACAGACCGAAACTTGCCAGTTGAACTGCGTTCAATGTGATCAACGTAGATCAGCTCAATCTTTATGGCCTCACCAATTCTTTTTCTGAGCTGATCAACAACTTCTTGCCCCATTTTCTCCTGATAGCCCTTCCCTTTCACCATTTTGACAGTAAGACGATCCAAGGCTTCCTGGACAATCTGCGTCTCCTTGATTCCGCTCATTCCTTTAAAGATCGGATCAAGTCGTCCAACCTGCCTGCCTTCCGGCGTAATAATCGCATCGTCCATACGCCCGACCACGGCCTTAAGAGAGGGGAAGTTCCGTCCGCACGAACAGACCTCCTCACTCCAGATCCCTGCATCACCGATTTCATAGCGAATAAGTGGCATCGCCCAATTTAGGAAGCCCGTGCAAATCAGCTCGCCAGGCTCCCCCACTTTCGAAGCCCTGTCCCCATTTAGTATTTCCGTGATTCCAAATTCCGGGAAAAGATGCAGCGCGCCCTGTTCACACTGCGCGGCGAACACCACCATTTCAGCGCTAGCATATTGATCAAACACCCGACAACCGAACACCCCTTCGATCGCCACCCGTTGGTGCTCCAACAGCGTTTCGGATGAGGTCACAATCGCCCGTGGACGAACTTGACAGAATTGTGCGTAAGATCCGCCATATTGAGCCAATGCGAAGATAGATGATGGATAGCTGAAAATGAACACGGGAGCGAACTCTTTCAATTTCTTGAAATACAACGGAGCTGTTGCCTCGGAAATATGATACGAAGACATCAACAGGTTATTATTAAACAGGTTGTGCCGCCAGTAGGGAGGACCAATTTGACCAGGTGGAATAAACACACGGCCTGCGAATGTGGCGCTTCTGTCTGCGGCACCCACACCGGCCCATGACAACGTACGGGCAAAAAACGCATAATTTGCCTGAATAGCCTTCCTTGTAAACCACAGACGGAGCGGAGTCCCTGTAGTCCCACTGGTGTTAATCGACTTAAGCGTTTTCCTGGGAAATGCTGACGAAAGAAATCGCTCAGGGTCTGCCCGAACATCACCTTTGGTCACAACCGGAAGCTTAAGCAAGTCCTCTGCGCTACGGATATTGTCGGGAGTCAACCCTCTTTTCTTGAATGCCTCCCTATAGAACGGAACCGTGGCATACGCATGACGTATAAGACTGACGAGACGATTCTGCTGAATCGCCTTCAACTCATGGGAAGTTGCGTATTGACTTTGCATCAACTCTTGGAGGATGGCCCGATGGGCTCCACTAAAACGCATAGCACGCATATACCCTCCATACGCGGAGAGAAGGGCATTCTGCATAACGACGGGGCTGGCGTTATAAATTCGTTCGACGAGTGCGTTCATAGAGCGTGCGGTCGGTTTATACGCGTACGTTTACGGTGTCGGTTGCAAGGCAAGTGGCGGTCGCTTATGATTCCCCCCATCGGGGAACCTGTCTGACATTGACCGTTCTACTGCGGTGAATGATCCATGACCATCTGCCTTCTGTTCTCGATAGCGAGGTGATACGCATTCAATAATTGCCCACCGATCATCCGCCAGGAGTAGCGCTGCTCTACCAATTCTCTGGCAGCACACCCTAATGTATTTCGGCGACTTGGATCGAGAAGCAATTTGACTGTCTTGTCTGAAAACTGCTCAAGACTGTCAGCCACCAGTAAGTGTTTATCGGGCAGAACATCAAGACCTTCACAGCCGATCGAGGTTGAGACCATGGCCTTGCCCATCGCCATGGCATCCAACACCTTCAAGCGAGTTCCGCCTCCGACACGCAACGGCACAACATAGACGGATGCATCCCTCACCAGCGGTCGAACATCATTCACATAACCAGTGACAACTATCTGAGGGTCCCGCGCAGCCAGTTCAAGAAGCTCCTTTGGCGGATCCTGTCCGACGGCAAAAAACCGTACATCCGGCACCTGATTCCGAATCAATGGCCAGATCTCGTTCAGGAAAAACATGACTGCATCACGGTTTGCAAACATGTTCATGCCGCCCGCATAGATCAACGTAGGCGAGTCTTTCCCCCGATTCGGTGTAAAGTAATCCACATCAACGCCATTAGATACGACTGCGGTACGCAAGCCTGAGACCCTTTCCGTCAACGTCTGTTCATCCGTCTGGGCCACAAATACATTGACGTCAAATGTCCCGGACATCTCAGCTTCATAGGCCAACAATTTCCGGGTTTCCCTGCGCAGATAAAGCCTGGCCAGCAGGCTGCTCTCCGCTCCGGCTCGTCGTTCCATCAATTGAGACTCGATATTATGATGAGTCAACACCGTGGGAATCGACCACCTCTGGTCTAAAAACTGAGCCAGGGCGATCGTATCGACATGAATCAGATCAAAATCTTTCGTTGCGACCAGTTCGGCTACGCGCCGCTGAAACAACGCCGAACGATGCGCCAACACACTAAATGGCTGTGAAGACACAGCCCCTGCCGCAAGCCCCGCAATACGATGCAACGAGGAAGTCTTTGGCCATAGAGAGAAGTACTCTACCGCCTCACAATATTTGCTCAGCACCACCTGACTGTCCCGACAAGCCTCCTCTGTGGGCAACACGTCAGGATGAACAAATGCCAGCAGGTGCACCTGAGCCTCACGACTCAGCTCACGCACGATATTGTAGCCTCGTTGTAACACTCCACCGTGCGGAGGATAGGGAACAATTTGTGACAGGAAGAGCACCTTCATCGCATTAGATCCGCATACACTGTTCCATGGGACTTGAGAAAGCTGCGACTCGCACCGATCAATCTCTGCATTGTGTGTGTATTCGCCATTTTGACTCGCTTCGACCGTGCCACCTTCAGGAGTTTCATGAACGCCAAATAGGCAACAGGCTCCGACTCTTAACGACTACCGGAGTACTGCTCCGTAGGTGATGGGCCGCCCTCTCCACCTGCGTCCCCGTCTTCACACCCGGCGATAACCCAGAGGGAGTGCGGTTTCCGAAGTTGATGCCACAGCCACTTCTACATACGCTTGGTTGCAAATAGCTCGGCCACACTCTAAGAGGGCGGCTAACACATAGATATGGGGATAGTAGGCTCCCGACAGGAACGCTCCTCCCACCATAAAAGCGATCAAACTGGCATTTAGCGCAACCACAAGATTCTGACCTCCAAGATCGTCCTTCATAAGTTGAGGCCTGATTTTTCGCAATGTTCGCTCTCCGGCGGCAAGATTCGATCCAATGATACCCAGTAGAAAGATAAGTCCAGGGATACCCAGTTCCCCCAGAAGAAGAAAATACGATGAATGAGCCGTCTGCCAGGGAATTTCGTTGAGCCCATATCCCTCCGGCTTATATTCCGCGCCATACTTGACGGGATAGTGACCAGGTCCCACCCCCAATAGCGGATGATCCATGGCCATCCGGACCCCAGCACCCCATGCCAGGAGCCTGCCTTGCGCTGACCCTTCCATCTCCTCGCCTGTTTGTGTCATTGTTCCCATACGATCAAAAAACTGTGGCGGGGCGACGATAAAAACGAACATAACGACGACCGCAAGCCCAATTCCACCCAGGAGTTTTCGCTCGCTCCTGGACCAGTAATACAACCCCACACTCGCCAACGCCAAGATTCCCCCTCGCGATTGGGTCGCCACTACTCCAAAGATCAGAACAGTCAACGCGCCCGCAAAAAATACTTTCCTGGTAAATCCCTGTGCGCTCTGCATTAAGAACAAACACAAGGGGATCGCAATATTTACCGACAACGCGAAATCGTTGCCATCTCCAAGAAATCCTCCGGAAGCAATATAGTGCCGTTCTCCATCGCCGGAAAACAAATCAGGTGTCAAGGCTCCGATAACCAGATGCACTAAGACCAACGCTGTGAAAACTCCATTCATCCTGTCAAAGCTGTAAACTTCTTTCCTTATGATAAAAAATATTATGGAATAACCGACCACTTTTTCAAAAACATCGAGTGCATAAATTTTGACGTCGCAGGTCAATCCTGACAGGACGATCAATACCAGTAAAAACATGATCCAGCGCGCGTTCACGCTGCTCAAGACTTCTGATACCTTCACTTGCCCCTTACTCACCAAAGAACCTAGAAACACCAAGAGCGGAACGATCGAGTTCAAATGCAGGGCATTCATTGCCGGCACATAACTCCCCGGCCGGATGTAATCCAATGCGAAGAATAGTAGAAGACCGTAATAGACCATGCCCCTAGGCCAACTCCCTCATCATGTCATCGTAAATGGCTTCTAACTTACGTGTCCGGGCCCGAAAATCAAAATTCATTTTGACCATATCTTTTCCGCGGCTTGCCATCCGCTTCCAAGACTCCGGCGAGGCGAGGAATTCCTGAATGCCCTCTGCAAGCTTCTCAGGTGAACGGGCGGGAACAAGCCGCCCGGTTTCCCCATCTGTGATCACTTCCGGAGTGCCACCTACTTCGGTCGCCAGCACAGGTACCTCCATCAGTAAGGCCTCCAATGCCGCATTAGGAAGCCCCTCAGTATGGGACGGGAGCACTATGAGATCGATTTCTTCGAGCAATCGCTGCGGCTCCTGAATGTATCCCGGCATATGGACCACCTTTTGAAGGCCAAGCATTTCAATCTGCTGCATCAACTTAGGCCTCTCTGGGCCGTCGCCGATCAATACGAGAGAGCCCTTATGCCCACGACGGATCACCCGATCCATTGCATCGATGAGATTCGCATGGCCCTTCTCGGCACTCAGCCGTCCCAGACTGGCAATCACCGGACCGTCAATCGGACATCCGATGATCTCCGCCAGTAATCCGCGCCGTCCCGTGCGCTGATACCGTTCCAACACAATCGCGTTATGAAGCATATGCAGCTTCGCACGAGGCACACCCACGTCAAGCAACTCTCTTTCAATCTGACGCGAGACGGCGATAACCCGATCAAACTTTCGTACAACACGTTTATCCAGCTTGACGAATAGTCGATGTTTCAGATCGTTGCCGATCCAGCCATGCAACGTCGTCACGATCGGAACTGGATGAAACCGAGCCATCAAATACGCAATGACATCCGACTTCACTTCATGCGCATGCACGATGTCGATCTGACAGGCCTTCACAAGGTCAAGGACCTGCCGGATCATACGAAAATCGTAGGCATGCCTTCCACGAATGAAGTGAAGCGGCATATCAAACCGCCTGGCCTCAGCAATGAAGGGGGAATCCTCAGGCTCGCCATGTCTTAGAAACACACCAAGATGCAGCTGAAACCGTCGGCGATCAATGGCCCGATGAGTTTCCAGGATCGTCTTGCCGGGCCCTCCGATTTCATGAGTGTCCCGTAAATGTAAGATTGTAAGTGGTCTTATCACCTCATCGGTGCTGTCATATTGACCCCGCATTCCAGTAGCCCGAAGGCTCTCCCTATGGGATATCCCCTTGCAACAATTCTTCTCCTGATACCCCCAAATCCCTAAAACGAACTTGATCCGCGCCCACGCGGTCGAGAAAGCACATGAGCAAGCTGCGTCTAGCCCTGCTTTCCGTTAGGTTACAGCGGAGGTTTCGCCGGTGCCAATTGTGAGCAGATTGCAGCCATTTCTTTGTTCTGTAAGATCCGAAATGCAGTGGTGAGATAGGCCGCACTTCCAGCATGCTGCAATACTGAGGCCGGATCAAAAATGCTCGCGAGAAGCAACACGCCCTTGCGATGAACGTTATTGTAAAAATCTACGGTTAGTGGTTGGCGAGTCCGCCCCGCAAGCATAACCCGTCCCCAGCGAGGGACCACCTCCAGGAGCAGATCTATGGTTTCCGGGCGCCCGCTCAAATCAATGGCTGCAAACCCAGGTTTATCCTGAATTCGCTTTTTGAGTTGGCGCAGAGCTTCTTCCGGATCAGACATCACCTGACATTCCCCCCTATCCAGAGGGGTCCGTCCTGAATTCTTGCCCAATCGAATGACGGGACATCCTCCCCGCCAGATCGCAACCTGTCCCACAAGATCCGCAAAACCATCGCCTTCTGTATAAACTGCCGCTTCGCCAAGTTCCAACTGAAGACGATCCCATACAGACAACGACATAGCGAGCGGCAAGGCCAGCAATGCTTCATCGCTCCCCAATGAATTCGGCACTGGAATATATTGGCTATCCTGCAGCACAACTTGAGTGGACTGTGGCGCATCAAGCACAGCCAGGACGTGTGACGCTCCGTTAATTCTGTGATTTCCTGCGAATCTTCCCAACACACGCGCAACACCATAAACAGGCAGATCAGCGCCTGTGGCATCAAGGGAGCGGGATGTTCGCTCAACGATCGCTTCGATGTTATGCTGCTCCATCAATTAGGCTCCCGGCGTCTCATCATGGGGAAAAGGAGCGACTTCCATCGGCACCCCTTTCTCCATCGAATGGTAGGCGGCAGAGATCAATGCAAGATTGTCCCATCCTTCACGGCCAGAGATATCCGGTCTGGTCCTGTTGCGCACTGCGGCGGCGAATGCTTTGACCCATTCTGCGGTCCAGCTCACGTTTGGAAATTTAGCATACCGAGTCATCTTGCCGGGCCTCTTACCATCGATAGGCCTCGTCGAATACAGCGAGAGTCCTTCCCCATTGAGAATCATCGTTCCTTTCGTTCCCCAAATCCTCTCTTCCGACTGATCGGTTCCCCGCATAATCGAGCTTGCGCTGATAGAGACGATGCCTCCGTTATCCAACCTCGACGTCACACCAATGATGTCTTCAACCTCCGCGGGGGATCCCAATGTCGCATACTCGCTGTAGACCCGGTTGCACTTCAGTCCGGTGACAAAATAAATGTAGTCAATGACGTGGCACACATTCATAATTAAGAAGCCACCACCACATTTCTCTTTGGACGCCCTCCAATCATCGGGAGAATTGCTCCGAGCGCCGCTCCAATAACCCCGGTCTTTGAACTGATGCGCAATGATTTGAACCCCTGTAATATCACCAAGTGCTCCTTCGGCAATAAGCTGCTTGGCCTTCTGAATCTTCGGCAAGTATCGGAAGCTATAGTTAACCGTGAGCTGGACACCGTTCTTTTCACAACAGGCCAACATCTCCCTGGCTTCGTCGAGGGTATTGGCCATCGGCTTCTCGACCAGTACGTGCTTACCGCAAGAGGCGGCTTGTACGGTCATGCTCTTATGCAAATGATGCGGTACGGAGAGAAGGACCGCCTCCACATCTGAATTCACAAGCAACGACTCATAGCTGGGGAAGAATGGCGCAGAAAGTGCCTTAGCCATATCTCTCGCCACTTTATGATTAAGATCGAAAACGCCCACGATCTTTGCCGACCCGGACGCTGCGGCTTCCTTTGCGTTTCGCTGCGCGATTGCGCCCGCGCCGACAATGCCGATTCTCAATGCTTCCATTCGCTCCTCCCGCGTGATACCCAATAGAAAGAGATCACTTAGTCCATAGAGTGACGGTCATGCCACGACCTTTTCAGTCTTCCAGTTAAACGTGATCCCAACATGGTTACGCCCGCCTTCTGCCAGTATTTCATACACCGCATTACATTCCTCGGGCCTCGCTCGCCAGGTCACAAGATCCGCCACTTTCAACCGCCCTGTCTCCAGAAGCTCAAGAAACAGATAGCCCTCCTGCTCGTACGTCCAGCGCGTCGGGCTCGCATCCTTACCCGGCATGTCACTGATGTGCGCTCCGAGTATGGTCAGGCTTCTTGTTTGAGCCAACCCCCAAATGTCTAAATCCCGCGTCAAACCCCGTGAGCTCCCAAGCAGAATGACTCGTCCGCCCTCACGGGCACAATTCATCGCCACTGCATTTGCTTGAGGGGTACCGACCGCCTCGATCACCACATCCGCGGCAATACCATTCACACAAGCTGGATTTTCCACGAGTGACAAATACTCATCTACTCCACCTGGAAGCCTCGCAAGTCGTTCACGGTTTCGGCTTGGCGCAACAGCAACCAGTGACGCCGGCGCCAGGATGCGAACCAATCGGTTTGATAATTGCCCGATTAATCCCTGGCCAACGACTGCCACGCGTTCTCCCGGCTTGATTGCAGCCTTTCGAATCCCTTGAAGCACAATAATGCCCAGCTCAATGAAACTGGCCTCTTCAGTTGAGACACCGGGCGGTACTTTGAAAAGCTTGCTGGCCACAGACGTCTCATGGCTCGCGTGATGAATACGCCCGGTGACGCGATCGCCGAGCTCCACCCCTTTGACCGCACTCCCTTTTTTCACGACTCTCCCCACGGTGGAATAGCCGGGAAGGTAGGGAAAGCTGCGCCGGGCGCCTGGAAGCCCACAGAGCACCGCCCGCTCGGTTCCCGGACTGACAAGGCTACACTCAGCCTCAACCAACACTTCATCCGGCGCCGGACCGAGAATTTCACACGGGAGGAGATGCGCAATCTCGAAATCAAGGAATTCAACACGCATACCGCGGACTATTTGCCGTCGCTTAGCCAGCGCCTCGATTCGCAAGACAGCTTTGGTAAACACATTCTTCAGCGCAGGCCTCAGCGCTACTGGAATCCTCATGTAGATGGCTAGCAATATCTTGATAAGCCAATTAGGCATTGTCGATCACACTCCAAGTTATTCTTGCGCGAGCAGACTCGGCACACTTCAGGGCTGTAGCCCATCAATCAGTTTACTACCGCAATTCTATGCCGTAGAAAAGAGAACCTTCTTCACCTCGGAAACTACAACCTTGTCTAACATAAAAACGGCCGCCGCATAGCAAATGACCGTTACTAGTATTCCGCCTGCCACATGACCGAGAGCCATGACACCGAAATTGAAACGAAACGCCCAATAAATGGCCGGTATAAGCACCACCGACATACACAATGGAAGGCTCAACGCTCTGACAAATTCGCCGAACGAAATGGCAAGGTATTCTGCTACCTTAAAAACTTCCAGTACCAGCACAATGCCGTTGGCTGCGGCAATTAAACCGCATATCCCGGGTAACCCAAGCCACATCAGTGCCGGAATTCCCAAGACACCAATTAGCGCAAGCCGCACAATGACGAAGAATTGCATCAAATCAGGGCGGCCCGTCGCTTTGAACATTTCGTAGATAACCACGCTCAGCGACCTGAACAGCGCATAAACAGCCAGGATCTGGAGCGGGATGCATGCTGCAGCCCATTTGTCTCCGTAGAAGGCCCTTATCGCATCGGGACCGTAGATCGCGATTCCAATCGCCATTGGAAATGTAACGCCCGCCGTATAATAGATCGTCTTCAGGAATGCCTCCCTCAATGCCGATACTTCCTTATTCATTCGTGAAAACACTGGAAACATCAATCGGCAGACAATGTGACTGAACTGCGTAATCGGCAGGTTGGCGATTTGGGACGCCATGGCGTAGGCTCCAAGCGCCCCGACGCCTAGAAACTTGCTGATGAAGAACTTATCGATGTTGTAAACTGCAACCATCACCACTGACGACCCGATGATATGCTGGCCATACTTAAGGAGGTCCTGTGCGATCTTTCGATCAAACTGAAATGCGGGGCGATAGGATGTGTAGGGCCAAATCAGCACCATCCCCCCGATAGAGACGATCAATGAACGGACAACCAAACTCCATACTCCGAATCCCTGATAAGCCATTGCAATACCGACGATAGAGCCGACCCCCAGAGGTACCATGTCAGGCACAACCAGTTTCTGAAAAGATAACTCCTTATTGATCAAGGCATCCGGCACCGCCCGCAACGAAGTCCATATCAAGCTCGAAGCCATGATGGCAATAATCGGCACAACGGCAGAATTGTTAAAAAAACGGCCCGCGAGCGGGGAGACAATCACCGCGCATAAAAAGACGCAGATGTTTAGCCCGACAACCAGGAAAAACATCGTATGGCTTGCCCGTTCAACATCGTCCTGCCTATAGATAAGTGCCTGACTTAATCCTAGGTCCTTAAATATCCTCAGTGTCTCAATCACCATTCCTGCGACAGCGACCAAACCAAAATCTTCGGGCGTAAGCAGTTTGGCTAAAATCAACGTGGTCAGGAACGCGAGTGCGTCGTTCGAGTATTTGACCAACGCCACCCATCCAAACCCCCCAACAATTTTCTTTGATCCACTCGTCATACGCTTGGCAATCCTATTGGCTCCATCGAAGACTTATCTCTCCTGCAGAATGGTACGATAGACCTGCTCAGTAGCCTCAACATTTGACTGAATCATAAAATGTTTCCGAATGCGCTCCTGAGCCTGGTTACCAAGATGAGCCCGCAAATCAGGACTGCATAAGAGCATGTTAATTTTTTCCGCCAAAACGACGGGATCATTAGGGGGAACGAGAATACCAGACACTCCATCCTCAATCGCCTCAGGGGTTCCGCCGGTGCGCGTCGCAATGATTGGCCGTCCCAGCGTCATTCCTTCAAGCACTGATCGGCTAAACGGCTCCGGATCAATCGCCGTATGCGCCATGATATCGAATACCTGAATAAACTCAGCGATACGCGGCTGATAATCGATGAGGGTCACCTGCGACTCAAGGTGGTGCGTGCGAATGAAGCCGAGAATCTCATCACGATAGGCCCGATCCCCTTCGTGCTGATCAGACACACCTCCAATAATCAAACAATGTGCCTTCGGATGCTTCTCACGGACATTGACCATCGCCTTGACAAGGACAAGCTGCCCCTTCCACCCTCTGATCATTCCTGCCACGCCGATAATGAGACTATCCGCTGGAAGGCCCAGCGCTTCCCTTACCTGTTTCGGAGTTTTTGTAATCCCTGCCAAGAATTCATCCGGGGCAATTCCATTGTGAATCGTGGTGCATTTCTGTGCGGGAATTCCCTGCTGTACTAGATTCAACCTCGCCGCGTCCGAGACACAGACAACGTGGTCAACTAACTGCGCCAACCATTTAATAGACTTGGGCAGCTTTCCAATTCCCCGCTGATGCACCACGGTTTTGACCCCGAGCAACTTGCTGGCAAAGAGCAATTCCGGTGCAGTGCGCATCCCGTTATTCAAGTGGACGACCTGAATGCCTTCCTTTAATAGCAACATTACGTTCATGAAGAATATCCGGAGCGTTCCAAAAACAAAGTTCAGCCCTTTCTGCAGAAACTGAAGCGACCACCGTAGCGGGGAAAGAATTCGACTCGTGGATGATGGACACCAATCAAGCAGCCTGATAACAGGCGGGCAGGTCAAGATCATAACCGCACAACCAGACTTGCGATACTCTTCAATCAGATGATGTTCGCGGTAAAACGCCGCGATCGGATGGTAACGGGACTTATCCAACAATCGAACCAAGTAGAGCAGCGAGCGATACGACCCCCCGATGGTCCCATCCACATTGCGTTCAAGATATAGGATCTTACGAGCAGTCCCATCGGACGGCTTTGAATTATGCACTCCAAACCCACCACTTCTATTAACAGCACTAATTAATAATGTGAGGAGATCTGCGATCAGCCACGAAGATAGTAGAAAAACACGCAATCCATGCCTGCCTATTGCCTTCGAGTGCAGGAACAGAGCCATAACCTATGAACGGAATGCTACCACCCACAAACATGGCAGGTCTAACTTATTTGCGCTTCCGGCATCCTGCCATCTCGCATCTTAATCACCCTGGCAGGAACCCCGGCTGCTACAGAATAGGGAGGAATAGACTTTGTGACAACGCTTCCTGCGCCAACAACGGCCCCATCCCCAATGGTCACGCCATCAAGCACCTTCGCACCACAACCGATCCAGACATCGCTTCCAATCTTAATCCCGATCGCAGTCTCACCTTGTTTCCATATCGGAGTGCCCAGATCAGAATATATATGATTCATCGGGGTTATAACCGTATATGCAGCAATCCTGGTATTATTTCCTATCTCTAGCCCCCCGACACCATACAAGAGGCACCCATACTGGATGGTGCAATTATTGCCGATCTTCACATAGCCCTGTTGAGGAATAATCTTTGCCGAAGGCAAGACCTTTGAGTCACAACCAATCGCAATGCTCGGCGAGTGCCCAGAGTGGGACGACTTGAAGTTAAGTATGGCATCTTGATAAATATGCGCCCCCCGTCCGAGTACGATCTTGTCAGGGTGATATATGTGAGCTTTCATTGAAACATAACAATCGTACTTGATCCGCAGCCACAGCTTGCGCCACATCGGAGCCGCTTTCTCTAAAGAGCTCCAGTACCCAATCTGGCGAAGAACCAGACCCGCCATTATAAGCATTGCTCTAGCACTCCCGTTTTCATTCACCTCTCACGCTTCTAGATGCATGTCGCTAGCTCAACAGAGGGGGCCCGCACCATGCAGCCCACGCATAAGTTGCCTACACCGACAAGCACACCGCTCGAAGCTGCATTGGAATCGCCAGGCACATGAGGACCTGGATCACAAACCATCTAGGCAATCGACCACTCCCCTCCTAAGCAGTCGCCTGTTGGCTCTGACGGAATGCTCCCTGCTCGCCTTGATGAAGGTTCCCGATTTGATTGCCTTCAAACGCATGTAGCCACTCGGCGCATCGATCCAACATATCCTCCTCCCATTCACGGAACGAAAAGATATGGTTGGCGTCTTTGGTCACGTGAACCCCGTACCAAGCCGCATGCGAATCCAGCATCGGGCGGTTGCGCTCCACAAATTTCTTTTCAAATTCCCAATAGAGACGGTCCATTTCTGAGAAAATGAGATAAATCGGCCGAGAAGTTGATACCATCTGGCGAAATGCCGGTGCGAAATACGGATTTGTATTGTCTGCTGGCTCTGATTGCGTCGACACCGGCGCAATCGGTTGAGGTTTACGCAATTTTTCCAGCAGCGGCTTGAGCAGTGAGCGAGCGATCAGCTTGTAATCGCTCCGGAAGGTCAGAAAGCGAATCCATGAGCGCCAGGCCTCCGGATTCACAAGCTTTCCAAGATACCCGTCACGAGTCGCACTCAGCTGGGCCTCAGTCATGTACTTGCTGAAATCGATGCGGGAACCGTCAAGAATGACCGGAATTGCAAGCCCAAGCAGACCGACAATGCGCCGGTCTTTTACGGCAGCAAGCAGTCCCGTGATGGCGCCTCCACACAGCCCTGAAACAATAAACTTCTTGGCCGCGTAAGTGGACTCCATCCAGTCCATGGCCGCGATCGTGTCATTGATGTAGCGGCCGACCTGCACGGCACCATAGAGATCGGCCAGAAACTCTTCTTCGGCTTCTCCTTCAGAATCGCCCAACCCATGAAAGTCAAACCGCAGCACGAGATAACCTAGCGCCGCAAAACGCTCAGCCATATCCAAGTAAAGCCGATGGGGCGCAACCCGCATTTTCACCCCCGGCGACAGGAGAATGATTGCGGCACCGCTGGCGCAGGACTTCGCAGGCCGATGCACCATACCAAACAGGCGGTGGCCATCCCGATTCTGAAAAGTTACGGGGAACACTTCGCTTGTCATCGTGCTGCCATCCAGGCCAACGTGGTTTCGAACAAATTCGGCGCAACTCGGTACCATCGCTTGATTTCCTTCCAAAACGGCTCCTCAACGGCACTCTGAAGATCACCGGCAGGATACGTTCCCTGCAATACCTTGAGGTCGGGATGAACGGGCTGCCCGTCTTTTCCTATCTGAATAATCAGACAGGAGCCGGCAAACCGCTTGCGCCCTTCCTTCAAATTGACCGCCGTTGCTTGCTCGTAACAGGGATAGGCCAATTCATAGCCGTCGATGTTGACTGTGGCGCCATCCCGCATCATTCGGACTAATGCTTCCCGATTGTGACGGATTTCTTTATAGACCGCCGACTGTGTGGTCAGATTGATGCGCAGCATTTCCTGCATGTATTTGGCGCCATCGACAATCGGCTCCCACAACACCAGCGTGCCGACTTTGGGAGACCGCTCTGCAGCCAGGGCGGCCAGCGTCGCGCCGAAGCGCAGTCCAAGCAACCCGATTCTCACACTGATGCCACTCACTCCCTCCAAGTACCGGATCGCGCAATCGATGTCGGACAACATTGTATCCACTGAAGCAGCCGAAAACTGCCCCTCGCTGTCGCCGTTCCCCATCGCGTCGAAGCGCATCACCCAAGCGCCTCGGGCGGCCAGTGTGCGGGCAAAGGAGACATACACCCGCTGCGCCCACAACTTCTCCTCTGCGAACGGATGGCAAAACACCCACGCCGCTCCTGATGGCGTGCCGACCGGCTGGTGCACGACACCAAAGAGGCGATAATCCCCGTCCTCAAAAAACACCGGCGTTTCGACCGCCGGAGTCTTTACCGTTGCGAGGGCGTCCATAGTTCCTGCCTCACACCCATTGCATACTTCATCCAGGCCAC
Organism: Nitrospira sp. SG-bin2; assembly: GCA_002083405.1. GTDB lineage: Bacteria > Nitrospirota > Nitrospiria > Nitrospirales > Nitrospiraceae > Nitrospira_D. Next base: position 287,636 of record LVWT01000049.1, on the reverse strand, counting down.
CAGGATGGCCGCATTGACCATTGAAAAGTAGAGTGCGATCTTTCCCGGCAGCGACCGCCGGATGAGACTCCAGCCCCACCAAGCCAGGAGCGCGGTCAGATAGAACGCAATCTGAACGAACGAGACAAAAAGAAACCACGGGGAATCGATGAGCAGCACCGAGCTGACCAGCGCGATGATGAGGAAGAACGGCACGGACCAGCGCAAGATCTTATGGGACAGCATCTCGATGGCAAAGACACCGAACCGCACAGGATTCAGTACCCGTCTATAGGCAAACAGCGCGGTCATTCCACGGATCAACGTGCGCACTTTCCGGTCAAACTCCTGTTTGGAGTCTTTGACACTGGTCATCATACCCACGGCGGCCGGCTCGCTGACGGCACGGAACCCCTTCTCCACTGTTCTGAGCACGGACAGAAAATCAGGCGCCAGGCCTTCCGTAAACGGCTCACAGAGCTCACGCCGCTGCGCATAGAAGGATCCACTTGCGCCAACAATAGAATGGACCCTGGATTCCAAGCGGCGGACCAGCAATTCATACCGTCCGTACCAAGCCTCTCCGCCTGACTCCGCAATCATGTCCTCGCCGGAAATGCACCCGACACCGGGATCACGAAAACCCTGCACGATGTACCGCAAGGCATCCGGCTCCAGCTCGATCGACGCATCCGAAAACACGACGACATCATGCCTGGCACGATCAAGACCGGCATTCAGCGCCGCCGCCTTCCCGCCTCGTACCGGAAGCTCGATCAGCGCGATAGGATCAGCCTCGTGCTTCCGGATCAGCTCCACCGTGCGATCAGTAGACCCGTCGGAGACGAAGAGCACTTGCAGCCGGTCGGCGGGATAGCGGAGCGCCTTTGTGTTTTCAATTTTCCGTTCAATCCGGCTTTCCTCATTGCAAGCCGGAATAATCATGGAAATCGAGGGGTAAAACGAGGAGTCGTCCTGCGTGTGCGGTCTGAACCTCCCTAACATGCCGCTTACGAGCCACAACAGAACAGGATACCCCAGGTAGGGATACACGACCCCGATCGCCGACAGCCAGAACAACCCTTCCATTACCGTCACTTCCACACCCCCATCGGCACTGCGCAGCAATTCTCTGCTTGACCTTGTACCGGGCCGGCTAGAGATCTCAGAACCCGACAATCGCATCGCACCTTCATTCTTGCACAGTTTCAGGAAATGGGGAATGAAGAAGAATTGTTCCGCGTAGCCTACAGAATGATGTGATTGATCCAAAGCCTTGAACCGGCGCATCGACAGTAGGTCAACCGCCCGCGTTAAACTTCCGCTCTTTACTCCGATAATGTCTCACAGCAGTCACAATAGGTCTTCATAGAGACCCTGGTAGCGGACGATCATCTTGTCGACGGTAAACTTGTCCACAAAGTCCTGCTTCGCGCTCTGCCCCATTTTCTGACGCAATTCCTTCTGCGCAACCAGCATGACCAGCGCGTCAGCCATGCCAGCCGGATCTCGAGGCCTCACTATCCGACCACTCCGTCCTTCCTCGATGACATGCCTGCTCTCCCCGACATCCGTGGTGACGATCGGCAATCCCACTGCCATGGCTTCCAACAACACAATCGAATTGGCCTCCCACAAGGACGACTGACAGAAGATATCCAGAAATGGAAGCATGTTGTTCGCAGCGTTCGGCACCCACCCCAGAAAATGCACGGTATCGGTCAGGCCAAGCCTCTTGCATTTGCTCTCCAGCTCCTGCTGTAACGGGCCTCCGCCTACGATCAGAAATACGCAATTCGTGTTCTTTCGTCGAAGGATATCCGCCGTCTCCAGGAGAAAGGTCAATCCCTTCTGCTCTATCAAGGTCGAAATGGAACCGATCACCACCGGCTGTCCCGGCCTATTGCGATAGGACCTGAGAGGATCTGCGCTGGAATCAAAAGCCGGCAATCCAACGCCGTTGTAAACCGTATCCAGCTTGGAAGAAGATAGCCAGAGCGCTTTGCGAATCTGCTTCGCCTGTTCGACACCGACGGCGACCAGATGATTTGCCATTCGGCTGAATATCATCTCCATCAGGACATAACGCTTCTTCAGAATTGGATAGTTGCCGAAATGGAACGTATGAACCAAGCGGGTCTTGGAACCCAGCATGCGGCATTGCGCGCCATCGGCGAGCGCGCCTGTGTCATGTGTGTGCAGGACATCGATACATTTCTCCTCCATCAGCTTCTTTAAAACCAAAAACCGGCGATAGGGAGTCACCGTAGGATCCAGCTCGGGTAACCCGATCACCTCGTGCCCCTGCGCCATCAACTCCTCCCCGATTGCACCCCGCGCCGTACGCCAGCACACAGTGACAGAGAATCTGCTCTTGTCCAGATGGTTACACAATGAGGCAATCACCCGCTCTGCCCCCCCATGATGGAGTCCGGCGATTGCCAGCATCACATTAATTTTTCTGATTCGTGGCTTCAAAAGGATCTCTGGTTAACCTCAGGGAGGTCCACCGTATATTTCAACAGAGAGAAAGAATCAGGACGACTTGGGCTTTGAACTACCATTCCACAGCGCGTGCATGAGCGACCGAATCGATACGACCAAGGTTTCCAACGAGTTCCTCCAATCGCGCAGATCAAAATCGAAAAACGCCAGCGGTGGTGTATAGGAGTTGAGCAACTGCTTCCACGATAACAACCCGGCCCTCATGTACTCTGGAATCGCCGTGCCCTCGGAACGCAACACGATATGCCGGAAATGCCTTCCGGTCGGGGAAATAGGCTCTAGCGGCCTGCCGATCATTTCCAGATAGTGAATCCAACACAAATCCACCCCTGCGTAAGGCGCGGCGTCTCCGCCACCGGACAATCTTGGATTCGCCTCGATCAGCTTCACCTGTCCATCTCTGGAATCCCACTTGACCTCAATTTCGCAGATTCCAACGTATCCGATTTTCTTCAGAAAGCAGTCACATACGGCATCCGCTTCCGCGTCCGGAAACGGTTCACTCACCGACGCCGGCCCGAAGCCCAAAGGAACGCACCGCAGTTCACGAAACATGGCATTCGCAATCCGTTTCCCGGCCCGGTCATAACAGGAGAGGTAGACTCGCTTGGCCTGGTCAGGACCCTGAATGATATCTTGCACAATCACACTCGGCGTGATCGGCCTGGCTAACTCATAGGTTGCGGCCAGTTCCTGGGCAGAATTGGCGATCGCGATCTTTTGATGGAACAGAGGGTGGTCCGCCTGGAATTTTTCCCATTCTCTGAAATGCCATGGCTTGATCAAGCATGGATAACTCAGTTTGCCCGAGAACTCGAGCAATTCTTCCCGCGTGTCAACCATGCCGGTCTGCGGCATCGGCATGCCATGTTCCATAGCCAGCCGATACTGCGTCTGTTTTTCTGCGAGCAACCCCTGGATCCGGATACCCGGGTTCACTAGAAAATGGTCTTGCAGCATCTCACTATGATCGGCGATCGCCGTCACATATCGGTCGGAACTGGGAATCAGGACTGCTTTCGATCCCAATTCATGGGCGAGCTCTTTCATGAACTCCAACCACTGTTGCGGTTCCTCATCGGGGTTGGGGCACAGGCGCGCCGGTCCGTACACGGATCGAAATCCGGACATCGCGGGGTTGCAATCAAAGCAAAGCGCCTTTACACCGCGCCGCTTGAGACTCCGAACACCAAGCACGCCGGTCTGAAAAGCACCCGCAATGACAGCAGGCGGCCATTCCCCTGCAGCAGTAGACGGTATCGTTCGTTTCAATGGGGTCTTCCTCGAAGCGGACACTCGCGCACGCAAAGATCCGAACACAAAGACAATGCGCCTTCAATCCGGATCATGTAAGCGCGACAAAATGCCGCCATCCACATCGAACGCCGCGCCCGTGACGAATGCGGCATTGCGGGAGGCTAAGAACAGTACCGCTTGAGCGATTTCCTCAGGCTCGGCAATTCGCCCCACCGGGTGCATCCCGCCAAGAACCGCGAATTGCGCATCCTTGCCTTCAAATCCCTGGCGCAACATGGGTGTCGACACTGCCGCCGGGTTGATGGCATTCACCCGGACACGGCCGCCCAAATCGACCGCAAGAGCCCTGGTCAATCCGACCAACGCCGCCTTGCTGGTTGCGTAACACACGAATCCTGGCTTCGTCGCAGTCGCATGCACGCTTCCCATATTGACCACCGAGCCGCCCGCCTTTTCCAAATCCGGCAAAAGCGCTTGAGTCAGCAGAAACGGAGCAAGGAGGTTGACATCCAGCGTATCGCGCCAATCCTGCACCGATACTTTTTCGGTCCGGTTGAGCGCCTGCACCGCGGCATTGTTGATCAGGGTCGTGAGGCCTGAAGCAGGGAGATTGAGCTGGCGAACGAAGCGCTTCAAACAGGCCTCGTCGCGGCACACCTCCTTGAGATCGGCTTCGACAAAGTGATCGCATGCGGCAGCCGGCGCGCCGGACACATCGGTCGCAATCACCCGATAGCCCGCCTTCCTAAACTCGGCGCACAAGACACGCCCGATACCACCAGCCGCGCCCGTAATCAACGCAGTCATCGCACGATCGTCCATCACCTGACCTCAAGAAATTTGAACAGCAGTCCGACCGCCCGCTCGCTGGTTCGCATCACTGCATCAGCAGTATTCGATCCATTGTGCGACCCCAGGATGCATCGCTCGAATTGTCGCAGAGGCGAAGACATCGGCAAAGGTTCGGCCTCAAACACGTCGAGTGCCGCGGAATGTACGGTACCATCCTCCAATGCGTCAATCAGATCACACTCTGCAATCAGGGCTCCACGTGCCACATTGACAATCCGAACTCCCCTCTTTGCCCTGGAAAACACACCGGCATTCAACATGTGCCGGTTTCCCTCGTTGAGCGAGCAGGTCAGAACAATAAAGTCACATTCTTCGACTCGCTCAGGCCAGACGGCAAGCTCAACGCCGTCGGTTTTAACGGAGGGCCTGGCTATGGGGTCATATGCGATCACCCTCATATCCGCTGCCAACACGCGCCTTGCCGTTGCCTTGCCGATGTCCCCAAGTCCGACAAGACCCAGGGTCTTGCCGGCGAGGGAAATACCATTGCGCTTTGGCCATTTCCCCAGCCGCACTTCCCGGTCGATTAGAAACGTTTCGCGCGCCAGGGCGGTGATATAGGACATCGCCACGTCCCCCACCTCTCCTCCGAACATATTCGGCGTGTTCGTAACGGGGATGGCCAAATCATTGGCCGCGGTGAAATCGACGTTGTCGACCCCCACCCCCCACTTAACAGCCGCCTTCAGCAATCCCTTCTTCCCTGCCTCAAAGACACGCCTGGTGGCCGGATCGTCCCCGATAATCCACCCGTCAAACTGAGGCACCAATCCGACTAATTCGTCCTCACTCAAGGTTTGGACCACGGCGGGACAGAACATATCCACCTGCTTTTGATCGAATAAGTGACGCAGGTCATGGATTTTGCCAAGCATCGGTGGACATGTTATCAGAACTCGCACGAATCGCTACCCTTCACTGCCATTGCGTACTTGGACACGACCTCGCAAATAGTCCAGTCTGCGGGGATATCGATGTCGAATGACTCCATCCGGGGCGTTTCGAACAGCAGGGGTTTCCTGCCGATCCTGGCATTGGTTTTCAGAAAACTCTCCTGCGTGAAAACATACAGGTTGGAGTTCTCCTCGTACCACGGCTCAAGGTCCTGGGTCCGCACCAGATTGTTCGGATCGTGATTCACCGGACTTCCGTCGGCCCGGTAGAACCGTGTCTGAAACTTATTGACGGTAAACAGCGAGTCGAATTCATCTCGACCAGCCATAAAGCGCGCCAGTGCGGTCCGAATGGTCGCGCTGCTCAACAACGGATTGGTTGTGTGCGTCATCAGATAGATGTCGGCCGGGACATGGGCCAGATCGTCCGCCAGGATACGATTCATACTGATGAAATCACCGCAGATTTCCGGGAGTCGGTCGCGAATCAACACACGATCGGAATCGACAAGGCCGTTCTCGGCGAGGATGGCCCTGGCATCCGTGTTGATCACGACCCGATCGATCATCTCGAGCCTGAGTAACGAATCGAGCACCCAGCGAAACAGCGGCTTGCCGTTGAACATGCGGAAATTCTTGCCCTTTACCCTTTCACTGTGTGCCTTCATCGGCAACAGCGCGACGATGCGTCCAGCCACCTGTGTATTCCTTTCTGGTGAGAGCCTACTTGGGATAGAAGTACTTCTCTTTCAGTACGCGGGACATCTTGCGGGTTTCATGGTTACCCTGGTACGCGCCCAGAAACTGCAACAACCTGAACATGACGATCTCCGGAAATCGTTGCAACAGCACCCTTTCTTGCAGCGCCGCCCCTCCATCGAGCAGAATCGCGCTTGCCGAGTAGCGCAGGAAATCGAAAAAGCTCACATGAACCTCAGGCATGATGCGCTGAAGCGCGATCGCCTCCCGTTCGTACCGTCGATGCAGCTTCCGCCAGCCTTCATCATGCAGGTGAAACACGGGCGCCTCCGCGACATACCCGATCCTGTGCCCCCGCTCCACTAACCTCTTGCCAAGCTCCATATCCTCCAGCCCCGTCAGTTCCTCGTTAAACCGGTGCCCCTCCCAGTAGTCATGCCGCAACGCCGCATTGGCGTTGTTACAAAAGAATCCCTGCTGCGGCATGCTGCTGACCTCCGGAAAATACTTCTTGAAGAGCTGACATTCGCTGAACTTGCTTTCCCCGTTTCCCATCTGACGGCCGTAGCTATACACGCACAGCTCGTCCTGCAGAGGCTTAATCAGGTTGCCCAGCCAGCTGTCGGTCGCCGGCACGCAATGGCCGCTCACGAACACAAGATATCGGCCGGTTGCTGCCGCGCAACCGATGTTCAAAGACCGGCCAAATGTGAAGTCCTCCTTGGCAATGCGCACGATCCGACACCCAAAGCTTTGGGCAATGTCCCTGGTGCGGTCTTCCGATCCGGAATCGACAATAATGACTTCTTTGGACAATGAGTCCGCTCGTTGCGAGGCAATCTTCTCAAGAACGTCGGGCAAATGCCGTTCTTCGTTATACGTTCGAATAACAATGCTGACGTTCATGCGCCTGCCACCCTACAATTCTTGCGGATCCAGTTTCATCTCGAAGGAAGGCCGTATCAGTTCGTACAACAGCACTAGCTCTTCCTTAAAGACGCTGTTAGGGGCGAACATATCCCAGTGGGTCGGCACCAGGGTCTTGATCCCGATATCTTCCGCCATCTGAAACGCCTCACGAACCGACATATTGCCGACGATGCCGCGCTTTTCGCGATAAAAGTTCCGCTCGTTGACCGGTATAAAGGCAACGTCGATCGGCCCTAACCGATTCAGCCGGTCGAACACGCGATCATCCGGTGAGCCATCGCCCCCGTGGTACAGTTTTCGGCCCCCGCAGTCCATCACGTACCCGACACAACGAAGATAGCCCTCATTGTCTTTTTCAATGCGTGGATGGGCCGCGGGCACCGGCATCACCCGCGCTTCCTGTCCCAGCATGATCCAGTCTTCACGGGCGAGAATTACACGGCAGGCGTCGATTCCTGCACCTACCAACAGTTTGGCAACTTCGTTCGGGCACACAAACCGGCACCCGCTCGAAGCGAACGACAACGGCACAAGTGTCTTGAGATCGCAATGGTCCAAATGGGCGTGCGTGATCAGGACAAAGTCAGCATCCGACACTCTTGCTGGTTCGACCGGCGTCGGCTTCAGGCGCTGCATCTCATGGCCTTCCACCTCTGCTACGTGATCCGTCAAATATGGGTCCGTATAGACCACGGTGCTCCCCAACTGAAATCGGAAGCCGCACTGCCCCAATGGAACAACCGGTATTCTCATACTCTACAATCCAGGCCGGACAAACCGAAGCGCCGGAAACAGTCTTCCAATCCATGCGCGAATGAAGCAACCACGATCTTCCTCCATCCCCACGTCGCCACGAAGGCAAGGGTCATCGCGCCAGCGACTCCACAGGCTTAGTCAGATGGCGGAGAAATCTCTTGTTCGCGATCTTGAGCCATGACGCGAATCACCGAAGGATCATAATGATTTTGGTTGACGGAAGCGTCGCGGACAGGTTTTGACTCGCCCACAAGAGTTCAGAATTTACTTTCGGTTTTCACCCAACACACCGCGCGCCTATCGATTTTGACGATAGGATCTTCGATACGGTGTTCCAGGCGATACTCGTCGATTGCGCGTTGACAGTCCTTCAGGTTTTGATAGTCATCGAATATCGCATATCCCCCCACCGAAAGTTTCGGATAGAGATGATTCAGAACGTCCCGCGTGGATTCATAGAGGTCAGCATCTACCCGCAAGACTGACAGTGCGGCAATCCCCGCATCAGGCAGCGTGTCGTTGAAAAACCCTTTGAGAAACACCACTTGCTCATCCAGCAGCCCATAACGAAGAAAGTTTGACCGCACTTGATCCAGGGATACCGCCATGGCGCCCTTCTTCCAACCAAATGAATCAAAAGATTTCTCAGGATCGGGCAGACCTTCGAAAGAATCAACTACCCATACCCGCCTTTGGCGTGCGCCCATGGCTTTCAATACACCACGCATAAAAATCGTCATTCCGCCGCGCCATACGCCTGCTTCCAAAATATCACCCGGCACGTTGCGCCTGACAATATCAGTGATGCAGGCCTGCATCTGATCCAGTTGCTTGATGCCCAGCATTGTTTCTGCACCTTCCATACGAGTTCTACCTGCATGGGCGGATTCGATATAATCACCAATCCCAGATTGCTTCAGGTGTACCAGTTCCAGGTTCAATGGAGTCAACATGGCCAAAAGAGCTTTATTGAGAAGTCGCAAATACAATCGACCCGGATCGATGGTGCTACGAACTACTTCCTTCGCAAACAACGCTCTGGTGAGGCAACGCTTTAGCAGATCCAGATAGAGATCTGCAGACGTTTCCGGGAGGGGATGCGTTTCAATTACTGAAAGAAAGTCGTTACGCATTTGCACTCTCTTGAAAATCCTACAAAGTGAATGCCCTGTGGCGCGGCTCTCTGTTACTGCAATATCCCATCGTCCTCAAAACTGAACATAAACTAAATTCTCGTTGCCGACAAGTTCTGCACCGGCTTGGTTCAGCGACGATCGGCATGTTGCATGCTTCGTCGCCGGCGTCCACTATCAACTCGCCGGAAGCGCGATACGTCCAAGCCGGTCAGTTGGAGCTGCACCGCCTTGGCAGATGCCCCTCGACTAGATACTGTTCCAGCGCGGATGCCACAAGCTTGTGCCCTTCGGCTGTCCAGTGCATGTCATACTTAAAATATAGCGGCAGAGCACCTTTGTACGCACGAAATGCCGGAAACAAATCGACAAGCTCTATTCCAAGCTCCTTTGATCGTTGGCCAATCGTGTCGAGATATCTGTCAGATACTGTCGCGCCCTTGGAGATCCAATTATAACGGCCAGGAACCCATTCTGTTTCACTTACCTGATGACCCCAGGGGTAAATCACCAATGCGAACGCCGCCGCTCGCTTATCAGCAAGGTTCTTAATTTTTGCAATACTGTCAAAGATCTGAGTCCATTGCTCATCTCGACTACTCGTGTCTTCTGCGAGCGTGTATTTTAGAAGTTCCGGGTTGGCCCTGGTCACAACCCCCTGCACGGAGAGATCCCGGTACCCCAACCACTTGTTGGTATAGAAGAGCATCAATCTGGTAAAGAAGGTGTGTTGATCGATCCAGGATCGAATGGCTTGGATAAACGACATCGACCGTTCAGATCCAGGGACGCCGATGATCTCACCGGTCGAGTCCCGGACTGCTTCTTTCCGATAGGCTGTTTCCTGCAGCAGATCACTCAAGTCAAGATCCAGCAAAATAAGATCGACCTCCAACGGAGCGAGATCTTCGGACAACTGGAGATAAGAAAGGACTGGGGCATAGCTGTCTATTCCGCCATTCAACACTTCGATTGTGGTAGTCCCACATGCCTTTTTCCGATTTAGGGAAACCTCCAGAAGAGCGGAAAATGTTTGGTCGTCCTCCACTCCCTTTCCCATCGTAAACGAGTCTCCCAGAATCAAGACCCTGAAACGGTGCGCAGGCTTCTTAAACGACGTATCTCTTCCCCGGATTCCAAGATTATTGACGTGTTGGATGTAGGAGAAATCCGGCTGTTCAAATCTGGAATCGGTATTTGGAACTAATTTGTGATGGCGAATCTTGTCCGGCGACAGCATGGGCGAGAGCGGCGTCACAAGAAGTACTCCGGCAAGCAAATCGACCACAACGAATGTGAACCCGATAGATAACACAACAAGCCAGGCTTGGGTGACGACCTCATGAAATCGAGTCCCGAACGAGCGGAGCGTTATTGTCAGCGCCAGCGCAACCAGCAAGAAGAATGAGACACCGAGCAGGGAAGAGGGTCCGAACTCTGCCTGAACGAAATATCGTTCGTACGCAATGGCACCGGCCATCGTGACCGAGATAACTATTACGATAACAATAAGTTTCTTCATCCTGTTCAAGGCCTATCTCATCAGAACAGTCCCACAACTCTGGCCAGGAACATCGGCTTACTGTTCATCAGGCCTTCATGAATGTTGACTCGACGAATCGCAAATCGATCATCATCGCAGCTCACAAAGCCCGGTTCCGTCGTGAACGCCAGCCGATAGCCTGCCTCTTTCACAAGTGTTGCAACTTCCGGAGACCAATTGCCGTTTGGATAGCTGAATGTTGGGACCGATGCCGGCACTCCCCGCTCCAGAACCTGCCTTGAGGTACGAATTTCATCGCGCGCTTCATCAAGTGGCACGAAGGTCAGAATCCGATGCTCGGCGCCATGTCCACCAAATGCAATTCCATGTCGGGCCATACTGTTCACCTGCTCCCAACTTAGGAACGCATCCACCTCCTCGAGCTCTTCCCCTCCCATACTCAACGCATGAGTCAAACTCGCCAGAGTTGCGTTGATCAGGGCAGGCGCTAATCCTTTTTTTTTCCTCACCGCCTCTATAACTGCGGGACGCGGATCATGATCTGGAAGATTGAGCACCGAATCGAGCCTCATCGGCGCAAGTCCTTCATGCAGCTGACTGCGCCGACCGGGATCGTTCCTGACCAGTTGTACGGCCCTCACTGCGAGATGAGTAAGATGCTCCTGCCAGAAAACCCGTGGCCCGCCAATAAAGTTTACAGGGAGAAACACCAACGCAGGCAATTGATGCCGCTGAAGAATCGGCAACGCTTCAGCATAATTATCTCTCCACCCGTCATCAAACGTAATCAGACACGACGAATCCTCAAACGGAACCGATCGCTCCATTCTGTTTGCGAATTCCTCAACCGAGAGGACTTTAAATCGCTGCTTCAACACCGACATCTGCGTAGCGAAGGCATCGCGGTCGACCACGATTCCAGGGGACGATCCAGTCTTGGCCCGGTCCTCCTTGGTCAGAACCCGATGATACATGAGCACGACGGCTTTCTTTCGCAATACAATACGTTGCCAGAGCTGCAACACTCCAAGACCGTATAATGCATGCGCCACAGTAAGCTTGAGTATAAACTTGATCTGCTGTTTCACTATCATCCGCCACTTCCCTCAAGCTGATCGAGCGTGACTCTCGCAGCACGACCCCATCGATCCTCAGAATTTCGTGCGACTTGTCGCTTTAGAAAGTCTGCGGCGCGAGTGCGATCCCCGACCTTCATGTAGGCCACACCCAGATGGAGATCGATACAATACATCGTCGGCTTCATCAGCATAGCCCGCTCAAGAAACACCAATCCATCCTGAGGCCGTCCAGCCTGAACCAACACCCACCCATAGGTATCTAGAATATCGGGATTGTCCGGGTCCATTGCGAACGCTCGGGCTGCGTAGGTTTCTATCTTGACCGGATCGACGGCTAAAAACTCTACGTCCAACCACGCAATCGCGTTATACAGTTGCGCGGACTGGAACCCACTCTCCAGTGCCAGCTGGTACTCGACCCTTGCGCGTTGATAGTCATGTTCCCGCTCATACATCATCCCGCGGTTGTAGTGCTCGAGATCATGATAGGTCTTCACAGTCACCGCAGCGACCGGCACGAGGAGGAGCGCAATTATTGAAACGGCGCGTTTTGCGCCAAGTTGCCCTGTCGTGACCCCGGTTAACCCGACAAATATTCCTGCTGTATCCGCCACGAGATCGCCGTACTCTGCCGTCCGCCCAATCCCAAGCACAGCCTGTTGAACCTCATCAGCCAGTGAGATACCCAGTGAGATGCAGACCGCCAACCCAAGCCTCCCCCGCCTGCTCGGGGGACGCATAAGACCGTGGAGCACCCCATACACGACTAAGAACACAGCCAGAAAAGCAATGAAATGCGTCGGCTTATCAAGTCCCGGAAACTGCAACCAGATCTTGGAAAGCTTTGTCACCATGATGTTCGGCAGTACCAACAGCATGACCAGCAGAAGTAGACCTATCCACCAAGGAATGCCTGCCCTTATGCGTTGCTCAATCTTGTCCAAATGCAGATTCATTGATGGAGAGATGCCGCTCGTGCCCGCATCCTGCCGACCGTATCCGCCGCCAAGCCATACAACCCCTGCAGAGTGGCCGGATAACACCCTATAGTGCGATAGCCTCGACGCTCCGTCACCCACCCGTGCAGCCACGGTTCATCGCTGCCCAAGAATTCATAGGACTTGAGCTTACACTCGAATGCGTATTCCATCGTCTCCGCCAGCAGCTGCGAACCCGGAGAACAGCGGCTCCAGGTCTCGTCATAGCCGATTTTGAGTACCCAGAGCCGTTCTGCATAGATCACAGAAATCTGGGCTGCGATCGGATTGCCTGCCACATCGAGAAAGCTAAGCCGAAGCATCCCTGCCCGGGAGGCCAACGCAGCATAGCGCAGAAAGAATTCTCTTAAGCTGGCACGATGACTGAGGCTTGATCCGTTGCGTCCTTTCCACCCTGTCGACTCAATGCGCACAAACTCGGCAATCCCCTCCTCGACCTCTTCCGGGCTGGGACTGCACACACGAACTGTAACCGTCCCCACTTCCTCAGCACGCTGTCTCGCGCGCCTGAGATCATACCGACGGCGCGACGACAAGCTCGCTACATACTCCTTCCACCCTGACGAAATCGGAACGGACAGTGTGTACCCCACTCCCCCCTCCACTACCACTCCGCGCCCAGAGACAATCGACCGTATTTGTGGAATAAAAGGTGACTCGGCCGGAATCCGGCCCAGCACAACTGGAATCCCACAGCTCATCACCGCGCTGGTCACAGCGGCGAGAGACTCTTCATCGCGATAGAGCAGGCCTGACGGTTCATAAAGATACGCTGCCCCGGCCAGTTCCAGATATCTGGCACCGGCGCGCTTGATCGCCACAAGCGGCGCAACGCCCACTAAGCTACCACGCAGGCGCACTGTGATGATGTGTAACTCACCAATCTCATATAGTGCCTCGGCACAGGCGAGGACCCAAGCATGGCTAAGCATCGGCAATCCCAATGACAATGACAGGCTCTCCCACTCACCTGCCAGGGCCTTGAGCTCGCGACTGCTTCTGACAATCTCCACTTCCCCGCCGACTCGACTACCCACTTCGCGACTCCGTCTGCGTGGTCCTTGGCTCAGCCGTTACCACCGAACCCTTCCCTTCCAACAACCGGCGAATACCGCGCAATACCGCCCCGCTGCCAGGGACAAGCGCACAACCTGCAAGCGCCAGCGCCAGCTTCCATCTGATGAGATGACCAAGCCGAAACCATCGTCGAAGCGCAACGAATACGGCGAATCCTTTCGAGTCGAGTGCATGTGCCCGTGCAAGCTCCAAGCATTGATCGGCTTCTACGGCTATCACCTCTTGTCCGTGAGCAAGCAGAAAATCGGCATCCGACTTCCAGACCGCATCAATCATGTGCAGCCGCAACTGCGCTTTCGTGGCAGCGCTGGTTTGAGTCAACCGTGGACGGTCATTACCTCCCCGATTGATTACCGTATCCACTTCGATGAACCCGGCCGTGCATATCCGAGCAAGTCTCGCAAAGAACTCCCAATCCGTGCAATTTGGACCATTTTCCCCAAACCTAACATCAGGGGTCAAACATCCAGCCCGTATAATCGCGCTGCTGGGAAGCACATAGGGTTCCGCCAACAATGCGCGATACATTTGTCCCGAATGTATCCGCACCGGTCCATTCCAGATGGAACGTCGCACAGATGTCGTAGTCAGGTCGTCCAAAACCTCTTCCCATCGTAGCGGGTGGCGGTACCAAGTTTGAAGTCCATTCGGTGTGATCGTCCCACTTTCTCCCTTGATCTGGAAATCAGAAAATAGGAAGCCGAGGGCCGGATTCCGTTCCAGAACATCAACCTGCAATTCGAGTTTGAAATCCAGCCAGACATCATCTGAGTCCAAAAACGCAAGATACCGGCCGCTCGCCATAGCCAACGCACGATTTCTGGCCCCCCCGACCCCGTGGTTCTCCTGCCGGACGGCGACGATCCGATCACCGAATGATGCGAGCGCATCCGGCGTGCCATCGGTCGATCCATCATCCACCACGATAATCTCCCGCGGAGGAGCAGTCTGGCGCAGCACACTCTCAATGGCCTCTACGACCAAGCCGGCACGGTTGTAGGTAGGTATGATTACGCTGACATCGACCGGCTTCCCACTCCGGCTCATCCCCCCACCAGCTTTCGTCTTAGCGCACCCAGTTGCCACCTTGACCATGCCAAGGCAAAGTTGAGCGGGTCTCGACAAATCTGAAACTGAACGGTGGTGCGCACCTTGTTGGAAAATCGAGCCTTGAACGGCTCATCTCCAATCGTAAAATCAAACTCATGCCGCTGATTCGCAATGGCACGTCCGATCAAGTACCGGAGCAGAACAAGACCCGGGGAATGCTTGGCATGAGCTTTGTCGAATGCCGGCTTGTACCACAAGAAGCGGCCGCCATAATCAAATCCATAGTGCATGGCCAAGGGTTGCCCATTAAATTCAACAATGGACAGTGCGAGCCATTCCTTCTCGGCCATCGTTGTGGCAAGCTCCCGGTAGAACGCTTGATTGCGCTCATCCAGGAAAAGACTCGGTGTCGCGCTGCCGGTCCAGCGACCGATGTGCTGCTCAAAGAACCCGTCGAGGCACTGAAGCACATCCTTACCGGTCAGCGTCTTGAACGTGAGGGCGCCGGTCCGCTGAAAGTAATTCTGGCGACGACGCAATGCGGCCTTGTTAAGAATGTTTCCGGCTTCAGCCTCGTGCTCTTTGATAATCAGCGCAGGGCTCGGGTAGAGATCACGCTGCATCACGTGATAACCGAACCTGCGACAGACGTCCTGCAGCAATCCTATAGTCGGCGATTCGGCAGGAATGCTGTTCAATGTAACCACATCCCAGCGGTCCTGTGCCGAAAAGAGCGTCCGGCAGATCGCCTCTACTGCCTTGCGTTGATCGCCCGCGAGCAGGAAATCACAGTAGTCGGCCTTCCCATCTCCTAGAAATCGAAGGATCCGTTCACCGAGGACTCCTCTGCTGAGCATGAGTGGAGCCACCCCCACGAATCCGGAAGAATCACCCACGGCAACATACCAGGGTTCACATTCGGACTTGAATGTTTTCTCCCAACTCGATACCCACTGATACGTCTGAAAGATGCTGTTGGTTGGACTGCCGGCGGCCAGGGCATTCCACGCCTCTTCACCGATTCCTACTGCCTCGATTGAGGAAACCATTTTCACGGGATTTATGTTAAGAGGGAACTGCGGATTACGCACTCAGTACGTTTGCAATAACTTTCACAATCCTGTCCTGATCCTGATCTGTCACATATCCGTGTGTTGGAAGGGTCAGGATTCGCCGTGCGATCTCCTGTCCCCCTATGCCCTTCCAATCGCCCGCCCTGAGATCACTTTTTAACGCCGGGACATCGCTGATCGCTGTCGGGTATGAAGCTGTCGCACCGATTCCGTTCGCGCGAAGCGCCGTCAGCACCGGATCCCGATATTCAGGATGAATCAGCACCGGAAATCTGAGATAGGCCGGCACGGCCCCTCGCCGTGGCACAATGGCTTGAAGTTTAGGTCCCCAGGGCAACAGCCGCTCATATCGTTCCGCATTCGCACGGCGCCGCGCAGTCGTGGCATCAAGCCGGCCGAGCAGCCGATGCCCCATCGGCGCCATCCATTCGTCGTACTGCGCCAGCGGATAATCGGTCCGATAGGCTGTCGTGCCCAGCCCGAGAAACGGCAGCGAATTGGGCAGCCAGTATCTTCGTGGATGCAACAGCGCGGCATACACCAACAGTTTCACCAGATGGGCGGCAGATTCGGCGGCCGTGCACCCTCGCAGCCCATACGTCTGTTGCGCTATCGCCTCCGCAACAGGCTCTGAATTCGTCACCAGCACTCCGCCGTCGATCGAGGTCACGTTCTTGCCTTTATCGAAACTATAGAGGCCGACATCGCCCCAGGTTCCGCACTGGCGACCGCCGATCGATGCGCCGAGACACTGAGCGGCATCGTCCACCACATACATGCCGCGTTCGCGGGCCAGTTTGGTGATTGCGGCAAGATCGTTCGGAAACCCGTAGAGGTTGGTGGCCACGACTGCCAGGACACGCGCCCCATCAAGCCGTTCTATTTCGCCCGGCGCAAAATCGAGTGTGACAGGATCAACATCGGCAAGCCTCACTTTGAGTCCGGCCTTGACGATGGACGACGGCACGGAGAAACAGGTATAGGACGGGATGACCACTTCATTGCGTCGTCCTCCGTCCAAAGCCTTCAACGCAAGCAACGCCAAGGTCATCGCCGCACGGCCGGTAGACACAAGTTCGCAAAACCGCACGCCGACATACGCGCGAAGATCTCGCTTGAACTGTTGCACCGCATCGCCTCGGGTCAATGCCGCGCCGACGCTGCTCAGCACATCGGCCACACTGACCGGCGTACCGGCCGGGGGCACGAATCGAAATCTGCTGGTCATAGGAATGCGCTTTTGATTTTCCATGCTGACGAAAGACAGGCTTACGGAATCCCTTTTGCCAACCACGGACCGATGACGCGGGTTATCGGCAGAGGAAGCTTCTTCCAGGCATCCATCGCCAGCCGGAATTTGGGATTGCCGACATTGAGTTGCGGGATCGGCTGCCCACTCTTGACGATGTACTGCCAGTAGAGTTGTGTCGGAAACGTATTCCACTTTTTCTTGAACGCCTCACCGCCCGAATCCACCGTGGACCGCCCAAGGTGATACAGCTGATAGCCCCGCTCACAGGCATCCTTGGTCATCTCCCAATAGAGCACATAACTCGACTCTACCTCGCGGGCTTTCGGTAAGGCGCCCAGCCACATTCCTTCGACGACGCCCCGGAAGTGCCCGTTCAAGGCTGACGATACAGGCGCTCCCTCATGGTCAAGCACAAAGATCTTCGTCTCTTGCGGAAACGTCTTCATCAGGCATTCAAAATAGCCCTTCTGATAGAGCGGGGTCCCCAGATTGCGCCAGCTCTCGCTCAAGATGTCGTAGAACGTATCGAGCAGCTCGATCCCTCCGCTCCTGACAGTCAGCCCTCGTTTGTAGGCTCGACGAATATTATTGCGATGTCCGGTCTTAAAGGCATTCCACAGCGTGTCCGGATTCTGATCGAGAGTGAGCGTGATACTGACCTTATGATCGGAGGTCGGCAGATCTCCGCCCAGCTTTCGCATGCTGCGGATCTCCAGATACTTGATCCCCTGCTGTTCGACGATCCTCCTTGCCTCGTCCAGGAGCAGTTGGTCGATCATAGGATCGTCAGCGCAGGGCCCGCCATAGTTCACAAACGGAAGCGAGCAGAGGATTTTCCCGAAGAAACCGCCCGTCAGATAGACCAGGGGAAACACGCCACGAACACGCCCTTCGTCCATCGCCGCCAGATAATACGTCTGGTGTCCGAACGATGATTCATTCACCCGCTTCCACCCGAACAGGTGATAGAACGACCCCTGTTCATGGCGCGACACATACTCATCCCAGGCCTGAGCATGGCTCTCATCACAGCGAATAACGTTCATGGTGAATGTCCTTGTCTCTCCACGTACAATGTAGATGTTAGTCCACCGCACTCAGGCAGGCCAGCAATCGCCCCGCAATATCTTTCGCCGCCTGCCGGTTCAAATGGCCCCCGTCGTCGGTATAGGCAGACACGAGATTCGGAACAGCTTCCCCACGGTGGCGGAAGCATGCGGAGCGCCCATCCGGATAGGTCGCCTCCTCCTTTGCAAGATCGAAGAGCCTGCCGGATGTTCCGTAGGCGCTGCGCAGCTTTTGGTTGAACAGATGTCTCCGAATCTGATTGTCCCGTTCCTGATCAAATCTTCCACTCTTTTCACGTAACCATCCCAGCCACCCGTCACCGACTTGCCTCAGCGGCACGGTGACATGGAAGAACCCAACCTTCGGATAGCGATGGCTCAGAGAGTTCATGATGCCTTGATACGTCTGGAACAGTTCATCGACATCGGTCCCTGCCGTTATATCCACGTAACAGAACTTGAATAGGGCGATATCAACCTGCGCCCCCACCCCGTTGTCGATGACTTGGGCAAACGCCCGGCACTTCGATTGTGGATCGCGATTCTCCCCCACCCGAAAATGCGCGAACACCGGACGCTGAAAGTCCTCCGGGTCACAACTTTCGACAATATCCAGACGCCCGTCGCCGAGTGCGGAGAGTTCGTTCATCATGTCGGCGCCCACTGACTGGTGGCCGAAACACACGCGTTTCCCCGCCAATCGATCCCACATCGTCTTCGCAGTCATACAGACACTCTCCCTGTCAGGCATGAAGCGGCATTCGGAAAAACCACCTCTTCAGTCAGTAGGATCGGGAAGATGGCGATCGAGTCCGGTGTAGAGTGCCCCAATGAATTTCGCAAGGATCTCGGCTGCCTGGTTCCTCCCTGCCTGGTCGTCCGATGGAAGGTCAGCTGACACCCGGATCAGCGCCCCGTTTGTTCGCCCATGGACCACGGCGTCATATGCCGTATAGAGCTTCACCATCTGCGGGTTTGCCAGGATGCGGCCATTGAGGTCATACCAGAACAGAACCATTTGAGCGCGATCCCCGTCATGAATGAACCGTCGATTGAGTTCCACTTCTCTCTGTGCTCCAATACTGAGCCTCACCCTCCTCGCACCCGCGTGTAGTTTGGCTGTCCCCGGAGAAACTAGTTCCTTCCCCTGCGTTTGGGATTCAAAATACCAGAGAGACAGCCGGGCGTCCTCTCCGGAAAGGGCATGATAGACTCGCGAGATGCTCTGGTCCGTACCTTGGATTTTCTCGACCGGAAGGACTTCTTTCCCGATCCAGCCGGCGTTCTCCAGGGAGAATTCTCTCAGACTCTGCTTGAGAGGAATTGGTTGCGACTGATCGACATACCGCAACACTCCAGCCAGTGCGAGAAACATCGCGAGCCCAATCCAGGCGATCCGCACCTGATCCCAGCTGAAATTCCACAACCTCCCGGACCCGGCATATACGACCGGCTGCTGGCCTCGTGAGAGCACCCACAAGCCTCCGAATATGACGCCGTAGCCGATCAAGGAGACAAATACTCCATGCAAAATATGGTACGGCCCATGAAGGTCACCACTCAAATCATAATATGCAAGCATGCCGATGAGGGCCACACGCAGGCTATTGGCTAATGCCGAAACGGCCATGGCCAGCAGGACGAGAACGACCCGCTTCCACACAGCAGTCAAGACGATCGTTGCCAGCGGGATCGAGGTGGCGAGGACCGCGATCAGATAGTTGACGCCGCTGCACGCACGCGCTACTTCGAGCGTGATGTTCGGAAGATAGATAAAGACCCCGTCCTGAAAAACCGGTATGCCGATGCCTCTCAGGAACATCACCCCCAGATTCGCCGAGAAGACCTGGAATGGCACATGGAGCGGATCGGCAAGGGCTTCCCAAATCGGCAGCATGAACCACAAAAATGAAATGGGCAGCACAAGTGTTTTGAGCACCGCGTTTCCAAACAGCCACAGCACGACGCCCGGAAGGGTAATGAGAAGAGACACCTGCTGAAACGCCTGAATCCCGCCTAATTGTCCGGTGACAAGCGCTGCAAGCCCTGCTGTAATGAGGACAGCCCCGCCTCCATAGTTCGGTCGAGGCATGATCCCCAGGATCCGGTCTCGCCTGATCCAGACAAGATACGCGCTGACGACCGGGACCAAGAATGCATACGAATAAAATGAAATATTCCACCATTGGCTGACCATTCCCAGCAGTACCGGGGCATAGCAAAGCAAGAAGGCCGCAGCCACACAGGCACCCATGATCTGCACCCGGCAGTCGGACACACTTGCTTCGACAGATGTAGGAGTCATAAGCAGAGAGGGGATCGCAGGCTTCATCACGGGCACGACATCGCTAGTGGCGCGGTCCGCCTGTGCCGATCGGTTCGATGAGTAACGGCTCCATGTGCAAATAGTGCGCAACAGCGCGTTTGGCATCAATGTCACGGTAGACCCGCTCGACTTGCGCTTCAGTCACCGCCATTGCCCCCGCAACTATTGATGCCGGAAGTTGATGATCCTTGCCGTACAGACAAAGATCCATTTTGTCGTAGGGCAGTGAGAAATAGAACTCTTCCTGCGACTGTGCCAATGAATAGGTGTCCGTCGTCGGCGGGCGTTTGAGGATTTCGTCCGGAACACCGAGGAACCCGGCCATCTGATACACCTGCGTCTTATAGAGGTGTGCGATCGGCTTGATGTCGGCAGAGCCGTCTCCGTTCTTCACGAAGAAGCCTTGATCGTACTCCAACCGGTTCGGGGTCCCGGCCACGGCGTACAGAAACCGGTCGGCATAGTAGTATTCCATCATCTTTCGGGTACGCTGCTTGAAGTTCGTTGCGGCGACCAGCGCCAGAAACGCGTCGGCCGTCAGCCGCACCTTGCTCTGGACCCCTTCAGGCGATTGCACGACTACGTAGGAAATTCTAAATTCCGAGCTGTCGAGCGACGAGAGCACCAGCTTGGATTTGTAGCCGGCATGGTACTCGGGCACCACGGCCTTGATCGCCTCGTCGCGTCGCCGATAACAGTTCGCGCCGTTGAGAATACCGGAAATATCTTCCTTATACGTCCTGATACCCAGCTTCTTTGCCAGCTGCTGTCCCAACCTCAAACTGTCGTCTGAGGAATCTGATTCCGGCATGAAGATACCAACGACGCGATCCGCACCCAGGGCATGCACAGCCAGCGCCGCCACCGTGCTGCTGTCAATCCCTCCCGAAAGCCCTACGACAATCCCCTTCCGCCGTAATTGCTTGAACACACCCTCTCGAATAAACGCGCTGATACGCGCCGCCTCTTTCTCTCCATCAAGCTTCAAGTGATCCGCCGAAAACATACCCTGCCCTTGCGACATTATCTGCCTCCTCGAAGAGTTTCTGCCCTGTTTGACATACTACCGGCGACGGCATGTCTGTTACTTATCGTCTCGCCTTCGTCCCTTTACTCTCTGTTCCTGTTCCGTTGAAAAGCTCTTGTTCCAACCGCACTACAACGAGGCAGGAGCCGTCACCGGAGAATGACTCATCCCGATCTGACGAAGTTGCTGCCTCAAGACCTTGCCGGACGGTGACTTTGGTAGCGCCGGAATTACGGCAATGACTCTCGGCCGCTTGTACTGCACGAGCCGTTGGGCACAGTAGGCCATCAAATCCTGATTGGTGACAGCCTCAGGCTCCTTGAGCGTCACCACTGCGCAGATCCTTTGTCCCAATATAGGATCATCGATCCCGACCACTCCGGCCTCATGAATCTGCGGATGCTGCAACAGCACCTCTTCAATCTCAGTAGGGCTGATTCGATAGGCACCGGATTTGATCATCTCATTATTACGCCCCTCAATCGTCAAAAATCCCTCTTCGTCCAGACGCCCCAGATCTCCCGTATGCAACCATCCCTCATGAAGCACTCCGGCCGTCAATTCAGGATCCTGCCAGTATCCGTGCATGATGTTGTCGCCATAGGCGCAGACTTCTCCCACTTCACCGGGACGCGCCGTTTCGCCTCCCTCCTTCACGATCCTGAGAGTCACGCCGGGAATAGCTCGTCCCGCAGACCCTTTCTTGACGTCCAGCAGATCCGGAGGAAGATACGTCAATCGAGCAGAGGCCTCCGTCTGACCATACATAAGAAAGATGCGTGGATTGGAGAACGCACTTCGAATCCGGCCCAACAGTTCGGACGGCATCGGGCCGCCTGCATGGGTGAGATAGCGCAAGGCGGGAAAGGCGTACGACTTGAGATTCGACTGATTCAGAATAATGGCATAGGTGCTGGATACGCCTGAAAAACCGGTCACGCCCGTCTTGATCATGCCATCGAGCATCACGTGAGGATAGAGCATGTTGTTTTCGATCACGAGCGTACCGCCGACAAACAGATGCGTCAGCATGACCGAATTGCCATAGGCATACACGAAGGGCAATACCGCCATGACGGAGTCGGCGGCCGTCAATTGCAGATACTCAAGAATCGAACGCGTATTCGCGATCAAGTTCCTGTGCGTGAGGACCACGCCCTTGGGTCTCCCGGTCGATCCTGACGTATAGATGATTTGCGCCGATCCCTCGGGAGGCTTGAATCCAGAATCCCGATAATTCATGCGATGCACGTCGTCCCCGGCAAGAAGGAACCGGAGCCCGGCCGACTCAAAATCTCCGATCGCCCACTGCCTGATCGTGGGAGACACAATCAGCCCTGCCGCGCCGACATGACGGATGATCCGGCCTACCTCTTCCCTCGTAGTCTGCTGGTGCAGCGCAACGACGATCCCGCCGAGTTCCAGCACGGCCAAATACATGGCCACGTAGTCGGGCGAGTTTTCCATCCACACGATCGCCCGGTCCATCCTGGAAAACCCCGCCTCTTCTAACCGGCTCTTTTTTGCATCGACGGCTCTGCGCAGCTCGCCATAACTCCAGTGTTGACCTTGATAGATAACCGCCGTCTTTTGCCGATATGACTCCATCGTCCGAGCCACCACCTGCTCGACGCGCAACGTTTGCCCGACACTTGCCTGCCTTACCGGCAATGACGCATGCGGCTGCGCCAGCGCTCTCTTGTCAACCTTCCCGCTCTCAGTCTTCGGCAACACCGGGACGATGTCCACGACCCTGGGAACCATGAAGTCTTCTAAGCGTGGCGTGCAATACTGAATGATCTCTTGCGGTGCAATCGATTTTCCGTGCCGTAACCGGACTACGGCTTTGACAATATGACCAAGTCGGGCGTCCGGCTGGCTGATCACGGCTGCTTCGGCAATCTCCTCCATGTTTTGCAGGACGTTTTCGACCTCGCGAGGGCTCACTTTTCTGCCGCCTGTTTTGATCATGTCGTCCTTGCGGCCGACGAAGTACAGATACCCCTCTTCGTCCATGTGAAACCAGTCCCCGGTGTGCAACACCCGTTCGTCGCCCCATGGGCCAGGCTTGAGTACATGCGCGGTATCCTCCGGCATGCCCCAATAGCCCTTCATGACATGAGAACCCCGGACCACCAACTCTCCGACAGATCCGCGCCCAATCCTATTCCCGTCACTGTCTACAAGATACACCTCTTGATTCGGCATACCCCTTCCTACCGATGTCGGCCTTGTTGCCAATTGATCAGGCGGAAGATAGGAGACCCGCTTGCACTCGGTTAGGCCATACATTGAGAACAACTTGGCCTGCGGAAACCGTTCACACAACCGTCTGATATGATCCGTCGGCAACGCTGCGCCGGTGTTGGTGACATACCGCAGAGATGAGAAGTCGTAGGTATCAAGATCCGTCTCCAACAGCATCGCAGCGATCGTCGGGACGATCGGGAATCCCGTCACACGCTCTTTCGAAATTTTTTCCAGCATGCCATGCGGATAGGCGAATGATTTCTCCAGGATGACCGTGGCGCCGACTTTAGACCCCATCAATACCTGATACAGGCCGTAATCGAAGGACAACGGCAGTACGTTCAAAATGACATCATCCTCCGTATTCTCCAGGTAGGTGGTAATGGAAGTGGCGGCGGTCACCATGTTCAGATGGGTGAGCATGACGCCCTTGGAGCTGCCTGTGGAAGCAGATGTATAGATCAACGCCGCCAAATCCGTGTCAATATTTTGTTTGGGCGGATGGCAACTCCGATCCCCCTCCGCCACACACTTTTCGAAGGAGACAATGTTCAACGACGCAGGAAAGCGCTCCTCCGGAAGCGGTCCGGCGACAATGATGGTCTTCAGATGCTCCAGCCGCGGCGCCGCTCCACAGACTTCGCCGAGCCGTCTCGGACTCACGATGAGGCCGCTTGCACGGCTGTTACCTAATTTGTAGAGAAGTCTATCCAACTTCACGCCGGAGCCGAGCACGACAAACACTCCGCCGGCTTTCAGTATGCCAAAAATGGACAGTACGGATGCAACGGAGCTGTCCAGACAGACCACGACGCGATCGCCACGACGAATCCCCAATTGGATTAGGGAATGAGCGAGGGCGTTCGCCTGCGCATCGAGCTCTCGATAGGTCATCCGCTGGTCGCCGACCACGAGAGCAAGCTTGTCCGGACTCCGGGATGCGCTGTGCTCCAGAAACTCTTCCAGCTGCATGACACCTTATCTCCGACTGTCAGGCGAGGCCGCGTACTTACTTTCCACAAATCGAATCAGCGCATTGATCGAATCGAGGTTCGCAGGAATGAGGTCTTCGTCCTCCACCTTGATGTGAAATTGCTCCTCAAGAAACGCCACCAACTCGAGCACACCCGTAGAATCGATCAGGCCGGACTCTAAGAAAGACGTGTCGCCGTTTACCACGCTGTCCGTTCGCCCGAACAGCAACTTATCAACAATATACTGCCGCACATCCGTTTCAATCGATGTCATGTCATTCACTCCTTGGGAAAATTCTTAATGAACCGGTCCGCCACCAACTGCGTCGACAGAATTCCGACAAACGCCATATTGTCCCTTACACTGATCACCTGCCCCTGCCGTGCCTTCGCCACAAGCTTTCCCACAGTGCCGGGGTCGAACACACCGGCGTCGGTAATCGCGCGCGGCGAGAGCAATTCCTCGGCATAGTCATGGAGTTTCTCACTTCCGCTCCCCATCAAAAAACTCTGACTGTCAGGCGCCCGGTAGGGTTGCTTGTGACGATTTCTGACCGAGCGAGGGATGAGGTCGCCCACGGCTGCCTTCAGCAGATATTTCTCATTCAATACTTTCATCTTGAGCCGCGGAGACAACCGCGACGCAAACTCGACAACACGATAATCCAGAAACGGGAAACGCCCTTCGACCGAATGGGCCATGGCCATCCGGTCTCCTTGAGACGACAAGATATAGCCCGGCAGCAGATAGGCAGCTTCGAGATACTGCGATTGCGAGAAACCGTCCCATTGCCGGAAGCGGGATGGCAACTCTGCATCGAGCCTGGCGATTGCATTGCAACCCTTCATCTGCTCCCGGCTCTCCCTTGAAAAAAACATCTTCAGCTTCGAGGTCATATCCCAGCGGGGCAAATGCGAGAAGAACGGGCTGCTGAGATCGTCTTTTCGCACATGAAAAAATGCGCGTAGATACGCATCGGGCTGGGATTGCAGATTCTTCAGGTAGGGGTAGAGCCGCCTCAACAGGATCGGCCGCAATTTTGATTCCGGATACTTGGCCCAGAACCGCCGGATCTTGGCTTCTTTGAAAATATCGTATCCGCCCAACACCTCATCCGATCCTTCGCCGGTCAGGACGACCTTATAGCCCTGTTCACGGACAAGCTTGGATAAGAGAAACAGCGGCGCAGGGGCAGTTCGTAATACGGGCTTTTCCGCGTGCCACACGACATCGGGAAACACACGGCCGATATCCTCCGATGAACACAATACCCTTTCGTGATCTGTCTTGAGAAACTCGCTCGCTTCCTTCTGAAAACCGCTCTCATCGAACTCTTTATCCTCGAATGCGACGGAGAATGTTCTCAAATGCGTCGTCCCTAGTTTCTTCACCAGCGCCGCAATGACGGTTGAATCGAGCCCACCGCTCAGATAGGCTCCGACCGGCACATCCGCCCTTAACCGGATGCGCGTGGCATCCAACAGAAGATCAAGCAGCATTTCGCGAGCTTCTTCTTCCCGCTGCACCTCCATAGACGGGTTGTAATCGAGCGTCCAGTATGGTTCAACGCGCATATTCCCCCGCTCAAACACCAGGGAATGTCCGGGGGGAAGCTCTGACACACCTTTAAAAATGGTCCGGGGAGGGAGCGTTACCCAGAATGTGAAGATCTCGTCAAGAGCTTCCAGATCAATCGAACGCGGCACAGAAGGCATGGCCAGCAAGGATTTTATTTCCGACCCGAAAACAAATCCCTCCGGAGTCCTGGCATAGAAGAGAGGACGGACGCCAAGACGGTCACGGGAAAGAAATACCCGGTCGCGCCTGGAATCCCAGATCGCAAAAGCCCACTGTCCGTTTAGATCATGGACACAGTCTTCGCCCTTTTCCTCATACAGGTGAATAATGACTTCCGTATCAGATTGGCTTTGAAACCGGTGCCCCTTCCGGAGAAGCTCCTCCCGCAATTCCACATAATTGAAAATTTCCCCATTGAAGGTAATCCAGACGGTTTTATCTTCGTTATGCATCGGCTGATGCCCACCGTCAACATCGATGATGCTTAATCTGGCATGAGCCAATCCCACTGACCCCGATACGTGGATTCCCCTGGCATCCGGACCGCGATGATTCACCATATCAATCATGTGATGGAGCACCTGCCTATCACAGGGACCACCGTTCTGCGTTACGAATCCGGCTATGCCGCACATCACGTCACCAAACCTGTTGCTGGAACCACCCTACGCCGCTCCATAATGCCCAGACTTTATTTGCTTGAAGTGCAGAACTTTGTTCGTCAGAGAGGAGACCGGACAGGCTACCGCCATCCTGGTGCAGCGGCCAGAAAATAAGATTTATACAGGTCCATTTTCTTGCACCGGCATCATCACTGTTCCAGCGGATATAACATGCCCCAGGAACAGCGATGACGTTCCAGCCTACTCAGGGAACGTCTTTCGGTCCAGCTCTTTCTCTAAATTGATCTGGGACTCTCGGCTGCAAACACCTGTTGACAGATCAGGCATTCACAATGGATTTTAAATCCAGGACCACTCGCACCTGACAGGCCAGCATTTTCATCAAAAGCATCGCCCGCTGCTGTCCGACCAACTCCCGCTCGAAGACGGCATCTAGACCACGTAGAGGACCTTCCTGTATCCGCACTATCTCACCATGGGAGAATCGTGGAGAATGCGGAACAAACACTCCTGCTTGAAGCCTCATAGAAATCTCGTCTATGATTTCATCACTCACAACGGCCGGGGCTGATCCGAATGACACCACGCTGTGGACCCCGTTGGCATACTGAACCATCCGCCACCGGGAAAGGGAAAATTTTGCGAACAAATACCCGGGAAACAGCGGGCTGACCACCTTTCTCAGTTTCCGTTTGATCACACGCTGCTCTTGGATACGAGGACAGAGGACCTCGATGCCGCTATGCATGAGACTCGACTCAACAACACCTTCCTGGTGAGGTTTCGCTCTCACCACATGCCATTCTGCCGCCGACTGTTCAGCCATTGTTGCTCTCCATCGCCAGACATCGGCCGGCACAACTTTCAATCACTCCGGCTGGATTCGCATGAGCGCCACAGGCGATCCCGACCGCATCCACCGCTTCCCGCACCGTGGAAAACCTGAAATCAGATATTAACCGACGCAAGCGCGCCTCTGTTTTCTCCAGATTCATGTAATGCCGGAATCAAGAGAGCATGGATCCTCTCATCCGCGGCTGCTCAGGATCGAATTCCCAAGGATGAAAATACATGATCAGCGGATGACCGTCAGCAGCCGCACGGCAGAGCAATCTGCGCAGGACAGGGTATGGATAGAACCGGAAATATCCCCCCCCTGCAATGGGAACCCGAACGGGCCCCATCTTCAGGGTGGAAGGAGGCACTTCCCAGAGAGAACCGGATTCAGTCTCTATACGATGACAGTATGGATTGGCACCCGGCATCCCGTATCGGTCATGCTGAACCGGGAAAATACTCGAGTCGTACAGGAAGCCTTCCTCGACCAGCACTTCAAGGGCCCACCGCGTCTGAGGGGTGATCGTAAAAGACGGCGCCCGATATCCGTGAATAGCTGTGCCGGTGATGTTCTCTATCGTCTCCTTGCTCCTTCGGACATCCTCACGAAACTGCGCAGGCTGCTGCGACGTGATCATTTCATGACCAAACCCGTGAGAGGCGATTTCATGCCCACGAGACGCAATGGCCTTCACCAGGCTGGGATGTCTGAGCGCGACCCAGCCGAGCACAAAAAAAGTGGCATGAATTCCATGGAGCGAGAGAAGCGTAAGTATTTTGTCCACATTCCGCTCAACCCGGCTTTCATAACTCTCCCACTTGCTCCTTCTCTCGTCAGACCAGAAAGCGGAGACTTGAAAATGCTCTTCCACATCGAATGACAGCGCATGCACCTTACCTGGAATACTGCTCATATTCGCTAACGGGCTCCTTCGCCAAGGAGGACGACTCTGATGGTCTCGATGAGAATCCGCATGTCCAGCCCGAAGGTCATATTCTTGACGTAATACAGATCATACTGCAGCTTAGCATGCGCATCTTCGGTAGTCGCTCCATAACGAAATTGCGTTTGTGCCCAACCTGTCAGGCCCGGACGAACTGTGTGCCGGATGTCGTAGTAGGGAATGAGCATCCTGAGTTCGCTCACAAATACCGGTCGCTCGGGGCGCGGCCCGACGAGACTCATTTCCCCTCTGAGAACGTTGTAGAGTTGAGGAATCTCATCGAGCCGGGACTTTCGTAGTACTCTGCCGACCCGGGATACCCTGGGATCGTTCCTTACCGCCCACCGCGGCCCGTTACTCTCAGCTTCGGTGCACATCGACCTGAATTTCCAAATCATGAACGGCTGGCCGCGCAAGCCGACACGCATCTGGCGATAGAATATCGGACCGGGCGAATCAATCTTGATCAGAAGCCCGATCAATCCCAGTACCGGGATAAGCGATAGTAGTCCGACGGCGGAGATGGCCAGGTCCAACAACCTTTTCAATCCTCTCGCTAAAACTCTGCGCTTGAAACCGGTCGAAAAAATCAGGGCACTCGGTCGCAGTTGATCGATTGAAAGCCGTCCGGATACCTCTTCAAACAATTGATGCCCGTCGATAACCTCAATTCCTCTTGCCTTGAAGTCCAGGAGCGCCTTGACCGGGAGTGAAGACCGTCGATCCTCGACACACACCACGATGGCATGAATGGAGAATTTATCGACAACTTCTCCGAGATCTTCATAGCCTCCGATAATTTGCGGAGTTTCCTGGGCAGACATCTCTCGGGAAGAGCCTTGACCGACCACCCCTATGACTTGCCATGTCGTCCATCGTTTTTCCGCAAGGACCTGACATAGCTCGGATGCGAGCTGGCCACGCCCAAGAATGACTGCGCGCCGCTTGAGGCTGTACGGGCTGAACTGCCGGTCATACTCCCTCTCTATGTCAAGCACTAGAGGCGCTGCAATCTTTTCCATCTTACCTTCCCGTCACGTACCGATCGGCATGCCGGTCATCGTAATGGTATTGATAGTGAGGAATGGATGCTGATTCCATTCCGGCAAGTATGATTCCAACCTGACATTGAGGCCGAAGCGCCTTTAGTGCCTTTTCAACTACCTCACGATTCGTCTTTCCGGCCAGAATGACAAAGACGATCGCATCAGCCAGCCTCGACAAGAAGTTCACATCGGCTAACGGGAACACCGGAGGGGCGTCGAGGAGAATCTGATCAAATCGCGGTCGAACCTCATGGAGCAATTCTTCAAGCTGGCGAATTCTTGACAACTCGAACATCTGCTCGCTGCCGGTTCCTGCCGGCAACACCCACAGAGGAATCTCATCAACTCTGTGGAGACAGGCGTCAATATCACACGTGCCTTTCCAGTAATCGCTTAATCCTGGCTTAGAGGCGACTCCGAGGTACCTGCCGACGGCAGGTCGCTTGAAATCGCAATCGATGATGAGTGTTTTCTTATCCAGACCTTGAGCAAACACGTGTCCGAGGTTGATAGTTGTCGTGCTTTTCCCCTCTCCCATCACCGAACTTGTTATCAACGCGACTGAATGTTCCCGCTCTCTTGACATGAGAGCCAACCGTGTCGCCGCTACCCGATACTGTTCTGTGATCATAGAATTTGGCCACCACTTGGCGATCACATTCCAAGAAACGGCGGAAGGCAGAGCTTTCTCCGCCAATTGCGTTTCGGGGACAGCATCCGCCTTATCCTTCTCTCGATAAGACAATAAAAATGATCGCTTATTACTCCCTAGTGGCGGTGACGAGGCAGCGGCTATCTTCTCCCTGGCCCCCAGCAAGGTATTAAAAGCTGGAATGCCCGCAAGCACAGGAACCCCCAACAGGCTTTCAACCTCTTCCTCACGCCTCAATGCCGGCCTCAGCAATTCAGCTGCGACCGCAGATCCACCACCGAGCCCGCACCCCACAACGAGACCACCTAACAGAATAGCCAGTTGATTAGGCGATTCCGGAGTAACGGGAAGATTGGCCGGGTCAAGAATGCGGAATTGCTCCCCCTTCTGTCGCTTTTCCAGATTCTCCGCCAGACGGGCGTTCAACCTCTTATCGAGCAGTGATTGATAGTTCTTCTGCATATTGTCATAGTCGCGAACGAGGATCATAAGCTCTTGCTCGCGAACCGGCGTACGCTCCACTCGACCTTCATACTGTTTGATTTGATCGAGCAAGCGGCGAAGCCGCTCCTTCAAGACTCCCACCTCATTCTTTGCCTCGTCTCGCTGACGCATGAGGTCTCTGACCATCGGATCGATCAAATTGGCGGATCCAGGCGTGACTTCATCCTTCGAGACACCGTACTTAGCGGCCAATTGGCTCTTCACCGCCTCAATCTCCTGGCGGGTTTGCAGAATATCAGGGTACGTCTCGCGGTACTCGGCTGAAAGCGTCGTCAGCGTACGTTCCAGTTCAGCCAGACGCGTAATGAGCGGATCTCTCCCGCGGCCTTGGTTCGTGGAGTCGGACGGAGTCTGGCCTTGAGCTCCCACGCTACTGGTCGCGTCGCTGACTTGTTTCTCAAGAATGGCAACTCGATTCATGGCCGATTGGATATTGTCTCGGGCTGCGTTCACATCCATTTGGAGACGGTCAAGACTCCGAAGATTCGCCTCCATTTGCTGAGGCAGTTCGCCCATATATTTGGTTCGGAAGTCGCTGATCGCCCGCTCCTGCTCTTCAAGTCTCAACTCTTCGGAACGCAATTCCTGCTCAAGAAATCCAGAAGTCCCTTCAAGTACTTGCTCTCGAAACTGCAAGTCTTGCTCAATAAATTGAGCGGCCAAGACCTCGGTCACTTTCATGGCAATCACAGGATCGCTATGGTCAAAAGTCAGCGTAAACCCTTCTGTGGTGTCTGCCCCCTTCAAATGTCCAAGTCGCATTTTTGTGATCTTGGCCTTTTGCCTCATATTCTGGATTGCCTGCTCCCGTTCCAGGGGCGACATTTCCGGAACGATCAGCCCAAATTGTTCAGCCACCTTGGTTAACGATGTTCGACTCATGACCGTCTGCTGGATAGCATTCAATCGTCCATCGGTCGTACCCTCAACTCCAGACTTCACATAGCTCGTCGATATTTTCTGACCTTCAACAAGTACGGTGGCACTTGAGCGGTAATTCTTGGGGAGAACCACGCACAAGATCACGGAAACAGCCATGCTACTCAGAACAATTCCCAGAACCATCCATTTTCGCCGGCGGATCATGCCCCAATAGTCGGCCATGCCCATTTCAATCGTCGAACTCATGTTTAGTTCCATTCTGCTGTCAGCGTCAGCATGCCAACTTGGCGATCATACCGGAACGTCGTACCAGGCTGCTCGAAGGTGAAGTCGTTATGGCTCCCAGTTAAGGCGGCAGTGATTCCCCGATAGACCGAATATCGCACGCTTCCATTGACACCGATGGACTCGAACCGAAGAGACGTGGACCCCAGTCCGGTTCCGCTCCTCGTATTGACGGCATAATTTGCTCCAACGGTCATCTCCCACGTGGACGAAAGCCTATACGAAAGCGACCCGCTCACGACATTGCTGGCGAGCAGGGCAGCCTCGCCAAAAAAACTAGGGTGGAGTGCCCTTGTGAACGAGACCGTCGCGGAGGTCTGCTGCCCCGTCCACGTGAGACCCGCGTTGATCGTCCAGAACAGTCGGTCCGGCACTTGAGTGGCGAGCGAAAGACCAGGAGATACTCGGGCACGCCAATCGCGAGCGAATGTCCAGCTCCAAGTGGCATTGACTCCATGCACGGCAAAGGAGCGCCTCCCAATGACGCTGTCAGCGGTCCCAGAACCGAACGATGTCTGCCGATAGGAATAGCCAACCCCCACCGTGTGATCCTGCACGACCAGGTAATTGGCCCCGGCAGTTGCCCCATGTGTGGTAAGATCGAACAGCGGCAAGGGCTGGCCTGTGTCTCCGTAATTGTTTTGTCCTATGAACCGCATCGTTTGGAACGAATAGGACGAGGTGAGTTGAACCAAGGGATTCACCATGTAAGAACTCTGCACAGTGGTCGCATTACTGATGGCATTGTTGCGACGAGCTTGGATTCCTCTAAACAAATCCGTGAGTTGCGATTGAGGAGACACGAACGCAGGCTGTTCCGGGTAATACAGCACCGTCCCGCTCACCCGAAGTCCAAGGCCGCGGACCATCCGTTCCGACATCTTGTCCAGAACCGTGGTAAAGTTTCCCTGGGCGCCAACATAATTGAGACCTGGATTGTTGACATAGAAGCTGGCTATCGCCTGTCCCGTCAGTGTTCCATCCATGAAACTATTAGAATGGGTCGCACGAGCGCCAGGGGACACGTCCGTCACAAAGTCCCACTGCTGACGACCGGCCCCCCCCAAACTTCGGAATGCCAGGATATTGCTGTCGTATCGCTCCGACACCGTCATGGTCGGAATGATACGGAACGGTCCCCCGGCCCCGACGTAGGCTGCCCACTCCGGGCTTCCTGCGGCAGAAGGCTCTTGTGGCGGGACTCCCCCTGACCCATAAGGAACCTGCGCTTCTGTCAGCGTCGGCCCGGCCATCATGACGATTACCCCCACCAGGAAAATCCAGTACCCATCCCGCATCTTCACCCGACGATCACGGCACAACAATGGTGTCCCCCGACATCAGCGTAAAGTTGCCCACTCTTCCTTTTCCTGAAATCAAATCGTCGTAGCTCACTGGAATGCGCACTTGGCGCTCGGTACCGGAGCCCTTCGACGCAGACCACCTCAGAACCGCCATCCGATTTCTTGATGCATATTGCGTAAACCCGCCGGCAAGGGATATGCCCTGCAGCACGGTCGCATAAGACTTCAGGGCATATTTTCCAGGACGGGTCACTTCTCCGACGACATAAATGTAGTAGCTATTGATCTCTTTAACACTGACCGACACGGCTGGATTCTCCTTGTACTCCGTCAAGCGCTTGGAGATCTTCTCGCCTACCTGAGCCGCCGTGAGACCGCTTGCCTGGACATCTCCGATCAACGGCAGCGAAATCATGCCATCCGGACGCACAGTGATCGTGCGAGACAGATCCTGATTTCTCCATACAGTGACTTCCACAACATCCTCAGGGCCAAGCAGAAATTCGTTCGCGACTTGTCGATTCGCCTCCTGAATGACATCTGCCGGTGGAATTTCTGCGCACGACACCAGTGCCACAGCACTGACCAGAGCATAGGTGCAGTATCGCAATGCTCGCGTTACCGACTGCCGTATGGACTTTATTTGATGACGATCCCACAGTATGTGCATATCACCCCTGCTCACGGTACGAGCACCATATTCTCAGAGGGAACCACCAATGTATCACCAGGCTTCAACGTAACGTTTTGACCGGCCCCGTCACGGAGGACAATATCGTCGTAACTCGC
The DNA here is from genome assembly GCA_002083405.1 of Nitrospira sp. SG-bin2. GTDB lineage: Bacteria > Nitrospirota > Nitrospiria > Nitrospirales > Nitrospiraceae > Nitrospira_D. Next base: position 253,510 of record LVWT01000049.1, on the reverse strand, counting down.
TCTGATCTTCACATCCTTCTCCCCGTTCTCGCCAAACCGGAACACGACCAGTTTGTTCCTGGCTGCTGCCGGCAGAAACCCCCCGGCGAGCGTAATCGCCTGCAATATCGTCGTCTTGCTCTTTAACGGGTACCTGGCTGGTCTCGCAACCTCGCCCAATACATAAATGGCATAGCTGTTCACTTCTTTGACGACAATGGAGACCTGGGGATTCTCCTTGAACTCTTTCAACTTCTCCGAGATTGCTTCCGCCAATTGCACTGCTGTTTTTCCTACGGCGGTGATATCTCCGATCAGAGGGAGCGAGATGCGACCATCCGGCCGCACCAATACCTGTTTCGAGAGATCGGCATTGCGCCACACCGTGATATCCAATACGTCTTCGGGTCCGATCCAGTACTCCTGCGTGACAATCAAGGATGCTTTGTCGGTTTTCTCCACAGCCTGACCGGCTGCAGTCACCGTAGTTGCCGCATTAATCTGTTGCGCCTGCAATAACCCCGGAGCCAGCGCATACTCAACGTAGCCGCCGACAATTAGCGCCAGGAAAATCACTTTCCCCGCCCATTCCCATTGTGTTAGTCCCAATCGGCTCATTGTCTCAGAACATGAACTTCAACCCGACGAAATACGCTCCACTTCCGTTCACCCGACCGAACGGCAGCTTCCTTGTCCAGCGCACTTCTGCAAGGGTGGGAGTCTCAGCAACGGTGACCGGCGTCGGAACATAGACCTTCAACACCTGATCAACTTGCGGCGCTTGATCCATCAAGATCAACATGCCCCCGCTGCTGATATTCAGAGAGAGCGCTCTCCCACTGGGAGTTGCGACAGGAGCACCTTCTATAGTCGCTGTCATCTCGTAGGGAATAGGCCTCAACAAGGCCGCCCGCTCACTATGGTTTTCATGACTGTCCTTCATCGACCACTCCCACTCTGTATTCGTCACGTTGCCCCCCACTTGATATTGAACGAATGGATACTAGCCTAACTTGTGCTTATTGTCAGGCACTCATCAAGAAATTACCTATTTCGCTTAAAATCAGTCCCAATCCATTTACCTCACGATGTTCATGACTCTAGTTGGAATTCAGATCGACAACAATACCGACGATGTAGGTTCTACTTTCTCAAAGGTATATGTTGACTCCCCCAAAAGTGTTATATAGTATGGGCACGCTAACAAGAGAGCTTTCACACTCTCTCTTGAGTGAGTTAGCTATCGCCTATTATTGCCACACTCTCCCTAAGACACGGATTTACTTCTTATGGCTGATAGCCCCAACACCGTTGACCCAAAAGACGGTTTTGTAGATCAACGTGCAGGATCAGGTATCGTAGTCCTCTCAGCATCCATGCAGCTGCTCCACATGAATCGGCAAGCGTCTGAGCTTGCAAAAAAAATCAATGCTGTTGAACATGGCGGGCAGACGGCCAAATCAGCCCATGGAGTTCTTCCTACAGCCCTCACGGAACTGTGCGGCGAAATTATAAAAGCCCTACACGTCCGGACAGAAGCAAAGGACTGGGAACAATTCGAGTTGAAACGTGTGGCCGGAGACCCGAATCAACCCATTCTGCTCAGAGGATTCGGCCTTCCAGACCGCGGTGGCGTTCAGAACGCCAGACTCGTCGTCACCATGGAGGAGATCGGGCGGAAGCAGAACCTGAATGCCGAACATGCGCGTGATCGATTTAATTTGACCAACCGCGAGCAAGCAGTCGTCGAACACCTTGCAAAGGGATGGACAAATAAGGAGATTGCCAATGCACTTGAAATCACTGAACAAACGGTGAAAGAGCACATCAAGCATATTATGCGAAAAACGAACGCTTCGACTCGCACCGGGATTCTCGTCCACATGTTTAATTCGTAACCACTTGAAGTGCGTGAAACGTGAAAGGTGAGGCGTAAGACGTGAAACGTGAGATGTGAAGAGTGAATCGCAATTATGATGGAGTTGTGAGTTGCTTGTTTCGAGTCGCATCATGCCACTGTGCAACTTGCCACTTACCACTTGCATCTTATTACTTGAACCTTGCGCCTTGCCACCTCTCCTTTCTCTCTCTCCTACCTGTTGCAAAGACACCACAGTGAGTAGCCTTTCACACATTCAGATCCATCGCTACTTAAACTTCCAACAATAAATCAATCACTTATTAAATTTTAATTCAGGCCCGTTGATTGCAATAAACTAGGCAGTTCTTGCCGTGCTAAAAAGCTACGGCATCCATAAACTCAGAAATGGAGATTGAGACAGTGCAGCAAACTTCGCGAGTCAAAACGTTGGTGCTGGGATTGATCGGGGTCGTCGTGCTGGCTTCTGGATGCCAAACCAATCACTCCATTAACCCGGATAACCCGGCTGTTCTTGACAACAGCAAGTTCATGTCGCTCTGGGAAACTTACAGCGATTGTAAGCTCTCGTCAGATTTTAACCGGGCCAGCGCAGGCATGCAGCAACTCTCGTCGGCTGCCATCCTCTCCCAACAGAATGAGGGCTATGATGGATTTGTGCTTCCCTTGCCGACTCAGCTAGAACGGCTGGTAAGCAACCCCGCTAACCGCTTAGCTGTTGATCTTCATGCGATGACTGCGGCCTGCTCCCTTCACACTGGACAACTCGCCCTTCACGAAGGGCACATTGATGAAGCTCGTCAAGCATTCGCTTCCATCCTCACGCTCAACCAAAATCTTTCGCCCTATTATGTCTTGCAAGCGAAACGATTCCTCACCGAACTCGAACGGGGAATCGACATTGCGGCCAAGACACCATAACCTTACCCCCTCGCTCCGATAACCGATTGATACAGCTGCACATATTGTTGAGCAGCTTGTGTCCATGAAACATCCGTGTTCATTCCAGTCTGTATCATGGCACGCCATGTGTCCTGCTCTTGATACACGGACAATGCCAGCAGTATCTCTGTCAAAAGCGCATCCGACGACGAATCGACAACATGAAAACCTGTTGCACTTTTAGCCTTCGCTGTCGATGGTTTAAACGGGACAATGGTATCTCTCAATCCGCCCGTACGTCGAACAATGGGAACGGTACCATATCGAAGACTATAGAGCTGGCTCAGTCCGCAGGGCTCATAGCGGGAAGGCATCACCAACATATCTGCGCCTGCCTCGATCCGGTGGGCAAGTCCTTCGTCGAAACCGATGTGCACGGCTATGCGATCAGGATAGGCGGATTTTGCCTTCAGAAACTCCTGCTCCAGATGATGATCCCCGGTCCCTAATATGGCAATCTGAGGATTCAGCAGCATCAGTTCAGGAATAATATCGAGCAGCAGGTCAAAGCCCTTTTGGGAAGTCATTCGGCCGATCAGAGCCAGGAGCGGCACATTGCGGGCCGGCAACCCGAATTCTTTCTGCACTGCCCGCTTGCACACCTGTTTGCCCGACAAATCACTGACTGTGTAGCATGCCGGCAAGTAGGGATCTCTCTCAGGATTCCACAGAGCAACATCAATACCATTTGTAATTCCCTGTACGCCGGCAGCCCGGTTCGCAAGCACCCCCTCGAGCCCACAGCCGAACTCCTTGGTCATAATTTCTTTGGCATATGTAGGACTGACCGTCGTCACTGCATCTGAAAAAATGATCCCACCCTTCAAACAATTGACCGACCCGTAGAACTCGAGTCCGCTCGGCGTAAAGAAGTCCGCTGGAAGCCCTGTCTTTGAAAACTCTTCGCTGGTGAAGACCCCTTGATACCCCACATTATGCAATGTCAACACGGTCTTCAGCAGCTCAAGCCCCTCGCGCTCCTGGGTCAGCGCGTTCAGATACACCGCACACAATGCCGTTTGCCAATCATGCAAGTGAAGAACGTCTACCGTCTCTTTATGCGTTCTCCCAAGAAACCGCACTGCGTGAAGAACCGCCCGACAGAACAAGACAAATCGCTCAAGATTGTCCGGGTAATCCTCACGTTCATCTTGGTAAAGCCCCGGGCGGTCGAAGTAGGGATCATAGCGAACCCCTAGAATCCTGAGTGGATACAGCCCCCCTGCGACCGGCACAATCACTTCCTCCAGCACCACCTCTGCTGGCAGGTCTGCAGTGGGAATCCGACATCGCATGAAAGTCCGACGTGGCTGATCAACGCTGGCAAAACTCCGGTAACCGGGCAACAGTACCGTGACCCGATGCCCCAGCTTAATCAATTCTTGTGGCAACGCGCCCACGACATCTGCCAATCCCCCTGTCTTGGCATAGGGAACCGCTTCGGACGCCGCAATCGCGATATTGAGAGGCTTTCCTTGAGGAATTGACGGCATAGAGTTATCGTTCGTATCTCATTTTACGAGAAGGGTATCGCGTTCATGGGGCGAGACGCGCGGGACTCACGAGAAGAGCGGGACGAGTCAAGAGCTCGATCTCCCCGAGTCGCGCTTGTCGCGCATCCCTCGTTCGCGCCTAGTGCATGACGCGCTACGCGCTAGCCCGAACTAAGGTCGGGGTGCACCTTCCAATCGTGTTTTAAAGCGATCCTCGTATGCCCACGTTTCTACAATCGTCCGCAGTTCCTCAGCCTTAAGCTCTTCCTTATAAACAAGGCGCTCCTCAAGAAATACCAACAGCCACCCGCGATCAGGATACGCAAAAAACAACCCCTCCCCTGCGTGAACTTCCGCACTCCACCCCCTCGGGGTCTCGCCGGCCACCACACGCATGCTCGGAATCATGCGTTGATCCGACATGACAAAAAAATGGGTGAACAGACTTCGATAGTGAGGAGGCTCCCCCCACACATTGACGACGGCCCTGGCGGTGACATGATCGAGTACAAGATTGTTCGCTTGTACGAGTCGTTCTTGCTCCACCAATGTCGGCATTCCCTTGCACCCAACCACAGCAATGAGCGCCAGCACATTCGCACACACACACATCATTCGCAGAGCCTGCTGACAAACAAGACCAGATGGCAACCTCAAACCTGTCACAACCTCTGCTCTCCGTATCACATCAACCTCCTGGATTTTGACTCAACCGGCTTGACAGGCTGGCAGACATCGCACTGACATAGTTTCCTCAATAACGAATAGGCATAAATACCGGTATCGTGGCCATCACTCCATCGGAATTGCAGTGCATAGCGTCCAACCGGCTGAATGTCCTGCACCATGATGAGCAAGGGCACGTCTTCGCCTTTCAACCGGCGCTCTCCCGTCCACTCGTCCACGCACGCTGCGCAAGGACAGTGCAGGCGAAGATATCGAACCGGATAGACACTGTGATGGCCGTCGTTCCACTGAATGCCCAAGACCCCTTTATCAAGCCACTCCATATCACGTGGCTCAAGCGAACCCGCCGTCATACCCTCACCTCTCCTGCCCATTCATAGAAAGGGACTGTCGCCATTCCGATCGGCGACTGTCCCTGTTAACCAGCGGGACAGGCACCTGGCCTGCGGCGGGAGCCAGTCCCCCTGTCATTCAGACAGACCGCGCGGATGACAAAAAATCAACCGGCGGGAGCCGCTTGCCGGCGACGACCGTCACATAGCCTTCGATCGCCGCTTCAATTTCACTCCGCACTTGCCCGGAGGCTCTGAGTCGGGTGACCAGTTCCGGAGCCAGCCGAACAGCTTGCTGGAGAAATGCCAGGCTGCCCGGTGAAAGCGGCAGGCAGCGAACCCGTTGACGCGCAGCGCACACCAGGCACACAAGCCCCCCGGCCACGGGCGAAAATTGCGGCCCCCCGGTCAACTGTACTTTTCCGCAGGCGACACAGTGATCGGTCTGCGGACGAAACCCGGTCAGGCCCAACAGTCTGATTTGAAACAACAACGCGGTATAGGCCGGATCTTTGCTCTGATGTAGCGAAGACAAGCCCCGCTCAAGCGTATCGAACAACAGCGGATCCGGATCCCCGTCAGGGGTGATCGCAGCCACTACATTGACCATCCGTGCCGCCGAATCCATTAAGCCGAGATCTTCACGCAAGGACTGGAACGACGTCGTGACATCGACATGCGATATCCGGAACAGCGAGTCGCCCGGCTTCTCGAATAAATCCAGCCGGCATACGGTAAATGGCTCAAGTGCTGCGCCAAAGCGACTTTTCTGACGTCTTGCTCCACGGGCCACTCCTCGAATCTTCCCCAAGCTTCTGGCATAACAGGTCACAATGCGATCGGCATCGCCCCACTTTCGGCTCCGTAAGACAATCGCCGTCGATTTAACAAGCGGCATAGCGCAATAACCTATGGCGTTAGCCCGCATTGTTCATGAGCGCTTCTGCTGCAATCGCCGATCCGCTGCTGCGACCAGCCTTCGGTCGGCGGGCTCGCCCTTCGGGCCTTCGACGTACTGCACGAGTACGCCTCAGGTCCTCCGGGCTCCGCGCGCCGCTCTCGCGACGCGGCTCCGCGATTTCGCGACGAACCGTCATGAATAATGCGGGCTGGGATACGGCGCAGTCTGTATTCAACGCCGTCGTTCACCGCAACTGGTCCAGAAAAATTGTTGCCAGTGTGAGATAGATCGTAATACCGGTAATGTCGTTGGCGGTGGTGACAAACGGTCCGGCTGCGACGGCCGGGTCCACCCCCATCCTCTTGAGCACGATCGGCATGATCGTAGCCATGCTGGTCGAAACCAGGAAGGCAATCACCAATGAGACTCCCACCACCACTCCCAAAAATCCCTGGTGCAGTCCCCATCCGACGATGGTCAAAATAAATCCGCACGCAAGCCCCATGACAAGACCGATCTTCACCTCACGAAAAAACACCGTCCAAACATCCGTCAATTCGACGAGCCCTGTCGCCAGCCCACGGATGATCAGCGTTGAGGATTGCAACCCCACGTTGCCACCCATCGCGGCGATGACAGGAATAAAACTGACGATGGCCACGACTTCTTGAATCGTATAGCGGAAATACCACAAGATCGCTCCCGACAAAAGGCTCCCGACAAGATTGGTAAAGAGCCACGGCAACCGTAGCCTGGCCGATCCCAAGCTCGACGATTTTGAGACGGTGTCTTCTTCGATGGCGCCGGCCATCTTCAGCATGTCTTCCGTCGCTTCTTCGCGAATGACGTCCACGACGTCATCCACCGTGATGATCCCCGCCAATCTCCCATCCTTCTCAACCACCGGAATCGCGAGCAAGTTGTAACTGGCCACCTGGCGCGCGACTTCTTCCTGGTCCATATCAACCGTGACGCTCATCACATCCCGTGTCATGATGTTCTTCAACGGCGTCGCAGGCAGCACCGTCAGCAGTTGGCGTAAGGACAAGACACCGACCAGGCGCTCATCTTTATCTGTGACATAGATGTAGAACACCATCTCCGCATCGGTGGCATGCTGCAACCTGCGGATCGCTTCTTGGGCAGTGGCGTCCTCCGACAGAGAAAAGAACTCCGTCGTCATAATGCCGCCGGCGGTATCTTTGGGGTATTTAAGGATGTCCGCGACTTCGGTGGAATCCTCCGTCTTCATTAAGGCGAGAATGTCTTTGCCCCGCTCCTCCGGAAGAAACCCAAGGATGTACGCGACATCGTCGGGCCCGAGATCCTTCAACAGCCAGGCCACGTCCGAATGCAACAGATCAGCCAACACCTCCTGAATGCTCTGCCCTTCCAGCTCGCTCAGTACCTGGCCACGCTTGTTTTCTCCTCGGACCAGCTCAAATACTTCCCGCTTTTCCTTTGAAGACGAGAGGTGGTTGATGACCTTGGCGACATCGGCCGGGTGCATCCGTCCCAGCATCTTGGCAAGATTGGTGATGGCCCCGCGCCGCAACAGTCGCTGAACGGATTGCAGGACGATATCGGACTTGGTTTGCCCACGCTCCGCCTGATCGCGCAGCGCATCCCGCAAGGCATCTTTCTCCGGCACGCGCGGACGCATGTCCTGTGGCTTTGGCTCGATCGGCCGTTCAGTGGGCTGCATACTAGGTTCCTACGCTGTGTGCCTCGGTCTGGTCTGTCTGGTCTATTTGGTCTGCCTGGTCAAGTTAGTCTGAGGAGATTCAGACTCAAATACACTCACAAGACAAGACAGACTGAATAGACCAAGACCCAATCGTTCGCCCGCCTCGCGTGAGACCAGTGTGGGCAACCGGTGCAGAAGCGCTCATGGCCACCCGGACTAATATCCGAGCTCCGACAGCGCTCGCTCATCTTCTCGCCAGGCTTCTTTCACCTTCACCCACACTTCGAGAAAGACTTTCATGCCGAATAACTTTTCCATGTCTTGCCGAGCTTGGGTGCTGATTATCTTCAGCCGCTCTCCCTGTTTCCCGATGATGATCCCCTTTTGAGTTTCCCGCTCCACAAGAATCGTCGCATAAATACGGGCAAGCCCGTTTTCTTCCTTAAACTGATCGATGTCCACCGCCACAGAATAGGGCACCTCCTGTTCTGTGGCCTGCAAAATTTTTTCGCGAATCATTTCACCCGCCAGCGTCCGCATCGTTTGATCGGTCACCATATCGTCGCCGTACGCGCCTTCGCCTTCTGAGAGAAACGGCATCGTGACGGCAAGCAGCCGATCAATATTATCTCCGGTCTCCGACGACACCGGCACCACCTCAGTCCAGGCACACAGCTTGCCGTAGCTCTCCAGCACCGGCAGCAGCTTGAACTTGTTGACCAGGTCGATCTTGGTGACGACCAGGACGGCAGGGCGCGGCCGCTTGGCAATGGCTTCTTTGACATAGTCTACCGCCGCGAGATCGCCGGGCCCCGGCAGACTCGTCGCATCCATCAACACATACAACAGATCAGCCTCTTCCAACGCCTCGACCGCCGTCCGAACCATTCGCCGGTTTAAGAGATGCTGCGGCTTGTGCAAGCCCGGGGTATCGAGGAACGCAATCTGGCCATCCGGCACATGCACCACACCCAGAATACGCGTCCTGGTCGTCTGCGGTTTGTCCGACACAATCGCAATTTTCTCACCCAGCAGACGATTGAGGAGCGTAGACTTACCCACATTGGATCGCCCGATAATCGCCACGGTTGCAAACTTCATGGTTTCTCCGGATGTGTCTGTTCATCAGCCGAGCCGGGAGTCAGTTGATATACGGTCTCCCCTTTGCGCACATAGCCCAGCCGCTCCCTGGCCAGCTGTTCAATCTTTGACGGATCATGCTGCAGGCGACCAATGTCTTTCCGCAGCAATGCTGTTTCTTCACGTAAGGCCGATAGCTCATCGTCAAGCTGGACCGCATGATCACGCATGGCAAGGTATCGCGGAAGTCCCATCTCGCCGAAGAATAACGCGACCAACAGCCAGACACAGGCGCCGATGCCCGCCGCTTGGGCGACCTTCACCATGCGGCGCTCCCAGTCCAGCCAATGCCGCCCGCGATTTTGCTTGATGATCATCTCTTCATCCACCGATCATGTGCCGCAAAGGGAGTCCTTGCCCCCACGCCGAGATGGTGCGGTCCGCATACATATTTCGTATCTCGTCGTTCGTGAATCGCATCTCGCAAACAAAGATGAGACGCACTCTGCCTCTGTCCTGCGCTTCACGTTTCACGCTTCGCGAGATACCATTAGCAGGCGGCGGCTGCAGGCCGCCAGCTGCTACGACCGGCTCGGCACAGCGTCCCGGCCTCGATAGATTGCCGCCGAACCCAATTCCTCTTCGATCCGGAGCAGCTGATTATACTTCGCGACTCGATCTGTTCTGGACAACGATCCGGTCTTGATCAGCCCGCTGTTGGTGGCGACTGCAACATCGGCGATCGTCGTGTCCTCTGTCTCACCCGACCGATGGGAAATAATCGCCGTATACCCGGCCCGTTTGGCCATCTCGATCGCATTCAGCGTTTCCGTCAAAGTTCCGATCTGGTTGAGCTTGATAAGAATTGAATTGCCGATCCCTTCCTTGATCCCTCTTGAGAAGATGTCCACGTTCGTCACAAAGATGTCATCTCCGACAAGCTGCACCCGCTTGCCCAACTTCTCCGTGAGCATCTTCCAGCCCTTCCAATCCAACTCGCTGAGACCGTCCTCGATCGAGAGAATCGGATAGCGGTCCAGCAACTTGCCGTAATAGCCGACCATCTCTTCAGAAGACCGTTCCGGATTTTTCTCCGCCTCGAGCACGTAGCGGCCATTCTCGTAGAGTTCACTCGCTGCGCAATCCAATGCCATCGCAATGTCTTTCCCCGTCTTGTATCCCGCCTGTTCAATAGCCTGTGCAATGAGACTGAGCGCTTCCTCGTTGGATTGCAGATCCGGCGCGAACCCGCCCTCATCGCCCACCGCCGTATTGAGTCCCTTCTTCTTCAAGATGGCCTTCAGCGCATGGAAGACCTCCGTCGCCATCCGCACCGCCTCGCTGAATGTCGGCGCCCCGACCGGCATGATCATGAACTCTTGAAGATCAAGGCGATTGTCGGCATGGGCCCCGCCGTTGATGATGTTCATCAGGGGCACCGGCAGTACACGGGCATTCGTTCCGCCAAGATAGCGGTACAGCGGCTGTCCTGTTTCACTCGCCGACGCCCGGGCCACAGCCAGCGATACGCCAAGAATGGCGTTGGCTCCGAGCTTGCCTTTTGTCTTGGTGCCGTCCAAATCGATCATTATCTGGTCGATACCCGCTTGATCAAACGCTTCTTTGCCGAGCAACTCAGGCGCAATAACTTTTCTGATATTGGCGACGGCCTTGGAGACCCCCTTGCCCATCCAGCGTTTCTTGTCTCCGTCACGCAGCTCAATGGCTTCCTTTTCTCCGGTCGAAGCCCCGGACGGCACCGCCGCTCTCCCCATCGCCCCGCTTTCCAGCGTCACTTCCGCCTCAACCGTCGGGTTCCCCCGAGAATCCACAATCTGCCTGCCTTTGATCTCACGAATAGCGCTCATAGTCGCTTCGCTCCAATTAAAAAGTTATCAAGTCTGAAAGTTGCAAGTCGACACGTTCAACAGATAAACAGTTGCAAGGTTCAAGTGTTGCCTATCAGCAAGTTCGTCGCTCTACTTTGCGGCAAAATCAAACACCGGCGTCTGGAGTATTCGAGACGGCGACCGTTTCTCCCACATCGTTTTCTGCAACCGCTCCACCGTGGCTGGACTATACAACCGTTCTCCACATTGATCGCAAACCTTCGCTGGCACATGCTCGACGAGAACCAACTTATCCTCCAGCTGTATCGAATACGTCACCATCCGCTCCGTCATCGGAAACCCACAGACGTCGCATTTCATATTATGCCCTCCTCACCTTGAACTCGATCCAGAGCGTTGGATCCGGTTCATAGACAGTGATGATCTTCACGATGGGCCTACTGTGATCGCTGCACTGCACGTGAACGGGACGACCGGCGCCGGTTATCCCAAAAATCAAACAGCTTGGACCGTACTTGTCGTCCGGATACTCCTCAATGACCTCGCCTCCCGCAATAGCTTCTCGCAACTCCTGTACTGAAATGTGGCGAATGATCGCCTGATCGACAGCGTGTTGGGAAAACTCAAAGTCCCCACATGCAACTCTCTTTCGAATCTCATCGATCAACCATTCCTCCGCGAGTCGACAATCTGCCCGCCTGTGATTTTTCTAATCGCGCTCATGTCTATTAGCGCTCAAAATTGTCCAAAGATTCTGACACCCGATCGGTCAATTGAATAACCCCAAAATGTAGGGGGGATACGCAAATCACTTTTAAGACCTATAGAATTGGCAACGAGAGCCACGTAACCACTATCAGGAATCCCTGCAATAACCCAAATCGAATCCCATTCGTCTTTCGCGTTTCCCAGGAGAGAAGGAAGTCTGTGGAAGTCAGTGGTCCCACCACTGATATTGTTATAGACGAGAAGATGGCGACGCATTCCTTTCCCTCGAATCTTTTCCGTCTTGTTAAGAATGGAAGAGGCGACCCACTCCGCAGATATTGGGTTTCCTGTGAAGGCAGATTGTGGAATCTCTGGTCGATTCCCATCTTTATACGCTTGGCGAATTCTGTATCCAGGCACATATGCGGCTGTAATCTCAAACGAAGAGATAGTTCCATTGCCTCCAATTGCTTCCATATCTAACGCTTCTTCATTGATCTTCGCCATTCTCCCCAGTACAGGCCAAACAATCCTGCGAAAAACCAGCAGAAAAGTAGACCCTACGAGTGCTTCCTGTATTTTCTGTTCGCGGCTTCCTCCTCTAGATAGAAAGGCTTCATCCGACATTTCCAATTGCGCCTCTATGGCCAATCGTCTCAAAGCCAACGGATGTTGCCATGAGTGCATAGCGGAGATGTCGTGGAGACTCTTTTTCATTGTTGATTGAGCCGTGGTCCCTGTAAGCTTAAAACTATTCAATAACTTCATTGATAACCCGAGCTGTGCATTGTGCTGCAAATAAAACCACTGCAACTCCAAGAATCCATTTAAGCTGCTGCCCAAGCAAGCATTTCTTCCACTCTTTCTGATTCGGTACTAGAACCTATCTCAAAATCGAAAATCAACGTTTCGATTTAACCCAGGCACATGACGCTGGCAGCGTCGATACACGCATTTTCAGCCAAATTCGATCTCCTGTGAAGCTGACGGCTGCCTTGGAAAACCTCGACCTTCTCGCAAATCGATTTTGAGATAGGTTCTAGTTTCAAACCCGTACTCCTCGCGTTTATCTCACTATGCTACACGCGGGTGGCGCTGAACTGGGCACCCGTCCGCCCGCAGCGGGGTCCCTACACCGGGCGGGGTGCGAGGACGGACGGGCTGGTCGGCGACAGACCTCGCGCTCATCCCAACTTCCTCTTCAGCAACTCATTCACCTTCCCAGGATTCGCTTTTCCTCCGCTGGCTTTCATCACCTGCCCGACCAGAAAGCCCAGGACTTGCGGCTTGCCTTCCTTGAACTGCGCGACCTGCGCCGGACTCTTGGCTAAGACCTCGGTGATGATCGCTTCCAGCGCCCCTTCATCCGACACCTGCGTGAGGCCCTTTTCTTGGACGATCTGCTCCGGTGTCTTCCCGCTGCTATACACTTGGGGGAAGATCTCGCGCGCAACCTTGAGGCTGATCGCGCCTTGGTCAACCATCTTCAACAACTCAACCAGCCGCTCCGGGGGCACAGGCGATGCACTGACAACCGTCCCTGAGTTATTCAGCTCCCTCGTCAGCTCCCCCATCACCCAATTGCTGACCGTCTTGGGCTGATTGAACAGCTTCACGCAGGACTCAAAGTACTCTGCGAGACTTTTGGACGATGTCAGAACACCGGCATCGTACTCCGGCAGCCCATAGTCGCCGATAAACCGCCGGGCCCGCGCAGCCGGCAATTCCGGTAACGACGACGTGAATCCCTCAACCCATTCCTTGTCGAGCTTCAATGGCACCAGATCCGGATCGGGGAAATACCGGTAGTCATGCGCTTCTTCCTTAGAGCGCATGACCGCCGTTTCGCCGCGATCGATGTTCCACGAGCGCGTTTCCTGCCTGATCTTCCCGCCTTCGCTCAGCACCTTTGTCTGCCGCTTGATTTCATACTCCATCGCGTCCTTCACAACCTTGAAGGAATTGATGTTCTTTAACTCGACCTTGGTGCCGAATTCCTTTTGGCCCGAAGGGCGGAGCGACAGGTTCGGCTCACATCGGAAACTGCCCTCTTCCATGTTCCCGTCGCACACTTCGAGATACATCAAAATATCGCGCAGACCTTTCAGATAGGCGATGACTTCATCCGTCGAACTCATATCCGGTTCGGTCACGATCTCCAGGAGCGGGGTGCCGGCGCGATTCAGATCCACCAGACTTCCGCTCGTGCCGGTTTCATGGATATTCTTCCCTGCATCCTCTTCAAGGTGTGCACGCCGGATACGAACTTGCTTCTTACGCTCGCCGACGGCAATTTCAAACCAGCCATTCTCACAGATCGGCGATTCGTACTGCGAGATCTGATAGCCCTTCGGCAAATCCGGGTAAAAATAGTTCTTGCGGGCAAATCGATTGTTCACGCCGATCGTACAATTCAACGCCAGCCCTGCACGCACCGCCATCTCCACAGCAGCCCGATTCATGACGGGAAGACTTCCCGGCAATCCAAGGCAGACCGGACAGGTTTGGCTGTTCGGGGAGGATCCAAACGTCGTCGTGCAGCCGCAAAACATCTTGGACTGAGTCCGCAATTGCGCATGCACTTCGACGCCGACGACGACTTCGTAGGTCATGCTCCGTTCGATCCCCCGTTGCGCAGACGATCCCGCTCTTGTCTCATCGCTTCGCGCCCTGCCTCGAAGGCTTCCTGAAATGCCGACTTCTTTGCGTCAACGAACTCCTTGCCCTGACCGACGACTTCCTCGAAGACTTCGCCCGCACGCCCGGCAAGATTCTGTAGTTCGCCTTCCGCCCGACGCGCATACTTCCGCACCCGCTCACGCGACTCGGCTCCTGATTCGGGCGCCAACAACACAGCAGCTACAGCCCCCAGCGCTGCGCCGCCCAAAAACGCCAACAACACCGCTGCGGTAGACCCACGATTATCCGCCATTGTGAGGTTCTCCTTCCTTGCGATAGCGCTCGCGCATGACATGTGTGGCCGCTTTGAATCCCGCCACCACACTCGCCACATTCGTCAACAAGGTACCACTCGACCCCCGTACAACATTGTGGACTTGCTGTACCGACTCTCCGACTTCACCCACCGCGTGCAACAACACAGCCGCATGCTCCACTCCATCGCGTGCTTGGTCCGTCAGGTTATTCAAGTTTTGACTGATCGCGCGAAGTTCTCCTACCAGCGGCGGCAGGTCGGCATTCATCTTCGCCAGCAACTGTTCGGACTCGGCGACGGTTTTGCGGACTTGCATCAACACCGGCACCAGATAGCCCACCAGCACCGCGAACGCCACAGCAACCACAAGAGCGGCGATTTCAATCATCGTCATAATTCCTCCGTTAGGCGTGAGGCGTCAGGGGTAACTAGACTATCCCGCTTCTTGCTCCTGATTCGCCTTACCCCTCACCACTTACTACTCACACCTTACCGTACCACCGGCTTCTTGACATGCCACTGAGTCGCTTGCTCATACGCGTGTGCGGCGCGAAGAATCGTCTCCTCTTCAAAGGCACGGCCGATCAGCTGCATTCCAATCGGCAGGCCACCCCTGCTCAATCCACAGGGCAGCGCAATAGCCGGCAGCCCGGCAAGATTGACCGAGATCGTGAAGATATCGGACAAATACATCTGCAGCGGATCTTCGCTCTTCTCACCAAGCTTGAAGGCAGGAGTCGGCGTCGCCGGCGTCACAATGACATCGACCTCCTTGAACGCCGCGTCGAAATCCTGGCAGACCAGCGTGCGCACGGCCTGCGCCTTGCCATAGTAGGCATCGTAGTAGCCGGCGCTGAGCACATAGGTCCCCAACATAATCCGGCGCTTCACTTCCGGCCCAAACCCCTCTTGTCTCGTCTTCATGTACAAATCCAACAGATCCTTCGTTTCTTTCGCGCGCAGCCCAAACTTCACCCCGTCGAAACGGGCAAGATTCGAGCTGGCTTCGGCTGTTGCGAGCACGTAATACACCGCCACCGCGGCGTCTGTCCTCGGCAACTGGATCTCCTTGATCTCGGCTCCAAGCTGTTTCAATTCCTCAATCGCGACGGTGACCGCTTGGGCCACATCCGGATCAAGCCCTTCGGCAAAAAACTCTCTCGGCACGCCCACTCGCACCTTCTTCAGATCCTTCTTTGCCAGTGCTTTCATATAATCGGGAACAGGACGATCCGCCGACGTGGAATCCATCGGATCGTGGCCGGCAATGGCGTTGAGCAAGAATGCCGCATCTCGGACATCCTTCGTGATCGGGCCGATTTGATCGAGCGAGGACGCAAATGCAACGAGACCGTACCGCGACACCCGCCCATACGTCGGCTTCAACCCGACCACGCCGCAGAACGCCGCCGGTTGACGGATCGAGCCACCCGTATCGGACCCGAGCGCCGCAACACACTCGTCCGCCGCCACTGCCGCTGCAGACCCTCCGCTCGACCCCCCCGGTACGCGATGAAGGTCCCATGGATTGCGACTGGGTCCAAAGGCGGAATTCTCAGTGGAAGACCCCATGGCAAACTCATCCAGATTCGTCTTGCCCAATAAAATGTAGTCCTGCTCACGCAGCTTGGCGACGACTGTCGCATCGTACGGCGGCACGAAGTGTTGTAGCATGCGCGAGCTGCACGTCGTCGCCACGCCTTCCGTACAGAGGTTGTCCTTGATCGCAAGCGGCATTCCCGTCAACGGCTTCGTTTTGCGCCATCCTTTGAGATGCCGATCCAAGGCCTCTGCCTGAGCCGATGCGGCGTCCATTACCTGCGTCACAAACGCTTTAACCTTCGGCTCCACTTGGCCGATACGCAGAGCATACGCGCGCACAATCTCAGCCGCGCTCACCTCGCCGGCGGAAAACTTCTTCTGGAGCTCGCACAATGACAGTTTATGGATCGACATAGCCGTTCAGCAAACCCGCTGAGATGCGCGCAAGACGACACGCTGACAAGAGGGACTTCGCTTAGGCACCCTGTCAGCCTGTGAGCGTACGCGCATGTCAGCCTACCTTGACGATGCGATTCTTCTCATTCACTCGCACGATCTTTGGCGCGTGTTTTTTGATTTCTTCATCACTGTAGTACTCGTAGCAAAAGATGATAATTTGATCGCCGACGGCGGCTTTTCTAGCCGTGGGTCCGTTCAAAATGATATCTCCGTTGCCTCGCTTGCCATTGATCGCATAGGTCATGAACCGCTCGCCGTTGTTCAAGTTGGAGCAGACGATGGCTTCATAGGGAAGAATGCCGGCCGCCTCCATCAAATCTTGATCGATGGTCAGACTGCCCTCATATTCCAGATGCGCACCGGTCACCGTAGCACGATGGATTTTCGAACGTAGCATTTGTCGAAACATCAATATCTCGTCATTCGTCACTGGCCATTTGTCATTCCGGGATTTCCCGAATGACGGTTGACGCAGGACGGTTAACGCTCCTCTATGATTTTAGGCACACAGAACCCGTCCCCTTCACGTTCCGGGGCATTGGCCAAGGCTTTCTCTGTCGGTAACGACGGCCGGACAACGTCGTCTCGAAATACATTGACCTGTCCCATTACTGTCGCGGTCGGCTCGACTCCTGACGTGTCGTACCGACTCAGCTGTTCAACATGGGCCAGAATTTCGCTCAACTGCTTGGCAAATGCAGCCTTTTCACTCTCGGTCACATGCAGCCGAGCCAGCGTCGCGACTTTCTCGACATCCTGCCTGCTAATCTGCATACGTCTGTTCCTTTGGTTGGTTTGGTTTATCTGGTTCAACTAAACAAACGAAACAAACCACACAAACAGTCTTTTGCTATTCTACTGTCACGCTCTTGGCAAGGTTTCTCGGCTGATCCACATCCGCCCCGCGCAAGACTGCGATATGATACGCCAACAACTGCAAGGGAATCGTAAACAGAATCGGCGACATCATCGGATGGGTATCGGGAACAGTAAATACGGCGTCGGCGACCTTTCCCAAATCACGCTCTCCCTCCGCCACAAAGGCGATCACCGGCGCGCGCCGCGCCTTCACTTCCATCAGATTGCTTACCGTTTTTTCATACAATCGGTCACGCGGCGCCAGCATGACGATCGGCATATCCTTGTCGATCAACGCAATCGGCCCGTGCTTCATCTCACCGGCCGGATAACCCTCGGCATGAATGTAGGACGTTTCCTTCAACTTCAGTGAGCCCTCCAGCGCAATTGGATAATTGATCCCGCGGCCAAGAAACAGAAAGTTCCGCTTTTTGTAATAACGCTTGGCAATAGCCATGATTTCCGCTTCACGACCAAGCACCCGCTCAACAAGTGCCGGAAGCTGGACAAGCCGATCCAACCACGCCTTCCCATCGGCGACGGTCATGGCATTACGGGCACGCGCACAATGCAACGCCAATAAATAGAGCGCGGTGAGCTGCGCAGTAAATGCCTTGGTCGATGCTACTCCGATTTCCGGCCCACAGTGGGTGTACAGGACCCCGTCCGACTCGCGGGCGAGTGTGCTGCCGACCACATTGACGATCGACACCACGCGGGCACCCTTCTGTTTCGCTTCTCGTAGAGCTGCCAACGTATCGGCTGTTTCCCCGGATTGGGAAATGGCTATGAATAAATCATTCTTCTGGACCAGCGGATTGCGGTAGCGAAACTCACTAGCGATATCGACCTGGACGGGAATCCGTGCCAACTCTTCCAGAAGATATTTCCCGACCAGACCGGCATGCCAGGACGTTCCACAGGCGGCAATCCAGATTCTTTCGACCGTGGCGAACTGGCTGGACGTCAAACCGATGTCGGGCAAATCGGCTTCCCCGATCTCATAAGAATACCGGCCGCGCATGGTATCCAGAATGGTTTGAGGCTGCTCGTGAATCTCCTTCAGCATGAAATGTGGAAACCCACTTTTTTCAATTGCTGACGCATCCCATGTAATCTTCGTAGACTTCCGTTTGACCGGATCACCCTCGATGCCGGTCAAGTGAATCTCGGAAGCCGAAACGACTGCCAGGTCGCCTTCCTCAAGGTAGATCACGTCGCGAGTATGGGCCAGCATGGCCATGACATCGGAAGCGACAAATCCTCCCTGCTGGTTTTTCCCCACCACAAGCGGACAACCGGATCGTGCCGCCACCAGCATCCCCGGCTCACGCTCCGAAATCACCGCGATAGCATAACTGCCGCGGATATCCTTCGTCGCAGCACGAACCGCAGCGGCAAGGGTTCCCTGGGACTTGAGATACCACCCGATCAGGTGAGCGACCACCTCCGTATCGGTTTCCGATTCAAACTTGTACCCCTCCTTCTCCAACTGCAATTTGAGGGGCTGATAGTTCTCGATGATACCGTTATGCACGAGCACACAACCATCGGAACGGTGCGGGTGGGCATTTTGCTCCGACGGTTTTCCATGGGTAGCCCATCTGGTATGTCCGATTCCCACCGTTCCCTTGATCTCATTGTCTTTGAGGGACTTTTGCAGATTGACCAGCTTGCCCACACTCCGTCGAACGGTAATCTTCTCCCCTTGCAGCACTGCAACTCCGGCAGAGTCGTAGCCACGATATTCGAGCTTTGCCAATCCACCAACCAAGATAGGAACCGCGTCCTGGTTACCGACATAACCGACAATGCCACACATAAACGTTGCTACCTCCCCTTTCTCTTGGGCCCCGCGGCGGACTTTCGATCCCCAGCCGGCTGTGGTTCACCGGCAGAGTTACGCTCGAACATGATACGCCGTTTGGCCGCCCAATCCGCGAGGTTCTTCTGTGGTTCACGCGAGATCGCCAGCGAGTCAGCCGGCACATCAACTGTGACAGTCGTCCCGGCAGCAATGACCGCGCCGTCCCCCACCGTCACCGGGGCAACCAATTGCGTATCGCTGCCGAGAAAAACGTTATCCCCGATCGTCGTTTGATGTTTATGGACTCCGTCATAGTTGCACGTAATCGTCCCGGCCCCGATGTTGACCCCTTTGCCGATCTTTGCATCGCCGAGATAGCTGAGGTGGTTGGCTTTTGATCCTTCCCCCAGGTCCGTCTTCTTCATTTCGACGAAATTCCCCACTTTGGCTGTGCGCCTCACGAGAACGCCTGGCCGCAGATGGACAAAGGGACCGACCGTCGCATCGTCTTCAATTCGCGACTCACGAAGCACACAGTGATCTAGAATCTCCACACGATCGCCCACTTGGCAATCCGTCAGCCGTGAATGGGAACGAAGGATACAGTCTTCGCCGATTTCGGTTCCGCCTTCAAGCGTCACATTCGGATGGAGCACCGTATCTTTCCCGATCGTCACGGCGGCATCAATCCAGACGGAGCCGGGATCCAGCATCGTCACACCCGCGTCAAGCCACCGTTCACGGACCTGTTGCCGGACAACCTGTTCCGCCTCGGCCAGCTGTTGCCTGGTGTTCACACCCAAACCCTCTTCCGGATCCTGAAGCGTCACGGCGACGACCCGCTGCCCTTGCGCTACCGCCATCCGCACGATGTCGGTGAGATAAAACTCGCCCTGTGCATTATGCGGTTCCAGCTTGTCGAGCGCGCCGAAAAGAAATTCGCCCGATACTACGTACGTCCCCACGTTGATTTCCTTCACAGCCCGTTCGGCGGGAGTGGTATCCCGGTCCTCTACGATCTTGAGAACCTCGGACGACGCCACCCCACCCTGATGACTTCCACTGGGCTGCCGCCGAATCACGCGTCCATACCCGCCCGGGCTCTCCAACATTGCGGTGAGGATGGTCACCGTCGCCCCCTCTGAGTGATGGACGCGCAGCAGTTCACGCACCGTGCGATCCTTCAGCAGCGGGGTATCGCCGTTGAGAATCAGATAGTTTGTCGGACGCGGTTCTTTTCCTCCAAAGAACACCGGGCGACTTTGCAGCACCGCATGGCCGGTCCCACGTTGCTCCGCCTGCTCAACAATGGTCACCGAGTCAGCTCCCGTCTTGTCCGCGATCCCCGCCTGAATCGCCTTCCGAACATCATCGGCCTGGTGCCCGACGACAACCGCAATCCGATGCCCGGCCATCTGTAGTGCCAGATCGACGGCATAGAGAACCATGGGATGGCCGGCGACTCGATGCAACACCTTGGCGCGCTTGGACCGCATGCGTGTACCCTGCCCTGCGGCCATGACGACCACACTAAGCCCACGAAGCTGTGGTTCGCCCCTGCGGCGATCCGGCAACGATTTCATCGAACCCCCTCGATCATCCTAATCCTGCATCATCCGATGGGCACTCCTGCATCCGGCTGCTTGACTTGCTTCCACTTGGCATCGACATTAAGCCCCGTCGTCAACGGAGTTGACGGCGAATACAGTCCGCCCGACACAATCAGCTTCATCGCCTCTTCCACGCTGATATCCACCGACGTCACTTCCCGCTCAGGGACTAAAAGAAAATATCCGGACGTCGGATTAGGCGACGTCGGCACATACACATGGACCAATGGGTCCTGGCTCAGTGTCGTCGTCTCTCCCTTCGTCACTCCCGTCACAAACGCAAAACAGTAGTGACCATTCTTGGGAAATTGAATTAACACCACACGGCGGTATGAACCATGATCGGAAAATGAAAGAATATCCATCATGGACTTCAAGGTCGAGTAGATTCCTCGAACCAACGGGAGACGAGCCAGCCAGCCCTCCCAAATCGTCACCACCGCCCGGCCCATAAAGTTGGCCGTGAGTAATCCGGCTAAAAAGATCAACAGAATGAGCATCACGATACCCAGTCCAGGCACATAATGACTGGGGGCCAGCCGAGCGACAATATCGCCCAAGATGCCATCCACCGTGACAAACAGGGTCTTCAGAATAAGGATCGTTCCCCAGATCGGGGTGACCACAAGGAGACCGGTCAAAAAATAGCGTTTTAAAGCGGGTTTCAGCATCGTGTCCAGGTTCGCAATAAGCCCAATAGAAGGTAATACTTATAGTGGCTCATCATACAGAGTTATTTACAGATGCCGCAAGCTTTTTATTGCTATTTTCAATGGGTTAGATGACTGGTCTCGGCCTGGACACCTCTCACAATCCTACCTTGCTATTCACCTGGGCCTGTCATAGGATCGCCTCCGAAATTCTTAAACCATCAGGAGTCGCCGTTGTCGTTATCATCACGAAACCTTACAGGCATCTTCATGACGCTGGAGGGGGGCGAGGGCAGCGGGAAAACCACACAGGCCCTCCGCCTGTGCCAATTACTGACTGCACAGGGTTATGATGTCCTGCATACAAGAGAACCGGGAGGGACGTTAGTCGCAGAACGGCTTCGCGGTATTTTACTCGACCGCTCCGATGAAGCCATCGCTCCGGAAACAGAAGCGCTGCTCATACTCGCCGCCCGCCGCCAACATGTCGATCATGTAATCAGGCCGGCGCTCTCGCGTGGAAAGTTGGTCGTCTGTGACCGGTTTTCCGATTCCACGATAGCCTATCAAGGATACGCCCGTGGACTCGATCTGAAGCAATTACGCGCGATGAACGAGTGGGCGACAGGCGGGCTCACCCCGCATCTTACATTGTTGTTCGATGCCCCCATCGGAGTCGGACTCCGACGGCGGCGCGGACAGGCCGGTGGCCAGAACCGGCTCGACTTGGAAACTCGCCGGTTTCATTCCGACGTCCGCGCCGGATTTCATGCGTTGGCGAAACGCGAGCCGCGGCGAATCAAAATCATCGATGCGCAGCCCTCTCTGGACTCCGTCGCAACCACCGTGGAAACACTCGTACTGAGTTGGCTGCGCACCGTACAGGCCCCCAAGCGACGGCGGCGATAACCGATGCCCTTTCACGACATCACCGGCCACGAGCGTCCGATCGCCTCGATCAAAGCGGCGCTGAGCCACGGGCGATTGGCCCATGCCTACCTCTTTCATGGCGAGGCCCATATCGGAAAAGCGCTGACCGCCATGCGGCTGGCGCAAGCCTTGAATTGCGAGCGCCCCTACCCGGCGGATGATCAGGACAGTTGCGGCCTCTGTCGATCCTGCGTACAGATTATCGCGCGGACTCATCCCGACTTCGTCGTGATCGAACCGGACCAGGAATTGGCTGTCCCGCAGATCAAGATTGAACAGGTGCGTGATCTTGAACAACAGTTTATCTACCGGCCGTTGATGGGAGAGCGAAAAATTTGCCTGATCGATGATGCTGATCGATTGACGATCGGCGCGGCTAACGCGCTGCTCAAGACACTGGAGGAACCGCCGGGACATGGGCTGTTCATCTTGATCTCCAGCCGCCCGCAGGCACTGCCGATCACGATTCGTTCGCGCTGTCAATCGCTTCGATTCTCACCGCCTGCTCACACACAAATAGAAGCCGCGTTGATCTTAAAACGGGAACTCCCGCCGAGTGACACGCACTTCCTGACTCTTTTCACCGAAGGCCGTATTGGAGAGGCCCTCACCTTGGATCTTGAATCCCTGCGCGCGCGACAGCGCGAATGCCTCGACCTGGTAGCACCGGCTGCCCTGACATCCATTACCAACATCCTGACATCAGCTGAAAGTTTGGCAAAAGCCGACCGCGGCGTCGAGGTGCTCACCTGGCTCCGCCGGTGGATTCGCGATCTCGTCATCGTGCTCGTCGGCGGCGATCGAGAGCATCTGCTCCATCTTGACGAGATAGAACAACTCCACCGGTACGCCAGACAGGCCGATGTCGGCTCGTTGCTGGATCTGCTCAATGAGATCGAGCGCACGGAGCAACAGGCGACACGCCACCTGAATGTGCACATGGCGCTGGAAACAATTCTCCTCCGTCTACGCGACGCCCTCGGCCTCGCCCAAACCGGGGCGCCGGCCTAGGAGCCTGACCGACATGGCCTTCGTGACGAGGCGAAGGAGGCGCGGCCAGCTGCAAGGCCAGAGGCTCGGAAAAACCGGAAGCGTATTCGCTGCAATACGGTGAGGATTTTTTCGGGCCGAGAACGACGCAGATGGGCGTGGATCGTTCGCCGCAGTAGAACGGTCCCTGTCGGACAGGCTCCTGGATTCGCCGTCCCCAACCTGGTATCTTTCCATCCGGCCATGAGCGAGCAGAATACCTTCTACATTACGACCCCGATCTACTACGTCAACGACGTGCCGCACATCGGCCACGCTTACACCACGATTGCTGCCGATGTCCTCGCGCGCTATTGGCGATTGCGCGGCCGCGACGTGTTCTTCCTCACCGGGCTCGATGAGCATGGACAAAAAGTCCAGCAAGCCGCAGCCAAGGCAGGCATTGATCCCCAAGCCCACTGCGACAAGCTAGCCCCACAGTTCCAGGACCTCTGGAAACGGCTGAATATTTCGACCAATGCCTTTATCAGAACGACCGACGTTCAGCACAAATCAATTGTTCAACAATACCTTCAAGAGCTATTCGATAAGCAGCTAATTTACAAGGCTGACTACACTGGATGGTACTGTACGTTCGATGAGCGGTTCTGGACTGAAAAAGATGTGGTAGGTGGCCTCTGTCCCGACTGTAAACGTTCCGTCGAACAGCTCAGCGAGCACAATTATTTTTTCAAGATGGGACAGTACCAGGACCGCCTGATCGACCACATTAAACAGCACCCGCACTTCATCCGGCCCGAATCCCGCCGCAATGAAGTCCTGGGGTTCTTAACCACCCAGAAACTCAGCGACCTGTCGATCTCCAGACCGAAATCTCGGCTGTCGTGGGGCATCGAACTCCCTTTTGACAAAAACTATGTCACCTACGTCTGGTTCGACGCACTCGTGAACTACGTCTCCGCCCTGGAGTACCTACCGCAACAAAAACCGGCCGGGAACCGATTCTGGCCTGCGAACGTCCACCTGGTCGGGAAAGATATTCTCACCACCCACGCTGTGTACTGGTCCACGATGCTGATGGCTTTGAACATGCCGTTGCCAGAAACCATCTTTGCACACGGCTGGTGGACGGTGGATGGCGAAAAGATGTCCAAGAGTCGGGGTAACGTGGTCGATCCGAACAAAATGGTCGAGACCTATGGCGTCGATGCCTTCCGCTACTTTTTGTTACGAGAAGTGCCGTTTGGGTTCGATGGAGACTTTTCGACGGAGGCTTTTGTTGGGCGAATCAATAGCGAACTTGCTGATGACCTCGGAAATCTACTAAGCCGAAGTCTGACCATGATTGAGCGATTCGCTGATGGAATTATCCCTTCCGCCAGGCCTAACAAGGATTTTTCAGACAAAGCTGGAGAAGTTGTTGCACGCGTATATGTACACCTAGATCGCTTAGAGTTTGGGAAAGCATTGGAAGCTATATGGGAGATTGTGCAATCAACAAATCAATACATTGACAAGACAGCACCCTGGAAAGTAGCAAAGGGAATCGGGACAAAAGACCACCTCAATGAAATCCTGTTTCATCTTGCTGCAGCTCTAAAAACACTTGGCATTCTCCTATACCCCTTCATGCCAGGGAAAGCGGAGGAAATCCTGAGGCAGACGGGCTCGGCATGGAATCCGTCAGGATATTTCCCAGCTTTGGCAATTGACTGGAATGACCTTCCCGGCCGGAAAGTTGTAAAAGGAGAGCCTCTCTTTCCACGTATTGAGATTGCGACAGAAACGGTCGCTGTGGACGAAACAGTGATTACCAAAGCACAAACCACTGCTGCCTCGAAAAAAGGAGCCACACCTGTGAGCGACACACCTGCAACTCCACAACCGGCTCCTGCTGCCATGCCGACGACCCAGACCGCAGCATCGGCAACCCCGGCGGCGCCGCAGATCACCATCGACGAGTTCATCAAGATTCAGTTGAAAACAGCCAAGGTCATCAGTGCCGAGCGCGTGCCGAAATCGGAAAAGCTGCTCAAATTGCAAGTTTCCCTCGGCACGGAACAACGGCAAATCGTGGCCGGCATCGGAAAGAAATATGAACCGGAATCACTCGTGGGCAAAACCATCGTCATCGTGGCCAATTTGAAACCGGCGAAGCTCATGGGCATCGAATCGCAAGGCATGGTCCTGGCGGCAGGAGATAGCGAGGTGCGAGGACTCGCCACAATCCTGGAAGAAGTCGATCCCGGCACTAAAGTAAAATGACACCGGCCGCCCTCTTTCCGTTCGGCATGGTTCTCTCTGTCTTCTTATCCTCCTGCTGGGCAACTCCGGCCCAAAGCCAGACCTTTCCCGAATTCCCGCTCAATGGACCACAGTTGACGACAGTGCTCGTGAGGGTTGTCGCACATGGTGCCATGGTACTGGGCCGTGATGTCGGCGGGGCCCGCGTCACCATCACTAATGTCGCGACCGGCCGGATTCTGGCAACCGGCTTGCAGCAGGGCGATTCCGGTGATCAGAACCAAATCATGCGAACACCTCACATGATGGAAGAACCGATTTACAGCTCTCGCCCCTCTGCGGCCTTCACTGCTATGTTGGATCTACAGCAACCGACATTAGTAGAAGTCTTGGCAGAGGGACCTCTCGCCTATCCTGCTGCACGACAAAAGGCGAGCAAGACTCTGCTCTTAATACCAGGGCAGAACCTCACACATGACGGCATCGTCCTGCATCTCTATGGCTATCTGGTCGAGATCCATCAGCCCAAGCCCCAAGAACCTCTGATTGCCAAAGATGACGTGACGCTGCGCGCCTCAGTCCGAACCCTGTCCGGTTCAGTGGTCCGTCCCCATGGAGATTGGGACTCTCGAAAGATTCGCATTTACGGAGAGGTCCTGATCGGAGACCGGATCGTCGAACGGTTACAAATGTTTTACGATGAAGCGAGTCGCACCTTCCAAGCTCCGTTCTTCGTGCCGCTGCCCACAGAAGCGCCGGAGGGTATCACGTTACGCGTCGTTGCCGCAGACCCGGTCGGCAGCAATTTCGGGGTCGGCCAAGCAACGTTCCCTATACTGAGCGAGCGCCTACCCGAAAAGAGACGCTGACAATGCGACGACATCTATTCCGCATCGCAATCGTGCGGGCATTCACAGCTGGCTCCGCACCAGCCAGGGAACCGCATCAGCACCGGAGACCAGACGACGTTCAGCAGTATCTTGCAGCAAGCCTTTGAATAGATTGACCAAACAGAGGACGACCAGAACCAAAACCATTTCAGAATCGATGCGCTCAAATTCAAGCCAGGCATGGCGTGACCGATCACGGGTCGGGAGCCAGATGCTTACAACCCCGGGGCAGCCCTCTTCCATTCCATTTTGGCGTGACAAAGCATCCTACGATTCTGGTATTCTAGCCCCCGTAAGATCCCCCCTCGAATGACAAGTCCTGGCTTGAGGCAGGTTGCGTGGCGGCATGGACATGTCGCCGATTATCGGAAGGAAAACCAGATGCTTCCTAAATCAGCACACACTTCTCTTATAGCCTGGTCCTTGTTGCTAGCCTTGACGGGCTGTTCCATAAGCGACGGCATCATTCGTCCACCGAAGCCGGCGCAATTGCCGGCGAAACAGAACCTGATAGCTCCAGCAGAGGATTCCGCCATCAGCGTTCCCATTCATGTAGACCTTTCCGCATTTCTCGATGCAGCCAACGATGAGAACCTGATCCCAAAGAAATTTGATCATTGGGGGAGCTACCTCAAAACCCCCAAAGGCGCCGCGTACAAATACTATGCGGAGCGGGATGATTTTGCGATGGATCGCTCAGGCTCTCAGCAATCTATCAGCACAGATCAAGGCACTACACTCCGCGATTGGTGGAAAGGTGTTGACCCCCCAGGTTCTTACGTATCCATCAGCACTGCCCTTCGCTACAAGATTGGAACTGATCCCCACATCACTCAATGCGGCGATGGCAATGAATGGCCAAGAAGAGCCATACTGAATGGAAATATCGCAATCGGGCTGACACCGAATTACGGCTTGTCGGCATCTGTAAGCAGCATGGCTGTGAACACAACCGACCCCTGCAAATTGCACGTCGCCGATAGCGACATTTTCCAGGAAGTCAATAATAGGCTGACGAACGGTGTACATGGAGGGCTGAACAATGCGGTCGCGCGCATCAACGCGATGACCGTTAAATCCCACGTGGAAGATGTGTGGAACACGCTGCTCAAACCAATACAATTAGAACCGGACGCGTGGCTTCTCCTCAATATCGAAAAAATACGACATGCCGGATTTTCAGGGATTGGCCCGGTTGTCGATGACACCATTCAGGTCATGGCAAAACCTGTTATCGTGTTCGGCACCGAACCTCCTTCTGCGCCCGCACCGCTTCCCCAACTTGACACTCAACCGGCTTCCACTGAATTCCACGTCGTCGCTGATGCTCCTATGGATTACAGCACACTCTCCAAGGCGCTTGCGAGCCGGCTAAAAGGAGCGCGCTTCTCTTACAAAGATGATCATATTCGAATTACAAATGCATCGATCTATGGGAATGGCGGGAACCAATTGGTGATCCGGATTGATTTTTCCGGGGATGTACAAGGTCATGTGTACTTTGTCGGGACGCCGGAGATGAACGTACTCACACAAACCGTACACATCGGCGGCATCCGCTACGACTCCGCCACAGAGAAGCTGCTGCTGAAGAAAGCCGATTGGATCTATGGTTCTGCATTCCGAGATTTTATTTCGAATGAAGCTGTTCTCGGAGTGGGGCCGGCGATAGACCGGCTGCGCGGCCTTTTTACGGCCGCACTCAATCGCTCCATAAATCCGACTATCTCGATGCATGGAACTGTGTCGTCAGTGCAAGGAGTTGGTGTGTTCGCCGATGTCAACGCGCTCTACGTCCGGGCCATGAGCGACGGAGCTCTCGACTTGAAAGTTATGGGCACGCGCTGAATCTCTCTCAGTGGCTCACAGCCAGAAATCGGAGATGCGATCATTGTATTGATGCCCACCAAAGCGTATGCTGACTCATCGTATGATCCAGTGGACTCGTCTCACCATCTCGGCAGGAGAACGGGGCTATGGCTTCGAAATTCTCCTCTTACGTTATCTCTCCCGACTGCACCGATGGTCATCGTGATCCCGTAACTCGCATATCTTGCGTCAGTTCTATCCGTTACTTTCCTCTAGATATTCTCATTCTTTATTCGGCGATCCAACGGATTCACTTGTCCATCGCAACGACTGCGTATCATTCCAGCAGCTACGTATCGTACCCCTTCATGAAGCCACGGCGTATGGCGCCGATGCATTCGTGGAGAAACCAAGGAGGTCTCACATGTTATCCTCCAGCAAACTCAGACAGGGTGTCCTCATCCTGGTGTTTGGATTGTTCACCACCGGCCTCATTGGACAGAACCGCGCAGCCGCGGAAGGGACAGCGGCAAGTCTGCCGATCGAACTGGTAGCAAACTATCTGTATGCCATGATTGAAGCCGACCGGGAGGCCTACACCAGGCACGTGGTCGAACGCATGCAGGCCAAAGGGGTGGTCGTGGCTTCGGAGAACTGGGAAGAAACGAACTCGCTGCCGCTTCCTGCTCAACTACTGATGGAATCCGGTCGAATCATGGGAAGAAAGGGCACCGGCATACAATACCGGCTCATCAGCCTGTGGCCGATCAACAAGCGGAATGCCGCCTCCAGCGAGATTGAGAAACTCGGCCTGGCGACAGTCCTTACGCATCCGACGAAACCCTACACCGGCTTTGTGAAAGAAGGAGGCACCCGGTACTTCCAAGCGGTCTATCCCGATCTGGCCGTGACCCAGGCCTGCATTGGATGCCATAACGCCCATCCGGACAGCCCCAAACGGGACTTCAGAATCAACGATGTCATGGGGGGATTGGTAATCAGCATTCCGGTGAAATAGACGGAACAGTTCTTCTTCTATGCGGGTGGGTGACCGTGCCGCGCATACGCTAATCGCCGCAAAGAGCTTGGCCTCTTCCACAGGGACCAAGCTCAAAGGTCTCATCACGCTCTAGCGCAAACACCGTCACGGTTGCGTCTCAGACTGACAACTTAGCACTGAAGGGTGAGTGGCGAGTAGTCAGTGGCCAGTGGCGAAGAGCTGCCGCCTCAGCACTTCCCCCACGTCGCCGGCTCTTGCAACAGCGGGCATAAACACAGGGGAGCCCCCTTCCGGAAGACTCCCCCTTGCTACTTACTACTTGCCACTTGCCATTTACGTCCCCTCTGTACCAACTTGCCCGGAAACTTGCCCTCATTGCATGAGCATGCGACACTAAACCATGACCTCCCTCACCTCATTCGAACACCTGCGCTCGCGCCTCTACCTTTCGCTGGCGCTCAATGGCCTTATCATCCTGGGGGAATTCATCGGCGGGATTCTCCTGAACAGCATCGGGCTGATGAGCGACGCCGGACACAACTTCGTCGATCAAGGCGCGCTGTTCCTAGCGCTGTATGCGCATATCGTCACCAGACGGCCGGCGAGTGAAACCCGGACATTCGGCTACCACCGCGCCGGTGTCATCGCGGCCTTTCTCAATTCATTCATTCTGCTGCTGACGGCACTGGGTATCGCCCTACTCAGCATGAATAGGCTTTGGCATCCGGTCCCTGTCGATGGTGACTGGATCATGGGCATCGCCGCCGCGAGCTTTGCGGCCAATCTCAGTATCGCATTGCTGTTGCAGCGCGGCGCAAAAGACGACCTGAATATCCGCAGCGCCTTTTGGCACATGTTGGGCGATGCATGGGTGTCGCTCGGCGTCGTCTTGAGCGGCGGGGCGATCTGGCTGACGGGATGGAATATCCTCGACCCTCTCGTCAGCTTCCTCGTCGTCGGCGCAATCCTCCATGGCGCATGGCCCATTTTCAAGGAATCGATGGAAGTGCTGTTGGAATCAACACCGCCCGCCATCAGCGCCTCTCACGTCGCTGCAACCATCGAGGCCATTCCAGGCGTCAAGAATGTGCACGATCTCCATATCTGGGCCGTCGAGCCACGCCTGATCATGCTGACATCTCATGTGATGATCGACGAGTCCCGCCCCTCCCTCGATTTGCTGCAACTGATCCAAACCCGTATCACGATGGACTTTGGCATCAGACACATGACCATCCAACTGGAAACCGAATGCTGCGATCCCGATGACATCCATTGCGATCTTAGAAAGCTTGCCGACCACAGCCATGAAACCGGCGCGTTAGCCCACCACCATTGACCTTTCCTGTTACATCCACTACGGGTAGAATACGATTCCCGACTCCCTCGAACTCGTGATCCGACTCGTTATTTGAATTGGAGCGAACCATGCCGGTCCCATTCTATGTCCTATGTGGCTCCCTCGGCGCCGGAAAGACGACCCTGCTGATGCGATTACTCGAGCACTGGAAAGCTCAGGGATTGCGGGCCGGTGTGCTTATGAACGAAGCCGGCGACATCAGCATCGACGGACCCCGGGCCGGCGCGATCGCCGAGCAAGTGATGAACCTCGCAGGAGGCTGCGTATGCTGCGACACCAAGGAAGACCTCTCCTGGGGCATCGCCCAACTGGTGCGCGACTATTCATCTGATGTTGTGATTCTGGAATGTTCGGGTTTGGCCGACCCGGCGGAAGTGGTCGATGCTGTCACTGATCTCTATACGGCACGGCTGGCCCGGCTTGAACGGATCATCGCGCTGCTCCATCCGGTGTCGGCCGAGGAGAGCCACTCCAGCGCCTATGTGACGACTCAAGCCATTCGTTGCGCAGACGAACTGATCCTCAACAAACAGGACCTCTATGTGCCAGGCCATTGGGAATCGTTCCGCAACCAGATCCTGACCCAGAATCCTTACGCCCGTTTGTGGGAAACGACCCATGCGCGCATCGACCCTTCGGCGCTCTTGGCTCCGCGTGCCTCAGCCGGTCCAACCACGCCGACCAATGTCCTGTTCGACAAGTCTCCGGCAAAAGCTCGTCCTCGCGCAGCCTATCATCCCATCGCAACGGCAATCCGATTGACGGGAACGATCAACCGGCCACAATTTCTGGCATGGCTCAAGACTCTGCCGAAAGAACTCGAACGGGCGAAAGGCTATTTCCGGTTTGCAAACGCGCCGGAGCTACAGGAGTTTCAATACTCCCCGCCCGGCCAATCCACAATCACTCCGATCACCCTATTGGATGAGCCGGAGCCGGCAATCGTGCTGATTGGAAGAGGGTACGATGTCGAAGACTTGAAGAAGAAGTTGTTGGGCTGCGTGGAAACGCGTTCCGCGTAAAGCGTTAGGGGTACGGGGTGAAGGGCGAGGAGAGTAGTCCTCTCCCATTTCACCTTTTACTTTTTCCGTTTCACCGCTTACCACTTACTACTCACCCCTCACCTTTCACTTTTTCTGAATGCCGGCCACTGCAGCAGGAGCCATGCAAGCCCACCGCCAAGCATACCGCCGATTACCCAGCCTCCCAACACATCCGTGACGTAATGCGCTCCCACATAGACTCTGGCGAACCCGACCAGCCCGACGATGGGCCATGTCACCCAACCCGTTTTCGGATACAAGACCTGAAGAAACGCTGCTGCGGCAGCAACATTCACCGCATGGTTCGACGGAAAACTGAATAAGCCTCCGCAGCCACCCGGCTCAACAGTGATTGCTTGGCTCAACGCACGGCAAGGCCTGACCCGCTCGAACAACCATTTCAGCTGCCCCCCTAAAAAATCGGCCAGACCCACCGCACCGGCAAGGATCGGCCCGCTGAGCAGTGCTTCCCGGCGATAGGCCCAGATCCAGTACGCGATGGCGCATGCGGCCGGAACATAGAGGGTGCTGCGGTTTCCGATGAGGAGGAAAAACTGATCAACGGAGGCCGACCGGCCAGCCAGTCCGTTGATGACGAAAAACAGCGATTCGTCCAAACCCATAATCAGCCAATACTCACTGATCAATAGTCATGTGTCATCACAACGTTCATTATCAGGATTGTATTCGATCCTGTCCAATGACCGTTGCCTACTGACCAGCGACCTTCGTTATCTGGTCCTGAAGTGGATACGGACGGTCAGCTCTCCATCAATAGGGTCATCGCCCTTCATCTGCGGATCGAACGTCCATTTGCCGAGCGCAGTGATGCCGGCTGTAGTGAGTTCTCGATGCTTACAGGGCTCCAACACCACAACGGTGACCTTGGCTTCTTTCGAGACCAATAGACGGGCTTTCATCCAATCGTCGAGTTCTCTTCCGTCGAGCGCTGGGGGGATGCCGGGCCAGGGAGTCGATTTCGCCACAGGACCAAGCTGCTGATCCTTGTTCAACGATAATCCATGAACATGTACCTCCGGCAATTCCAAAGCATCTTCTTCGTGGTCACTTTCATGCGTCGCGTTATCTCCCGTCACAGCATAGGCCGGTGCTGTGAAAAACAGCATGCAGAGCACGACCACGACACCCCTATAGCCCCGGTGATTCATGAGCGAACCATCCCATTGTTCATTTCTTCTTACTGATCTCCTTATACCACATACCATCTGATACTCAATGAAGTCATCCAACAAGACTGCATGGAGCCCGGCAACTCAGACCTACCTTCTCCGCATATCGCAAAGAGACGGGCAACTGAGACCTCAGCCGATAGCCCCTTGTTCGGCCTCTGATCAGAAGAACCATTGGCCACGGACAAAGTACGACCTCGGCATCCCCGCATGCGACACACCGAGCCCGATGCTACCCTCCCCGATATTGATGAAATACTCCTCATCAAACAAATTTACGACGTCGAACCCCAGCAGGAACTTCTGTCCATGCCAGGGCAAGGGTACGATATGAGCGAGCGACAGATTATAGATGGTATAGGAGGGACTGTGGGTTGAGTTTGTCTTCCCCCCCTCGACCGCGGTGCGCAATCCTGAGGCATAGAGCATCTGCCCAGTGAAGGTAGTACGATCAAGCAACCGGTAGCTCACGACTGCAGAGCTGGTCAATGTTTGCATGTGGTCACAGAACACGCCGCCCGGTGATTTGATATCGGCGATTTCTGCCGCTTCTAGGAGAAAGTGGCCGGATTGTAAGCCGTAGCCCTTGCATTGCCCCCAGGCAATGTTGCCGCGCGCAGTCAGGTTGTCTGTGACCTGTACTTTGAGAGCAGCATCGGCCCCCCTCGTCCATCCTCGCTCAAACGCAAAGTAATTCAAGAGGGGCGTCGTCCCAAACTGACCCGCATCGGAAAGATAGTTGGCCAACTTGTAGTAGCCGGTCAGTTGAAGCGTCGCCCAATCCGTCAAAGCATGATAACTGCCGATTTCGAAATAATGTGCTCGTTCGGCACGGACTTGGTTGTTGGTCGTATCCTCCGGTGCTGCCTTTGTGCCCGCCGTGTTCAGCTTCGCGAACGAAATAGCCTCGAGATTCGGCGGGGTGAACATACGGCCATAGAAGACGTGGAAGGCATGTGACGGAGTGTGCTTGTAGGTCACCCCGATCCTGGGGCTCACCTGTCCTTCGCTGCGAAGATACTGCACCGCGTCGCCACGAACGCCAATGTTCACTGTCCACTGGTCGTTCGGAGTCCATTGATCTTGAATCCAGAACTCCTGCCGCCATCCTACCAGCCGATTGTCGGCGCCGGGCGTAATCACACTCCCCGTTGGATTCCCCAACCCGTCATCGAGAAACGTAAACAGCCTGGTCTTGTTGATCGCCTGTGTGCGATCGAGTTGGAAACCCGCTTTGATCAAATGCTGTGGGCTATGGACATACGTGTAGTCCAGCCGTGCCCCACCCGAGTAGGCCGTGCGATCTTGGCTGCCGACCGAGAATGGTTCCGTTTCGTCCGGTACGTAGGCCAGAGCATTGAAGGGATCTGTTCTGAACGTGGCTCTGGTGTGACGAACGTATCCGGCCAGGCTGAAAAAATTACTGGTGTTGATATCATGCCGCCACACCAGATGACCGTACTGATTATTTTCTTTCTGGTTCTCGTCCACCATGCCCGACGGGACCGGCGTAAACCCACCAGGCAAGAGACCGGGAATGGTTGGATTGAGCGCCTGTCCAGGCTGCGTGGGAATCTGATATTTCGCGATGGAGTTCAAAAACAGCAGTGTGAAGTTGTTTTTATTGTCTAATTGATAGTCGCCGCGCAGCATCGTTTGATTGCGCTCGCTTTGTCCGTGAAAAATCGAACGCCCGAGGGTGGGAGGTTCAATGCCTCGATCGGTCGTGGTATGGCTGTTCATGACGTAAAAACGGAATTTCTCACCGACCATCCCTCCGTACTCGAATGACGGATTAATCGTTTTATTCGAGCCGCCGAAGACTTGAACCGACCCGAAGCCAGGCTTCGTACCGCTCTTTGTCGTGATGTCGATGAGCGCCGCAGTCTTGTTGCCGACGTTGGCCTCCATGCCGCCCAAGACGATATCGGCCCGCTCCCAGGCTCTAGGCGAAATGACATCGGAAAAAGTCGATGAGACGGTGTTGGGAATCGGCACCCCGTCGATCCTGAGCTGCAAGTTCGCATGGTCCTGTCGGACATGAACCTGCTTCAGCGCCCCATACGCCGCCCCTGGAATCGTCAACAACACGTCGTGAAATTCGTTATTGTTTCCACGTGGAAGGGCTTCGACCTCTTTTCGGCTGAGTGAATAGGTCTCGCTCGAGGCTTTGGTCTGGATAGGCGGCAACGGTGACACCACCTCCAAAGCAATTTCTTTGGTCCTGGTGAGAGTCAAGGTGACGGGTTGGGGCGCTTCGTTTCCAAACGCCAAGACAACATACTCACTACGATAGGTATCGAGCACGGCACTGACCGAGTACGTCCCACTCGTTGGAACCGACAGAGTAAACTCCCCTGCTTCATCGGATACACCGGATGCCACAAGTAAACCTTCCTGATCCTTCACTTCTATGACCGCTTGCGCGACCCGCCGTAGATCCTGATTGTGAACCGTACCTACGATCGTCATAGCAGCTTTTCCATCCTCTGCGTAGGCCGACGACTCACAAATCGATATTCCTGACACTGTCATCGCGACCGACCACAGACAATATACGCCCAACAAACCTGCACGCCGCATGGCTTGCCTCCTCGTTCACGAACCCATGGTGAATAACAAAATCGGCAGAACGGACAAGCCAGACCTTCCCGGCTTACCGACTCAGCTCAGGGTTGACAGGAGAAGAAACTAGCTATGAGGTGGTGCACGCGAAGGACCGACGGTAGATAGCTCAGCGGAAAGCAGCGGAGGCTCAACCGGCAACTCGTACGGCTGGGCGAGTTCGCAAAATACGAGTCTCGATGCATCGAAATCAAGCGATCCTGCCGTGTGGTGCTGGACCCACTGACAGAGGTCGTTATCGGAGTGTTCATGGCCGTCGGTGTCGGCAGCGGCCAATTCATGATGCACGTCTTGCGCGACAGCAAACGGTGCCAGCACAAGAAGCAAAAGAATAAGACCGGCCGACAGACCTGCTCTCACCCGATCAATGAGACTCGTAGTACCCATAAGAGTGTGGTCCGAGTACCACAATTCCAAGAGTTCTGTCAAACAAACACTACGACGGAGAGATAGTTCATCTTATTCTTCAATGAGTTATGAGTCTTCTGGTAGACTTCTCTCATGTCTTCGTATATGCTTGCCGCCTGTAATAGGAGAAGAAGGTACTGTGAATAGACCGATCGACAACCAGCACGTCGGTGAAATTAAGGCGCTGCCCTCTCCACGCGCCATCAAGACCAAGCTTCCCATCACTGACCAGACCGCCTCGTTGGTAGTAGAGACCCGGGAGGCTATCCGCCGAATTCTTCACGGGCAGGATCGCGACCGACTGGTGCTGATCGTTGGTCCTTGTTCTATCCATGATGCCGAGGCAGCTTATGAATATGCCCTCAAGCTGAAACCTGTCGCAGACGAGCTGCGTGACCGGTTCTTGATCGTCATGCGAACCTATTTTGAGAAACCTCGGACCACCGTCGGATGGAAAGGTCTGATCAACGATCCTCACCTGGACGGCACCTGTGACATCGCGAGGGGCTTGGAATTGGCCAGGACGATTCTCCTGCGCATCAATCAACTCGGACTGCCCTGCGCGACGGAACTGCTCGATCCCATCAGTCCGCAATACATCGCCGACTTGATCAGTTGGAGCGCCATCGGAGCACGGACGACGGAAAGCCAAACCCACCGCGAATTGGCAAGCGGTGTCTCCATGCCAGTCGGATTCAAAAACGGCACGGAAGGCAGCCTCCAGGTCGCTGTCAACGCAATGACCTCCGCCCGCGCTTCCCATCATTTTGTCGGCATCAACGCCGACGGGCAAACGGCCATCATCAGAACCATGGGCAACCCCGACCGCCATATCGTGCTGCGAGGCGGCGGCGGAAAAACGAACTACGAAGATGAGCATGTCGCCAAAGCCGAATCGGCCGTCGCGAGCGAAGGCATCGCGCGCCCCATCATGATCGATTGTTCGCACGACAACTCCCGTAAAGATCACACGCGCCAAGGAGTCGTGGCCCGCGAGGTGCTTCGTCAGTTCCGCGACGGCCGCCAGTCCATTATGGGATTCATGCTGGAAAGCAATCTCAGCCCGGGCAAGCAGGCCTGGAAAGAAGGTGTGGCCCTTCAGCATGGTGTCTCCATCACCGATGCCTGTCTCGGCTGGGATGAAACAGCCTCGCTGCTGACCGAACTAGCCGACATGATCGTGACCAAACCTGTCTAACTGTTTGGCAGGTTTGTTTCGTTGATTTGGTTTATCTGGTTAGTTTCATTCAACCAAAAAACCAAACAGACCAAACAAACCAGACCAACCAGATACCCCGCATGCTGATCGACACCCACACGCATTTGGACGACGCCCGCTACGATGACGACCGGGAAGCCATGATCGCACGGGCGCGCGAAGCCGGTGTCGATGCCTTCATTACGATCGGCTGCGATCTCTCGACCAGCCAAGCCGCCGTGGCCCTCGCCGAGCGGCACCCCTTCGTGCACGCCTCGATCGGCGTCCACCCGCACGAGGTCAAACACATCAGCGATGGCTGGTATGACGAATTCCGCCGTCTTGCCAAGAACAAAAAAGTTGTGGCCTACGGCGAAATCGGTCTGGACTACCACTACAACTATTCCTCGCCCCAGGAACAGCGTGAGCGATTCCGCGAACAGATTCAGCTCGCGCGCGAACTGCGGCTGCCCGTGATTATCCACACGAGAGAAGCGCAGGAAGATACGATAACGATTTTAAGGGAGGAAGGTGCGTCGGAGATCGGCGGGGTGTTTCACTGTTTTTCCGGAGATGCCTGGCTGGCAAAAGACGCACTGGAACTGGGGTTCTACTTGTCTTTCTCGGGAATTCTGACCTTTCAGAACGCCACGATGCTGCGTGAGATTGCGAAGACCGTACCGCTGGATCGGATCCTGATTGAAACCGACTGTCCCTATCTCACCCCGGCGCCTCATCGAGGGAAACGAAACGAGCCGGCCTTTGTGGGGTTTGTCGCCAGGCAACTGGCGGCCATTCATGAACCAGCATTGTCTCTGCACCAGATCGAACGCGCCACGACTGAGAACGCAAAACGGCTGTTCAAAATCGCTTGAGCTGCCTCGCTCTCTGACGAAGCGCCTTGGGCAGCTTTCGAGGATTACCCTTCTTCTTCGGATCACGTGGAGAAGCCGCGTCCTCCTGCACGTCCAATTCCTTGTGTGCGAGCCCTCCGCCACGCGGGACAACCCGGAGCTTCCCTGCAAACTCCTGCACACCGATCACCAGTGCACCAGACACCCGCGCCGACCTCGCCACTTCCTGATCAGAACTCACCACCGCACAGTCAGCCCCATACTCCCGCGCCAACCGCTGAATCACTTGATCCGCGCGCTCTCCTCGTTTGGAATAGATGACCTCGACTCCGGCCCGATGTTCGCGTCCTTCCGTCGGCTGCCCCTGCTGCCATCCATCGAAGACAACAGTGATAGGGTGATTCCTCCGATGGCGATAGGCAGCCAGATCACGCAGCAGAGATTCGCGCGCCGATTCAATGTGGCCAGAGAGCGTTCCAAGACGGCCCAGTACATTGTATCCGTCAATAATAAGATGTATCGGCATAGATCTCACGCTATCGCGGACCGGAACACCCTGTCAACGCAGCCCTTGCGATCGGCCAACCGATAGAATCCCTTGACAAGACACATGACATCTGAGAATAGATTCATGTCTGTCTATTCTACAGTTGAAATCCATGCCTATGCGTCCCCGACAACGAATTCTCTCGATAGTGTTCACCGCCTTGATCCTGTGCGGATTTTTCTCAACCGTAGCCAACACCATCTCGGTCTCCGCCCTCTGGGCGGCGTCACTGGCCGATCAAGACCTGCGTTCACGCGCATCTAAATCTTCAAAACCAGCAAAACTCAACGCGACTACCGCCTCTCTCGCGCCCGTTGTCGTCCACGACTTCCGCATTCTTACGAGCCCCGAAAAAACCCGGCTCGTCCTGGATTTGGACCGCTATGCCAAGGTGATTGAACGACGGGCAAAGAGCCCCAGCCGCGTACTCCTCATTCTCCCGAATACGTCACTGAGCCAGGCCGCCCAGCTTAAAGTACGCGACGGCACCCTGCCTTCTCCTTTCACCGTCACACAGACAACGGCTCATACCGTCGCGCTTTCTCTTCCGACCGGCGCGTTTCGAACCTATAAACAATTCACACTCACAAATCCCCCGCGCCTGGTCGTCGATATCACACGCCCGTCCGAGCAAAACCCGCCTTCGAACATCGAAACACAGCAGCAATTTCCACCTGCAAGCTTTCCGCCGCTCCAACCCGCTGCGCCGCCGACGAAGGGCTATACGACCATCGTCATCGACCCAGGCCATGGAGGGAAGGACTCCGGTGCGGTTGGCCTGCGCCAGACAGAAGAGAAAGACATCACGCTCAAAGTCGGATTGAAGCTCAAAGAACTGTTAAGCCAACAGCCGGGAGTCCGCGTGCTCATGACGCGGGATCGCGACGTCTTCATCGAGCTGGAAGAACGGGCCAAGTACGCAAACCGCCACAATGCCGACCTGTTCGTGTCGGTCCATGTCAATTCGCACCCTTCACGCTCCATCAAAGGGATCGAGATCTATCACTTCGGCGAGGCCAAGGACCAGCGTGCGCTTGAGGTGGCCGCCCGTGAAAACGGCACCCCTCTGAGCAGCACCGGCGTCGGGTGGGAGTATCTGGTTGCCGATCTGCTGACGACGAAGAAAATTGAAGCCTCGCTCGAACTGGCCTGGACCGCGAAAGAATCAATGATCACGCACATGAACGGGCACTACGCCATCAATGATCACGGCGTAAAAACCGCTCCGTTTTACGTACTCCGCTTTACAAGCATGCCGAGCATTCTTGCGGAGATCGCTTATATTTCCAACCCCGACGAAGAAGATTTGCTCCGAAAGCCGGCGTTCGTCAGAGACGTCGCACAGTCGCTATTCAAAGGCATCAGCGCATTTCTCGCCAATAACCGGATGTAGACCTCGACCACGTGCCCACCATCAAGCTCATTCTTGAATATGACGGCACTGCCTACGCAGGCTGGCAGCGCCAGCCTGACCAGCCCACGATTCAGGAAACGATCGAAGCCGCGATCGAAGGCGTCACGCAAACACACGTCCCTGTGATTGGCGCAGGGCGGACCGATGCGGGCGTCCATGCCGTCGGCCAGACGGTAAGCTTTCGCATTGACCGGGCCATGACGCCCTATGAATGGACCAGGGCGCTCAATGCGCATCTACCGGACACCGTCGTCGTCCGATCGGCCGCCATCATGCCCGATGAGTTCCACGCCAGGCATTCTGCAAAAGGCAAACTGTATGAATACCGCCTTCTCAATCGAGGAGAACGTCCGGCTGTAGACCGGCAATACTGTTGGCATATCCATAAGCCACTGGACGACGTCGCCATGAACCGGGCGGCAGCGGCACTCACCGGCTCACACGACTTCTCATCATTCCAAACGCAGCCGACGGACAACGACGACCCCGTCTGTCACCTTCAGCAGCTGACCGTTTTGCGTGAGGGAGATCGATTGCGCATCGAAGCCTATGCCGACCGATTCCTGAAGCAGATGGTCCGCTCGATCGTCGGGACTTTAGTTGAGGTCGGCCAGGGCAAACGCCCACCGGACAGTCTCACAACCATCCTCAATGCGCGCGATCGCTCAGCTGCCGGGAAAACAGCCCCTCCACAGGGACTGTTTTTGATACGCGTCGATTACGAGTGAGCGGTAGGAGGAATCAAAATCAAAAATTCCCGGCCTGAACCACATCATCGAGGCTGTTAATGTCGAGCCAATGACCAACCGTATACAGCACTCGAATTGGGTACTGACGCTTCAGCAGTTCTTGCAACAGGTGAGGAATGCCGGCTTTACGATTGGAAGGGTTGGCCAGGATCGCAGGAAGAATCGTCTGCAACTGAAAGGTACCGGCGGGAGATACTTTGAGAAAGCCCATCCATACGCCATGGGTACGTTCCCGTGACACGGTGTTTCCCAACTGCTTGAGATAGACCTTAGCGTTAAAGGCCCTCTTCGAATTCGGCAGGGAACATTCGGCAAAACCTCCCAGGCGGGCATAACTGCTCTGGTTCTGCCAATCGCTATCCACAAAGATCACGAAGTCCTCTTTCTCCTGGCAGAGAGCCTGAGGAATGTACGTATTGAACAACACATCGCCGTAAGAAACGATCAGATCTTTGGCATGGCCCTTCTGCGCGCAGAGGGCCTTGTGAAGTGAATCGAGCTCGCCGGTTTCCGCAAACGCATCGTTGTCCAAATACGTCAGATTGGGCAACGTCACCGCCTCCTTCTTATAGCCGCGAACGACCGTGATGTCCTTGATTCCCACTGTATTGTAGGCATCGACGATATGGGAAAGGATCGGCACCCCTTGAATTTTCACCATCGTCTTGGGCTGATGCTCGGTCAGTTCCCGGAGTTCTTCGCCACGAGAGGCGGCCAGCACGATCGCGCTGGTGTTTTCGGCGCCTCGGGGAAGATACCGGTCTTCGGCATCTTGCAGCTCCGCGGCATTTTGCAGGCGGAAGACTTCCGACACCGGCGCGACTTTGTCTTCGATCGAGAGTAGATGCTCCTGCTCCTTCAAGGTCCGTGCGGTTTTTTGCATGGCGACCACGGCACTTCGTAACATGTGATTCGCCCAGATCACCATCGAAAACCCATGTTGCCGAAACACATCGGTCGGCGTGGCGTAATACTTGGTTGGAACGATCACGACGGGGCATCGATTTCCCCATTCCTGTTTGAACGAAAGAATTTCATCTGGCACCGAGAGCGCACTATGAATCAGGATGCCGTCTGCGCCTGCCTGACGATAGGCCTCGGCCCTGCGCAAGGCCTCCGCCAATCCCCAACCACAAATAAAGGCTTCCACTCTGGCAATGATACAAAAGTCCGGATCGGTCTGGGCATCCTTACCGGCCTTGATCTTCCCGCAGAACTCCTGCATGTCCGCCATCGGCTGGGCATCCCCCTTGATGAAACTATTTGTCTTGGGGAAGAGCTTGTCCTCAATGCACACCGCAGCGATCTGGCGTTGCTCCAGCTTGCGGACGAGCCGCTGCATGTTATTGAAGTTACCGTATCCCGTGTCGCCATCCAGGAGAATCGGGATCGTCGTCGCATCGGACATGAATTCCAGATTCTCCAGCACCTGAGTCCAACTGGCCTCGTTGTTGTCACGCACTCCGAATTGGGCTGAGATCGACAGGCCGCTGGCCCAAATTCCTTTGAATCCGGCTTCTTGAACGATCTTCGCGCTGAGACCGTTATGCGCTTCACAAATGAATTCCAGCTGCTCCGACAAGAGGAGCTTCTTGAATTGGCTCGATCGTGTGACGCCTGGAGTTGAACTCATGGATTCCCTTCCTTGCTCTTACCGAAACGACTTTGATGGATACTGCTGTAAACGCCTGATTGCGGCAAAGAATACCTTATTTTCCTGGAGAAATCTTCCCACTGCCATAGACTATTTTTTAAGCCCCCTGCCGTACGACAACAATAGGCCCTCTCAAGACAAACTGTTCAGAGAACAGGAAAATATGGGGGGGGGGGGGGAACCCGGTGGTAGCGACACACCTGTTGATCTGACATGTCGGATCAGGCCATGAAAGGCATTCCTCATTTGAATGCTAACGACAACCTCCTGTACTTGCGCTATGATGCACCCGTGCTCGCACCTCACCTCACAACCAAGGAGACTCGGCATGTACACAGCCATTCGTGCTCTCACACTGACGCTATTTGTATTGAGCCTTGGAATGACTCCGTTCGCCACCGCCGCACCGGGCCAGCAGAATAAAATGAAAGCCTGTAATGAGCAGGCGAATGAAAAGGGGTTTGGCGAAGGAAAAGGTGAGGAGCGGAAGGCGTTTATGAAGGAGTGCCTCTCCGCAAAGCCGGAGAAAGGCGGAGGCGGGAAGGGAACTCAGCAGAACAAGATGAAGACCTGCAATAAGGAAGCGGGTGAGAAGAAGCTGACGGGTGACGAGCGAAAGAAATTCATGAGCGATTGCTTATCGAACTAGTCCACATCAGACCCCTCCCCGGCGCGGCTCACGCTGCGCCGGGGCGGTCAATCAATATCTCTTGCCTAAGCCTCACGCTCTGACTCGAACCAAATCAGACCGGATTGTCGGGAAGAAAGCCGAATAAGAACACAGCCGCTTAGGAGTTGCGGTCGTCCACCTTTTTGCGGAGCTCGATCAATTCCTGTTCGAGTGCCAGGAACCGGTCGCTGATAGGGTCCGGCAGATCGACTTGGTCCATGGTCGCATCCGGCATGCGTTCACCCTGGGACTTGATCACACGGCCCGGGACACCGATCACCGTCGAGTTGGCTCCGACGCTCTTCAAGACGACGGAATTCGCCCCGATTTTTACGTTATCGCCGATCGTAATCCCGCCTAAGATTTTGGCACCGGCCCCCACTACCACATGATTACCGAGCGTCGGGTGCCGTTTGCCTCGCTCTTTCCCTGTCCCTCCCAACGTCACCCCTTGAAAGAGCGTCACGTAATCCCCGATCTCAGCCGTTTCGCCGATCACCACACCCATACCATGGTCGATGAAAAACCCTGTTCCGATCGTAGCCGAGGGATGAATTTCAACTCCGGTCAGCCAGCGAGCCAGTTGTGAGATTGCGCGAGGCAGGAACGGGATTCCCATCGCTTTGAGTCGATGCGAAATCCGATAGGCCAGCAGCGCATGGAATCCTGCATAGGTCAGGATGACCTCCAGCTTGCTGGTCGCAGCAGGGTCTCGGTCAAAGACCGCTTGGAGATCTTGTTTGATCTTCGCCAACATTGACCGGTTATCTTATGACGTCAGACCCGCTCGATCACACACACCGCGTGGGCGACCATACCTTCTTCTTTTCCGACGGCATCAAGTCCTTCTCCGCTCTTGACCTTCACATTGATCAGGTCGGGATCAATCCCGGCGGTTTCCGCCATCTTCTTCTGCATCGCCGCAAGATAGCTCCCAAGCCGCGGCGCCTGCGCCACAATGACCGTATCAATATTCCCCACCCGATACCCCTTGGCCTTCAGCTTCGACATGACATCTACCAACAATTTCAGGCTTGAGATCCCCTTATACTTGGGGTCGGAGCTCGGATAGTGCCGGCCCAGATCGCCTTCCCCCATTGCCCCCAAGAGCGCGTCACAGACTGCATGGACAAGGACATCGGAATCGGAATGGCCGAGCAGTCCCTTGTTGTGCGGAATTTCGACTCCGCCCAGAATCAGTTTACGCCCGGGTCCGAGCGGATGTACGTCATAGCCATAACCAATTCGCATCGAACATCCTTTCGTATGATGAATATGTCCACAAGTCGGAAAGTCGTCAGGTCGAAGGTCCTCATGTCTCGACTTGAAGACTTGATAGACTTTCAGACCTGAGGACTCTTTTGCCGGATGACCTTCAGACTTTT
The DNA here is from genome assembly GCA_002083405.1 of Nitrospira sp. SG-bin2. Lineage (GTDB taxonomy): Bacteria > Nitrospirota > Nitrospiria > Nitrospirales > Nitrospiraceae > Nitrospira_D. The sequence goes on along the minus strand of LVWT01000049.1, from coordinate 209,151 downwards.
TGACTGCCTTTCCGCGCCGCCAGAATCGCTTCGCCGATGATCATGTCTTCCGGCCTTGTTACTTTAATATTTTCTCCACTTCCCTCGACCACCGACACAGGATGTCCGTACCATTCGATCAGGTACGCATCATCGGTTGCCCGCACCCCTTCCGCATGTGCCTTCCGATGAGCAGCCAGCAACCAATCTCGACGAAATGCCTGCGGAGTCTGCGCCAGCCACAACGACTGCCTATCGACCGTGCGCTCGATGATATGATCGGCCCCTACCTGCTTGACCGTATCCTTCATGGGGAGAGCAATGATCGCCGCGCCCTTTGCATGGGCTGTTGCTACAACCTCCGCCACCATGCGCTGTGTGAAAAAGGGTCTGACCGCATCATGCACCAGCACCACCTCGACATCGTCACGAGTCGCCTCAAGCGCATGCCGAACTGAATCCTGCCGTTCATGCCCTCCGGGCACCACTTTTGTCACCTTGGTGAAGCGGTGTTTGGCCACGATCTCGGTGAGGCAATAGTCCATTTCACTCTGGGGAACAGCCAGAATGACTTCACCAATGACAGGAGAGGCTTGGAGTACACGGAGAGAATGAAGAATGAGGGGCTGCCCGCCCAGCGCAAGGAACTGTTTCGGCACCGAGCCGCCCATGCGAAGCCCTCGCCCGGCGGCGGGCACAAGGGCGACGACTAGCGGGGTCTGACGGGGAACAGCGTCTGTCTGGTCCATCTGGTTTGTCGGTTCATCCGGTTCGCTTCATTCAACTATACACACGAGACAGACCAGATAGACCAAATGAACTTCAGCCGATCATGGACGAAGCGTAAGATAAATCGTTCGCCCCTGTCGTTTCAACAGAAGCAGCACGGATTGATCCTTCGGTAACTTGCCGGCCATTCGCTCGTACGCCTTGACCGAGGTCACCGCCTGGCGGTTTATTTCCATGATCATATCGCCTTCACGAACGCCGAGCTCTTCGGCGGAGCTGCCGGGTTTCACCCGCACGATAACCACACCACGCTCCCCGGACTTCAACCCGTATCGGCTTGTGAGTTCTTCAGTCAGCTCCCGCACCTCGAGACCGGATAGCACGCCGGTCGGTGTTGCCGACTCACCCGCATCCTCCTCGCCCGATCGCGTCATCGACTTCGGCTGTTCGGCAATGGTCAACTCGATTGTTTTGGGTTGCTTGTCACGGAGGATCTTGACCGCGACTTTCTTTCCGACCGGTGTCTGCGCCACCGCATTGCGGAGATGGGCCGACGAATCCATGGGTTTGCCGTCATATTCAATAATGACATCGGCCCGCTCGAAGCCTGCCTTTTTGGCCGGACTGTCGTCCATGACATCGCTGATAAGCACGCCTTTTGTCTCACTGACCCCGAACTGAGACGCGAGTTCAGGCGTGAGATCTTGAATCGACACACCGAGCCAGCCTCGTACAACTTTTCCGGTCTGCACCAGCTGGCCCATGATCGACCTGGCCATATTGCTCGGCACGGCAAACCCGATTCCCATGTTACCGCCGCTCTGGCTGAAAATGGCCGTATTGATCCCCACCAGTTCGCCTCGCACATTGACCAGAGCACCACCGGAATTGCCCGGATTGATCGCCGCATCCGTCTGGATGAAGTCCTCATACTCCGCAATGCCTGCGGCCCGCCCCAGCGCGCTCACGATGCCCAGTGTCACCGTCTGCGTCAGTCCGAAGGGATTGCCGACAGCCAGGACAAACTCGCCGACTTCCAATTGATCCGAATCGGCCCAGGCGACGGTCGGCAATCCTGTCGCATCGATTTGGACGACGGCGACATCCGTTTTCGGATCGGTGCCGATCAGCTTCGCCTTGAACTCCCGCTTATCAGACAGCGTGACGCGAATTTCATCCGCCTTGCCGACCACATGGTTGTTGGTGATGATCAAACCGTTGGACTCGACAATGACGCCTGACCCCAACCCCCGCTCTTTGCGATCCTTCGGCTGCTGCTCAAATCGCCTGAAAAACTCGTCTCCAAAAAACTTGCGGAAAAGCGGATCGTCGAGGGGCCCCCCATGCGGGCCTTCTCCGCCTCCGCGTCCGCTACTCTTGCTGGCATAGATGTTGACGACCGCCAGCTTCACCGCCTTGGCGATCTCAACGAATGTCTGTCCGCCACCGCCTGACAAGACGGGTTGCGGTGCCGTCGCGACCGGTCTGGCGATCGGAACGGTCGAGGCATCGGGAACGGCATGGCCGGTCGGCAGCCAACCGAGATCCGACGCAACGACGAAACCGATAATCATTCCCGCCGTCAACAATGACGCCGTGACAATCCACTTGCGGCCCCCTTGCGGAGGCCTCTGTTCTTGATTCGACTGATTCATCATGCCTGGTCCATGCTCTTCATATTCGTGCGATCTTACCGAATCTTGCCTGCATAGATGTCCATGATCGTGTGAAGAAAGGTAATCGCCTCTGCCTTCGGACGTTGGAACGAATTTCGGCCGATGATGCTGCCGAATCCTCCCCCGTCGCGAATGGCCTTCGCTTCTTCAAACACGTTCTTATCTTCGCTTTTCGCGCCGCCTGAGAAAATCACGATCCGCCGCCCGTCGAACGAACTCTGCACCACATGCTGGACGCGCTCCGCCAATGTCTTGATCGGAATCTGCGTCGCTTCATAGACCTTCTTGGCCGCAGCCTGTTCCAGATGGGCAGTCGGCAACTTCACCTTGATGATATGCGCACCAAGTTGAGCCGCAATGTGCGCCGCGTAGGCGACTACATCGATGGCGGTTTCCCCTTCTTTGCTGAGCGCGGAGCCACGCGGATAAGACCAGACCACGACGGCCAACCCGTTCTCCTTTGCTTCCTCAGCAATCGCCCTCAACTGCTCATACATGGCATTGCAATGGACTGAACCGGGATAAACCGTAAATCCTACGGCGCTGCAGCCCAGCCGAAGGGCATCCTTCACGCTGCCGGTGACCGAAGGAAGCGGATCTTTGTCGTCATGCAGCACATCATGATTGTTCAACTTGAGGATCAGCGGAATCTGCCCGGCGAAATGGCCCGCGCCGGCCTCTAAAAATCCCAGCGGTGCCGCATAGGCATTGCAACCGGCGTCAATAGCGAGTTGAAAGTGATAGTGCGGATTGTAGCCCGGCGTGTTCGGCGCAAAGCTTCGTGCCGGCCCATGCTCGAACCCTTGGTCGACCGGAAGAATGACCAGCTTACCAGTCCCCGCCAGCTTGCCGGATCGCAGCATGCGCGCGATATTGGTCTTGGTACCGGCATTATCACTGCCGTACCAGCTCAGAATCTCTTGAACCCGATCTCCCATACGTATCCTCCCCGGCTACATCTCTGGTCGTTGTCCGAATCAATCACTCCGCCGTTGAACCGTCACAACTTGCTGCAGTAATGAAATAGTAACCGAGACGGGCGTGGCACGCAACCGATCGTTGTTATGCTCTGCCCTGAATGAAGGCTTCCGCCGTTTCTACGTCCTGCCGGCTTCCGATGATCAACGGTACACGCTGATGTAACTTCTTGGCTTCTACCTCCATGATCCTCGATGTCCCTGTCGAAGCTTTCCCCCCTGCCTGCTCGACGACGAACGCAAGTGGATTTGCTTCATACAGCAAGCGCAGCTTCCCGTCGGGCCTGTCGGTTTCGCCTGGATAGAGATAGATCCCGCCTCCGATCAAGAGACGGTGGACATCGGCCACCAGACAGCCGGAATACCTGGCGCTGTATGGACGGCCGGTCGCTTTGTCGCTAACCTTGAGAAAGTCGAAATATTTTTTCGTTCCGGCCGGCCACTTGTGGTAATTGCCCTCATTGGCAGCATAAACCCTGCCTTTCTCAGGAATAGTGATCAGTGTATGCGACAACAGATATTCGCCAAGACCAGGTTCAAGTGTAAAACCATGGACGCCTTGCCCGACCGTGTAGACGAGCATCGTGCTCGATCCGTACAACAAATAGCCAGCGGCCACCTGTTCCGTACCTCTGCGCACTAACTCCTCATCGGTCGGCAATCGATCGGCCCGGTCATACTTGAGCACGGAAAAAATGGCGCCGAGCGGCATGTTGTTATCCGTATTCGAAGACCCATCGAGCGGGTCGAAGAGCAACATATACTTGCCCTGAGGCCAATTGCCCGGCAGTGAGATCGGTTTTTCCATTTCCTCCGACGCCAAGGCACAGACATATCCGCTGTGTTGAAAGACTTTGACAAAAGCGTCATTGGCAATGACATCCAGTTTCTTGACTGTTTCTCCTTGTACGTTGGAGCCACCCGTCGTTCCCATAATATCGATAAGCCCGGCACGCCGAAGATCTTGCGCGATGAGCTTCCCGACCAGGCCGATTTGGGTCAGAAGGCTGGTAAACTCCTCCGTCGCACCTTGATGCGAGGCTTGGTTCTGGACAATAAATCGGCTTAACGTAAGAGGAAATTCTCTCATGATAAACAACAGTATAGCGGGTTTGCCTTGCCTGAACAACAATCAATGATCCTGCGCTTATTTCGCAAGACCGACCCCGGAAACCCCATCAACCAGATCGGCGACGATCGATCCCAGAATTACTTTCGCTTTCATACGCACAGGAATGCGGCGTTCATCGGTGGTCAGCCACACCCGGATATTCCCTTGGTTCATGAAGAGCCCGTGAAACGGCATAATCACCAGCACTCGCGCAGTCTCCATGTCTCCCCAACGGCTTTCGATAGTCTCAATCCCCTCAACCCGCACTTCGACCGGCCGATTCTTCTTGTCGTGATACACATTCATCGTCAGCGATGCACCGGGCTTCAACGGCAAGACACTCCTCGTATAATAGAGACAGGAGATGATGTCCTGGGTCCCTACAGGGATCGGCAACGATTCGGCAGTGCCTCCTCTGACTGCTGTGACGGTCCCCTCCTGTTGATGAAACACATACTCAATGTCCTCTTTTTTCTTCCCTTCCCGTCGACGGAACGTCATATGCTTCGGCACGAGCGTGGTGAAATCGATTTCGGATTCGACCCGATTGTCGACAGGGAAAAAGGCAGTAAGAACCGGCCTGGACTGCGCAGTTCCGACCAATTTGGCGGGCATATGACTTTCGGCGCGCTCCATACCGGCGATTTCCATCACGGCAGTAGCCGCAGTGATATGAAGCCACGACACTTCGTATGTCAGACGTTCACCGATCCGAAATGGATGCGTGGAATCAGCGGCGTGAACAGGCAGGGATAGGCCCAGTAAGCCTAGAGCGACCACGTGGTGCCAGCGCATGATGCACACACCGGATGGAGAGAGAACAATGGCTAGTGCCCGAGCGTCCGTCTCGCATGAGACAGTTCCTGATCAATCAGCGAGCGGATCGCATTCATGCGCTCGGAGGATACCGCTTCGAATCGCAAGACCAGCGCGGGCTGCGTGTTGGAGGCCCTGATAAGCCCCCACCCACCGTCGAATACGGCCCGGACACCGTCGATCGTGATGAGGTCTCGGAGCACCAGATCGGCAGGCCCCAGACTTTGCTTCGTCTTTAGATAATCCGCAAATCTTGCCTGAATCGATCGAACCACATCAAATTTGACGGTATCCGGCAAGTCGACACGAATCTCCGGAGTCACCACGGTCTTCGGCAAGTCGGAAACCAGGGCCGAGAGCGGCTGCGTCCCTTTCGCCAAAATCTCGATCAATCTGCAGGACGCATAGACGGCATCGTCATATCCAAAGTACCGATCGGCAAAGAACATATGGCCGGACATTTCACCGGCGAGGACGGCGGACTCCTCCTTCATCTTCGCCTTGATCAACGAATGGCCAGTCTTCCACATAATTGGACGCCCGCCCTTCGCGGCAATATCGTCATAGAGGCTCTGCGAGGCTTTTACTTCTGAGATGATCGCACCGCCGGGCTTCACGGCCAGAATATCCCGCGCATACACGACCAGCAGCCGGTCACCCCAGAGCACATCGCCCCGTTCGTCCACCGCGCCGATTCGATCCGCGTCCCCGTCGTACCCGATGCCCACATCCGCCTTCTGATCCTTCACTGTTTGCATGAGGTCGGAAAGATTGTCGAGAACGGTTGGGTCCGGATGATGGTTTGGAAACCGTCCGTCGAGATCGCAATACAGCCCCGTCACCTTGCAGCCCAGCAGCTCCAGCGCTTGCGTCGCCACCAGCGATGCCGCGCCGTTTCCGCAATCGATCACGACATGCAGTCGATGGGCATTCACTCCCGCAAAACTCTTCTTGATGTAGGCCAGGTAGTCCGGAATGATCGCATACTCGGACAGACGCCCGGCCCCCGACACAAATACGCCCTTCTCCATCACTCGACGAAGTTCCTGAATCGCCTCGCCGTGAATTGCTTCTTTGCCGACACAGATCTTAAACCCGTTGTACTCGGCAGCATTATGGCTGCCGGTGATCATGATGCCGCCGCCGACCGGCAGAGTGAACAACGAAAAATACACCAGCGGCGAAGAACAGACCCCGATGTCGATCACATCAAGTCCGCCGTCGAGGAGCCCTTTCAGAAGCGACTGATGCAGGCTCGGAGAACTGAGCCGGCCGTCACGGCCAAGACTGATCGTCCTGACGCCGCGCCCTGAGGCATACGTCGCATAGGCCAACCCCACACGTTCGGCCATCTCGACCGTCAGCTCACTGCCGACAATCCCGCGCAAGTCGTATTCACGGAATAAACCCATGAGGTCTCCTCAAAATTGGTGACATGCTGACAGGAAAGAATGCTGACAAGTGGATACCTTGTGACCAGCAGACCTGTCAGCTTGTTCGCTTGTCAGCCGTCAGTGCTTCGTCACCCGGCCGTACTCGTCTTTGAATCTGACGATATCATCCTCGCCAAGATACGGTCCATTCTGCACCTCAATAATGTGCAGCGTATCAAGGCCTGGATTCTCCAAACGATGCGTCGTTTCGACCGGAATAGCCGTACTCTGGCCGATCTGCAAATCAAAAACCTCTTCGCCTCTGGTCACACGCGCGGTGCCGGCGATGACCACCCAATGTTCACTGCGTTTGTGATGCAATTGGAGCGAGAGTCGCCCGCCAGGATTGACCGTCACTCGTTTCACCTTGAAACCAGGCCCCTCTTCCAGAACGGTGTACGACCCCCAGGGCCGATGAACGGTGAGATGTTCCAAATGCTCGGGCGCTTGCTGCTGCTTGAGGATGTCGACGATTTTCTTCACATCCTGCGCGCGCGATTTGGGACAGACCAGGGTAGCATCCGGAGTGTCCACCACCACCATATCGCGCAAACCGATCGTGGCCACCACCCGCCGGTCGGCATAGACGATCGAGTCGGCACTCCCGATATCGACCACTCGCCCCGTCATCACGTTGCCGGCCTTGCTCTTCGCCGCCACTTCGTCCAAGCTCCCCCAACTCCCTACATCAGACCATTTGAACGAGACCGGCACCACAGCCGACTTTGAGGATTGCTCCATCACGCCATTGTCAATCGAGACTGACGGCACAGCACGATAGGCGTCATCGATGGCCTGTCTGGATGCGCCGGCGGACTTGAGTGTCGCAATTCGATCCATCGTCTTGGCAACCGCAGGCTGGTACCGACGAATCTCTTCCAGAATCGTCGCAGCGCGCCAGACGAACATGCCGCTGTTCCAAAAGTAGTTCCCTGCCTTGAGGTACTGGGCCGCCTTGGCCGCATTGGGCTTTTCCACAAATTTCCGAACTCGGTAGCCGCGCAACCTGCCTTGTTTGCCCAACATGACTTTGTTGTTCGGCTTGATATAGCCATACCCGGTTTCCGGCCTGACCGGCTCGATTCCGAACGTCACCAGATATCCATCGGCTGCCAATTCCGACGCAAGCTTGACCGCCGATTCAAAATCTCGCTGTCCGGTCACCACATGGTCGGCGGGCACGACCAGCATCAGGGCCTCCGGATCACGCGCAAGGATTTCGATCGCCGCTAGCGCGATGGCGGGCGCCGTGTTTCGGCCTTCCGGCTCCAGGACAAAATTGTCTTTGAGATCATCCTTCCAATCGGCCAGTTGTCCTTTGATCAACTCTGCTTGCGCAGCATTGGTCGAAATGAAAACATGGGCCGGCTTCGCGCAACCTGAAACCCGCTGCATAGTCTGCTGGATCAACGTCTGTTCTCCGCCGATACGCAGGAGTTGCTTCGGAAACAGATGCCGGCTCAACGGCCAAAACCTCGTCCCGCTCCCTCCCGCCATAATCACCGGATAGAGCGGAAACTGCAGATCACGGTTTGCTGTTCGAGGTCTACGAAAAGACATACCTGGAGTCTCCTGCCATACTCTACGGACGTTTCCCAGAACCTGGGGCATGCGACTTGCGACTTGCGACTTGCGACTTCGACCCCTGCGCCTCCAGGATCATCTCCGCCAACTCGCGCACCGCTCCCTCCCCGCCGTTCTTATGGCACACATAATCCACCGCCTCGCACACCACCGGCATGCCATCGGCGGGGGCCGCGGAAAAGCCGACCGCGCGTAGCGATTCAAGATCGTTCACGTCATCGCCGATATAGGCCACTTGCTCTAACGTCAAACCATGCCGCGCCGCCATCTCGAGAATCAACGACAATTTGTCCATGACTCCTTGATGCACTTCTGGAATCGCCAGTTTTTCACCGCGCCGCGCTACCAACCTGGTACGCTCCTGCGTCACGATCGCCGTAACAAGTCCGGCTCTTTGCAACAGTTTGATCCCCATTCCGTCGCGGGTATTGAATTTCTTCCACTCATCCCCCGATTCGGAATAATACATCCCAGCATCGGTCAATACGCCGTCCACGTCCGTGGCGAACAATCGAATGTTTCGCAGCAGCTCCCGCACGGGGGGCCGTTTGGCCACAGTTCGTTGAGTTTTTGCCTTCATTGATGTGTTCCTCGAAAAGTCGATGGTGTCTGTCGGTCGGGAGCCATCATACCCGCCCCACAGGACTTTGCGAAAGACAATTTAGCCAAGAGAACTTTCGACAACTATTCACGGTAGCTCCGGCTACACCATTCATGTGAAGTGTTCCGCTTCAGCCAGAGATGTGCCTTGCCGGTCTTTGGCGGATAGAACCGGCGTGCCATTGAGAGGCCACCTGATGCCGAGGGCCGGATCGTTCCAGGCTATACACCGTTCGTGTTCGGGCACATAGTAGTCGGTGGTCTTATAGAGACACTCCGCTGTGTCCGACAGGACGACGAAGCCATGCGCAAACCCCTCTGGAACCCAGAGTTGGCGCTTGTTCTCTGCCGAGAGTGTCTGGCCAACCCACTGCCCGAACGTCGGCGATGATCGCCGGATGTCAACCGCTACATCAAAGACTTCGCCTCGTACGACACGTATCAGTTTTCCCTGCGGCTGTCGGATTTGGTAGTGCAGGCCGCGAAGCACATGTTTGTTTGAGCAGGAGTGATTGTCTTGCACAAAGGTCACGGATCTGCCGATGGCTTCTTCAAATCTTGCGTGATTGAAGCTCTCAAAGAAGAACCCCCGGTCGTCTCCGAATACCTTGGGTTCAAGCAATATCACGCCTGGGATTGCACACTGCGCCGACTTCATCGAAATACCCGTTCATCCAGTATGCGCAGCAAATACTGCCCATACCCATTTTTCATCAGAGGCTGCGCGAGCCTTGTAAGTTGGCCCGCATCAATCCACCGCTGCCGGTAGGCAATCTCCTCCGGGCAGGCCACTTTAAGCCCCTGGCGATTTTCAAGAGTGGCAATGAACTGGCTTGCATCAAGCAGCGATTCATGCGTTCCGGTGTCCAGCCAGGCATACCCGCGTCCCATGATTTCAACCTTGAGCGTCTCTCGTTGCAGATACAGGCGGTTTAAGTCAGTGATTTCGAGTTCGCCTCGAGCAGAAGGCTTCAGACTTTTTGCCAGTTCGGAGACATGGTTGTCATAGAAATACAGACCGGTCACGGCATAGCTGGACTTTGGTTGTTTGGGTTTTTCTTCCAGCGACAGTACATTGCCGTTCGCGTCGAACTCGACGACACCATATCGATTTGGATCCTGAACGTGATAGGCGAAGATACTGGCTCCCCCGACGCGGCCCATCGCGCTGTTCAGCAGGCCCTGAAACTCGTGCCCATAGAAAATATTGTCGCCAAGCACCAGGGCTGATGAGTGGTTGCCAAGAAAAGATTCGCCGATGATGAACGCTTGCGCCAGACCATCGGGTGATGCTTGCACGGCATAGCGCAGATCCAATCCCCATTGTTCACCCGTGCCAAGCAATTGCTCGAAACGGGGCGTATCTTGCGGCGTGGAAATGATTAAGATCTCGCGTATCCCCGCCAGCATGAGCGTGCTGAGAGGGTAATAGATCATCGGCTTATCGAACACCGGCAGCAGCTGCTTGCTGATTGCCAGCGTGGCCGGGTGCAGACGGCTGCCGGATCCCCCGGCGAGGATGATGCCTTTTCTTTGGCTAGTAGCGAGTGGCGAGTGGTCCGAGGTGAGTTCATCCATGCTGTTTACCCATTACTTCCTCCTTGCGACTTGCCACTTGCGACTTCCCATCTGCCAGAATCTGCTGCAACACATGCCTCACTCCGATTGTCCAATCCGGCAATTCCAGATTGAAAGCCCTGCGGAACTTACCGGTATCCAACCGTGAATTGGCGGGGCGTTTGGCGGGGGTGGGATATTCGGAGGTCGGAACGGGCTGAATGGCCTCCGGTCGGAGCTTGAGGCTCATACCGGCCGCAAGAGCTTCGGACAGTACAAACCGCGCATAGTCACACCAGTTAGTCTCACCCCCGGCCACCAGGTGATACAACCCGAATGGAAATCTGTCTCCCCCTTCACGCTGCTTCTGGCAAACCACCTGAGCTGTGACGTCCGCCAGCAGAGCCGCAGATGTCGGCGCGCCATACTGATCGGCCACGACCGTCAGGTGGTCACGTTCTTCCGCCAATCGCAAGATGGTTTTGGCAAAGTTTTTCCCATGGGCTCCCACGACCCAGCTTGTCCGGAAGATGAGATGCCGCGCCCCGCTTTGCTGGAGCGAAATCTCGCCATCCCGTTTGGTCCGTCCATAGACGGATTGCGGATTGGTCGCATCGTTTTCTGTATACGAGCCGGTTTTTATCCCATCGAACACATAGTCGGTGGAGTAATGCACAACCCAAGCACCTAGTTTTACCGCTTCTTCTCCGAACACTCCCGGAGCAACCGCATTGACGGCATGCGCCAATTCGGTCTCTGCTTCAGCCTTGTCCACGGCAGTATAGGCTGCGGGATTGACGATAATGTCAGGGTTGAATGACCGCACAAGGCGCCGAATAGCCTGCGCATCGGCCATATCGCACTCAGGTTGATCCACCGCGAGCAGCTCCCCGAGCGGGGCCAGTGTGCGCTGAAACTCAAATCCGACCTGACCATTCTTGCCGGTTAAGAGTATCTTCATCATGCTCATGCGAGGTCTTGCATTTGGCGAATGGCTGTCGGCGAGTGGCGAGTGGCAGGCAGCGAAGGGTTGATCGCTGTCATTTCTTTGCCACATCCATTTTTAGCTTTTTACTGAATCCACTTAGCAGTTTTCCGACACGATCAAGCAGGCCATGCAGAGGGTGATCCTCAGCAATGTAGCTCAGCATCACGGCAATTTGAACTTGTGTATCGAGTTCGCTCAATGAACCACGGGCGATACTCAAGAAATGAGAATACTCCTTGTCGCCTTCTCGTGCCGCACCCTCAGCAATGTTGGAGGGGATGGATACGGCTGCGCGCCTCATCTGGCTCACCAATCCGAACATTTCCTCCTTTGGGAAGCCGGTGGTCACAGCGTAAATCTCCTTGACCAGCAGCATTGCCTGTTGCCAAAGCTCCAGCCGTTGATGAGGCTTGCCACTCGCCGTTTGCCACTTGCTACTTGCCATATTGCCTCTCGCACCACTCACGATAGGCTCCGCTCATCACATTGGTCACCCAGCCCTGATTGCCAAGATACCATGTGACCGTCTTACGAAGACCACTCTCGAAAGTCTCTACGGGTTTCCAACCGAGTTCCCGCTCGATCTTGCAGGCATCGATGGCATAGCGCCGATCATGGCCCGGACGATCCGTGACGAAGGTGATCAGGGAACGGTACGTGGCAAGTGGCAAGTGGCGAGTGGCCGGTGGGGCTAGCTTATCCAGGATATCGCAGAGCGTTTGGACAACTTCGAGGTTCGTCTTTTCGCTCCAGCCGCCGACATTATAGGTTTCACCCACGATCCCCGCCTGAAGCACCCGGCGGATCGCACTGCAATGGTCTTTGACATACAGCCAGTCACGAACCTGCCGGCCGTCGCCATAGAGTGGCAGCGGCTTGCCGGCGAGTGCATTCAGGATACACAGGGGAATAAGTTTTTCAGGGAAGTGGTACGGGCCATAATTATTCGAACAATTGGTCGTCAGGACCGGCAATCCATAGGTATGGTGATAGGCGCGCACGAGATGATCGCTGGCGGCCTTACTGGCCGAATAGGGGCTATTGGGTTCGTAGCGATTCTTTTCGCTGAAGGCCGGCGCCTCTGGCGCCAGCGAGCCATACACTTCGTCCGTGGAGACGTGCAAAAATCGAAAACCCCGTTGAGCCTCGGCGTCCAGTCCCTTCCAGTAGGCGCGCACCGATTCGAGCAGATGAAAAGTGCCGACGATGTTGGTCTGAATGAATTCGCCGGGGCCGTGAATGGAACGGTCGACGTGGCTTTCCGCGGCAAAATTGATGAGCGCGCGTGGACGATGCTCCGCCAGCAACCGGCCGACCAGCCCGGCATCGCCGATATCGCCACATACGAAAATATGTCGCGCATCGCCTTCTAGACTGCTGAGATTCTCCAGATTGCCCGCATAGGTGAGTTTGTCGAGATTCACGACTGATTCAGCCTCTTGTGCCAGCCAATCGAGCACAAAGTTCGAACCGATAAACCCGGCTCCGCCGGTAACCAGAATGCTCACGTTGTTACACTCATTTACTGATTATGGTTTGTGGCGAAGTGGTGGAGTGATGCGCGAGAAGCTTGCAGAGCGCGACTCGCATGACGAGCAAGTCCGGTCTCTGCCAGTCTTGCTTGTCCCGCCAATCTCGCCCGTCTTGCTTGAGCGCGGGAACGGCGCGCGGAAATTACAACAGAGGCATTCATGAAGAATACTGACTACGACACTCCCTGCGATACGCCGGGACGAAAGCTCGGAACCAACCGCTTGAGATCCAGTACAAGTTCATCCTCCTCGCAGGCCGGCAAGCTGACCGGCAGGCCGTCGAGCCACCGATCAAGCTCTTCGACGGGAACCGGACCACCGACGGCGCGGTTGATTTTCGGGTGCGTGGTGGGTTCGACCCGCTCACTGTCTTCAAACAGTTCTTCGTACAGTTTTTCTCCAGGCCGCAGACCGGTATAGATAATCTCAATGTCTTTCCCCGGCACCAGACCGGATAACACAATCATGTTCCGCGCAAGATCGGCCACCTTAATCTGTTCGCCCATATCGAGGACAAATACATCCCCCCCCTGCCCCATCAGGCTGGATTGGAGCACCAATTGAACCGCCTCCGGGATCGTCATGAAAAACCGCTTGATCTCCGGATCGGTAACGGTCACCGGCCCGCCCTTCCTGATCTGCTCGGCAAACAGCGGCACCACGCTGCCGTTGCTTCCCAACACGTTTCCAAACCGTACGACGGTAAACTTTGTTAAACCCTTGTTGCTGAAACCTTGCACGACGTGTTCGGCAATCCGCTTGGTGACCCCCATGACGCTTGAGGGATTGACGGCTTTGTCCGTCGAAATCAAGACGAACCGATCGACGCTCATCCTCAGCGCGGCTTCCGCCACGATACGAGTCCCCACAATGTTGTTCCGGACCGCTTCTTTCGGATTCAATTCCATCAGCGGCACATGCTTGTGCGCCGCCGCATGAAACACGATATCGGGACCTGTTTGCCTGAAAATTTCTCCGACACGATCCGGCATCGTGACGTCACCGACGACCGGCAACACACCGACATGTGGGAACGCAGCTCGCAGCTCCAAGAGGAGCGCATGAAGCGAATTCTCATATTGCTCGAACAAGACTAACGACTCCGGCTTGTACTGAGCGATTTGCCGGCATAATTCGGAACCGATAGAGCCGCCCGCTCCGGTAACCAGGACGGTCTTTCCTTCGATCAACGGATGCAGTTCCTGACGATCGGTTTGAATCGGCTCACGCTGAAGCAAATCTTCGAGACTCATCGGCCGGACCTGCTGCAGCGACACCGGGTCGCCGAGCAACCGTTTGACGCTGGGCAGGATCTTGATCGGCGCCGTGCAGCCTTCGGAAGCGGCGAGAATGGCTTGCTTCACCGCCGTCGAAGCCGACGGAATGGCCACGACAATTTCGTGGACTCCGAACCGGTCTGCCGCCGCCTTAATATCAACGATCCTACCCACGACGGGAATCCCATGGATTTTCATCTTCCGTTTGACGGGATCGTCGTCCACGAAGGCCACCGGTTTGCTGTTATAGCCGGAGTCGGAGAGCATATCCCGCACGAGTAACTCCCCCGCATTTCCCGCTCCGACGACCAGCACACGCCTCGCACTCGAACCGGTAATCTGCAGCCACTCCCGGAACCATCGGACTGCCAATCGAATGCCCGCCAGGTACAACCCGCTCAAGAGGCCGGTCAGAATAATGACGGATCTCGGATACTGCGTGTTCCCGATGAGCAGATGAACGACCGCATAGAAGATCGCAGAACCGGCCAGAGACGCCCACAAGATCCTCGCCAGATCATGGATCCCGACATATCTCCAGAGCCCCCGCTGAATCCCGAATACCCACAAGCCCGATCCAAAGACGAGCAGGACAACGGGAAGATATTTCCACATGATGAGCCGATACTGCGGGGGAATATCACCATCGAAGCGCAAGGCAAAGGCGGTGAGGTTCGCCGCCAGGATCAGGCTCAGCTGGGTACCGATCACGACCAACGATCGATGGTCAAGCAGCAGACTTCCGTAGCGGCCCGCCACAGCGTGGAAGAGTGTAGCCGTCCACTGTTTCATAGGTGTTTCGATGTCATGGGCAACGGTGTATGGTACCGATCATGCTGTTCAGCCAACATCATCCGCGAAGCCTCGATGACGCGGCCGGCCGGCAACTGCTGAAGACAGTTACTCAAACTATTGATGTGCCGATCGCACCCCTCGCCAAGACAGGGTACACAATCTCCCTCGCCTTGTAAAAGGAACACGTTGCCCTGCCGCTGCGATCCATGTTTTCTCCACGGGCTGTCCGCAAGAGGAAAATCCTTGGGCCATGGACCCCACTTGACCGGATTCGAAGGACCGAACAGAACGACTGTCGGCGCACCGACCGCTGCTGCCATATGGCTCACAGCTGTGTCCGTTCCAACGTAGAGCGCGGCACGGCTCAAGAGATACCCCAGCGCCGGAAGCCCGACCTGGCCCGCAAGATTCACCGTCCCCTTCGGCAGGCGTTGAACCACATCTTCACAGAAGGCCCCTTCCCCCGGCGCATCTCCGCCTGTCACAACTATCGTCAGACCCTGATCTGCCAGCCAGCGTCCGAACGCCTCCCAACCGGCTACAGTCCAGGTTTTGTACACAAACTTTGGCGAGACATGCAGCACCGCATACGCCTGTGCGCCGTCGACAGCGGAACACAGCCTTCGGACCGCGACTTCATCTTCCTGGCGCCAGCTGACGACAGGAGTTGGAAGCGGAGCAACATTCAACGATTCAAGGAGGCGGAGATTCATCGCGACCGTATGGGTGTTTAAATTGTCGAACGGCACCCACTCATCCAGCAACCGCCGCTTCCACCACGATTTCGCGTCCGGCAACAGCGCCCCTACGCGATACCGCCCAGAAACCCATGAGTAAAAAGTCGGACGATCACCGGTTAGGACAGAGATTGCAAGGTCATATCGACGCCACAGTGAACACGACAACAGCAGCTGAGCTCTGGTCGTCGGACGTTCAGCAATCGTCCAGACTCTGCGGAGATCGGGGTTTGCAGCCACAACGCTTTGTGTCCCCTCGAACACGAGCAGATCGATCACAGCCTCCGGATACGCGGCTTTGATCGACCGCACGACCGGTGTCGCCAACAACACATCGCCGATGCGCCTCGTGCATACGATCAAGACACTGTTGAGAGCCAAATCAGACCTGTCGCTTTCCACCTAGCGGATAACATATTGGTCGAGACCGACCATCGCTCGAATCGCGCGTGCTTGTAGAACCTTTGAAAACCGTTCCTGGTTTTTGTGATACGAACTGCGGTCACTCTCCCTGTGCCACAGGTGGAACACGGGGGCTGCAAACCTTGCACTTTTATGTTTGATTCCCGCATGAAAGAGACGGACCACCAGGTCCGAATCATCGAGTCCCCATCCTTCATAGGATTCGTCGAGCCCGTTAATTCTGAGAAGGTCTTCCCTCCACAAGGACAAGTTACACGTCTTCAACCCTTGCCAACGATGGGGAGACCATTTGCGGAAAGCGCCATCCGGCAATACAACAAGCGGCAGAAGCTTGTCGATATCTTGACGTGCTCTGGCGACACACCACTCGGCCCATCCCCACGAGCTCAATGACGAACGGTTGCGCAAAATCTCCTCGCTCAATCGTTGACTCATCAATATCCTATTGGCTGCCAAGAAGTAGCCTTGCTCCGCCAACTGCTTGTGAGCAGATACAAATCGACGGGAGGGAATGCAGTCTCCATCGGTAAAGATAATGTAGTCCGCTTGAGTCGCTGCCACAGCCCGATTACGCACGGCAGCCAGGCGAAAACCTTTGTCCTCCTGCCATACATGGGTCATCGAAAACGGCATCTGCCCTCGCAGTCGATCCAAGAGTGTTTTCGTGTCTTCAGTAGAGCCATCATCGGCCACGATCACTTCAAACTCCTGATCATCTTGCAGGCTGTATCCTCGCAAGACGACTTCGAGTGCATCAGGACTGTTATAGGTGGGAACGATGACCGCGGTCTTCATCTCTCCTGGATCCCTGTTGGTCTTTTCAGTGTCGGTTGCTTCGGAATCGGCCACTGTTCCTGCTGTTCAAACCGCTTCGCATAGCGGTAAAACGTGCCTTCAAAGTTACCAACGGCAATAACAAATCCGGCCCAACCGTCGAGGAACCCACGCTTCGCCACATAATGCTTGAGAAACGACCAGATTCCGTGCCAGAGGGCCGTGCCCATCGAGACCCGCTTATCGGTCAACTTCAAAGCACCGAGCGTCGAGTACCGGTTGGCTTTCTTCACGACTTCTTCAAAATTCCTGAATGGAATCTGCCAGATCGCATGCTCCAGCCGGCCGACCGGCTTGGCAGTCAGCAGTTCGTACCCTTCATGAACCGGCAGTTCCATGTATTTCATCGCGCTCTTTCGAAATAATTGCGGCTGTCTGAAATTCGGGTACCAGCCTGAATGCCGGACCCAGCGCCCCATAAAATAGTTCCGCCTCGGCACAAGATAGGCATCATGCGTGGGATTCCCGGCCAGGATCGCCAGCACTTCATCCCGCACCTCCGGCGTGCACTGCTCATCGGTATCGATACTCAGCACCCACTCATGCGTACAGGCTTCGACTGCGCGATTTCGCAGATGGCCGAACCCTTCAAACGGGATCTGCACCACCCTCGCCCCCAATTCCCGCGCGATCCGATCGGTGCCGTCCGTGCTGGCCGAATCCGCCACCACGACTTCATCAGCCCAGAGAACACTGTTGACCGCATCGGCAATTTTATCGACTTCGTTATAGGCGATGATGTAAGCGGACAGTTTCAGCATATGTCCTTGCCAGCCCCAAGACCCTCCGAGGCGAATGCGGCGCTGATGACCCAAGCGAAGAAGAGTCCCTCGGCATGGTCGAGAAAGAATGAGTTAAAGACGCAGCCGATGACCATCAGAAGCACGGCGCCCTGTCCGAGCTCTGCATAGAGATTGCCGCCGGCCTGCCTGAACCTCCACCACAATATTCCAAACATCGCAAGCAATGCCAACAGGCCCGCCATGCCCAGTTCTGCACCCGTCAGCAGATATTGGTTATGGGGGTGGGCCGGTTTGACAGCCGCAGGGTCCGTCACCATCCCGGCATAGGCGCGTGGAAAGCTGCCGGTCCCCACTCCGACGAGCGGATGAGCGGCGATCAGATTCGCCGTGTTTTGATACCACTCGAGTCGAACCCCGACAGAGGAACTCTCCGGCGCCACCGATTCAACTTGCGCTCGCTCCATTTCCTCCACGGTCTTTGCCACACGTTGATAGAACACCGGCGACACGGCATACGACAAAACGACGAGTGAAAGAACTCCCGCCATGCCAAGAACCACGCCGCGCAATCCAAATTGACGTTCACACCATAGGATGATCAAGGCACCCAACACGAGCTGTCCCGTACGTCCCTGTACGAACATCAACACATCGGCCACCGCTCCCACCGCCAACAGACTCAATCCATACCGATGCCATGGAACCCTGGCTCTCATCGCGACTTCTGCGAAGAGAAACGCGGCGAAGGCCATCAATACATTGTGCGTAATTTGCTGTTTGAATACAGTCGCGTTGGCTGTGTTGCCATGGAACCACGAGCTGGGCGGAATCCATCCGGCGGCCAGACCCAGTGAAATCACGAGCGTCACGGCCATGCTGCAGCCGAACGCCCACAGTCCCCGTTCACGCACAGCCGGATCGGCAAACAGCGGAACAAACACGAGCGGAAGCAGAAAATCGTCGTATTTCCAGAGGTACTTCGCCCGCTCACCGAACGACGCGAGGCCGTGTGTCATTCCGATAGCGAGCAGGAAGAACAACCCCGGCAGCAGCAGCACATACCAGTCTCGACGGACGATCCCGGGGATCTCGGCGAATCGGCCGCTGACGATCCAAGCAACAACCGTCACGACCAGCAACACCCCGTCGAGGCTGGTCGAGATCGGCAGACTGAACCCCAACCCCGCGACCGCCCAACCGGCGAGGGACGCAGCATGCACCTGAATCGCCCGGCCAGTTACCACAATCACTTCACCGCAAACGCGATGAGTGATTTTCGCAAAGAGGGCACCAGATCCTTTATGGCGGTCCCGACGGATTGCAACCGCCCCCACCCTTCCCGATACCGCCTGGACTTGAGGAACTGCACGTCTATTTCACGATACCCGGAAGCCCGCAACAAAATTTCAAGATCGGACTTCGTAAACTCGCGGTTGTGCCGGCGCGGGAAAAACGACATTCCCTTGTAGAGAATCGGAGCCGCATGCAGGTAATGCTCTTCGTAGTCATAGGTGATATGTTTTCCGCGCAACATCCGGCTTCGATTCCGAAAGCTTGCGGCATTCGGCACATCGACTTCCACCATGCCGCCCGGCTTCAGGACTCGCCTGATTTCCGTCATCGCCGGCAGGTGCGAATGACTGAAATGCTCCAAGACCTGACAACACACAACCGCATCGAATGATTCGTCCGGATAGGGAATGGCGTCAACCTCGACGTTGCACAGGTGGAATGCAATATTCTTGGCGCCATAGATATCGGGATGGGCCACCGGTTGATCCTGGACATCGAGCGCATGGCACTCATGTCCTAGCTCCGTCAACAATGACAGCAACAGCCCGTGTCCTGCTCCCACATCCAACACCCGATGGGCGTTGCGCAGCGCCACGGCAATGTCACAGAATCGATCGATACTCCCCTTAAACACATCCTCCAGCTCAGCATCTCCCCGCCGGAACAGCCAGCCTT
Source organism: Nitrospira sp. SG-bin2 (assembly GCA_002083405.1). Classification (GTDB taxonomy): domain Bacteria; phylum Nitrospirota; class Nitrospiria; order Nitrospirales; family Nitrospiraceae; genus Nitrospira_D. Next base: position 189,392 of record LVWT01000049.1, on the reverse strand, counting down.
CATCGCGTAACTGAACAGCCAGACGCAATACATCTCTCTTATCACTCATCTGGGCAGGCAGATGCCTGCCGGCGGCAGACCCGGCGACAGCCTTCGGCTCAGTACCGGTCCGGACAAGCTCACCGTCCATCGAACGCGCCTTGATTGGAAATCCGCCGTTCCACGATCGAAACAAATTGGCTCAGTCCGAAAAACCCAAGCGCCCAGATTCCCACGATCAATAATTGATAACTGCCCGGCGTCTGCTGAAACGCGAGCGCGCCGATCCCGCAGGCACACATCACTCCATACTCCGCCAACGAGGTTTTTCGATGGCTCCACCCGTTTAAAACAAGCCGTTGATAATAATGCGTGCGATGCGCCTGCCAGAATCGCTCGCCTTGCACCATTCTCCTCAGCAGCGTCACGGTGGCATCGACGATGAACGGGGAAAAAACCAGCAGCGGAAACCAGAGCGACCAGGCCCCGTCCCGCCAGCCGATCAGGCCAAGTCCTGCCGCAAGATACCCGAATGTCGTGGAACCCGCATCCCCTAAAAACACCCGGGCCGGGTGAAAATTGAACAGCAGGAATGCTCCGGCGGCCACCGCAATGGACAGGCTTACGAGAGCAAGCGCCCGATCGTCCCCCAGCCAGGCCGCGATCGCAAGAAACCCGAATCCGAACAGAGCCATGCCGCCGGCCAGCCCGTCCATCCCGTCCATGAAATTATAGAGGTTGATCATCCACACCGTCGCCACAATCGCGACCGATACCCACAAAAGCCCCAGCTGATCGGCCACGAGGCCGGTCACGCATAGACCCGCCGCGATAAAGTGCGCAATCAACCGCCCGACAATCGGCAGGCCGAGAAGATCATCGAGAAAGGACACCCCGACAAGGAACGCGGCGCCGGCCCAGAGCGGCCACCACGAAGCCGGTGAGGCAAGCAGGACGCCGGCGGCGATACCGGCCGCCACTCCCATCCCTCCCGTACGAGGCACAGGCCGCTCGTGAAGCGAACGCTCATTGGGATGGTCCAGGATCCGGTCGGAAAATGAGCGAAGCAACACGGTGATCGCCAACCATGTCACGGCAAACGATGCGACCGGGGCTCCGTACAGGCAAAGCGAACATGATTCGATCATACAAACATGACGAACATTGACCTGAACCGTACTGCGAGCATCAGGAAACCTGAGCGATCTGTGGAAGCCGACCACGGTACCAAGCCGCTGTTTCAGCGAACCCTCGGCCGACCGAATAGGGGGGATGCCAATCCAATTCCTTGCGGATCTTGGACGAATCGACTTGCAGCGAGCCAAGCAGCCGGTCGATTATCGCCTGCTTTCCTGCAACCGATCCGATCCAGCGAAGCATCGATAGCGGAACAGGCCACAAACGCGCGGGCAGTTCCAAGGCTTTGGCGAGTCGTCGAATCAATTCAGGCGTGGAGAGGTCCTCTCCGTCGCTCACGAGATAGGTCTGCCCGGCGGCACGTACGTCCTTCACACAACAGGCAAGGGCATCGACCAGATTCCCCAGATAGATCAAACTCCGGCGATTGTGTGCCGATGCGAGCGGGAGGGGAATTCCACGGCGGATGATATGCAGGAGTTGCAGAACATTCCCTCCGACCCCTGGTCCGTACACAAGCGGCGATCGGATCATGACGATCTCCAGACCCGTCTGGGATGAGACTCGAGCGAGTGCCTGCTCTGCTTCCCACTTGGATATCCCATAGGGATCTTGCGGATTCGGGAGATCCTGTTCGGTGAATGGACCGGCGTTGCTTTCCCCGTTCACCTTGATCGAGCTCAGGTACACAAATCGGCGGACACCCTGCAAGGCAGCGGCTCGGGCCAACCGCTCTGTCCAGTCGCGGTTGACCCGGCGAAACTCGCGCAACGGGTCCGCGGCATCGTCAGACATGACATGGACCCGCGCCGCCAGATGAACGACCGCCGATACGTCCTGCAGCGCATGTCTGGTTTCATCCTCCGGCGATTGGTCGTGTAGCGCCACCCATTCAAGATCTTTGGATTCCGAGACCGTGCCTTGCGGCAACTTCGCCCGATCCCGCACTGCGCTGCGAACGACCAGCCCGGCGGAATGAAGTCGGCGGCACAGCGCCGAGCCGACAAACCCGTTCGCTCCTGTGACCACAATTCGCTCGCTCATGGTCCCTCTGACACCCGTTCACTTATGCCACACAAGGCGATTCACGTAATCCGTATAGCTGAGAATGATACGGAGAACTTTCTCGGAGACATTCGGCACATCATAGTCCCGCACGATCCGCAACGTTCGTTGCTCTCCCCGGGGCTGTTTCTCCAAAATAGACAGCGCCTGCATAACCCGCTCACGATCAAGCCCCGTCATCATCACCGCCCCCTCTTCCATGCCCTCCGGACGCTCATGCGCCTCGCGGATATTGACCGCCGGAAAATTCAGGATGGAAGATTCTTCCGTGATCGTTCCGCTATCGGATAAGACCGCACAGGCCTGCATCTCCAGATGGACGTAATCAAATAATCCGAAGGGTTTGTGAAGCTCCACCAGCTTGGGCAATCGGACCCTGGATGACTCAATTCGCGCCCGGGTCCGTGGATGGGCTGAAAATATAAGGCGCCGCTGATAGACATCGGCCAGACCGATGAGCAGGCCGACGAGCTTGTCAAACTGTGCAGGCGAATCGACGTTCTCTTCCCGATGGGCACTGACCACGAAATAGTCACCGGCTTGCAGGCCCAACCGACTCAGCACATCCGATTGCTCGATCTTCGAGCGGTAGTGGGATACCACTTCGTACATCGGGCTGCCCGTTTTGATTACACGCTCAGGGGGCAATCCTTCCCTGAGCAGATACTCGCGAGCCAACTCGCTGTACGTCACATTGATATCACTCAGGTGATCGACAATCTTTCGATTCAATTCCTCCGGGACGCGCTGATCGAAGCATCGATTCCCTGCCTCCATGTGAAACACAGGGATCTTTCTGCGTTTAGCGACTATCACAGCCAAGCAACTATTGGTATCCCCCAAGACAAGGAGCGCATCAGGATTCTCTTTTGCCAGGATTGGATCGATCTTGATGAGAATAGTCCCGATCGTCTCTGCTACCGACTGCCCCGCGGCCTCCAAGACATAGTCCGGCTTTCGAATCTCCAGTTCTTTAAAGAAGATCTCATTCAATTCGTAGTCATAGTTTTGACCGGTGTGTACCAGGCAATGGTCCGTATGTCGATCGAGGCAAGCGAGCACTCGCGACAGCCTGATGATCTCGGGGCGTGTCCCAACCACCGTCATGACTTTGAGTTTTTTCATGGCTACACTGGCTCCCGGATGGTGTCGGATCGTTGCGGATCGTAGATTTCATGTGCCCAGAACAGGGTCGTGAGATCCCCGCTGCCCGTGTTCGTGATGCTGTGGGTGCAAAAGGTGGGCATATCGATGTACTGAGGAACCGACCCCGTTACTTTGAATTCAACCGTGTCCCCAGTGAAGAGCTTCCTGATTCGGATTACCGCCTCACCGTTCAAGACCAGAAATCGCTCGACCTTCCTCGTATGATAGTGGTCGCCCCGCGTAATGCCCGGCTTCGTGGTGGAGATGAAACACTGGCCGCCGTGGATGCTCTTGACCGCCTCGAACAACTGGCCGCGCGCGTCACCATGCACTTGCAGCGTCACCGGGTAGTGTTTCGGGTACAGATAGGATCGATAGGTATTGAACAGGTCCAGATCCATGTCTTGCGGGAATTGCGGGATAAGGTGCCCACGATACGACCGGTCGAACCCCTGCAGCTTCCGGAGCAGGTCCGAGACGGACATCGCCGAGCCGGCCAGCCTGATTTCTCCTCCCGCCCCACGCTTGATGGCCGACGCCGCCTCTTCCGCCACCGCCTGAGCGTGGATCAGTTCGAGTCGCCCGTCCTGAATAATGGACGGCTCCTCCCCCGAGGCCAGCTGATGGCAGAACGTGGAGACGACGGAATTGTAGAACGGTCGTCCGCCCTCCCCGTACACATTGGGGATGACGAAATCGGTAAAGACGGAGCCGGTATCCTTCGCCCACGCCGCCAGAAGTTCAGCGCTGCGCCGTTTCGATCGGCCATATGCAGTGTCTCGCTCGCAATGAGTCGAGTTGGCCAACACGATCTGCGGATGAGCTTCAGCCTCTCTGCAGGCGGCTATCAGTTGGCTCGTCAGGTCGACATTGACCGTTTCGATTTCACGATCATCGCCGCGGTTCATCCCCGCAAGATGGACAACGACGTCCGCTTCCCGCACGATCTCTCGAAATCGACCGGCATCCCGACAAACCGATCGATCGATCCCGACCAGCTTCACTTCCTGGCTGGCATGATAATAAACCCGCAGATGCCAGCCAAGGAAGCCGTCGATACCGGTGACAGCAATGGTCGTCATATGCTCCTGCTGGTCCCGCTCATGATGTCGCGAGCGCCTGCTGAATTTCAGGCAGGGTGCGCAGCAATGCCTCGACCTCTTTAACGGTCAAGCGATTTGTGTTGTGGGACGTGTAGTCATCCACTTCAGCCTCGTGGATGTCGCCTTCCGTGAAATACTGGCTGTAATTCAAATCCCGCGAATCCATGGCGACTCGATAGTACTCCTTCATGTCGTCGGCGCGGCGAAGTTCTTCCCGGGTCGCCAGCGTTTCATAGAGTTTTTCACCATGACGGACGCCGATCACTTTCACCGGCACCGTGGACTTAAATACCGTTTTCATGGCCGCTGCCAAGTCGGCTACCGTACAGGCAGGCGCCTTGCGAATCAGAATGTCTCCCTGCCGTCCATGCTCAAAGGCAAACAGAACGAGATCCACGGCCTCCGATAGCGGAAGCAAAAACCGCGTCATGCCTGGCTCGGTGACGGTCAGCGACTCTTGTGCCCTGATTTGTTGGACAAAGAGTGGAATGACCGAGCCACGCGAGTACATCACATTTCCATACCGCACCGTGCTCACCACGGTGGCGCCGGGACCGGTCGTGCGTGCGGCAGCCTGAGCCACTTTTTCCATCAAGGCCTTCGTCATACCCATCGCATTGATCGGATAAACCGCCTTGTCCGTGCTCAAGCAGATAACCTTTGTCGCCTCGTGCTGGATGGCAGAATCAACCACATTGTGGCTGCCAATGACATTGGTGTAGACAGCCTGCATAGGGAAAAAATCACAGGATGGCACTTGTTTCAGGGCCGCAGCATGGAAGACGAAGTCCACACCTTGCATCACCGCATCCACACTCGCGCGGCTTCTGACGTCGCCGATATGAAATTTGAGGCGCGGTTCGTTCAACTCTATCCGCATCATTTCTTGCTTCAATTCATCGCGACTGAAAATGCGGATTTCTTTCACCTCACGAGGCCGGAGGATATCCACGAATGCCCGACCAAAGGATCCGGTTCCCCCGGTAATCAGCACCGTTTTCCCCTTCAACACATCGCTCATGAAGGTCTTCCCCTTTCACTCGACAGTATCGGCTCAGATGCGGAGGGCAACCCTGTGTCCCCTCGCGTCGCCATCAATTCCCGCATCCATCCCTCAAGTTGATTAAACAGCATCGTCCGGTCAAAATGTGTCCCATAGTATTCCATTCCCCGTCGCCCCATCAGATCCCTGGCTTCTTTTGGAGTCGCTGCGAGCCGGACCACGGCATCAGCCAACGCCCCCGGACTTTCAGCCGGACAAACGACACCTGCTCCAGCCTCTTGAATGATGCGAGCCCCTTCACCGTCCAGCGCCGCAATGATCGGACGCCCTGAGGCCAAGTAGGACTGCACCTTCCCGGGAATCGTCAATGCAAAGATCGGCTCTCGACGTAACGTCACAAGCAAGGCATCGGCCTGCGCAAAAAACGCAGGCATGGTTTCAAGCGGATGTCGGCCAAGAAAATGCACAGTGCCGAGTAGATGGCGTCGCTCCACTTCAGCCTGAGCCCAGCTCAACATGCGTCCATCGCCGACAATAATCCAGTGAATATCCGCTCTCGACTTCACTCGCTCTGCTGCGGTTAGTATCGTTTCAAAATTCTGCGCCGCCCCCACATTTCCGGCGAACATAACTCGAAATCCTTCCGGCAGGGATACATTTTCCGGCACAGGCAATCGGCCATCAGAAACCTCATACAATGCCTCTGCCCAACTGGGGAAATAGAGGATTTTCTCTGATTGAACCTGCTGCCGTTCGACATGAGGAACAAATGCCTGCGACTGCACCAGTATCCGATCGCAATGCCGATAAATGAACCGCACCATACGCTCGATCCACCGCAGCACGCGACACGACCGAATCGCTTGTGTGGCTGACACACTCTCTGGCCACAAATCCAACACCCAGAACAATATTGGGGCTCGTGTCAGAGCTTTTAGCGCAAGAGCAGGGAATCCCACCGTCATCGGAGATGGCTCATGGACAAAAATCACATCGTAATTCTTTCGGCAGCTCAGCATCCCCCTGAGCGTTGCCATCGCCGCAAAAGAGAGATAATTGAGGGCCAGGCGCACTCCACTCGCACTTCCGCGAGGAAACAAGGGGCACCGGATTACATCGACCCCTTCGTAGCATTCTCGATATGGCCCGCTGAGCCCATACCCTGAAGAGAAAATCCCTGCCGGGTAATTCGGCAATCCCGTCAATACAGTCACGACATGCCCGCGACGCTGAAACTCACGCGCCAGATCATTGATCCGGAAATTTTCCGGCCAAAAATATTGGCTGATGATAAGCAGACGCACTTACCCGGTCCAATTCTTTGAACCTGCCCCGCCACTGCTCCACGAACAGGTCCGGTCAATTCCCGGCACTCTCACCCCCGGAAACGACCGTAGAAATCGCCGCCAGAGGGAACATGATCGATATCACGCTCATGTCGTCGCCCTCATACGTTGGATGCCAAGACTGCATCAAACATTCTTCGGTAATCGTCCAAGTCCATATGACTGGTACGCCACCCAGCAACATAGCGGATACAGGTTTCGCGTATCTTGGCCATATCGTTTTCAGTCATCAGTTGATAGCGACTCAGTTCCCGGACAAACGCCTGTTCGTCCTCAAGCGGAAAATCGGCCCCAATCCCGGCACGCATCAGATGACGCCAAGGGGTGCGATCACTGATTACCACGGGAAGACCCGCAGCAAGTCCCTCAAGAATCGCATGGCCAAAATTCTCACCGAGCGTCGGAAGCAACATCACATCATATTCGTGAAGCCGCTCACACAGATCTTCATGGGCGATATCCCCTCGGTGACGCACCGATACATGCTCCGGACAGAGGGCAATCTGCTGTTGACAAAGGTCCCAATACGTCTTGTCCTCAATAAGCCCCCAGAGATCGAGCTGAACTCGTCCGGATAGTTGAGACGCAATACGAATTGCCGCCAGGGTGTTCTTCATAGGCACCACGCGGGAGGCAAGAACCAGGCGCAATGTACCGGGCTCCTTCTCGGCGTGAGGGATAATGCGCGCGGACTCAGCCTCCGGTAAATTGCTGGCAAGAAACAACCTCCCAGCCTCCGGAGACAAGACACTTCGAATCTGTTCGGCCTCCGGCGCGGAGCAGGCATGCCAAAACACATGCTTATAAAGCCCGACTCCTCTGGCTGCGAGAAGAAAACACCGCTTGCGGGTCGCTTTTAGCCCAAGAGCCCCCGCCGAAAACTCGCCCCTTGGAGTGAGAAGGATCGGAGTCGAACGGCCACGCCCTAACGCGACAAGCGGCACGATTGAAAACGACCGGTCGAACAAGCTGTTGAGATAAATCATGTCCGGATTGGCATCGGACACCACCCTTCTGTAGAATCCACATCCCAGGTCGGAGGCAGCTGCATAGAAAATTGTGGCCCCGCCTCGCCGTTGCCATTGACCCACGTTAATGTCCGGATAGGGAATATCCGAGAGATGATCCCGGTCTAGGCAGACGATACGAAAATCATATTCAGCACCCAACGCCTCCACAAGATTGGAAAGGCTTCGGACCGGCCCTCCAGCTCGATAACCCGGGAGATAGGAACGAGCAAAGACCAGAACAACAGGCCTTCTGGACAGATTAGGCCGACTCATCGTGCATAGATCGCATTCGCAACCATAGCCGCCCAGCGACGGCTGCTCTGCCCAGCTTGATGTGAGGCGGACACTCCAGAGCAGTCAGTGAGGTGATCCCCATCATGGTTCATCCATACGTCCAGAGGAATTCCAAAGCCTGTCTTCGTTCGACCAGTAATGGCCTGACTCAGCGGCATGACGGGACTCGCAGCGAGTAAATGCTTTCCTTTTAGTCGCCCGAACGATCTAAGCACAGGCATCAAATCCCGTAACAGCCAGGCATCAACCAGCGGCGTGCGCAACTCTACACTATGATCCATACTGGCCCAATCACTGTCCCGCAATAGCTGATTGCGAAGATAGACCATGGACTCGAGTTGCCCCACCGCCGCCATAGGATCAGCCGGGAGGTCGCCAGCCACAGACTCTAAGAGGGCCGCGGGATCGCGCTCTCGTGAACCATGGAACGAAGCATCCCCCTCCAGCAATGCAGGCGGGTCATCAGGCGTAAAGAGGCCTCTCCTAAGCCAATAGGCGCCGTATAGATTTCGGGCTTCCCGGGTTACCCAGCGCCAACGCGAATTTCCGCTGTATCGCGCAAAAGCGCGCAGCGCGAGATCTGCCACCAACAGAGCCCCGGGAACTCTCGCCAGCCGCCTCCGTCGCGATACAAGCGCGGGAAGCTGCTGAAAACTTGGATAGCCATAAAACAACTCATCCCCGCCGATACCGGAAATGACCACCTTCAGACCCAGCTCAGCCACAGCCTTGCTCGCATACCATGTATTGATCCCGTCAATGCTCGGCTGATCCATAGCCGAGAGAATCCTCGGGAGGTCGGAATTAAACTCCTGTTGCGTAATGACGCGCACGTGATGCCTGATCCCGAACCGCTCGGCAATCTCCTTGGCCGCGGGCACTTCGTCTTCGTGCTGTCCGTGAAATTCCCTAAACGCCACTGTAACCCCGAGGACATCTCGTGCTCCGCTGTCTTCCATTAATCCCGCGAGACTACCGGAGTCGATCCCGCCGGAAAGGAAAATACCCAACGGGACATCGGCCACCAGATGTTGCTGCACGGAACGGGAGACCGCAGTGCGCACAACCTCTTGAACATCGCCGGCCGTCATACGGCACTCCGGCGCCTTGCGCCAGGAATCCCCGATATCCCAATACTTGTGAGGACCAACAAGCTGACCGTCTTCGGAAATGCGGCACCAACTACCGGCAGGCACGGCCGTGATATCACGGAACCAGGTGCGCGGCTCAGGGACGCTCCCCAACAGCCAAAAGCCCGACTGCCCCTCCGGATCGGAGTCGTACGAAATCAGACCGGAGGCGAGTAACGCTTTCACCTGAGAAGCAAAGAGCCAGCCATTCTTGCTCTGGCCAAGGTACAATGGCTTAATGCCATAAGGATCCCGGGCCAACAATACCGTACGAGTGACGCGATCCCATATCGCAAGGGCAAACATCCCGCGCAATTGAGACAACATTCCCTCGCCATGACGGGCAAAGAGTCGCAGTAGCACCTCCGTATCGCTTTGCGTACGAAAGCGGTCACCGGCCTCCTCAAGTCCACGGCGCAACTCGAGGAAATTGTAAATTTCTCCGTTGAACACGATCACAAAGCGATGGTCATCGGAAAGCATCGGCTGGTTTGCGCGAGACTCCAAATCGATAATCGACAACCGGCGATGACCTAAACTCAGATCCGCTTTTGAATCCCTCCAATACCCCAGAGCATCTGGGCCGCGCGCTTGCATGCGATCACACATTCTTCGCACAGCGTCATCGGCAGAGCACTGACCGGCTGTCGTTCGGGATAAAAACACTCCTGCCAACCCACACATATCTCAATGACTCCCGCAACGTTTACCCATCAGTACGTGCCGTATCCTGGATTTACCCTGTCTGTCCTGAGCCTAAGACGATAGAGATCCAAGCACACAATCCCGGAACCGTAACTCTGCTTATCGACCGAGGACTACCAATTGAGGCGAGGCCGAACTCTCCGTAGCGCCCCCTCCAACACACCTGCGCTACGATGAACGAACTGAGGGCGTCCCTGCACATGAGGCTCTTTTGTAGAGGGAATAGCACAGCTGCAACAGAGGCCTAGGAATGAGCATGAGAGGAACAGCAAGGTAGAACTCAGGATAGCTCCAGAACACTTTGGCCATCTTGACAATTTTTGGAGTTGACGAGCCAAAGCCTGTTGTAAACCCTTTCGCGCGCTCAACGACAACGGCCCTCCAAGAGCGCCCGAATTTCTGAGCCTGTATATTTCTTAGCAGGTTCCTGTCAAAAGACTCCGTAAATTCACGGGCGACGAGCGCATAGTTAATCCCATGCACTTCAAATGAATCATACCAGCGAGCCTCCCCTGCAGGCTTTTCATCGCTTAAGAAATTCCTGCCGTCCAGCAGATAAAATTTTTTGCCCACCGACAGAGCATTGAAAGACAAAAACAGGGTTACCCATGATGTGCCAATGAATGAGGCCGCCCTCTCCATACCCGACAATAGCGTCTCTCGCCTGAAGAGCATGGCAGAACAAAATCCAAGCTGATCCTTCAGTATAGACAAAACCTCATTCTGATCTTTCGTCACTCGACTCCCACCAAGATGAACAGAGTAATTCTCTCCGGTCATATCAGTCGAATTGATGTACATAAAGTCTATGTCCGCGGCTTGCCTTAGAACACCGAGAACTCGTCCCACCGTCCCTGGGCAAAACACATCATCACCAAACCACCACACAAAACTGCCACGGGCATCCCGGCTGACAAACATGAACGCGAGATCGACCCCTTCTTTTTTCAAGTGGATGTATCTGATAGGCAGCCTGGTCAAATACCCGGAGATGATCTTCTCCGTTTCAGCATCCGGATTATCATCCCGAATGACAATTTCGACATCCTGCAAATCCTGCCCAAGCAAACTATCCAGCGTTCGCCTCATCTGATTGGGCTGACCATATGTTGGGATACAGACACTCAGAAGCATAGAGGAAGGGGAAACCAGAGATTTCTATAATTGCGGAGTTGAGCCGGAGGCGAACTCGTGAAGCCTGTGAAGTTAGGCCTGGACGATTCCGATAAACATGGCGTTGGCATTATTGTAGGGCTCTCCAAACCTACTCGCTGCAACCTTGGAATACTCTACTTGCTCCCACTGATTATCGGCTGATACCCTTTTTAGATAATGCCGTTCTGAGAAAACATCGCCTCCACGCTCTAGATACTCATCGAAATATTGGTTGTACCCGAGAGGCAAGGTCACCAGCATCACGCCGCCCGATCGCATACAATGATCCCGTAGATTCTTGATCGCGACTGGAATTTTCCGAGGGTCCCGCTCCGCCTCATCCCATCCAACATGTTCTAACGTTGAGATACTGATGATCGCATCGTATTTTTCACGTGGGGCAAAATCAATGACGTCCTCATTGATGAGGCCAGGCGACGAATCATACTTATCGAGAATATCGCGTTGTTGTCTAAATCCGTAATTACTGAGGACATTTCCCACCTCAAGAATTCTTGCCCCTTGCCTCTGAGCTTGCAGGAACCATTCAGCAACCGGTATCTCAATTTTTCTCTCATTTTGATAGGCCAGATTGTAGGTGTGACGGAAGTACTTCAGTCGGTGCCCACAATACTCAAAACTGCCTGACGGAGTCATGAGGAAGTAGAGGTTTTTCAGCATATCCCGGGATCGTCGAGCCCCGACCTCAACGAGCTTCCTGCCAATACCCAGCACCCCACATTTTTCATACAGCAGCCCCAGTTTAGCTTTCATTGCTCAAGACACCTACTTTCTGACCCGTTATTATGTGCGTCAGACGCCCATGAGAGATTTGCGCATCCGTTAATCGATTCTTTTGGCCAGAATGTGACCGGTATACATATTTCTCGCCTCTTCCCCAACCAGATGAGGCACATAGGCATGAGTCGGCCCCGTATGCGATGTTGAATAGCCGCATTCTCGCAAATATTGATCTAACTTTTCATAGCCGTAATGATACTCAATCATCATGTCCGAGAACTTTCTCAGGACAGCCTTGGGAGTCTTGAGCAAGATCTCGTACTCAAAACCTTCGGTATCTAACTTCAGGAAACCATCGGCAATGTCGAAGCGCTTGACTATGTCGGAAAGCGTAATCATCGGAACGGTCTGCCCAGCCTGAGGAGCGAGAAGATTGGCGCCAAACATGTCTTCAGAAGCGGGATCAAGCGTAATACTGCCGGCCTCTCCCCCTACCGCAGACAACAAGATTTCACAGGATGCAGTCAAACCATTTTGCCGTATATTTCTCTCGGCAAGGCGATGATATCCTGGGAAGGCCTCAATACCCACGACATAAGTAGCCCCTTCAAGCAAGAAGTAGACAGCGGTGTCCCCAAATGCCGCACCGATATCGATGACCCGCTTCCCCTTAGGACTGACAGAACCCAGAAACTCACGATAGGGATCAAATGCAAATATCTCGAAGATGGTGTCAAATCCATACTTCCCAAACGAAAATTCTAACTGCCTGCCGTGATAGTCAAAGGTCATAGACTCACCTGACAGTTTTGTTGATGGCAACAAGCTAAACAGATGCGTGTGCAGAATGTATTTTTGCCAGGACTGCTTGGTCAGGGGTAATTCATAACCGTTTCTGAATCGGATAAGACATTTCTCTTTACTCCCATAGCGAACCGACAACGCATCGATCCAATTTCTCGTTGACCGAATCACATAATAGAGACTCCTGATTCTGGCTGCTGCATTGCCCAGGAAGGTTCCATTCGACTCTGTTGCAGAGTTCATGCTCGATCCTTTGCTCATTGTAGGATAATTATCGACCTAACAAAGAGAGATACACGCTCTCTCAGTTACCCTAACCGCTCCACCCAATTCGATGTAACCACTTGCAGGACTTACGACTACAAATGCCAAAGGTCTCACACTATAGGCCGCACTCAATCCATAGACCGTAAAACAGACCACCACCTCCCACGACAAACTGCCGCCACCATTTGCTCTTGCCCAGGCCAGAGCACCACATTTGTTCGTAAGGCCAACTCTACCGGGAGGGAGGGAGTCAGGAAAACCAACACTTGAGCCCGCGAAGCCAGAATCGATTCAGTACTCCTGCAAAATACGCAATCTGCGATGACTAAAGAAGAGCTTGTACACCTTGTATAGAACTCTATTCACCCACAAAGGCATCAGAAAAACCGGCAAGGCAATCCAGAATTCTGGGAAACTCCAATAGTATTTAAACATTTTCCATCGCTTCCCAGAAGGAGTATCCCACCCGCCAACCCAACCGACGAGCATTCCCCTCCAAAGCGCGGCGAAATTCGTTTTTAGAATCTTTCGGATCGATCGACGGGTAAATCTCCCTTCAAACTCCTTCACAATTGAATAGAAATGAATTCCATAAACATTGAATCCTTCATTTACGATCTCCCCGGTCTTGATTGTCGCCCTCTTTATTTCCTCAATTGTAGTTGGGTGGTTTAGGACATAGGGGCCGGCAAGAAAGTAGAATCTACCTGGACCGGAAAGGACATGAAGATAGGCACATGTCGATGCAAACGAAAAACCCACCACATGCCTGCGCGCAATGTCCAAACCTGACAACCCACTCTGCTTCCGCATGATTTGTGTCGATACAAGACCTATCCCAGTCCCTACAACCTCCAATGCTTCGCTGCCATCTCGAAAGAAACCGGACGGTCTACCCTGGATTGCCACCCCTCGAGGAAGATCTGAGTCGAAATTTGCCCAAATCAAATTCAGATCAGGATTGGCCTGGATCAAACCAAGCACAGCATCTATCCCCCCCGGCAATAGTTCGTCATCGTCACTGAACAGCCAATAGAATTCGCCTTTCGCGCGCTCCAGCAGGAACAGACTAGCTGCATCAAGACCAATTTTTGGCCCAGTGAAGTACTGAAAGTTAATGGTCTTCCCCGCGACCATCCTGTCAAATACGTCTTTTGACTCTGCAGTGGTGCTATCGTCTCGCACGACCACTTCTGTCTCTGGGGTTAGCTGCGGCAAGAGGCCTTTCAGCATACGCTCTAGCTCATGCGGACGATTGTATGTTGGGATGCACACACTGAGAGTGATTTTATTTTGGCTATCAATCATGAATCATGCTCGCATGCGGCGAAGAATCGTGGCCGCTTTCATGCTGTTTGACGACTTTCCTTCCCACGGGTTGCATAAATGTTCCCTACCCACATATTCCGCGACTGCTCATCCTTGAGTTGAGGCATGTAAACCAAGTGGGGAGGAGTATGCTTCACGACAAAGCCAGCATCTTCAAGATGGCGTTTCAACTCCTCAAAACCATAATGATATTCAATCACCATGTCGGAGAATTTTTGCAGAATTGCCTTATCCGTATTCAACAAGATATCGTACTCATAACCCTCCACATCCATCTTCAGAATGCCGGAATCGACTCCAAATCTATTTACAATTTCCTCAAGCGTTATTACGGGAATCGAGGTGCCCACTTCGGAGCTCTCGATGCCAACCCCAAACATATCTTCCAGATCGTGATCGATTCTGAGCGCCCCCGGACTCTTCCCCGCAGCAGCAAGAATTATCTGGCAAGAATTTGAGAATCCATTTCTTCGGATGTTCTCTTCTGCCAACCGAAAGTACCCAGGGAAGGCCTCAACCGCATAGACCGCCTTGGCGCCCTCAAGCAAAAACGAGATCGCGGTGTCACCGAACGCTGCTCCTATATCAACGACCTGCTTACCTCGAACGCTGGTAGACTCAAAGAATTCCCGGTAAGGATCGCCGCCAAAAATTTCCAGCACCGTATCGAACCCATACTTCCCAAATGCAAAAGACAACTTCTTACCCTTGTATGTAAAACTGACCGTATTATCCGCAAGCGTTGCCGAAGGGAAATGATGAAACAGATATACACATCGCAGATATTCCAACCAGGAATTCCTGTTGAACTTAAGAACATGGCCCTCTTTAAACCGCGCATGACACTCCTGCGCCAGTCCAAGCCAAACTGCTATTGCAGACGGCCAGTTTACAGTGGTTTTGATAGCGAGCTGCAGTCTTTTCAGTCTAGTTTCCATCAACATTCCCCAATCAAGGCGTTTCTCCGTAGCGTCAGAGCAACTTCCGTGGCATGCCAGCTGCCATCACGATTCAATGGTTACGAGTATCAGGTCGATTTCTTTCCCCTCGCGCGATTGCAAGATCGTTGTCCATCATCATTGCTATGAGCTCACTAAAGGATGTCTTAGGCTTCCAGCCTAAATGGCGCCTAGCTTTCGTTGTATCTGCGAGCCATGGAGTTGCTTCGGCAGGCCTATACAACTGGGGATCTACAACAACATACCGCGTCCAATCGAGCCCCGCATAAGCAAATGCCCGCTCAACAAATTCTTGTATCGTGTGGTTCTCCTGAGTGCCGATTACATAGTCATCTGGCAAATCCTGCTGGAGCATCGCCCAAATTGCCTCAACAAAATCCCCGGAATATCCCCAATCACGCTTCGTCTCTAAATTACCCAGAATTAGTTTTTCGGCCAGGCCGTACTTGATACGCGCAGCAGTTAAAGTAATTTTCCTTGTGACGAAAATATCGGCGCGACGAGGAGACTCGTGGCTAAAACAAATCCCTGAGCATGCAAAAATCGAATATTTTCTCCGATAAAGTTTAGTCAAATAATATCCGGCAATTTTTGAAATCCCATAGGGGGAGTTTGGATTAAACGGGGTAACTTCGCTCTGCGGGGACTCAACCGCATCTCCAAACAGCTCACTACTCGCGGCAAAATAAAATCTAGTCCGCGGCATCACGTCTTTAATGACCGACAGAAGCGAGAGGGTGCTATGGGTATTTGCCTGGAATGTCCCCCAAGGATTCTCAAATGACTTTGGCGTATGGCTTTGTGCAGCCAGGTGATATATTTCGCTCGGCTCTATTGCACACACGACCTTCTTAAGCGAGTTCTCGTCCGTGATGTCAACACGATGGACCGTCAGCTGTGGGCTCGGCAGAAGATGACCGATATTGGAGAAAGAATTTCCGCTCTCGCTTATTGAGGGAGGACGCAATAACCCATGTACCGCGTAACCTTTTTCGAGTAAGAGTTCCGCCAGATAAGAACCGTCCTGGCCATTCACTCCTGTAATTACGGCAACTTTCGTTTCTTTATTCATAGGAATACCGTGCCTAGCTTCCTATCACTCTAAATTCCGGCATCGGAACGATAAACTTTCCGCCCTTACGAAGAAATTCCTCCTCTCGGGTCAGAAATTCCGGCAAGAAATGCCACGCCAAAAGAAAATAATAATCCGGCTTTCGAGCCCTGGATTCATCTTCTGAAATAACTGGAATGCCGGTTCCTGCCGTATATTTACCCCATTTTTGAAGGTTTCTATCCGCGATGGCTTCGATCAAGTCCGGTGTCAGGCCATAAAACTGGAGTGTCGTATTGCCCTTCGTCGAAGCGGCATATCCATGCACCTTCTTACCCTTTGCCACCTCTTGTCGTATCAATGTGACGACCTGTTCCTTCGCATCCAGAATTCGCTTTACGAGCGCGTCATAGGTCTGCTGATGGTCAAGGCCAAGACTGGCCTCCTTGGCTCGCAGGGCAGCGACCCGCCCCTCGGCCCCCGTATCAAGACTGAGGGAACGGCCAGAACCAGCCTTCTTGATGAAGACGCGCACACTGCCCTCATTGATATGCTCTCGCATCTCAACATCACACACCATGAGCCCATGTCGATCCAGGAGCCGTTCAAGGGATTGCAAGGAGTAATACTCAAGATGCTCATGGCAGATTCCGTCGAAGGCATTACGCTCCAAGAAAGACGGGAGATACATCATCTGGATGATCAGCAAGCCCTCATCATCCAGACACTTCACAATATCGGAGACAAAGACATTGGGATCGTCTAGATCGTAAAACATCCCGATGGCGGTAATAATTTTGGCCCGATCTGTCCCAAACGTTTTCTTCCAGACATCGGCATTAAAGAAATCCACGATGATCTTTGTCGTTCCCTGCGTTCCAAACGCCTCCAGGTTTCTTGCCGGCTCGAACCCGATGGTCTTGAGCCCGGCGACCTTATACCCCCGGAGCAATGTGCCGTCATTTGCGCCAATATCGATGACATAGTCGTTCGGCTGAAGATTCCCGATCTTGGCAGCCTTCTCAGCAATGCTATTCAGCTCGTCAGTCATGGTTTTATTGATACCCGATCGGTACCAATAATTTCGGTACATCGCTTCGGCAGAAACCGTGTGCCGAAGCTGCAGCAACCCGCAGCCCCCCTCATTTTGATTACACAGCACCAGTTCGAGGGGCGCCTTGATGCCCTTCGACTTGTCTGGCACGTCGAGAAAGTCGGAAACGTACAAGTCCCCGAGCGACAGAATACTTGTCAGCTTCCTGCCTCCGCAGACTCTGCACCGATCAATTGCCTTGAAATTGACACTGTTCATGATTACCGCTTTCGTAAAGTGTGAGCTCCTACCTTAGTCTGCCCTCATAAAATACGTATCGCCGCCGCTCCAGATAATCCGATACCCATACCCGGCTAGAAGAGTCAACACATCCTCTGTAGACTGCCCACGGCTCAACAAAAAACTCGAGTGTATCGAAATATCCAGTGCGGGCTTCCGCAACAATATTTCGTGAGCATTGCGAAGTGCATCCAACTCATACCCCTCAATATCCATCTTAATGATATCTGGATAAGCGTTATGCGTACGTGCATATTCATCCAACGACAGCATCTCACCATCGGCTCCGGCAAGCGGATCGGAATAGCTGGCTCTTCCGAGAGGGTTTCCGACAGCCCGATTCACAACATCGCCCGTGATCCGGTTTCGCTTAAAGGAATCACGAGTAAACCTTGCGTATTCCGGCGTAAGCTCGAAGGCCACTATCTTCGTGACTCCTGCCGCTGCGGCAAGATAACTGTAGAATCCAATATTTGCACCTACATCAAAGAACGTATTCCGACCCTTCAGCAACTCCCTAAAGTACGGAACTTCCCCCGGCTCGTAATACAATCTGCCCGTATCGCGCCCTCTCCCCTGGTAGCGCACTTCAGTCGTATCGATTCGGCACGGAATCGCGACCTCCCAACATCTCGCTGAGATGGCCACATCTGAATCGGCCACATACAGGGTCTTTGGCAAATAAACATACGCCCACAGCATGAGCTTTGTACGGTAATAATATCTCGTGACCGATTGCAGCAGCCGGCACAACACCGTGCTCATAGCAAGTCTTTCTTCAATGTGGAACGCCGAGAGAAACACGCTTGCGAAAGACGGTTGCACTCTTCAAGAAATTGCTTCAATCATTTGCCTCAACTGAACACGCATACTGTAGCCGCTCTTCACACAGCGTTCACGCCCGGCACGCGCAATCCGTCCCCGCTCCTCATCGTAGGCAAGATAATACGTGATCTTGGCTAAGAGTTCATCGTTTGACGAGAAGAATTCCGCCTCTTTTCCCTCTTCAAAAAATTCCCCATGCCGGCCGGTTCTCTCCGCAAGCATGAACCCGCCGCAGGCGGGAATTTCCACGCTGCGGCTTGTCACTTCATCCCGATTCACTTTGCGCAGGAAATTCAGATTGATCTTTGTGGCGCAAATAGCTTTCGAATAGTCCTCGCCGAAAAGAAACTCGTTCTTCACGACAAGGCGCGGGTGTCGATTCACCCATCCACTCCATCCATTGCCCCACACAGCCACCTGCACCCCGCGTTCGGCAAGATGCAATAATGATTCGGCTCGTTCCTTCTCATACGCGCCGATTGCACTCACGTTGCAAGAAAATCTCGCCAGATCCTTAGCGGTCAAGGGAATAGGCCGATGCACGCGCTCATCGTATGAATCAAGAAAAAGCCTCGTTTGCTGAGCGCCCCACAATTTCAGCTCGCTGAGGTTATATCGCTTCGTCGTAAACACAACGTCATAATACCGTAAGCCCCAGCGATACCACATCGAATGTCCGTGCCAGGCAAACATATCGTCTTCAGAGCACGATACCAACCTCACGGAAGGCATCTGGGCCTTGATGTGCCGCAAGGTCCACGGCCACATCATATTTCCTTTCTCAATCCATACGACATCGAACGGGGCGGATCGAAGGACAGCGCGGGCCTGCCCATTGACACACATGTCATCGATCGGGATTTTCAGTTTCCAGCGCACTCGATAGAGAAAAGTAGGAGGATCAATACGACCTGGGGATGATACTTTTGTATGAGACACGGCCACGACCTCATGTCCGAGGCCTTCTAATGTCCGATAGCGCTGGAATCCTCTCCCATACTCATTCAGATCACCGATAAAGAGAATGCGACTCATGCCGGGATGGAATTGCCGTTACCGCACGGCAAGTACACCGAATGTTTGGCCTGACACCCCTCACATACGGCATAGCCACCCTGCAACTTGAAGGATTGCCTATGGCAGTTCGGGCACTCCAGCAGACTCAGTAGATCTAGCGATTTATTCCTGCTGTTCTGGGAAAACAGCCTCCGAATGACTGCCAGAATCCGCTGTTTGACAATCGCCATCGGTGCCGGGTTCTGAACGAGCTCGGCTGCGCTTGACTGTGGCCCCTCCCAACTCGCATCGCACGCCGGGTTCAGAATCCGATACTTGATTCCGCCGCTCTCCCTATTCCAAAAATACCGGACATGGAAATGGAAGGGAAATCGGGACACCCAGTTCGGGAAAATGGACCGCGCCTTGTTATGAAACAGCCCGACAACTTCTTCGTCCTGGATGTAATGCTTCTTCTTTCTAATGACAAGCTGATTATCAACGTCGCTGATCTCCAGACGATGAAAACCGTAGTGCGTCAATCGCTCCATGAATGCATCGGGCACTTCAATATATCCCGCCTTCCCCACGCGCTGAATCTCGCTCAGAAACTTCTCGGGTTCGGCGGAATGTTCGAGTACATGTGAAGCAATCACAAAATCGAAACTCCCGTCCTTGAACGGCAATCGCTCGCCAAATGCCAGAATAGTCGGCCGATCGTGTACAAGATGGGCGTAGAATCTCTCCTGAGTTTCCTCATAAGCATCGCACAGCACATTGGCCCTGAAATAGGGGGACGCGCCACTTCCAACCTCCAACACGAGCGCCTCCCTGCCGACCGGACAATACAACCGGCGCAACGACCACGCAATTGGATCCATTCCAAGCTTTCTGAATACCCGCATCGGCAGACTTTCGGCTGCTACAGACGCACTTATCATGATCTGTTTCACTGTGCTCCCTTACAATCTCGGCGTGTGACCCAATACCCTCTTAAGTTGAAAAATCCCCCAATCACAGACCCTCTTACCCAGCACCACCAGCAGCACGACATAGAGGTAGTACAAGTAGGAGGCATTAAATCCCAACTTGTTGAGCTCGCGGACGTATTGAAAAAACGCCTTCAATCCTGAGTTCCGATGAACGGCCAAGCTCGGGTAAAAATATTTGGACATATCCTTTTTGATACGCTCAGTGGACGCAATCGCATGTTGTTGGTCTACAAACTCCGTGATGCGGGAAAAACTTTTCAGAAAGTTCAATGAAATTTCAAGGGTGGGGCGACGAGGGATGAATGTCCCCTTCTCTCGATCGAACATGACATCGCCCACGTTGTGCTCATGAGAGGCGTACTGCTGCGTAAAGGGCTCATCAAAATACGCCGAGGGATGCCGCAACACCACTTCGGCAAGCAAATAGAGCTGAATGAGCATCGTTCCATCAAACCGGTCTGTCAGAAAAGGAGCAGCATACTCCCGGCGAATCGTAAACCCTGCGATATAGACGCTCTTCCGGAACAGCTCAACATAGGCTTCAACCCCCGGCTCGAAGAACATTGACTGCTGAAAATATCGAAATCGTTCTTTCCTCTTTTCGTCGTAAATCAGATAGTGCGATTTCATCACGTACCCTAGCCCAGGGTGGCCATGCAAAAAGCCCAAGACCTTATCAATGGCACCCGGCACAAACTCGTCGTCATCACCCATGAAGATCAGCCAGGTTCCACTTGCATGCTTGGCTAATTCACAAAACGTTCCGTCATATCCAATATTTTTCTTGTTCTCCAAATACACCACTGAATACGAGCGGTCCGATCTAAATCCGGCGACAACGTCTCGTATTTCCTGCTGCCTCGGACTGGAGTCCTCGCACACCACCACTTCAATCTCGTCTCCTCGAGATACATCAATGGTTTTCAGCAGCCGCAGAAGTAACTCTGGCCGGTTGTAACTCAAGATACAGATTGACGCGAAAACCGGCTGGCTCATATCAAGGGCTTATGCCGCAGTTTTCCCTGTCGTCGGCTTGGACGCGCCGAGCAATTCCAGCAACGCTTCCACACGTTCGTTCCACGCACGGATGCCATAGACCTCCAGCGTTCGTTTGCGCAAATATTCGCGGTCGAACAATTTGCAGGGCGTTTTCCTGGCCAGAATCGTGACGATTGCATCTGCAATCGAATCTACATCGTCAGGCTGAACTAGCAGCCCTAATTCGCCACCGAGAAGCCCTTCACGGCATCCGTACCCGTCGCTTGCCACAACAGGAACACCACAGGCTAACGATTCGATAAACACAATGCCAAAACCTTCGAACTTTGACGGGAGCACAAACACATCTCCGAGATTGTAATAATCGACCCGTTCACGGTCGGCTGCCGCCCCAGCCATGACCACACTTTTCATAAGTTCCGGATGCTCTGCAAGGATTGCGCTCACACGCTCATCCTGACCGCTTCCGACAATGAGGTAGATCGCATCAGGCACCTTTTCCAGCACACGAGGAAGCGCTTTCAGCACCCGATCCTGCCCTTTATGCTCAAGCGTGGAAAGTCTGGCTAGCGAGAGGATAATCGGGCGCTCTGCGAGTTTAAATCGATCCAGTAGTACCTGACTTTTTTCTTTCATGAAAAACGCGTCCCCATCGACAGCGCTCGGGAGCATGAACATATGGTCTTCGACTTCCGGGAATTGCCTGAGAATCAACTTCTTCGTATATTCCGAAATCGTAATGATCATCCGCGCATCTGAAATCCCACGGCGCTTCAAGCAGTTCTTCACATCAAGCACTTCAATTCCATAGAGAGCCAGCGTGTACGGCGTTCCCCGCAACGCCTTCAGAAACGCGCACACCGGGGAAAAATTCAAATGCGCACAGAAAACAAAATCCGGGCGATCCACGAAGAACCGCCATATGAATCTGGCGGCAAAAGAAACCTTCGCCCACAACTGTCCCTCTCGTCGCTCAACAAGAATGATGTCTGTCCCGGCGTGAGCGAGCGCGGAAAGAAAATCTCTGTTGAACTTTTCAATTCCCCCGATCCGCCTGACGTCGCCGGCGACAAAAAGAACTTTCATCAACGTGCACTCCGGCGAAAGGCCCCGTGCCACGGGGTGGCCCGAACCGCAAGAGAATCCATCACACAGGAGTAGATTCCATACAGTACCCACCGGCGATCCAAATGATTAGCAAATCGACCCGGATTGTCGTGTGAGGTGCAGTATTCGGAACATGCTTCTATCAATCCAAGAAACCCCTCAACCCGGCCTCTTATCCAACGACCCGAGCATTCCGACGGAACGTGGGACTGGACTTTAGTAGCTGATCGTATGACCCTTGGGCGACTATGCGGCCGCTGCCAAGCTCCACGATTACATCACAGCGTCGCACGGTGGTAAGCCTGTGAGCGATGAGCAGGATTGTGAGATTACGATCCAGTCCATCAATGGCATCCATCACTGACTGTTCAGTCGTATTATCGAGAGCACTGGTGGCCTCATCAAACACCAACACGCTCGCACGCTTGTACAGGGCGCGAGCAATGCCGATTCGTTGCCGTTGCCCCCCGCTCAGCCGGATGCCGCGCTCTCCAACAAGCGCACCATATCCTTCCGGTCGGCTCTCGATGAAATCGGCAATTTGCGCTTGCCGCGCCGCCAGCTGGACCCGCGGTGCATCAATGGCCGCCAGCGGGACACCAAAAGCGATATTCTCGGCCAGGCTGGCATCCGCGAGGAAGATATTTTGGGGCACATGGGAGATGGTTCGCTGCCAGGCCCTAAGACGCTTGTCCAAGATGGGCTGACCATCCACCAAGACATCCCCCTCGGTAGGAACGAGCAGCCCCATCAACAAATCCAGCATGGTGCTTTTCCCACTGCCGGTGCTCCCCACAAAACCGATCCGGGATCCTTTGGGGATTGTGAGACTGAGCCCATCCAATACCCAAGGGCCTTCAGGGCTATAGCGAAAACGGACCGCGTTAAAAATAATCTTGTCGTGAAATACTAACGGAGCCGGGGCAGGTTGCAGAGACTCCGCGGGAAGAGGCTGCTCCAGTAAATCGAGCGTATCAACGACTGACGCATGACTTCCAACAATCACTGCCCACGCGTTATAGCCCTGCTGCAGAGCCGGCAGCAGGCGTTGCGCGCCAAACACTAGCGCGCCAAGTACCGGCAAGACCATGGCGAGTCCGCCAGGCTGATGCCCCAAATTATAGGCCAGAGCGGCAATCACGATCATCCCCAATGCCTCAATGGCATATCGAGGACAATGCCCCATGAAGATATTATTCCCCTGCGCCAACCGGGCCGGATGATCTGCCTGACGGTAAACATCGCAGTACACCGGTTGAGTCCCGTCTAAGAGCACATCACGAATGCCACCCAGCCCTTCTTGAAGCGCTTTAATCACTTGCGTCTGCTCATAGGCAATACGTTCACTGTTGCGATTGAGTTTTCTCCTGAACACCCAGGCAATGGCTCCATAGGTGGCACCAAAGCCAACCGTCGTGGCAAAAGCCATGACCGGATCAATGGCAATCAACGCAAGGGTGACAGCCACCAACAAAACCATGGAGCTCATCAATGTTAGTACAGGCAAGAGCACCCCGAAAACCACGCTGTTGACCTTGTTTGTGATGCCGTTGATCACCTCGCTGCTATTGCGGGCGACATGCACCTGATAGGGCTGGTACAGCGTCCGACGATAGACTTCAATGCTCAAATCGGCGCCACTGGCAAAAGCAAGTCTGGTACTGGCCCACAAGAGAAGGAGACGGATTACTCCCGCCACCAACGCAGCCACTGCAAAACCTACCGTGAACGGCAACACCAATTGATCGGCTGATGTGACCCCCCAAACCCGGACCAGTTCCGCGACCATCGGACTCTTAAATACAACCTCCGGTGCAGTGATGATTCCAATAAATGGCAGCACGGCCCCCAAGCTCACAATCTCGGTAAAGGCACTCACCAGCATAAGAACCAGGAGCAGCCTAAACTGATTCTGACGCCGGCCACTGAGGTGCTGCCAGAGACCTCTTAGTATGTTGGGGAGGCTATCGCTTTTCGATAGAGAGGACATGGCTCACCATCTCTGAGGACCGGTCGGATGACAACTGCTGCTACGCATGAAGGGGAAACAACGAATGGAGATGTCCAGAGCGATCAAGTCCAGATCCAGAAAAACACGCTGTTTGAAGGAGAAGGTAAACTACACAGAAGACAATTACTCATTGGATTAACATAACCCTAGGGCTCAATGAATTATCACTCATGCTGGTCCAAAACATCGTACCCATGCCGCTTCACCAGTTTATCCCGTTCGGCAGCCTTCAGGTCTGCGCACACCATCTCCGCAACCAGTTGATCGAACGTAATTTTCGGCACCCAACCCAGCTTGGCCTTTGCCTTCGAGGAATCTCCGAGAAGCGACTGCACCTCGGCCGGACGGAAGTACCGTGGATCAACGGCAACAATACACTTTCCATCAACTCCATACCCCTTCTCATCAATCCCTGCACCTTCCCACCGAATGGAAAGCCCCAACTCTCCGGCCACCGCATTAATGAAGTGCCGGACGCTGTACTGCACGCCGGTGGCAATGACAAAGTCTTCCGGACGCTCCTGCTGCAACATGAGCCATTGCATTTCAATATAGTCCTTCGCATGCCCCCAATCACGCTTGGCATCTAAATTCCCTATGTACAGAGTATCCTGGAGCCCGACCTTGATTCGTGCCAGGCCACGAGTAATCTTGCGAGTGACAAAATTCTCACCGCGAATGGGAGATTCATGATTGAAGAGGATGCCGTTGCAGGCATAGATCCCATACGCTTCCCGGTAATTGACCGTAATCCAGTAGGCGTACAATTTGGCGACGGCATAGGGAGACCGTGGATAAAACGGCGTGGTTTCCTTTTGTGGCGTTTCCCGGACCAATCCGTACAACTCAGATGTCGAAGCCTGATAAAATCTGGTCTTTTTTTCAAGACCGAGAATGCGGATCGCCTCCAGCATTCGCAACGTCCCTACGCCGTCAACATCCGCAGTATATTCGGGAGACTCGAAGGACACAGCCACATGACTTTGTGCGGCAAGATTATAGATCTCATCAGGCTGAGTTTGCTGAATTACACGCGTTAAGTTGGAGGAGTCCGTCAAATCACCGTGGTGCAAGAAGACCCGTACGCCTTCTATATGCGGATCACGATAGAGATGGTCGATCCTGGCCGTATTGAAAGAAGACGCACGGCGCTTGATGCCATGCACGACGTACCCTTTGTTCAGCAGGAATTCCGTCAAATAGGCCCCGTCTTGACCTGTGACGCCGGTGATCAGCGCTTTTTTTGCCACGACCGCCCCCCTCTCTCACGTTTCTCCCGACCGTTACACCGCCTATACAGCGGCCGGATCAGTTGCGACCAATCCCTACCGGCTCCGCTTGTTCCACTGTTACGCATGCTTCTCGATCACCCCGGGCCGCTCCAGTTCGCCCATAACCTGGGACACGCACACATCAAGTTCCAACCGGCCGGCCTCCACGGTGAGGTCCGGCTGATCCGGAACCTCGTAGGGCGATGAGATGCCGGTGAATTCCGCTATCTGTCCGGCACGGACCTTCTTGTACATACCTTTTACATCGCGCGCTTCACAGACTTCGATCGGTGCGTCGCAATAGATCTCGATAAAGTCGCCCCGCACGACCATGCCACGCACACGTTCGCGGTCTGCGCGATATGGCGAGATGAAGGCGGCTAACACGATCACGCCCGCTTCCATAAACAGCTTGCCCACTTCGCCGATACGGCGGATACTTTCCGACGATCCGAAGCCGAAAACCCCAAGTCGCCGCAGAGTCCATGACGCACATTCCCGCCATCCAGGACGAACGACCGGCAGCCGCGCTGGTGCAAGCGCTCTTCGACCGCGTGGGCGAGCGTCGATTTGCCGGACCTGGACAGTCCCGTAAACCAGAGAACTGCGACGCCCGTTCTGCGATTCACGACGCGCGCGAGTCACGGTGGCATGATGCCAGACGACATTGGTCGATGCCGGAGAACTAGTGTGTGCCGAGTGCTGAATGGGCTTAATCGACATCCGTAGACTCATTGTTACACTCGATACGCTACGCATAACTACAGCAACCAACGACCCCCATTCCATCTCACATTGAATTAAGACAAGAAGGCGGCGATCGCCTCCACCACCTCAGTCTGCTGCGCCATGGTCAATTCGGGATAGATGGGAATGGCGAGGGTTTCGTTGGCGGCCCGTTCCGATTCCGGGAAGTCTCCCACTTTGTGCCCCAGGTACTTGAAGCACTCTTGTAGATGGAACGGAACCGGATAGTAGATTTCCGCACTCTTGATGTTCACGAGTGCTTTTAAGCGGATAGGCGATTCACACGAACTAATTGACCGGTGAGCTGATGCAGCGATGTTAGCGCGTCATGAATTCGGTGCGCTTGCCCTTCGAAATCAGGATCAAATGTGCAGACAACGATACCCGCATGCGAAGGCTGCTTGGTATGCAGTTGCACAAAATGTTTGCGATTAAGGGTCAAGATGGCACGACCATCCGCTGAAGCCATTTCGAGCACGATGTTATCAGGAATCGATTGCTGGGCTTTTCCTGCTTCATGGAGAGTGAGCACGTTGTGCCCGAGTCTGCGCAAAGCCTCAACCGCCGGCAACGGAAAATTTTCGTCAGCAAATAGCCGTGCCATCGACCCTAGGCAGACTCATTCTCTCGTATCTGTCGCTCAATCTCTTCTTTGTGCGCGCGAACGTAAGCCCATGCATTAGCAAGATCTTCGGCCCGCAATGTGGGATAACTTTTCAAGATGTCCCCTTCGCTCATGCCCATTCGTCTGGCTTGTTCTAATACCCAGACAGGGATTCTTGTCCTCGCAAGACACGAATCGCCTCCGCACACGCCTTCCAGATTGTCTATGCCTGGGTAGCCTTCTCCAATTTCACGCGCCACCCATTGAAGCAATTGAGCCTTCTCCCCACGGGTCATGGTGCTGAGTAATTTTTCAGCTTCTTGAAGTGTGCTCATCAGTGTACCTTTCAGGCATACGACCGTTGGTCTCGATCAAGCCATGCCCGCCTTGAATCATTCAACACCTGCGCAAAGGGTAGCACTCTCGTTCCTTAATGTCACCAGCCTTACACGTAGAACGCCGCGAAAGCCTCCACCACCTCGGTCTGCTGCGCCATGGTCAATTCGGGATAGATAGGAATCGCGAGGGTTTCGTTGGCGGCCCGTTCCGATTCCGGGAAGTCTCCCGCCTTGTGACCCAGGTACAGGAAGCACTCTTGCAGATGGAACGGAACCGGATAGTAGATTTCCGCGCCGATGCCTTTCTGTTTCAGATGCGCGATGAGGTCGTCCCGCCTCTCAACCCGCAGCACGAACTGATTATAGATGTGGTAATGCTTGATGCCTTTGTCGCGATACACAGGCTCCGGCAACCGGACCTTGCCCTTCTGCACCAGGCCGCTCTGCCGGAACAACGTTTCATAGCGTGCGGCATTCTCCTGCCGGCGCTTGGTCCACCCGTCCAGATGATTCAGCTTCACATTGAGCACGGCGGCCTGAATCGTATCGAGCCGGAAGTTGCCGCCGATCAGTTTATGGTAGTACTTCGGCTGGCTGCCGTGAACGCGCAGGATTCGTATCCGTTCCGCGAGATCGGCGTCGTTGGTGACCACCATTCCCCCGTCTCCTAAACACCCAAGATTCTTGCTCGGGAAAAACGACAGGCAGCCGATGGTCCCCATACTGCAGGCCCGCCGGCCGTCGCGATATTCCGATCCGATGGCCTGCGCGGCATCCTCGATGACACCCAAATTATGCCGCTTGGCCAGCTCCATGATCGGCGCCATGTCTGCGCACTGACCGTAGAGATGCACCGGGATGATGGCTTTGGATTTGGGTGTCATCGCCTGGCTGATTTTTGCTGGATCGATGTTGAAGGTCTTGGGGTCGATGTCCACGAGCACCGGCTTGGCTCCTAACCGGGCTACCACGCCTGCCGTGGCGAAAAATGAATAGGGCGACGTGATCACTTCGTCACCGGGACCGACCCCGAGTGCCATGAGCGCGATCAGAAGCGCATCGGTACCCGACGTCACGCCGATTCCGTACTTGGCCTGGCAATAGGCGGCTA
The DNA here is from genome assembly GCA_002083405.1 of Nitrospira sp. SG-bin2. Classification (GTDB taxonomy): domain Bacteria; phylum Nitrospirota; class Nitrospiria; order Nitrospirales; family Nitrospiraceae; genus Nitrospira_D. The sequence continues at coordinate 160,834 of LVWT01000049.1, read as the reverse complement.
CCCGCTCCTCTAACTTGCCGACTTCCGCCCCCAGGATAAACGCCTGGCTCTTGAATACCTGCTCAACGGCGTCCAGGATTTCTTTTTGTAGTGGTTCGTGATGCGCTTTCAGATCGAGTAATGGCACTCCCATGTGGTCTCCTTCTTTCGGCTAGCTTCTATGATTGATAACTCTTCGTGACGAACTGCTGACCTCCGCGCGACAAGCGCGAAGAGCGCGACTTGCAGGGCGCGCAAATCCGTTTCCTACCAGTCTCGCTTGTCCCGCCAATCTCGCCCGTGTCCAGGCCCCTCACACCGGCGCCACATCGTTCACGTCAATCTCCACCGCCGCTGCTTGTTGGATCAACCGGATACCGAGGACCAGGCGATGCCGCTTTTCTTTTCGCAGCAAAATGCCATGTACGCCCTGCAGCGGTCCACGCACCACCTCGACCGTCATGCCTTCGTGCAAATAGGGATGGGGATCGTACGGAAGGACGCTGGTCATCAGTTTTTTTAAGGCTTCGATCTCATCGTCGGGAATAGGCTCCGGGCGACTTCCGCTGCCCACAATCTCCACCACTCCTGCCACTTTCTGGACCGGTAACTTCTCTTGCTGCCCGAATCGCACGAAACAATAGCCGGAAAAGAGCGGCGTCTCGATTTCTTTCTTGCGATCCTTCCACTGGCTCAACCGCTTCACAGTAGGAAGCAGCGGTTCGATCCCTTGCGTCGCCAGTTGATCACGCACCAGTTTCTCGTGACGCGACCGGGTCCTTAATGCGTACCAGTGGAGTGTGTTTGTTTGGCTCATTTGGTTAGTTTGGCTTGTTTGGTGCGGAGGTATTTGATAAGGCCGGAAATGATTCTTGCCGTTTTGTCGGCCTGGTTATAGATCGACTCGAATGCGTCCTTGGATAGATACCCTTGATCTACTCCGATGTACAAGTGACTTTGGACTTCAGCAGCCGAGGACATCGCGATGAACAGAAACTGCATGAACTCCTTGTTTGACCGACGGACAAATCCTTCGGCAATGTTAGCCATTACAGACCCGGCAGCACTTTGAATTTGGCTACAGAGTCGCACATCTTTTTGCCAGGTTGAACTCTGATGAACGGCTTCGTACACCTGGCGCGTTAACTGCCTGGCTTCTTTCCAACAATCCAAGTCTTCAAAGCGGGTGAGTTTCACGGTTGGTCTCGTTTGTTTGGTTTGTTTATTTGGCCGGAATCAGACTATCCAGATGAACGAGATAAACCAGACAAACCTCTTTAACTAGATGAACAGTCCCCGAACACAGCTTCGCCCTCTCACTTACAGTGAACAAAAACAACGGCTTCTCCAGACTCCTCAGATCGGCGGCCCGAGCGCCAAGATCTTTGCGTCTGGAATATGATGCCGGCCCAGGTTCGCTCTCTGCCGCACCGTCCCGTCAAGATCCGCCAGCAATACTGCGTCGAACTCCCACTCAGTCAAGGTTTGCGGCCGCCAGACAGGATAGGACAAGAACGAGGCCTGCTGCTCGTCGTCCACAAACCCCACCAACACCATGTTCATTTCACGAAGCGACAAGTACGCCATCTCTGCCAGTTCACCGGTTCCGTAGATCACCACTCGTTTCATACCGCTTTCTGCCGCGCGCGACAACGTCTGCCTGAGCCGGGCGCGCATATCGCGATAATGCGCCAATGAATATTGCATGTAGAGATAGGTCAGACGAGATTTCTCGGCAAACCCCTGCGGAGTCAATAAATACCGGACGCGATGGGAAGGAATCGTGGTGATTTTAATGTAGCCTTTGCGGGCTAAGCGTTTGACGTACAAATTTGTCAGGCCAAGAGCCACACCCAACTTCACAGCAAGGGACCGCTGTGTGACGGCGCCATCCCGCTCCAACTCTGTCAGTAGAAGAAGATCCCGTTGGCCTTGAAGATTCATACGGTTAGATGAGAAACGAGCAAGTACGTTCAGGATATGAACACAAGTGGATGGGGGAGTCAAGAAAAAAGGCCGCAACAAATAGGTTCACTGTCCGCCAAAAACAACGACGTCGACAGCGTGCGGGCAGGAATAGAAGAGTGGCTCACTACAATTATATGTGGAGTATCGTTAAAGCTGCCGGAGTCTTGGCAACATGACCGACCGCCGCCGTGACATGATCTACGGTCAAGCGATCGAGGCAATCCCAAAATGGACACACGTCACCGATGCATTTTTCACAGGTGGGAACATCGGGCCGCAGCAACACCCCGGTTCCCAACGGCTTCCACCTCACCGGCAAATTATTTCTCCGTGGGTCGAATAGGCTGACCGTCGCCGTGCCAAGGGCCGCTGCAAGGTGCGCCGGCCCAGTCGCCCCGGATACGACGACCCGGGCGTCAGCGATCACGGCCATCAATTCCCGGACCGAGAGGCGCCCCATCAGATTATGGATTCCGGGCGGGAGAGATCTCTGCGACAGCGTGTCGCGCTCGAACTCCGTTCGCTCAGTCTCACTGCCCGTCAGAACAACCCCGTACCCTTCTCGCGCAAGCTCGGCAGCGAGATCGCGAAAATGCTCCGCTCTCCAGCGCCTGGCGGATCGGCCGCCGGGATGGACCACGACGCGACGATTCGGCAAGTCTGTCCAGTACTGCGCGGCGGCGCTCCGCTCTTCACTGCTGAGAACCAGTGTCGGACGGTTCACCGGACCCGGATTCAGACCAAGCCCTTTCAGCATCTCCACGTTGTACTCGGATTCATGTTTCATAAACTCGCTACGATGTTCGTATATCCGCCGATTGGCCAATGGGCTATACCAGCGAAATCCTGTTGCCACACGCAGCGGGACACGCGCCAGGAATGCCGACCACATGAGCTGTCTAAACGGCTTGAGAAAGACCGCCGCATCCACCCCATCGGAAAACGCGGCTCGCAGGATACTCGGCGCATCCGTCCACCGTATTGTCCGGACATAGTCCACATCAGGATGACGATCGAGGATAGGAGCAACAATCGGACTCGTCAGAAATCCAATCCTCACACCGGGAACCAGGTTCCTGAGTTGCGAGGCCACCGGAAGAGAAAGAATCACATCCCCGATACCATCCGGCCTGACGATCAGGACATTCATCGAGGCGCCTCACTTAGATCGAAGTGAACGCATGGCGCAAGTATCGCGACTAGCGGGAAAGGCGAGAAGTGCCGGGAGGATATGCGCCTGAATCTTGCCGTTCCTGCATTTCCCATCTGTTCCGCGATTCTCCCACGTGCGCGTTTCGCGCCTGTCACGCTCGTCTTGCCTGTCGCACCGCGTCGAACACCTGACCAGGCTGCACAAGCTGCAAACATTCCAACGGCACGGAATTGTAGCAGACACGGCTGAAACAGGGACGGCAGGAGACCGATCCGGTCAACACACGATGGCCTGTTCCGTACGGGCCGGTTCGAATCGCGCTGGTCGGCCCGAAGATGGCCGCAACGGGAACACCAAGCGCCGCCGCGATGTGCATCGGTCCGGAATCGTTCGTGATCATCGCCGCGGCCTTCGACAGAAGCGCCGGCAGGCTGCCGATCGGAACTGCGCCGGTCAGATCGACAAACGGACTGTTCGTCAGCGTTCTAAGCTGCTCGACATCATGCCGGTCACCGGCGCTTCCGATCACGACAACCGGACCCAGACCCTCCTGATGCAGTCGATCGAGGACCGCGGCAAAGGAACCGGGAAACCACCGTTTCGTCGGCCAGCGCGCCGACACATTCATCGCAATCCATGGCTGGTCGAGCGCAACGCCTTTGCTTCGGAACAGCTCCCGCACCATCGCCATATCGGTGTCGAGGATTTTGAACCGAAATTGCGGCGATCCCTGCTCACGAACCCCCAGTGCCGACGCCACGAGGAGATATCGGTCGACGGCATGCATCTCTACAGTCGGCACCTCCACCCGTCTTGTGTAGAACCAGGGACTCCCTTCTCTCCCATTGGCAAAGCCGATACGTCTGGGCGCGCCGGACAATCGTGCGAGGATTCCGCTCCGGAACAGACCCTGCAAATCGATGGCAAGGTCGAACCGCTCGGCCCGCAACGCCCACGCCTGCTTGAGCCAACTGCCTACCGTCCCCTCCACCGGCCACACGCGGTCCACCCCCTCGGCTCGCTCGACAAGCTCAGCCCACTGGCGTTTGACCACCCAGGTGAGATGTGCGTCCGGCCACTGTGCCTTGAGGGCCGACACGACCGGAAGCGCATGCACGATATCCCCGAGCGAACTTGGTTTGATCAGAAGAATGCGGCTGTGGTTCAGCGCGGAAGAGCGGGACTCAATCGGGAGCACGTCTGCGAATTGCACCGGCCAACCTTCCCAGCGAAACAACCTGTATCACAGCAAGGCGGAGAAAAGAGACACTCTCATGATGCGCGCAGAACCCACATTGGGTTATCTCTTCGTCACAGCATAGGCACGCACCGGCGAGGCATACAGACGATCGAGCAGCGCTTTCCCATTGTCCCCGCCTGCCGTTTCCCGCCGTTCGGCTAACGATCGGCAGAGACGCTGCCACGCCCGCAGATAGGGCAGCGGCGTCAAATGGCGCCGGAGGTTGCTGTGTCCACTCACAATCCTGGATACCCATTCGTAATTGCCGGGGATCACGGATTCGTCACAACCTTCGACCGGAGGTTTCTGACTCGTCAAACATATCGTAATATTTCCGCCATCACGCGAGATCAGATGCCAGACTTCATGTAACCCGTGTTTCTTGGCCAACCTGCGCAACGACACGACGTTGAAATTATAAAGGTGCGCCTCATGAAACGTGCTGTGCGGCGCCTGACAGGTTGCCTCCACATTCGGCACTTCCACGACAAGCATGCCGTCGGATTTCAGCCAGGATCGCAGTAGGTCCAACACGGAACCGGGATCCTCCGTGTGCTCCAGCACATGCCAAATCGTCACGAGATCGAACGATTCCGGAGGGAACGCCGCGTCCTGCACAAATCCCACCTGGACTGCCAGCCCATATTCTTGGATCGAGTAATCCGCATACCCTTTGTTTGGCTCAATCCCGTTCACACGATGCCCCAACGATTGGAGCAAATAGGCAAATTCTCCCCCTCCGGTCCCTACGTCCAGAATGGCTTTCCGGCCGGACAACAGCCGGTCAATCTTCTCAAAGCGCGACAACGCCACATGACCCGCGCGCAACACATGCTTCGGCTTCGGTCTGTAGGCGTGCTTGTAGGCAAGCCGATACTCATCTTCGTAAAACTGCCTGGCATCATGCGGGCGAGGATCGGACCAGACGAGCCCGCAGGATCGGCAAATCACCGTCCGTAACGGCTTCCCGCTGCGGCTTCGATTCGAGAGAGTCGAGACCTCGGAACCGCCACAGAGGTTGCAGGGGATCGAAGAAGATTCTGCTTGTTGGCTGATCGCCATATTCCACTCCCGTTCACGACACGGGGAATCGTTCAGCATCGCTTCCCGGTAGACACACTATAGGTGCGCGCTCGATCCGACGCAAGCGCACCATCACTCTCTGGGCTTCTCCTCGCTCCGGAATCAGTTGCGGATGTGCCCCCGACAATTACCCTCAAGACTCATACGGCTTCTCGCATCAATCAGCAGCCAGTCTACAGCCTCAGCAAGCGAGCACGCCACCCAGTCAGGAACCGTCCCCGACGCTTTCAGTCCTTCCACCTGTTCCGGAAGAACGGCTCCCGTCGTCACCAAGATGCTCCGCGATCCGACGCGCTTTGCCAGGTCGATATCACGGGCATGGTCCCCGATCAGATACGACCGCAAGAGATCGATTCGCTGCTCGCCTACGGCTCGATCGATCAGGCCACGATCGGGTTTCCGGCAATCACACCCATCATCGGGATGGTGGGGGCAGACGTAAATGGCATCGAGCGAAACCCCCGCTTCGCCGAGGAGGTATCTCAGCTTCGCGTGAATACCGTCAAGATCGCCGGCCGAGAAGAATCCCCTCGCAACCCCCGACTGATTCGTCACAACGATCAACCGCGCGCCGGCCTGTTTCAGCCTCGACAAGGCCTGCGCCACACCAGGAAATAATTCGAACTGGTCCGACGATCGGATGTAGCCTGGATCTGGGTTCAGCGTTCCATCGCGATCCAAGAAGATTGTAAAACCGGACAAAACGTTTGTTTGGTTCGTTTGGTTGGTCTCGTTTGTTTGGTTGGAATCAGACGCACCAAACAAACCAGATGAACGAGATAAACCAGCCGAACTTCCCAGCTGTTGCACCGCCGCTTCGTATACCCGATCGGACGGCACCCTTGTCATACAACGGTGGTCGATCGGGCATTCCCTCAAGAAGCACGGGGCGCAATCGACCGGCTCGCGCACGATCGACTGTTCCTGCCCATAGGGTGAGGTGGTCCGCCAGTCCGTCGGGCCAAAGACCGCGACAACCGGCACACCAAAGGCGGCTGCAATATGCATCGGACCGGTGTCGTTGGTCAGGAGCAGGCGGCACCGCTTGGTCGCAGCCATCAATTCGCGAATCGTCGTGGTGCCGGACAAGACGACGGACTTCGCCTCGACAAGCGTTGCAATGGTTTTCCCCAGCGACTCCTCTCCCTTTGCACCAAGAATCATCACCGCCGCTTCTTTTCCCTCGTCCTTCCGCACTCGGTCGATTAGCCGCCGCGCCGCCTCCGCAAATCGTTCCGGCAGCCAACGTTTGGCGCTCCCATACGTCGATCCTGGATTAATCCCGATCACAACATCGGCAGGTCCGATACCAGCCGATGCAAGCTTCGATTCCATTGTGCGTTCTTCGCCGGCTGAAATAGCCAGCGCCGGAGCGGACGGTTCTCCGGCCAACCCCAGCGGCTTGAGCAAATTCCAGTAATACCCGACTTGATGGATGAGAGTAGCCCGATCAGGAACGGCAACCGGATCGGTGAGAAAAAACACGCGACCATCGGTTGCATACCCATATCGACGGGCAATTCCCGCGAGCCAGGTGAGGAACGCGGCCTCGAATGCATTCTGAAACAACACCGCCAGATCGAACTGATGCCGCCGCAAGGTGCCCGCAAGCGTCCATTTTCCCGCGAGTCCCGCATGAATCTCTTTGTCGTTGTAGACCACGATACGGTCCACACCTGAATACCCGATGAACAATTCCGCGACCGAAGCCTTGGCGAGCAACGTCACTTCCGCCTGAGGAAATAGAGATCGGAGCCCGCGGAGCGCCGGCTCACACATCACTGCATCGCCGATCCAATTCGGCGCCCGCACGACAAGACGATGAATCGATTCTCTACGCACGCGCCTGTTCTCCGTCCCCCAACACCAGCCTACGCAGTCGCTCCTCTCCTCTCACAACCTCCGCCCGCACCCGTAACGCCCACCAGGAATCATGCGGCACAAGAAACGGCGGGAGCTTGCCTGCATCCTTTTCGGTCGTCAGCACAATGTCTGCCCCGCCAGACTGTGCAGCAACGCGAATCCGACGGACATCGTCCGCATCGTAACGATGATGGTCCTGAAATACTGTCTCGCCGACAACATCGACCCCTGCCGACAGAGCGGACCGTCGAAACGACTCGCTGTTCCCGATGCCGCTCACCAGCCACACGGATTTGCCTCGGCACCAGTCCAGCGGCTTGCCCTCCTCTGTCTGCACCGACACACAGGAGTCTGCCTTGAACACCACTTCTATTGGGTCATTGTATTGCAGACCGGCTGCCCATAGTCGGCTGTTTATCGCTTCGACCTCTTCCTTTGAATCGGCCCTTGTCACCACCACCGCCGTCGCACGCACGAGGCCCTGCAAAGGTTCGCGCAGCCGTCCGGCAGGCGCCATGGCATCAAGCCCGGTTGCATCAGTCGCGTCCAACAACACCAGATCAACATCCCGGCGAAGACCAAGATGTTGAAACCCATCGTCCAGTATCATGCAATCCACCGGATACTGCGCCAGTACCCATTGGCCCAGTTCTGCACGATCGGCTCCAACCGCGACGACTGCTTTGGGACATCGCCGCGCAAGAAGAAACGGCTCGTCCCCCGCCTCTGATGGACCGGCCAGAATTGTGACGCCATCCGACACAAGCTGCTGCGAGGCCCCGCCCGCACGCTTATACCCACGGCTTAAGACAGCCACCCGCCGTCCCTGGGACTGCAACCATTGGGTCAGAAGAATGACGACCGGCGTCTTGCCGGTTCCCCCTACGGTGAGATTACCCACGCTCACGACACGGCAGGGTATCTGCGAAGAACGGCACCAACCGAAGCGATAACATGCATGCCGCAATCGGACGATGAGGCCATACAGAAATGCCACTCCATACAGGCTTTTCCGAACCGGCCGTCCTGGATGCAAGAGTGCCATGTCAGTTCACGCCGCTCATATCAAGTTGCCGCAGAGTTATTCGCGCATTCGTATCTCGTGAAGCGTATCTCCTATCCCGCGAACAAAGATGGCGCCTCTCCCTCTGTCCTGCGCTTCACGACCGACGTGCGGTAGAGACCGGCACGGGGATCAGACAGGATTCGATCAACTCCAGGCTCCGGTTTAAGGCGCCTTGATTGTCCAGGACCACACGTTTGGCAGCCTGTCCCACTGTATCGCGGGCATTCTGATCGGCCAACCACTCACTCACGCATCGGACCAAATCCTCGACACCCGCCACGCGTCGACCTCCTCCCGCCTCATCTAACAACGCCGCCACTTCGGCACAATGGTCGGTATAGGGTCCGAACAGCACAGGTGTTCCCCAGACTGCCGGTTCCAGCAAATTATGTCCGCCTACTGGAATCAGTGTCCCACCCACAAATGCCACGACCGCTTCTCGATAGGCACGAGCCAGTTCACCTCGGGTATCCAAGATAATGACCCGCGGGCCGGCCGCCGTGTCACCGATCCGGCTTTTGCGTTGCACAGTGAACCCGGCTTCGCGGATCATCGCCCCGACCCGGTCGACTCGCTCAATATGCCGTGGTGCCAGCATCAGCACAGCCGATGGATGCAGCTTCACAATCTCCCCATAGGCAGAGACCAGCAATTCCTCTTCACCAGGATGGGTACTCCCGGCCAAGATCAACCGCTCATGATCGGCTAATCCAAAGGTTCGGCGCAGAGACGATTCCCCGCTCATGTCCGGCAGGGGCTGATCGAACTTGATATTGCCGGTCGTATGCGCGACATCTGGATTTGCGCCCAATGCCACGATACGCTGCCGGTCACGGTCGGATTGCATCAAGCACAGGCTGATCGATTGAAGGACCGACCGATACAACTCGCGGATGCCTCCGACATCTTGACGGCGAAACGAGCGCGACGACAACCGCCCATTGACCAGCACGACCGGGACCCGCCGGTCCCGCAATGTCCAGAGCAAATTGGGCCACAACTCGGTTTCAACGAACAGGTAAAGCGCGGGACGCAGCCGATCGATCATGCCCGCAACCACCCACGGCAAATCCAGCGGAGCATATCGATGTTCGGCCACACCGGCCAGCCGTTGCTCGACCGCTTCGCGGCCTGTTTCAGTGACGGTCGTCACGATGTACCGATACTCAGGGTGGCGGCCATGCAGGGCCTTCACCAACGGCGCAGCAGCCACCGCTTCTCCCAGCGAGACGGCGTGAACCCAGATGACTGGTTTATCTGGTTGATCTCGTTTATTTGGTTTGTTTGGTTCATCGTGTGTGCTTGGTTGATCGGGTTGATTTCGCTCTCCTGCACGAAACAAACAAGAGAAACCAAATAAACCGTTTTCAAATCCCAGCCTCTGCGCCAACCCTGGACGGCACCGAGGTTTGGCCAGGAGCACGCACACGATGACGGGAGCAGCAAGGATCAAGCCGATGTTATAGAGTAACTTCCACATTGAAAAGCCGTTGCCCGTCACACGTCATTCGTCAATCGACAAATTTCCCACGCCGCGCAGGCATCGACCTACCCGTGACGACTAACCCCCTGCTCCGCCTGATCGGTCAGCCGATTGAGGGTCGTCTCAAGTTCAAGGCGGGACACTTCCAGCGCCGCGTCGTCTGCGTCACGCGGAACCCAGAAGGGGTCTCCATAGAGGAATAGGCCGCGGGAAAATGGATACGGGACCATGTAACGGTCCCAGCTCGCGAAGAGTTTTTTTTTGAGCAGGCAAAGGCCAGGGGGACAATCGGGAGGCCTGTCGCCTTCGCCAGCTGAATGACGCCAAGCTTGGCGACATGGCGCGGGCCCTTGGGGCCGTCCGGCGTCACGACTACATCCTGTCCTGACCGGCCCAATCTGATCAGCGCGCGAAGCGCCCCGGCGCCGCCGCGTGTACTTGATCCACGCACAGCCTGATGCCCGAATCTCGCAATGATGCGCGCGATGATCTCTCCGTCACCATGCTGACTGATCAAAACATGGGAACCTGCGCCTCGATAACCGATCGGGATCATCAGCTGTTGCGCGTGCCAAAAGGCAAGAATAATGTGCCGCCCTTCCCGATACAATGCATCGACCGCCTCATGCCCGTGCGTCTCACAACGCATCGATTGCGCGACCCCGCGAATGACCGATGCTGCGACCGGCGGCAACAGGGAACACTTCACCCACTGGACAACTCGCTTCTTCAGACTCTTGCGACGCTCATCACTCTTCACGTGTTCAGACACTGGTCACATCCTGAAATTGCATGGCATGAAGGCGTTGATACATCCCGCCCTTCCGAAGCAATTCTTCATGCGAACCCGTCTCCACAATCGCTCCACGGTCCAACACCACGATACGATCCGCATTTTGAATGGTGGAGAGCCGATGCGCAATCACCACGGTCGTCCGGTTCTTCATGAGATTGGTCAAGGCCAATTGCACGATGCGTTCGGACTCCGTGTCCAGCGCCGACGTGGCCTCGTCCAGAATCAGCAGTGGCGGATCGCGCAGAATGGCGCGGGCGATCGCCAGTCGTTGCCGTTCACCCCCCGACAATTTCACACCGCGTTCCCCGATGATCGTCTCATACCCCTCGGGCAAGCGGAGAATAAACTCATGGGCGTAGGCGGCCTTGGCCGCCTGTTCGATACTGGATTGGTCCGCTCCCGTCTGTCCGAAGGCAATATTGCGGCTGATCGTATCGTCGAACAGCACGATCTCCTGCGATACAATCCCGATATGGGTCCTCAGCGACTGCACTGTGTACGACTCGAGCGGAAGGCCGTCCAACAGAATCCGCCCCTCCGTCGGTTCGTAGAATCGCGGCAGCAAGCTGACCAGCGTCGTTTTCCCGCCGCCGCTGCCCCCCACCAGCGCCACCACCTCGCCGGCCTTGATCGAGAAATCGACGCCGGCCAGGGCCGGCGCTGTCTGACTCTCATAGCGCAACGAGACACCTTGAAATTCAATCCCCTGGCGAATTCCCGTCAAGGCAACAGTCCCGCGATCCTTGGACTGTTCCGTTTGAAGATCCATCACATCGTAGACCCGTTCGGCTGCGGCCAACGCCTGCTGAATGATGTTATTCGCCCCCGCCAGTTTACGAATCGGTGTATAGGCCATAAACATGGCGGCCATGAATGAAAACAACGCGCCGGGCGTCATGACCTCATGGATGACGAGATACCCCCCGTACCAGATGATCCCTGCTACCCCGATGACGCCGATGACTTCCATGTGCGACGATCCGATCGACCAGACTTGATTGGATTTCAGCGTGGTCGCCAGGAACGCCCCATTATAGGTTTTGAAGCGTTCCGCTTCCGCCTCTTCCCGTCCGAACGCCTTCACCATTCTGATGCCGGCCAGCGTCTCTTGAAGCGTCGACGACATATCGCCCATTCGTTCCTGCCCGCTCGTCGCCAACTTTCTCAATCGTTTCCCGACACGCACCATCGTCAACGCCGATAGCGGGATGACGATCGCCGACAGCCCCGCCAGCTTCCAATTCTGATAGACGATCACCCCTACCATGGCCAGAAAGGTCAGCGCGTTCTGGAAAATATCTTTGAGCACATTCGAGGCGGCGCTTGCCATTAATCCGACATCGTTCACCACCCGCGAGACCAAACGGCCCGACGTATTCGTGTCGTGAAACCCGACCGGCATCCGGATCAGGTGTTGAAACAACTCCTGCCTGATATCGGCGATGACTCGATTCGTCACATAGGCCATCAAATAGCCGACGCCGTAGCTGAGCACCGCCTTCAGCAGCGCAACGCCCAGGAGAACTAACGGCAAAACCAGCAGCAGCTCTTCGTTCTTCTCGATGAAAATACCGTCCAACACAGGCTTCACAAGCCAGGCATAGACCGCCGATAACAACGCGACGAGGCCGGAACAGGCGAACGCCGCGATGAATCGCCCCCGATAGGGACGGACATACCGCATGAGCCGCTTGAATCGATCTATCCCTGACATGCTGCTAACACCTTTTTCGCCGCTCGAATCGACGCCCCCGGCTCGCCCAGCGAAGCGCGCACCTCCGCCAGGCTGCGTTTCATTTCATCATAGACCGAACGATTGTCCAAGATCCGGACGGCCTCTTCATAGAGCCGCTGCGCCGTCGCGTCACGCTGGACCAACTCCGGCACCACCGACCGGCCGGCCACCAGATTCACCAGTCCGATCCATTTGACGCGAATAAAAAAGCTGGCAACCCAAAATTCCCATGCCGTCGTTTGATAACACAATACCAGAGGCGTACCCACCACCGCCGCTTGTAAGGTTGCGGTACCCGATGCCACCAGCGCCAGATCTGCGACGGCCATCACCTCACTGGCCTGTTCTTTCACCACAGTGATCGGAACCTTGCTCTCCCGCAGGAGCGGCTGCAGCAGATTATCCTGAATTGTCGTAGCCTGCGCCAGAATAAACTTCGTTTCCGGATCGCGCCGCGCCAATTGGCCTGCGGCCTCCAGCAGCATCGGCAGGAGCATCTGCACCTCCCGTCTCCGGCTTCCTGGCAACAAGGCAATCACACGCCCTTCCGATGGAAGTCCGAACCGCGCACGAAGACTCATCGGATCGTATCGCGGAGCGACCACGTCCAGCAGAGGATGGCCGACGAAGGTACAAGGCACCCCCGCTTCATCATACAAAGCTTTCTCGAACGGGAGAATCACCAGAACATGATCCACTCGTTGTTTAATCCAATGCATGCGTTGGGGACGCCAGGCCCAAATCTGCGGCGCGATATAGTACACCACGCGTAATCCGGCCGCCTTCGCGAAGTAGGCGTAGCGGAGATTCAAGCCCGGGTGATCGATAAATACGACCGCGTCCCAAGGCTCAGAACGGAAAAGACGCCGCATGAAGAGAAAACGATACACGAGCGACGCCAATGCCAGGGGACCGACCATTCCAATGACGTCAAACCGCCCGATGGCCTGCACTAACTGAACGCCGGCCGCCTCCATGGCCGCCCCGCCGATGCCGGTCAACGACACGGATGGGTCGCACGCTTTCAGCGCCCTGGCGAGATTGGCTCCGTGAAGATCGCCGGAGGCTTCCCCGGTTACAATGAGAATGCGCGGCATGCTCTTAACCCGCACTATTCATGACAGTTCGTATCGAAATGGGTAATTCCGCGCGGCAAGCGCGAAGAGCGCGACTCGCATGACGCGCACGTCCGGACGCCGGGCAGTCTCGCCTGTCCCGCCAATCCTGCCCGTCTCGCGTCAGCCGAGCGTCAGCGGTTGCCATAGGCGCGTTCATCACTATCGCAGGCTGGTGATCCCTCTACTCCCTTGCCCCTTGTTCCGCGTTGCGCTGTACAAACGAATCGATAGCGGCCAATACTTGATGAGCGACCGTCAGCGCAGCCGCTCCGTCTTCACCGGACACCACGGGAGACGCGCCGGTCCGGATCGCGTTCAGGAAGGATTCGAGCTGGAGCTTCAGCGGCTCCTCCTCGTTTCCTTTGCACTCTTCGATCGCAAACCCGGGTTTGTCCCCCGGATTCCCGGCCCGGCGCCCGACGATTCCCTGACGGGACTGAAAATCGATCGACACATAACTGTCCTGCTGAAATACCCGCAGCCGGCGCATCTTGGTCAGTGACACTCGACTGGCAGTCAGGTTGGCGACACATCCGCTTTGAAATTGGATGCGCGCATTGGCGATATCGATCGTCGAAGACAGCACCGGCACTCCGGCGGCCCGCACCTCTTCGACCGGACCGGGATTGAAGGACAAGACCAGGTCAAGATCATGAATCATCAAATCCAGCACAACATCGACGTCGGTTCCACGTTCGCTGTAGGTGCCCATCCGGTGGGCTTCGATGAACGCCGGACGACGAATCTGTGGCCGCATCACCTGCATAATGGGATTGAATCGTTCGCTGTGACCGACCTGGAGCCGGCACCCCTTGGCCTTGGCCAAATCGACAAGCTCGTTTGCCTCGGCAGGCCGCACAGCGATCGGCTTCTCAACCAGGACATGCTTGCCCGCTTCAAGACAGGCTTTCGCCACGGCATAATGCCCTGATGTGGGCACGGCCACGCTGACGATATCGACGGCCTTCAGAAGATCAGACAGATTCTCGAACGCCTGTGCGCCATGCCGTCCGGCGATGACGCCGGCCCGGTCACGATCCTGATCCGTCACACCGATAAGCGTCGAGCCTGGCAGTGCGGCATAGAGCCGTGCATGGTGCTGCCCCAAATGTCCGACGCCGACGACTCCGGCACGAAGTGATTTCATGAGATGTGATGAACGATGCGTGAATGGATCACTCGTCTCGTGTGATTCCAATGACTGCGATCCCTGCCCGTTCCGCCAGGCTGACCAGCTGCTCTCGATCCAGCATCACGGTGCGGCCTGCTTCCACCGCCAGCACGGCAGCCTTGACCGACGCCATGACCTCGATCGTCCGGGGGCCGACCGCGGGCAAATCGAACCGAAGATCTTGCTGCGGCTTGCTTCGCTTGACCACCACCGCCCCGTCCTTCGCCAACTCGCCGCCGCGCTTGATCGCCCCATCGGTTCCCTCGACCGCTTCCACCGCCACAACCACACGATCCTTGATCACGACACATTGGCCGATGTCGAGACGCCCGGTCTCCTTCGCAATCTCCCATCCGTAGCGGATGTCGGTCCACTCTTTCTTGGTCGGTTGGCGGGACGTCAGCGGACCTTCCTCGACAAGAATCCCTTCGAGGCCAAAAGTAGACTCGCAAATAGAAATCCCCTCCCGTTCGAGCTCGGCGGCGATTTCACGAAGAATATTGTCATCCTTCCACAGGGCCACACGCGTCGCCAGCGCCAGCGCTCGAAAATCGGGCCGCACCGTGCTGTATACATGGGTCTTCTTGATGCCCCCCAACATCACCACTTGCCGAACGCCGTCGCCCTTGAATGCCTTGATCAGCTTGTTGAGCTGCCCGATCTTGATCCAGTGGATCCAATCGACATGCTGTTCGAGTTCGGGTTCAGTTTCCCCTTCATGAGCCACCGCGGACACTTGCAGGCCCATCTTACGCGCGTTATCCGCGAAGATGATCGGAAACCGTCCGTTTCCGGCAATGAGACCGATGCGCCCGTCTTGGACTGAGACCGAGACCGTCATGCCGGCGTGCCCCTCACCCTTCCTGATCGAATTCGATATCCAGATCGACGTTCACCACGCGCGAGACGCCTCGCTTCGTCCCTTCCATAAACGTAAGGATCTTGGCGACATCTGCCTGGCCCTTGAACTCCTTCTTCGTCAGCCGGATTGCTTCAGCAACGCGATGGCCGGCCCGAAAGAGCAGATCGAATGCTTTTTTGAGCACCGCGATACGCTCCACCGAAAAGCCATGCCGCTGCAGTCCCACAGTATTGAGCCCGTACAGATGCGCCCGGTAGCCTCCGGCCGCCCGTGTGAAGGGCGGGACATCCTGCCCGATCGCGCAGCACCCGCCGACCATCGCATAGTCGCCGACACGGACATACTGGTGAATACCCGTCAGACCTCCAATGATGGCATGGTCTCCGATCGTAATGTGCCCGGCCAAACTGGCTGCGTTGGCCATAATAAGATAGCTTCCAAGCCGGCAATCGTGCGCCACATGGACATACGCCATCAGAGTATTTTTTGATCCGAGCGATGTCACCCCCCCGCCCTGCACCGTCGCGCGGTTGACCGTCACATACTCGCGAATGACATTGTCGTCCCCGATGACGACCTTTGTCGGTTCCCCTTTGTAGCCCAAATGCTGTGGTGGCCCGCCGATTGAAGCGAACGCATGCACCTCGTTGCGTTCGCCGATCTCCGTCCATCCATCGATGGTGATGTGCGACAACAATCTGGTTCCCTTGCCGATTGAAACATGCTCGCCGATAACACAAAAGGGCCCGACCTCCACACCATCGGCGAGTTTCGCCTTGGGATGGACAATCGCTGTTGGATGGATTTTCACACGCTCCCCCCTTCACCCTGCAGACACACTAGAGAATTGACCACTTGTTGACCAGTGGCAATCAACGTGTGCCTGCTTTTTCCTCGGCCACCATGGCCGTCACGACTGCTTCACACACCATTTCGTTGTCGACGAATGCCTTCCCCTGCATTTTCCAAAACGGCGGACGCTTCTTGAGCACATCAATTTCGAAGCGCAGCTGATCACCCGGCACCACCGGTCTCCGAAACTTTGCCTCATCAATGCCCGTCATATAGACGACAGGCTTCCCGGAGGACTCCCCCGATTTGAACACCAGCACGCCCCCGGCTTGCGCCATCGCTTCGACAATCAACACGCCGGGCATGACGGGCCGCCCTGGGAAATGCCCCTGAAAGAACGGCTCATTGATCGTAACGTTCTTGATCGCCACAATCCGCCGGCCGGGCTCCAATTCTATGACCCGATCCACCAACAAGAAGGGATACCGGTGTGGAAGTAATCCCTGAATCTCCACCTGCTCAACTTTTGCCATCGGCGATGCCTCCTCTCCGCCACTGTTGATCCACCATGTTCTTATTTGTTCTGCCGGTCAAATTCTTTGACCACGAGGTCCGTCACATCGAGCCCCGGATGATGATACAGCACGATGCGGAGAAGCGCCTCGTTTCCTTTATCGAAAATCGCCACATACCCCTCGTTTTGAGCGACGATCTGCGCGGCATCTCCAATCCTCTTCGAATATTCCCCTACCATGTCACGCTGCTTCTGCTGAACCTCGCGATTAAATTCTTGCAATCGCCGCTGATAAGCCTCTACCTTGCCTCGGAACTGCTCTTGCTTTGCCTGTTTATCCGCCTCACTCAACTTGCTGAGCGACTCCTGGAGCGTCCGCTCCAGATCCTTCAGCTCCTGCTCATCCGCATCGATGATTTTCTGCCTGGTCACCGAATACTGCTTGATCTCCTCCAGCGCTGACTTGCCGGCCTTGGATCGCTCCATCACGGCCTGCTGATCCATCACACCGATTTTTTGAGCATCCGCAGCCTGTGCCTGCGCTGCCCAGACAACCAGTACAGCCACGCCCACTACTCTGACAATGTCCATCCCTCTCATACCGCCAGACCTCCGTCCGTCTTAAGGATACAGTCGATTGAACTCTTCAATGACCTGGCCCGAAATATCGAGGCTCTCCTCATGATAGATGGTCGGACCGCCTTTACTCCGGTCGACGATAATCTGAAGCCCCAACCGCTTGGCCACCTTACTCACGACGACTTCAACTTTGTCTCGAAATCCTTCCAACACATCTTTCTGTTTTTCTTGAACTTCCCGATTGAGTTCGGCGGCCTTCTGTTGATAGTCCTGTACACGACGTCTGAACTGCTCTTCCCGCTCACGTTTGGCGGCGGGACTCAGAATACCCGCCTGCTTGACCAAGTCTTCTTCCATCCGGCGCAATTCTTTTTCTTCGAACTCCATCAGCGCCTGCCGGTTTTTTGAAAACGAGACCAGATTATCCTTCGCCTTCTTGCCGGCATTGGTATTGTCGAGAATGCGCTGGGCATCGATCACGCCGATCTTTCCCTCGACCTTGGCTCCGGTTCCCGCGCAGCCGGCAACGCCGACCGCGACTGCCAATGCCGCACCTGCCACCCACCCGCTTGTCCACAGAATTCGATTCGGGCTCATCTCACTCCGATCCATGGCGCAACACTCACACGTTAGAATATCGATCCAATCGTAAACTCAAACACTCCTGTTCGTTCACCCGGGCGCGGATCAAGATTGATCCCGTAGGCGGCGCGCAAGGGACCGAACGGCGAGATCCAGCGTCCTTCAAGCCCGGCGGTTTTCCTGAGATCGAACACCGACACCGATTCACCGTCGCCAAACCCTTTCCCGTAGTCGAAAAAGAGCACGCCGTTCAACTTCGCCTCAGCCGAGATGGTGAACACAAAATCAACATTGAAAATGAGCTGCTTCGAAGCGCCGAACGGAGTACGGGTCGTCTCCACCACAGGGCCGGCCCGGCCGAAGGCAAATCCACGCAAGGTATTGATCCCGCCGACATAGAACCGTTCGCTCAATGGAACCAAGCTCCCGCCGAATGTCTCTACCCCTCCGAACCGCCCGCGGATCGACACTCTCGTATCGAAGGGTAGCGGGGTCACCTTGATGACGTCCGCCGTGTACTTGATGAAATCGTTGGTCCCGCCCAAATACGGCGTACCGACATCGAACCCGCCGCCGAACCGCCAGCCGGACCTGGGATCGAGATAATAATCACGTGTGTCCCTGAACGCATGAATCCGGAACCCGGTCGAGGACTGATGCCCGAGCTGGCTGCAGATGACCGCGTTTAAATCCGGATCGCTATTACTACAGATCCCCGCTGCCGGACTTCTATAATTCAGTTCCTCTGCGAAAATACTGATAGTCCCCGTATTGTATTCCGACAACCAGCGGCCTAACGTAAAACTCCCGCCGGTTCGTGTTTCGAAAAAGGTCAGATAATTCGTCATACTACGGTAGAGATCCACCTGCCCTGATGTCAGCGAATCGTTGATGTAGGGATTGCGGAACGTGACCGATCCGAACTGTCTCCGCTGGCCATACTGTCCGCTGATCCGGCCCATATAACCATATCCACCGATATTGCCTTCCGTAATATTGGCGATGGCCATCAGCCGGTCCAACGAACTGAACCCGCCGCCGACGCTGAACTGGCCCGTCGGCTTTTCTTTCACCCGAACATTCAAATCCACTTTGTCGACCGCCACCTTTTCGGGAAGGATTTCGACGGTTTCAAAAAAATTGAGGTTGTTCAACCGTTGAAAGCTTCGCTTAAGAGACGGGGTATCGATCACATCCTGTTCGTCTACTCGAATTTCACGGCGGATGACGTTATCGCGCGTCTTGTTGTTTCCACGAATGTTGATCTGCCGGATCCGCATCATGTCCCCCTCTTTCACACTGAAGAGGATCACGACGGTCCGTTCTGCATTGTTTGGATTAACCGTGGGCACAACTTCGGCAAATGAGTACCCCTTGCTCCCATAGAGATCCGTCAGGCGGTTGATCTCATCCCGAAGCTTCGCGCGCTGAAAAATCTCCCCCTGCTGGATATTCAATCCGTCTCGAAGCTCCCCGTCTTCGAACACCGTGTGTCCGCGAAATCCCACCTCTGCCACGGTAAACGGCTCTCCTTCGAACACATTGAACGTCACCACGAACCATTTCTTATCTTCGGTCAGTTCCACCGAAGCCAGGCTGGCCCTGGCATTGAAGTACCCCTTATTGAGCAGCACTTCCTTGATCCGCTCGACATCATTCGTCAATTCGTCACGCTTCAAGAGGCCCGCATCGGAGATGGACGACGGCAGTTTGAACTGCGTGATCGGTCCGTACCATGGAACCCATTCCCGTGTCGTGATTACCTTGAACAATTCACTCTTGGTTGTGGCACGCAGCCCGTCGAAAATCACGGTCTTAATACGCGCCTTGTCCCCTTCTTTAATGAAGAAGGTCAACCGTTTGCGATCCTGATCCAGCGTTTTCACTACCGGAATGACCTGACAATTGTAGTATCCATCTTTCTCATAGGCCAATCGGATATTCTCAGCGCTTTGGTTCGCCTGCTGCTGATCAAGAAATGATTGAGCTTTGATGGTCGTCTTTTCTTTCAGCTTTTCATCAGTCAGATTTTCATTCCCATCGTATACGATCTCCGTGATAAACGGCTTCTCTCGGACGACGTACACGACGGCTATCCCGCCCGGCACCGGTTCGGTTTCGACGTAAACATCTTCAAACAAGCCAGAGTCGTACAGGATCTTGACCTGCCCGCGCACCATCTCAGGTAGGTAGGGGTCCTCCACCCTGAGCGTGAGACGCCCGGTGATGGCAGGAACTTCGATGCGTTTGTTTCCACGGATCTCGATCGATTTGATCCTCGATTCTCCCGTCTGAGCGGCCGCTTCATACCACCCCGGCAACACAGAGGCCGCCATAACCAGCACAAAGAGCCATCGGGATCCATTGAGGAAGGCTGTGGTCACCGGCAAGAATTCCAATTCCGTGGTACCAATAGGGCGGGCCGTCCCACACAATCTCCCTGCTTACCGGAAGGCATGAATCACCTTCATACCATCCGGCCTGTCTTGATGTGCAGACCATATCGAACACGAATGCCGTCATCAGCCCGTGTTTGCAAAACTGCCGGATTATATTGAGGTGTCTTGACGTTGTAAAGGACTCGCCTGAATATTTGCGGTGATTGCACTCGCCCCGACCAAATCATCATCGACCGACAGGGCAACGCTCTATCATGCATGCGGCCACTTATTTCTCGTGAAGCGTATCTCGTCCTTCGACTCTGCTCAGGACCGTGAGCCTGTCGAACGGTGAAGCGTAAAGCGCAGAACAGAAAGGGAGCATGTCTCAACTTCGTTTGTGAGATACGATTCACGAACGACAAGCGGTGCGCCTAGGCGACAAGTCGCAATCGCCCATTTCTTGACATCACCAAACCCATCACATAGTATTCGTTGCATGTCGCGCACCGCTGTCAGAAAAGCCGTGATTCCCGCCGCAGGGTTGGGGACGCGCTTCCTTCCGGTCACAAAAGCATCGCCGAAGGAAATGCTGCCGCTGGTCGATAAGCCGCTCATTCAATATGCGGTCGAGGAAGCGGTGGCTTCCGGCATCGAAGATATCATCATCGTCACCGGCAGAGGCAAGCGAGCCATCGAAGACCACTTCGATCGCTCGGTCGAGCTTGAAGAAAACCTAAAAAGCGCCGGCAAGAGCCAGCTCTTGCATCAGATCCGGCAAATTTCAAACCTGGCGAACTTCTGTTACGTACGCCAGTCGGAAGCCCTGGGCTTAGGACATGCCGTCTTATGCGCACAGCACTTGATCGGCGACGAACCCTTCGCCGTGATTCTCGGCGACGAGATCATCGATGCCGCGGTGCCGGCGCTCGCCCAATTGATTCACGTCTATAAGAAACGCCATGGCGCAGTCCTCGGCGTGCAGGATGTTCCCAAACAGGATGTCAGTCGATACGGTATCGTGACGCCCAAGCGCCTTGCTGCCGGCTTGCACCGCGTGCAAGATATGGTGGAAAAACCGTCCCCCTCCGATGCACCCTCTACACTGGCCGTCATCGGCAGGTATGTCCTTCCGCCGGAGATTTTTTCCATCTTGAGGAAAACCGTTCCGGGGAAAAACGGAGAAATTCAGTTGACCGACGCGCTCAGGGAACTGGCTAAGAAGTCCCCGATGTTCGCACAAGAAATTAAAGGGCAGCGGCACGATGCCGGCGACAAGCTGGGTTTTTTGATCGCAACCGTTGAGTTCGCGCTCAAGAACCCCTCGTTGGGAACGGACTTCAACGAATATCTCTTGTCACGCACACGCATGATCACAAACGACCGGCGCAAGTAGGAATCTCCATTCTGTATGCGCCGATTGCGAACCTGCCATAACCACAGTCCTCTATCAGGTTCCGAGCGCGATGGGCAAGAAGGGATAGCCAGCGAATGACCGAGCCGAACGAACAAGAACTCCAGCCTCCGCAGAATGTTGAGATTCCCTCTCAGCTGCCGCTGTTGCCTGTCCGTGACATCGTCGTCTTTCCCTATATGGTGCTCCCACTGTTTGTCGGACGCGATATGTCGATCAAGGCGATCGAAGCGGCTCTCGCCGGCAACCGGATGATCTTTCTAGCTACGCAAAAGGCCCTCGACGTCGAGAATCCCACGCCTGAAGAGATCCACACGATCGGCACTGTCGGCATCATCATGCGCATGCTGAAGCTGCCGGACGAGCGAATCAAGATCCTGGTGCAGGGAGTCGCAAAAGCCAGGATCGCCAAATACATTCAAACTGACCCCTATTACTCCGTCAAAATCGACAAACTCCCCGATACCAAACCTGCCTCGACGTCCCTCGAAGCCGAGGCAGTCATGCGCACAGTGAAGGAACAGATCGAACGGATTGTCAGTTTGGGCAAGGTCTTGATCCCCGATGTCATGGTCGTTATCGAGAATCTCGAGGAGCCGGGCCGTCTGGCCGACATGGTGGCATCGAATCTCGGACTCAAAGTCGACGTGACCCAAGCTGTGCTGGAGAGTATCGATCCGATCCAGCGCCTTCGCCAGGTCAGCGAGATTCTCGGCAAAGAGATCGAAGTCCTGTCCATGCAGCAGAAAATCCAGGCCCAAGCCAAGGGCGAGATGGATAAGACCCAGCGCGAGTACTTCTTGCGCGAACAGCTGAAGGCCATTCAAAAAGAACTGGGCGAACTGGACGAACGGGCGGAGGAAGTCACCGAATTCCGCAAGCGCATCAAAGACTCCGCCATGCCGGATAAAGTGCTGAAGGAAGCCGAGAAACAGCTGAAACGGCTCGAAAAAATGCACCCGGACACCGCCGAATCCTCAACGGTGCGGACGTATCTTGAATGGATGGTGGAACTGCCCTGGTCGAAGCGATCGAAGGACAATCTCGACCTGAAAGCCGCAGCCGCAGTGCTGAACGAAGACCACTACGATCTCGAAAAGGTCAAGGAGCGGATTCTGGAATACCTGGCCGTCCGCAAACTCAAAGAGAAGATGAAGGGCCCCATCCTCTGTTTCGTCGGCCCGCCGGGAGTAGGCAAGACGTCGCTGGGGAAATCGATCGCGCGCGCCTTGGGCCGTGAGTTTGTACGTATCAGCCTGGGCGGCGTCAGGGATGAGGCGGAAATCCGCGGGCATCGCCGCACCTATGTCGGCGCGTTACCCGGCCGTATCATCCAGGGCATGAAGCAAGCAGGCACCAGCAATCCCGTGTTCATGCTGGACGAAGTGGACAAAGTCGGGATGGATTTCCGAGGCGACCCCTCCGCGGCGCTCCTCGAAGTGCTCGACCCTGAACAAAACAACGCCTTCACGGACCACTACCTGGGAGTCCCCTTCGATCTGACCGAGGTCATGTTCATCACCACGTCGAATTTGATCGATCCGATTCTCCCTGCCTTGCGCGACCGCATGGAGATCATTGAGATCCCGGGTTATACCGAAGAAGAGAAGCTCGGCATCGCGCAAAAGTATTTGATCCCCCGCCAACTGGAGGAGCACGGCATCACAGGCAAGCATGTCCGAATCGACGAGGCCGCGCTGAGAAACATCATTGCACACTACACACGGGAGGCCGGCGTCCGGAATCTCGAGCGCGAGATCGCCAATGTCATGCGCAAGGTCGCCAAAAAAGTGGCGGAAGGCAAGGGCCAGGGGTTCCCGATCGATCAGACCAATCTTCAGAAATACCTTGGCGTGCCCAAATATGTGCCCGAGGCTGAACTGGAGAAAGACGAGATCGGGGTCGCGACAGGCCTGGCCTGGACGGAAGCCGGCGGCGATGTACTCTACATCGAAGCGACCATCATGAAAGGAAAAGGACAGCTGACCCTGACCGGCCACTTGGGCGACGTCATGAAAGAATCGGCCCAGGCAGCGCTCAGCTATGTCCGATCTCGCGAGAAAACCTTGCACATCGACCCCGATATGTTCAGTACCCAAGACCTGCACATTCATGTCCCGGCCGGCGCCATTCCCAAAGACGGCCCTTCGGCCGGCATCACCATGGCGACTGCAATTGCCTCGGCACTCTCCGGCATTCCGACCAGACGGGATCTCGCCATGACCGGAGAAATCACCTTGCGCGGACGCGTCCTTGCGATCGGCGGGCTCAAGGAAAAAATTCTGGCTGCCAAGCGGGCCAAGCTCACCACCGTCATCTTGCCGCGACGCAACAAGAAGGACCTTGAGGAAATCCCCAAGCACATCCTGAAAGGGATTCAATTGTCGTTTGCCGACACCATGGACGATGTGATGAAAATCGCCCTCCGGCGAAGCGCGTCCGCTGCGCCGGCAAAAAAACGCTCGTCGCCCTCCACCGCGCTGACTCGCTCGAAATCGGCCCCTTCCGGAAGGCGCAAGCGGGACGGGCGAATACAAGAGATTCCGACGACGCTGATGCCGCGCCAATTCTCACGTATAGACTAACCCGTGGCCATTCGGAAGGGCCGACACCGTATTCAAGAATTCGCTCTGATTCAGGCCCTCGCACGCCGTTTCGTCGGAAAGAGGTCCAATCTCGTACAGGGTATCGGCGATGATGCCGCCGTCATTGCAGCGTCGGCCCCGGCGTGGTGGCATGTCACGACCGATCTGCTCACCGAATGCGTGCATTTCGATCTGCGAACAGCCTCGGCCGAATCAGTCGGCTATCGAGCCGCTATGGCCAACCTCAGCGACATCGCAGCAATGGGGGCATCCCCCCGTTATCTGCTCGTCTCACTCGCTGTACCAAGGACATTCACAGCGGCGCGGATCTTTGAACTCTATGAAGGCCTCATGCAAGCCTGTAGTCTGCATAACGTCGCACTCATCGGAGGCGATACCTCAGCCTCACAGGCCGGACTCTTCCTGAGCATCACTCTGATCGGCACCACAATCTCTGGGCGAGCGCTGTTCCGTCACGGCGCCCATGTCGGAGACTGTATTTATGTGACAGGAACCTTAGGGGACTCGTTGGCCGGCCTGCAACTCTTGGCAGGCGGCAGATCGAAGCGTTCGACACCGCGGCCATCGGGCCCCCTGCGCAAATCTCACCGGGACTACCTGATCCGTCGCCACCTCCACCCGACAGCCCGCATCGATGAAGGCCTGTGGCTGAACCGCGCCGGGCTCGCGACTGCCGCCATCGATCTATCCGACGGCCTATCCGGCGATCTTCGGCACATCTGTGATGCAAGCCGGGTCGGCGCGGAAATCGATCTCGGTGCCCTTCCGATTTCACCGGCCTGCTCCGCCTATGCTGAAACCCGCCGCCTGCGCCCGCTGGAATTAGCGCTCACCGGAGGCGAAGACTATGAACTCCTCTTCACCGCTCCTCCGGCAAGACAGACAGCCTTGGAGCGGCAAGCCCGCACACGCGGTTTTCAGATCACACGGATCGGCTCCATTCGCCCCCGCCGGTTCGGGATGCAGATGAAATCCACCGACGGCGCGATGCGGCCGATTCCTATGACCAGCTACGAACACTTCCACTGATGTCCGATCACAGCAGCTCTTCTCCAACTTCGCGCAGCCGATCATTCCGGGCCTTGCTGCGTCAGGTACTCCACCTCCAAGAACCGCCGCAACGGACTGCGCTGGCATTTGCCGTGGGAGTTTTCATCGCATTTTCTCCAGCCTATGGGCTTCATACGGCCATGGTCGTCTTTTGCACGTGGCTCTTCGGCCTTAATTTTCTGGCCTTGCTGGCCGGAGCCTTTGTCAACAATCCCTGGACCATCGTGCCTATTCTCGGAGCCACTTATTGGACCGGGGCCTGGTTGTTGGGACGAACGGAGACGCCAACCTTCAACTGGGATGACCTCAGCTTCAATGGCATCTACGAACAGGTCGTTCCCTACATCGTTCCATTCGCGTTCGGTGGATTGATCCTGAGCGTGATCGGCGCACTGGTCTCGTACCCGATTGCCTATCGACTGATCCTCAGATACCGCCCCTCACGCGGTGTCTCAACCACCCCGCCATTGCCGCCCCACGATCAGGTGGGCTAAGATGCTCACCTGTCATGATTTCATCCGAACAATCAAACGCGCCCTATGACGGATCGGCCTTGATTGCCGATCCCATTCACCGGTACGTCTCGTTCACGGTTCCCTATGCCGACCCCGATCCCCATGAACGCACCGAGAAAGATCTGATCGATTCACCCTGGGTCCAACGGCTACGCTACATCTATCAACTGCAAAGCGCCCGGTGGGTCTATCCCTCAGCTGAACACACCCGCTTTGTGCACTCACTCGGCACGATGCACGTAGCCGGGCGATTCGCCCGGCATCTCTACCCCTTCCTCAAAAAAACTGTGAAAGACGTGCCTTCGGCCAACTATGTCGAAGAACTGCTGCGGGTCACTGCGCTCGTTCATGATATAGGCCACGGCCCGTTTTGCCATTTCTTCGATGAAAACTTTCTCCATGGGTTCCATCTCACGCATGAAAAGTTAGGACAAATCATCATTCGTGAGTATCTGGGGCCGATCATCAAAAAGATCCGCCGCAGCCCTTCGGGCCCCTTTGCGAAGGGAGAGGAACTGGATCCCGAACAGGTGGCGCATCTGATCCTCAAGGAGAAGGGCAAGGACAATTCACGGCTTCCACGTTGGCTGAACCTGCTCCAACCCGTCATCTCCGGCAGTTATACGGGAGACAACCTGGATTACGTCTTGCGGGATT
This sequence comes from Nitrospira sp. SG-bin2, assembly GCA_002083405.1. Taxonomy (GTDB): domain Bacteria; phylum Nitrospirota; class Nitrospiria; order Nitrospirales; family Nitrospiraceae; genus Nitrospira_D. The sequence continues at coordinate 134,230 of LVWT01000049.1, read as the reverse complement.
CGTACATGTGCGGTGTGGCCGTAGGACCCGTCGACCTGACAAGACTGATTCACTATACGATTGTGACCGACAAGGGCTTCACCATTCACAAGACCGGACTCCCGGCCCTGCAAATGTTCCTCAACACCCGGATGTATCTATATTCCAATGTCTACTTCCACCGCACCACCAGAGCGATCGACATTCACCTGCGTGACATTTTCGGCGACACCATGAAGTTGCTCTTCCCGCGAAACCCGCGCAAGCACATGGATGCCTATTGCAGACTCACCGATTGGTCTCTACTGGAAGAAGTCCGAAGTTGGAAACGGACCAGCCTGAAATCGCGCCGCCGGCTGGGAGATGAGTGGGGACGAATTTTGGACCGTGACGTGAAATGGAAGATGGCCTACAGTACTTCGCTGAAGGAAAAAGGGCAGGAGCGAGGGATGGCCTTTCCCAGTCATCAGGAATTCGCGCAGCAGATCGCGAAAGAATTGCCGAAAGAATTACGGGGATTGGAATTCCGCGTCGATATGGCGCCGCTCGATCCACGCCCCGATCCGAAGGACCGGCGCGGCAATCCGCTCTATGTCTATGATCCGGGAACCAAACAGGTATCGACGGAACCACTCGAAGAATTCCTGGATCTCCTGCCGACGAGGCTGATCCAGTTTCGGATCTATTCGCACGACCACGCTCACGACGCCGCGCTTTCCCGCGCCGCTGCAACCATTCTGAACAAAGCGCCATCGAGCCTGGAATCCAATTACTAGCTACACTGCAACACTCGTCGGCTGTGCCGGCTGGTTCTCGATCAGATAGGCTTTCCGTATTTTCATGGCAGTTCGCTGTTCCACTGTCGGAAAATGCGGCCCACGCTTCTTCACTGGAAATCGCCGTTCAAACCGCTCAATGACCTCACGCGCGTCCTTCGTCGCTCCGGAACGAACCAGGAGCAGTGAGAGCCGAAGATAGGCCGGAACAAGCAGCAGGAGATGCCGTACTTCTTTTACTTCGCTGATCACGTAGCGATATCCGGCAATAGACACGGCTTGATTGATTTTCTCGTAGCAGACCGCTTCAATCATGTGAATCCCCAGCCGATCGGTGTCGGCGCTGATACTCTGCTCCCATTGCCCATTCACCAACGCCCGCAGATCTTCAGGAGACAGTGCAAATCCGCCCTTCTTGGCAGCCCGCGCCCGTTCCACGACTGCTCTTGCCTCCAGCCAGGCCCCATACAATCCCACCAACACACCAAGACAAGGAATCGATCGTTGGCAGGTTCCGTCCAGAGGGGAAAACCCATTCTTGGCCACCTGCGACGGCAGGAATATCCGACCATGTGCCCGGGCACAGACCTCACACCGGCTGTCGTCATCCGGCGTCACATAGATGTACATACGGACACCAGAGCGATCGAAGATATCGACAGCCAAAATTCGCCCGGCCATGATTTGTAATTGGTAGTACTGCCAGAGAACCAACAGTCCAAGAATGGCCACCAAGTATGGTGTCACATCTGAAAAATGAGTCCCCTCGAGCATGCGCGCTCCTCATTCGTGGCTAGGCCACTCTTGATGGAGGATAGCAACAGTCATTTTGATCGCCTAGAGAATTCACTATTTCCTAACAGAGTCAGTACCTTCCCTCTCAAGCAGGAGGCCATTCGTCTCTGCGACCAATCAAAGGCCATGGCTGCCTGGTACTGCATTGGGTGGCAAGGATCATGCATTACATTCCTATGGACGAAACCGCGTCCAGCTATGAGCCACTGTGCAAAAGGAGAGATGCCATGCCGCTCACACGTAACCTGACGATCCTCGCGCTGGTGCTGTCGACCTGGCTGGGAGTCCCGGCCTATGCTCAACATGGCGGTGGGCAACAAGACGCCGTCAAAATCTTAAACAGCATGCCGCCGGATGTCCTGGCGAAGGTCCAGGCATTGGCGCAGATGCTTCAACAAGGAATCAAGGACGGCAAATTGACGGATGCGGAGGTCAAACAAGGGCTGATGTCCGGTCATCTTGCCGAAAAACTCAAACAACTCGGCCCCGAAGCAGGCCCTCTCCTTGAGGAAATCAGCGCCGCCACGAAAGACGGCACCGGACCCGGCGAAGAGAGCCTGATGCCCCTGCTGGGAGGATTGGGCATCTCGCCGAACTAGCAGGTCGTTGGCAAATCAGAGAAATGAGGAAGGATAACCTGCCTTGATCAAGGAGGCTGTGCATGGGTTATGACGGGCTGATGATCGCTTCCCCTACCGGGTGGCCGTCGTCGATACGGACGCACCGTCCATCGACATGCAGCCGCCCCTCGGCAAAGAGTTGCACAGTTCTGGGGTAAATCTTGTGCTCCTGGACGAGAATTCGGGCCGCAAGGGTGTCGGGAGTGTCTCCGTCGAGAATAGGCACGGCCGCTTGCAAAATGATCGGCCCTTCGTCGACTCCTTCCGTGACGAAATGCACCGTGCAGCCGGCAAGTTTGCAGCCCCACTCAATGGCCTTCTTCTGCACCTCTAAGCCCGGAAACGACGGCAGTAACGACGGATGAATATTCATCATCCGATTGGCATAGGCATTGACCAGCACAGCAGTCACAATCTTCATGTAACCGGCCAATAACACCAATTCGACATTGTGCTTTTCAAGCACTTCCAGTAACGCGCGATCGTAGGCCTCACGGCTATCAGGTCTCCCGGCAAACGGCTTAGGATCGACAAAAAGGTCCGGTAAACCGTGTTTGCGCGCCCGCTCCAGCGCCGCCGCATCTTTCTTGTTGCTAATGACGGCTACGATGGTCGCGTCGACCTCCCCGGCTTCAATTGCATCAATCACCGCTTGCAGATTAGATCCGCGGCCTGACGCCAATACTGCCACGCGCAGTGGAGTCGTTCGCTTAATCGACATACTCCACCGCAGGCTCTTGTCCTGTTGATGATGCCATTTCCCCGATCTGCCAGCCCCGATCGCCCAGTGCCGCTGCAGCGGAGAGCACGGCAGACGCTGAATCGGACGGCGTCACAAGGATCAACCCGATTCCCATATTGAAGACCCGAAACATTTCTTCGCGATCTACCTGCCCCACGCGGCTCATCACGTCAAAAATAGGCGGCACCGGCCAGGCCTTGCGGCTGATCCTGGCCCGCACCGCTTCGGGAAACACGCGCGGCAAATTCTCCGTAATGCCCCCGCCGGTAATGTGCGCAATCCCTTTGATCGGATAATCCTGGAGAAGGGAAAGAATCTGCTTCGCGTAAATTCTGGTCGGTGTCAGCAACACCTCGCCGAGTGGACGATCGAGCTCGGGCAATCGGCTCGCGACCGTCAGCCTCGCCTGATCGAACAACACATGACGCGCCAGTGAATAGCCATTGCTATGCAACCCCGTAGACGCCAACCCGATAATCGCGTCGCCCGGCTTGATCGTCTTGCCGTCAACAATTTTGGACTTCTCGACTACTCCGACAGCGAAACCCGCCAGATCGTATTCGCCGTCTACATACATCGACGGCATCTCCGCCGTCTCTCCGCCGATCAACGCGCACCCGGCTTGGCGGCAGCCTTCGGCGATTCCTTTGACTACATCTTGAGCCTTCGGCACTGCTAACTTGCCCGTCGCAAAGTAGTCGAGGAAAAACAATGGCTCGGCTCCACTCACAGCAATGTCATTCACACACATGGCGACAAGATCGATGCCGACCGTATCGTGCCGATCCATCATGAACGCAATCTTCAGCTTGGTCCCGACACCATCGGTTCCGGACACGAGCACCGGCTCTTTGTATCGATCAGCCCGCAAGCCGAACAACCCGCCGAACCCGCCCAGATCGGCCAGCACTTCCGGACGGAAGGTCGAGCGAACGAGCGGCTTGATGCGATCGACAAACTCGTCCCCCGCATCAATATCAACACCTGATTCCCGATAGGTAGTCATGGGCGCGTCATTCTAGAGGAGGGCTCTTACGGAGGTCAACGCAGTGAGGGGACTATTCCGATTCTTTTTCTTTTTTCACAACACGGGGCGGCGGGCCGTTTCTCACTGCGCGCATCCACCGCGCACATCGTTCACCCTACTGGAGCAATCAAATGATCAGATGTGGGCGGTGGGCGAGCAATGAACCGGCCCACCGCCCCACTCTCCTCATCCCTCCGGCCTCATCTCCACATCCAGCAGTTTGATCTTTCGGTGCAGATGGCTTCGCTCGATCTGCAGATCTTCCGCAGTACGGGAGATATTCCAATGATGCTCCCGAAGCTTGCGGCCGATATATTCCTTTTCAAACGCATTCCGCGCGTCTCGCAACGAATCGTAGGCTTTGGCAAACAGCGGACTTGCCGTCTGGCCGCCTGCGTTGGAAGAGACGGAAGGGCCGGCCGCGCGCCCTTGGATCGACATGGCTGCTTGCGAGGCTTCGATGACATGCCCCGGCACCATGATCATCAGCCGCTCGATCAAGTTCCGCAGTTCGCGGATGTTGCCCGGCCACTCATACTGCTGCAACACAGCCATCGCCTCCGGTGACACCTCTTTCATCCGCAGCCCCTGCTCTTCGACATGGATTTTCATGAAATGCCGAACCAACGCCGGAATATCTTCCCGTCGCTCGCGCAACGAAGGGACGACGACCGGCACCACGTTGAGACGGTAATACAGATCTTCGCGAAACTGGCCTTTCTGAATTTCTTTTTCCAGATCCTTGTTCGAAGCGGCCAGCACCCGCACATCCACCTTCATCAACTTGGTGCCGCCCACTCTCGTGAACTGCTGCTCTTGCAAGGCCCGCAACACCTTGGCCTGCGTATTCAGGCTCATGTCCCCGATTTCATCGAGAAACAGCGTGCCGCCGTCGGCCTGCTCGAATTGACCCCGCTTCATCGAGGTGGCACCGGTAAAGGATCCCTTCTCATGGCCGAACAGTTCACTCTCGATCAGCGTTTCAGGAATCGCCGCGCAGTTCACGGCCACGAACGGATGGTCGGCCCTGGCGCTGTGGGTGTGGATGGCCCGCGCCACCAATTCCTTCCCCGTTCCGTTTTCACCGCCGATCAACACCCGGCTGTTCGTCGGACCGGCAGTTTCAATCAATTGCCGCAGTTGCTGCATCGCCGGGGACTGTCCGACCAACTCGAATTTCTGCTGGACCTTGGTCCGCAGAGTCTGATTCTCCTGCTCCAATCGATACTGTTCCAAGGCATGCTTGACGCGCAGCGTGACGTTCTCCAAAGAAAGCGGCTTCTCGATATAGTCATAGGCCCCTAGTTTCACAGCCTTGACCGCTGTTTCGATGGAGCCATGACCGGACATCATCATGACTTGTGTCGCCGGCACAAATTCCTTCACACGCCGCAAGGTCTCCAACCCATCCATCTCCGGCATCCAGATGTCGAGCATCATAAGGTCGGGCGGATCGCTTCCACAGATCTTCAGCGCCTCGGCTCCGCCGGCTGCGGTCGCCACCTCGTACCCTTCGTCTTCAAGAATGCTTCGCAACGAGGTGCGAATCCCCTCTTCATCATCTACAATTAAAATCGATGCCGCCATAACTCCCCTCAAATTAGTGAGCTGACACGTTAGCAAGAGGCACGCTGACATGAAAGTCCTTCTGCGACTCTGTCAGCTTGTCAACCTGCGGGCTCGTCAGCGCGTTCCTCAAACCGGCAAATCGAATGTAAAGACCGCCCCCTTCGGATGATTACTCCCCGCCTGAATCTGCCCTTCATGGTCGGTGATGATTCGGCGCACGATCGCAAGTCCCAATCCGGTTCCGGTTTTTTTTCTGGTAAAGTACGGCACAAACAGCCGCTCCTGATCTTCCGGCGCGATGCCGGGTCCTTCGTCCGCCACCGTCACCACCGCCCGTCTCTTTTTCGTATCGTACTTCGCGCTCACCCACAGCCGCCCCTTTTGATTCATCGCTTGAATCGCGTTGTCGAACAGGTTGACGAACACGCGCTTCAGCTGCTCCCGATCAAAATTGATGGGAGGCAGGTCTTCGTCGAGGTCCAGAAGCAGCTCGATATCCTTCTGCGCCGCGCGATACAACGCCGCCGTTTCCAATAGCACGTCCTGGAGCGGCTGACGCGTCATTTGCGGAGCGGGCAACCGCGCAAATTTTGCGAACTCGTCCAGCATGTGCTTGAGGCTGCCGACTTCATTGATGATCACGTTGGTCGCCTCGTCGAATACCCGATCGAGATCCGGCGACTTTTCGAAAAACTTCTTGCGCAGCCGCTGGGCCGACAATTGAATCGGCGTCAGCGGATTCTTGATCTCATGCGCGACACGCCGGGCGACTTCCTGCCACGCGGCGACTTTCTGAGCCTTGATGAGCTCCGTCAAGTCCTCGAACACCAGCACGAACCCCAAATCGTTGTTCGCCTCATCCCGCATGCGCGACCCGTTCAAACCGATCGTGATGAGCTTGCCCTGCACGTCCAACTGTCCTTCCAGTGACAAATCATCCCGATCGTCGGCCAACATGCGGTCATACGCGGTCTGAAACAAGTCGAGCCCGAATTCTTTGAATGCCTCATTGGCCGGACGCCCCTGAAGCCGATCACCGGCCAGGCCAAGAATACGCTCGCCCGACGGATTGAACGTCGTAATCGTTCCATTCCGATCGATCGACAGCAGACCGGCGGCGATGGTGGCCACGACCGTTTCGATGTAGGCCCGGCGGCGATCAAGTTCGGCGTTGGTGTTCAAGAGCGTCAGATTCGTTTCTTCCAGCTTGGATTTGCTGCCCTGTAAATCCTGCGTCATTCGATTGAAGGAGTCGATCAAGGTGCCGATTTCGTCCGTCGCCTTCGCGTCGATTTGGACGGTGAGATCCCCCTGCGCGACCGCTTCCGTCGCCTCCGCCAATCGCTGAATCGGAACGGTAATGCCCCGGGCGACATAAAACCCGAACCAGGTGGCGCTGAACAGAATCATGACGGTCACGACGGCGACAAGCAGATACGCCCCGGCCTTGATCGGATTTTTCATCGCCTTGATCTGTGTATATTCCTCATACTGGCGGGTAATCCCTTCCATTTTCGTCAGTAACGATTCCGACACATAGGTTTCGACGACCACCACGCCGGCCAACTCGCCGCTGTGGCTGCCGGAGGCCACCGGCATACCGGCACGCACCAGCCGGCCCGACTGCGCCTCCTGGACGGAGGTGAACTCCTGCTTCCCATTGATGACTTGGAGGACGAGCTGGCCGATCGGCAGATCCAGCACAACAGCCGGCACATTCGCATCGAGCGCCTTCGTCAGTGTTTCCATCTTGTTGGAAAACACTTCAATCCCGGCCACTCCATACTCCATCCGTTTGCGGGCCATCGCAGCAATCAACAAATCACGCTGCTCCGGAATCAGCATGTCCTCACGGAACAATTCCTGTCCAATGGCCCGCGCGCTGTTCACCGCCAGCGTAATGTGTCCCGCATGCTGCAGGCGCGCCACCTCGTACGAATCTTTCATCACATTCTCGATCTGTTCGCTGAACCACACATCGACGGCTTTGTTGAGAAACCCGCTGGCAACCACCGCAAGCAGCACGGTCGGAATCAACGAAAACCCGATGAACGCGGCAATCAGCTTCGTGCGAAATCCTGAGCCGACAAGCCGATGGCGGCGTTCAAAATACGCCTTGATCAGATTCCGCGACAGCAGCAGCGTCAGAACCACAAGCCCGATCAAGTCAAGATTGACCAGCAACAGCACCATGGCATAGCTGGTCGTGGGCAACAACGACCCCTTCACCTGCCCGCCCGGCACGGCCATCTGAGAGTAGTACAGCGTCAGGGCCAAACAGGGGATCAGGAGGATGAGGACGATCCAGACGGGGCGGAGATGGAGCTTTTTCCGCTCCGGTTCCTGGGGCCGGCCACCCCCGTTGGCGCGCGGTTTGGTGCCGGGAGCAATCCGCTGAGAATCGCTGAGCCTTGCGGCAGCGGCTCCAGGCCCGCGTGTGGAAGGATCAGAGTCAGGCATTTTCGGCTGCGCTCTCCGTTAGTCCGAAAGGAAGCTCCCATCCACTATAGCGGACTTATGAGGGAGTCTCAAAGTCCGGAGACAGATTTCACCGGCCCGGACAATGACCACGAAATGAAAACCGGCAGGCGGGAGACGAACCAGACTACTTCGGCGATGCCAGCGTGACATACTTCATGCGCAGCGCATACAGCATGTCGCGCAACACGGTCTGCTCTTCCGAGGTCAGATTGCCCTTGGTCTTCTCTTCCAGGACAGACAGCAGATCGATGATTTCTTTGGCCTGAGGCAAATTGACGGGTATCGGCTGTTGCTGAGGGTCCAACCGCTCCCCCATCAGCATCAGAGATGACGAGCCGAGCGAGATGACGAAGGAAGAGAAGTTGACTGGAAGCGGATGATCCTCATGAGATGCCTCGGCCGGTGACGCGGATGCCGTCGGCGTTTGTTTTGCCGTAGAAGAAGAGGGCGGCGCGGCATCCGACCCTCCACTCGCCCGCCGATCCCGAACGACGAATCCCTGCTCCTGGTCTGCCATTAGCCCCTCGCTCAATACTTACCGTACAGTGGGCGATACCCTATCATAGGACCTATCGGCTCGCAAGTTGCCAGTGGCGGATGACTGTACTCTCCCCACTTCCGCACGGCAGCAGCACGTGCGCTCCTGTGCCGGTGCAGCAATCACTTCTAAACAATGCCTCCCGATCCCTTTTTCAGGAGATACGGCCGGACGACCGCCTGCCCGCAGGTGGGACAGACAGGTGTCGGCTGCACATCCGGTCCATGCAGGTGTACGGGCTGGCCACGGCGGCGGAGCCGGATGTTGAGAATCTCGACCCCTATGGAGAAGGCCATGGCCGAGTAGATATAGCCCTTGGGAATGTGTACGTCGAAACCGTCCGCGATCAATGCCATGCCGATGACGAGCAGGAACGCGAGTGCCAGCATCTTGATTGTGGGATGCCGGTCGACAAATCCATGCACCGTACCGGCAAATGCGAACATGAAGACGACTGCGGCCACAATTGCAGCAACCATGATGGAAAGCTCAGCGACCATGCCTACAGCCGTGATGATCGAGTCCAGGGAGAACACGACATCGATCAACATAATCTGGAAGATCACCGCAGAGAAGCTGGTAACCTCCGCAATGGCCGTGGGGGCATTGTCGCTCCCCTCGAGCTTGTCGTGAATCTCGATAGTCGCTTTGTAGATGAGGAAGAGGCCACCGAAGACCAGGACCAAATCCTTGCCCGAGAACTCGTTACCGGCGACCGCGAACAGCGGCGCCGTGAGCTTCATGATCCAAGTAAGCGCGAACAACAGACCCAGGCGCGACACGAGTGCCGCGGCGATGCCTACCTTTCGCGCAAGATCCTGGCGATCGGGCGGCAGCTTGCCTGCCAGGATAGAAATGAAGATGAGATTGTCGATGCCGAGAACGATCTCCAGCGCGGCGAGCGTCGCGAACGCGAGCCAGGCATTGGGGTCAACGAGCAGTTCAAGCATGGGCGGCAGCCTAGGTATGGAGATCAGACAGGTACGTTAGAGACTGCGCAGGCAGAAACGCAATAGCCAGCGGCTTCGTATGACGGCCAACAATGTTTAGAAGTCGCAATAGGGCTCACTCATCTGGAAGTATTTTAACTGAGTAACCAATGGTTCCTGGAAACTTTTTCTGCCCAGCGGCGAGTTGTGCAGCGGACCGCCCCCTGTAACCGGTGTTCGCCATCAGAAGAAAAGAAGAAGTGGGATACAAGAGTGCAGCTCCTGACAGCTGCGCATGACTAACGGAGTAGTAGCGGTCACGGGATAAGGATCTCAACGTAACTGCTTGGTTCGGCAGAATCAACCGCCCTTGTCACCCGCTCAACCTCGCGTTCGATACGTGGCTAACTGGTTGTCGTCAGCACAACAATTGCGATCTTGCGACTCGAGAGGTTCTGTTGATATCGGAGACTCTGGTCGGTCGTGACCAGAACAGAAAAGCCGCTCTCTTCTGATTTTTGCAGCAGTTCACCGTTCTTCAGATAGTTCCAACCAAGTTCAAAAGTGGTAGTGACCTGATGGCTGCAAGGTGCTTGCGAAGAGGGACCGGAGTACCCTGGTCAAACAGAACGCGCACCTAAGCTGCTTCTAAAGAGCGGGCAGCATGCTCAAGCACCGCGCGGACTTGCTCGAGCGTGACACCCGGAAACCAGACAATAAAGTCAGAGACGTGTGCCCCATCCTCAAGATTCTGAAATAGCGCGGAAACAGGCACACGAGTACCACGAAAAACCCACGCGCCACTCACACGCTCCGCATCACGCTCAACGGCTGGGCAAGAGGACCACTCAATCATGCGGTAATTGTAGACCTAGCAAGAAACCGATTCAATTCAATTATACAGACCAGAATTGAGGCCACATCCTTATGCGGGCCTCGGATCTGCAACCGCTCTTTCAGGGGTGTGCAATACAATCCGGAGTAATCAATGGTTCCTGGAACATTTTTCTGCCCCCAACGCTTCTCTTGCTCAAGGCAATGGCAACGAAGTTCGAGGCTGCTATTCGGCCAGGCTGACGCCAGACCCACCCATTTCTTTCGGCAGATCCTTCATCTTTGGTAATCCATCCTTCATCCGCAGCCTTGTCTCCTCATAGTTCACATGGATACCGGCATGGTAGGGAAAGTCCGGAATGGCTGCTGCATAGACATCCGTAACTCCCCAGCTGGGATGTTCGGTAAAGACATGCCCGCCACAGGTCTTGCACCATTTGCGAAAACTCAACGGTGACTTGCTATAGGTGCCAATGAGGTCTGCTCCTCGAATAATGCGCACTGCCTCGGGCTTCCATAAGGTGAAGGCGTTGACCGGCGCCCCGGACCAGCTGCGGCAGGACTCACAATGGCAATATCCCATTGCCGAAGCCTCACCACTGACCGTGAATTGCACTGCACCGCAAAAGCAGCTTCCCTGGTAAATGGTCTCGTTGCTCATTAGGCATCTCCTTGGTGATATCAGCACTAATCATTCGCCCTATGTGCGAAGGAGAGCGTCAGAAAGCTTTCCCGGTCGCATACGTCCTCTCCGCGCTCCCAACCCGTCCAAAAAATGGTTGCTGACACCTTTGTCTTTTCTTAAACAATGGCTCCCGCCCTCTTTTTCATCGCGACCCCTTTTTCATCGACCTCTTTTGCGGTCGTCTTGGAGCCGCTTGTTATGAGTCTTTTTGAGCATCGCGTCCTCTTCTGGTTTGAATGCTCTTCAATAAATAAACAGCCGCTTCCTCGTAAGACTTGCCCGATTTGACGCTGTTACATAGCAGGCAGGCCGTTCTCAAATTCTCTTTCTTATTTGTTCCACTTTTGCATTGAGGAACGAAGTGGTCAAGCGTAGCGTTTTCTGGAGTCACTCGGTCCCCGCAATACTGACAAATCCACTGATCTCGTTCGTAGATTTCCTTTCGCTTTTCCAAGTCATTGTAATAGTCATCATCTGTCTCGGATGCGGCACTGACGGAAAGTTTTTCAATGACAAGTGGGACACTTGAGGGAAGAAGGATGTCATACAGAGTTCCATCCCTGCTGGTATCACCAATTTCTTATGCATCCTTTTTCTTCTAGGCTTTCAAGCTGCCTTAAAACATGCTGCCTGCTAGGCACTGATGTTTTTGGCCCTCTACCATATAACTGCGCAATTGTTCGTTGGCCCATGCGCATAGTTGACGACGGTGCTTCATCATTCAGATGAGAATGCCTCAAAAGAAACACATACATTGATGCTTCGTGGGGCGTGAGGTCCGGCATCAGGTGGTCGACAAGGTCTTTGAGTACTTTTTGGATGTCGAGGCTCATGCTTTTAACTCATACCTATTTTTAGGCCGATCCACATAATAGCCGGATTGGCCCATTCCTGTCCGGATAACATGCCACTAGGGTTTGCGAACTGTACGCCTGGACTGTTGTCGTTTCAATGGGGTGCGAGAGCAGGTGCAGGTGGCCGCCGCCATTGAAGCAGGACACGCACTCGGTATACAGTTGCGCACCATGTCGGAACGATTTACCAAACTGATCGGCCTCATGGCGACGCTTCGCGCCGTCAACGTGAGTTCCTGGGATCGCAAGCAGACGCACAAATTGCTGAAGCCTACCTGCTCGAAGAAACCTATGAGCTGCTGGAAACGATCAATTGAAGCGATCGAGCCAAACTGCAGGAAGAGCTAGGCAACGGACTCTGGAGAACAATTAGCTTCCGGTGGGTTTTAGCCTCAATCTTGGCTGTCGAGACACGACAAGATGACCGGATGCTTTTTCCTTCTTTCTTAGGTCACTACAGATCGCCAAGAGGTCATATTTAAATTTCGCTGCATGCGCTTCTCGTACCTTGCGCACTTCGTCCACAATTGGATCGGGTTTCATGACTCGACACCTCCCAGTTCTTCCGGTGAGCAGATGATGGGACACTCGTAGCCTAGGGCCTCAATAGCAGCTCCAATCCGCGCTTTCATCTCCGCGTTGTTGATATGTCGGAAATTCCATGTCAACAGGAAATCCATTCCATGGACAGTCGCTACAGCAATGTGCACCGCATCTTCAGCGCTGGTTTCTGGAATCAGCCCCCCATCAATCAAATGCTTGGCCAATGACACAGTAGCATCGTTAATCTCCAGTATCGGCAGTCCAGAAAGAGCGTCCGACCGCCTTTGCGCTGCGACGGCATCACCCGCTTTCGCTTCCTCCACTACCAGGACGGAGATGTAACTCTCATAGCGCCCTCTCGCCTCATTCCACCACTCCTGCGTGATAGTTTGCCGAGCCGCAGTCACAATATCCTGGCTCGGTCTGGCCGCGTAGTAACTAATCACAGACGTTTCGACGTAAACTGAAAAAGCCATGACATGCCCACTCTAGCAGCAAGCGGCTGCTGGAAACTAACAACATTTAGGCCGGTCCGTATAAGAACCGGCCCTACCGAATTCTGCCCGTGTAACACGCCACTTCGGCTTGTGAACGATACGCCAGGGCCGGTGTCGTTTCAATAGGGCTTGACGGTGGGTGTACATGGCCGATGCCATTGAAGCAGGACACGCCCTCGGTATACAGTTGCGCACCGATGTCGGAACGATTTACCAAACTGGTCGGCCTTATGGCGACGCTCCGCGCCGTCAACGGATGCCCGTGGGACCGGAAACAGACCCATGACTCCTTGAAGCCCTACCTGCTGGAAGAGACGTACGAGGTCCTGGAGACCATCGATCAGCACGATCATTCGAAGCTGCGGGAAGAACTGGGCGACGTGCTGCTGCAAGTCATCTTCCACAGCCAGATTGCCGCTGAGGCCGGAACCTTTACCATTGACGATGTGCTCGACACACTCGCGGATAAACTCGTCCGCCGACATCCCCACGTATTCGGCAACAACGACCAGACCGGCACTCTCACCAACGGCGAGCAGGTCTTGAGCCAATGGGAACACATTAAACGCGCCGAGCGGGAAGCAGCCGGAGGCGCACTGTCCGCCCTGGATGGAGTGCCGAAAACCCTGCCGGCCTTGTTGCGGGCCTATCAGACACAAGCCAGAGCCGCACGGGTCGGATTCGATTGGCCGCACAACGCCGCAGGCCTCGAACAAATCTTTGGAAAAGTAGCGGAGGAAGTCGGTGAACTGCAGGAGGCGTTGGCGAAAACTTCAACCGAGGCTGAGTCGGCGCCGAACCAATCTGATAGGGACGCCGCCATCGAATCTGAATTGGGAGACATTCTATTCTCGCTCGTGAATCTCGCGCGGTTCGTGAAGGTCAATCCGGAAGAGGCGCTTCGCCGATCGACCAATCGCTTCATCGACCGGTTCCACCTCGTGGAAGCGCAAGCCGCGGAGAACGGCACGCCGCTGACGGACATGACCTTGGCTGAGATGAATCTTCTATGGGAAGAAGCGAAACAACGGCTTGCCCGGCCTGTCGAGACCGAACCGGAACAGACGCGGACCAGCCCTCAGAAGGACGTCCCGCTATGAGCGAGAATCAGGGGCCTTACCAGGAAGGCAAACGCGCCGGCCTCCACCCCTTGGTCGTGGTGTTCGGCATTCTTTTGGGTTTGTGGCTTTTCGTCGCGCTGATCGTACCGAGTTCGCGTAACAAACAGGCGGCTGGAACCGAAGGCCCTGCTGTCTCGGCAATCGAAGATCCGGACGCCGCACCCGTCATCTTCAAAATGCAGACGATCATTCTGGAGATGAACGCCGTCGGTCTGGTCGTCCCGCCGCAAGCGACGGATAGTCAAATCGCCGGCCTTTTGAAACAACTCAAACAGGACCGGCTCGCCGGCAGCCTCGGCGACCAAATCCCCGCCACCACCCCGGGCCATAAGCTCGGCAACCATGCGATTGCCGACATCTACATTTTCTCCGACAAGCAATTTGCGGAAGCCGATACCATCCGTACCTTAACAAGAGGCGCCCATGCACCCGGCACTCTTTATCCCGGCGCCGTCCCGTTTGAAGTGGCGATGGAGGCAGTTCGAGGCCATTACCGGATCGACTTGAACGACACCGGAAGCCCGGATACCGGAGCCCTCGGCTTTGCGGACGAATCAGGCGTCCACTCCAAGCATTACCGGCGCATTTTTTAGGCCACACTCGCCTGGACGTGCATTTCTTGTCCACCATGGCACGGCCTATCGGCTTGGCTTTCAAGCGCAAGACAGCACTTGAATAACCTGATATACTTCCTTCTAACAATCCTGTGACTATACGATATGGCCAAGCAAGGTTATCCTGGACTCGTACAGGTACCTCCCAGCGATCGACAGATGTTCAGACGTCGATTGATGCGTTGGTCCTTTGTCCTCATCGCGGTGATCTGGGGCGCCTCGGCAATCACCGCGTGGCGCGCCCCATCAAATCACAACACAGACTGCCGAGTCGGTACCGGCCCGGAGCTCTCTTCAGCAATCCAAGAGAACTGTAACCCACCGGGACCATCTGTTGCTGCAGCACCGGTCCCTCCTTCTCAGAGTGCGCTCCCCGTGACGAAGGTATCACCGAGTGCACGCTTACTTCAGCCACAGAGCTCCAAGTCTACACCTGCCCCGATTGCCAAGCGGTCGGCCACACCGCCCGGCACAGCTCACGCATCAAAAGTCACTCCATCCAATCCTTCTGTCAATCCTCCTGCCACTTCCCCTAGTGTCGCCAGCAGTCCCATAGTTCCGACTATGCCGCCTCCGGCACCTCCACAAGAATATGCATCGGTAGCGAAGCACGCAGTCGAATCGCCAGCACCCAGTTCGAACCCTGATATCCGCCTCGCCGAACAGGGCGATGCATTTGCCCAGTATCGCCTCGGCCGTTTTTACGCAAAGCAGGATGGGCTAGAGGCACCGGAATCTGTGCATTGGTACAGGAAAGCCTTTGACGGGCTCCGACGCCTGGCAGAAGACGGCAACGGAGAAGCGATGCACGTACTGGGAGTCATGTATGCGTTTGGGCGCGGAGTACCGAAGGATAAAGACCAAGCCCGGCGCTGGCTGACGCAGGCTACTGAGCATGAGGTGACAGCAGCCCGCCACGTGCTTGTGAGTCTAGGAAACCGTCCAACCGCAACCGTCGTTCGCGACCCGCAGGCCTTTGCCTCTCATTGAGAAGAAACGCCAATCACATCGGAACGCGAGAGGAGCGATGCGCAGCTAAATTCCGACCCGCTTCCGGATATCCTCCCGAATCGCAGCCTGGTCTGCCTCAAACAACCCTTCAAGTTTCACAAATAAATTCGCCAACGGACCGACAAACGGCGCCACCATCACGTCGCGCCTCGCGGCTAACATCCCTTCGGCCTCGGCGATCCGGACTTTCCAATCGGCAATCGTTCGTGAAAGAATCTTATTGGTCATCAGCTGCTGACCGGGAGATCCCGTAGATGGACCCAGGAGCCGCGCTTTCAGCACGTCCAGCTCGTCCGGGATCGAGATCTTTACGCGCACGCCGTGCGGCGTCGACCAGGTCGAGCGCTGGATCGAATAGTCGTACGAAAAGACCGGCTCTCGCGGCTCGCGAAACGGACCGCTGACATCGGAAATGACTAGTTTTCCATCCATCGATTGCATAATCAGCTCAATTCTTCTTCAGGAGATCGGTCCACGGTCATACTATAAGAGCTGGTGTCTTGAGAGAACAAGGGGATGTGTGCGGAAACCCATCGCCGTTATGACCAGCGTAGGGCCTTCCGTCACCGCTCCCCACCCGCATGCGTGAAACACTGGTCCTCCGCGCCTAAGATGAATCGATAAACGACACCTGCCCCATTGGATACATCGGAGATTCTCAATGCAAACGAGTTCCTGCTGGAAAGTCCTCCATTGCGTGCGCTCCACGCAACCTCGTAAAATGTGCCACCTATTATGGATGCCGTCACCCGTATCAAGACCAAGACCCCGAGTCCGTACAAGATCACGGCTATCGAGCCTGACACGCACGACACCAAGACCTTCCGGTTCGAACTGCCCGCCGACGCGACACTGGACATGCTGCCCGGCGACTTTCTGTATGTCCATGCCACAATCGCCGGCAAATCGGTCAAGCGGGCCTACACACCTTCCTCACTGCCCGGGGTTACCGGATTTTTTGACCTCACCGTGAAACGCTATGCAACCGGCGTCATCTCCGCATACCTGCACGATCAACGGATCGGCGATACGGTGCTGATAAGCGGGCCGAACCAGGGCGGCCATTGGGTAGATGGAATGGCCAAACGTGTGGGATTTGTGGCGGGAGGCACCGGCATCACCCCGATGATTGCCATCATCCGCTGGATTCTCACCAAGCGAATCGATGCGGAACTCTTTCTGATTTTTGCCAATAAAACCGAAGCGGACATTATTCTGAGAGAGGAATGGCGGCAGGCTGTGCGGGAATACCCGAACTTCCACTGCCATCATGTGCTGGAACAACCGCCTCCCGGATGGCCGGAAGGAACAGGACGGGTCACGGCCGACATTCTTCGCCGGCATCTTCCGGCTCCCGGTTCCGACACCTGCATTTTCCTCTGCGGTCCCCCGCAGATGGTCGATGCTCTCGAAACGACACTCAAAGAACTCGGCTATCCGGAACAGACCATTGTTCTTCCCTAACCCGCATTATTCATAAACACTTCTACTGCTATCGCCGATCGACTGTTCCGACGAACCTGCCGGCGGCGGGCTCGCCCATCGGACTCCGCGCGCCGGTCTCACGACGCGGCTTGGCGATTTCGTGACGAACTGCCACGAATAATGCGGGCTAAGATGATCCGCGCAGAACACTACGGAACGCTTCAATGGGCTGGTTGGCCTGTGAGATAGCCCATGACTTTTCCGGCAGCAACCGCACCGTCGCGAATGCAATCAGGAATGCCCACGCCTCGATAGCCCGCGCCGGTCAGGACCAATCCGGGATATCGACTGAGGGCCGCGTCGATTTGTACCAGACGGCTCAGATGCCCCAGCGTGTATTGCGGCATCGCCTTCCACCAGCGATTCACTTCGACGTAACTCGGTTCCGCCGTGATTCCACACAGCGTTGAGAGTTCCGCACGGACCCGGGCGATCAACTCGTCGTCGTCCGACTGAAGAATGGCCTCCCTCCCCACCCCGCCGACATAACAGCGAACCAACAGGCGATCCGACGGAGCGCGATGCGGCCATTTGAGGGAGGTCCAGGTAGCGGCAATCAAATCGCGCCCCTCTTTTCGAGGAACGATAAACCCAAATCCTTCGACAGCCCCCGCCACCCGGTTGGCCGGATAGGCCATCGCAATCGTGGCCGTCGAGGCATAGGGAATGGTCTCCAGCAACCCGCCGGCAATCGGCGTCAACGGGCGTAACAGTTCCGCCGACACATAGGCGGGCGTCGCCAGCACCAGGCTTTCTGCAGAGAGCGCCGATCCGTCCTGTAGAATCAGGTCGTACATCCAGCGACCCGGTTGGTGCGACCGTACTCGCATGGCATCGACCCGCCCCCCTAGCCGAAGCTCTGTGCCCTGCTGAGCCAATCGCGCCGTCAACGCCTCCACCAGATCACTCAGCCCGTTTTTCAGACTGACGAACATGGTGCGCGATGAACCGCCCGGCGGCATGGATGCCGCTTGCCGTTTGACAGCCATCATTCCACGAATGATGCTGCCGTGCTCTTGTTCGAGCTCAACAAATCTGGGGAACGTGGCTTTCACACTCATCTGCTCGGCATCGCCGGCGTAGATTCCCGCCATGAGAGGCTCCAGCACGCGTTCGAACACTTGCGCCCCGAACCGCCTCCTGAAAAAAGAGGCCAACGACTCATCGCCCTCTGAGGAACCCCGCGGTAGAAGGACATCGCAGCCCATACGCGCCAGGCCTGTCCAACTCAGCAGCCCGCTGCGGAGAAACGGCCCCAATTCCTTCGGCACAAATGAAACCAGTCCTTCAGGTAATTCGTGAAGCTGCCCGCCGCGCAATACAAATGCCTTTTTGCCTGTGACATTGGTATTGATCAGCTGCTCGCTCAGCCCCAGCTTCGCACAAAGCGCAAGACCGGCTGGTTTCTGGGAGAGGAAGGAATCGGGCCCGGCCTCGGTGACCAGATCGCCGACCCGGTGGGTCACGATCTTCCCGCCCCATGTCGATCCGGATTCGAGGACGGTGCAGCGGATGGGCAGGCCGCTTGCCGCCGCCTGCTCCTGCAAGGCAAACGCGGTGGCAAGGCCGGAAATCCCGCCGCCGACGATGACCACTGTACGAGGTTGATTCACGACTGGAGACAGAGGGATGATTCGTGCGCAGCCACGATATCCAGCAGAGTTTCGACCAAGGCCGGCTGGTCGTTCAGCATGGCCATCCGTTCAAGCTGCATCCCTTGCGCGGCAGCCCGCTGCTTTAATTCGATATCGATATCGAAGAGTGTTTCCACATGGTCGCAGATAAATCCGATCGGCGCGACAAGCACATGCCGGTGCCCTTCCAGACCCAACGCGTCCAGCTTTGACTCCACAGTCGGGCCAAGCCACGGCTCGCTCGACCGCCCTTGGCTCTGATACGCAAACGTCGTCGGCTGCTGTCCCAATAGCGCCGTCACGGCTTCGATGGTGCCTTTCACTTCTTCGGGATAGGGATCCTTCATCGCCACAATTCGTTCCGGCAAACTGTGCGCCGTAAACAACACCGGCACAGAGGCCCGCACGTCGGCCGGAAATTTCAAGAGCGCCTGCTTGATGCGCTCGACGATTGCCGCAATCAGTCCGGGATGGGTATGCCAGCTGCCGACATAACTGACTGGGACCGCGCTCTGAAAAGCCGCGCGCGCTTCTTCGACTTTTTTCCGGTAAGCGCCGGTGCTCAGCGAAGACTGCTGCGGCGCCATGCACATACCGATCACATGGTCCGGATCTGCCTTCAGCAACTCGGCATAGGTCTCCTTGATAAACGGATGCCAATGCCGCAACCCGACATAGACACGGTATCGATCGGCCCCGGACTCGTTCAGCCGCCGTTCCAGCGTCCTGGCCATGCTCTGAGTGATGCCGACAGCGGGCGACTTCCCGCCGGTCGCACGGTACCGCTCCCGAATCTCCGCCACGAGTTCAGGCGGCGTCGGCCGGCCTCCGCGCACATCAAGCAGAAAAGGCTCGACGTTCTCCAAACAATCCGGGCCACCCATGGCCATCAGCAGAATTGCGGTGGGATGCGTTCGCTCAGACATCGTTCCTCGTCGTTCGCATCTCGTATCTCGTAAAGTGCAGGAAGCGAAAGCAGTTTTGGACTGAAAGTTTCACGTTTCGAGCTTGCCGTTGGACCAACGCCTCTCACCCAACACGGAACCAGAAACCCGCAACCTGTATCCTGTATGACGAGATACGCTTCACGAGTGACGCTTCACGTTCCCTAACGCTGGCTGAGCTTATGCACCATATCGATCGTCGCGGCAACGTGATCGACCGGCGTTGTCGGCAGGATTCCGTGTCCAAGATTGAAGATGTGGCCCGCGCGCCCGCCGGCGCGCCGTAAAATATCCTCGACCCGGCGTTCGATTTCGTGAAGCGGAGCAAATAACACGAGGGGGTCCAGGTTCCCCTGCACAGCGCGATCGTGTCCGACCATCGCCCAGGCTTCATCAAGATGAACCCGCCAGTCGATCCCGATCACGTCGCCCCCTGCTTCTCGCATTTGTCCGAGAATGGCCGTCGTGCCGGTGCCGAAATGAATCAGCGGCACACCGTCATGCTTGAGTGCGTCAAAAATCTTCTGCACATGCGGCTTCACATATTCCGCATAGTCGCCTGCCGAGAGACAGCCGATCCAGCTGTCAAAGAGTTGAATCGCCTGCGCCCCTGCCTTGATTTGCCGCTTGAGATAGCTGGTGATGACCCGCGCGAACTTGTCCATCAGCGCATGCCACGCAGTCGGATCTCCATACATCATCTGTTTCGTGTGCAAATAGTTGCGCGACCCGCCGCCCTCGATCGCATAGCTGGCCAGCGTGAACGGCGCGCCGGCAAACCCGATCAAAGGCACTCGCCCATTGAGCGCGCGCCGGGCCTGTCTGATCGCTTCGGCAACATATTCCAACTCATCGCCATCCACCACCTTGAGCCGGTCGACCGCCGCACGATCGCGGACCGGATTATGAATCACCGGACCTTCACCCTGGGCAAACTCCAGACTAATCCCCATGGGCTCCAACGGGAGGAGAATGTCGGCAAAAATGATGGCGGCATCCAGCGGAAACCGGTCGATCGGCTGGAGCGTGACCTGGGCCGCCAACTCGGGCGTCTTGCACATTTCAAGAATCGCGTGCTTGGCGCGTAACGTCCGATATTCGGCCATATAGCGCCCGGCTTGGCGCATAAACCAGACCGGCGTACAGTCAACCGGCTCACGCCGGCAGGCTCTGAGAAAACGGTCGTTCAGCATGAACGGCATTCTAGAGACGCGCGGGCAAGACTGTCAAATTTTGAGTGGCCGGCCGTTTTGGCGCATGGCAAACTCGGACAAATGATAGACAGCCCGGCCTATTCCGGTAGAATGATGCTGGGCTCCGGATCATGCAGGAAAAGCCGGTTTCACTTTCTTTTGCGTTATGTGTATAATGAGTGCCTATCATATAGCCGGACCATGCATCCCATACCGGTGCAGTGAGTCCTCCTCTGCGGCCTTCCTTCTTCTTCACCAAACAAGCGCCGCGAGACTATTCATCGAGACACCGGCGCGTTATTCCCTTGTGCACTGGATCGCCGATCTCTGACCCTGGAGGTAATCGAATGTCTGTCATGCAGTCTATGCCCCCGTCGCCCCCCGGCCAAGACCGTTTCTACGCGCTCCTCCGCTGGTTCGATGCCTGGGCGGGCCTGGAGAATATGAAATTGGACGGCCCACCCAAGGTGGACTGGGTCCGCAGCATTCCCTTCATCGCGGTCCATCTCATGTGCTTTGGAGTCTTCTGGGTTGGATGGAGCTGGACCGCTGTTGCCGTGGCCGTTGCGTTTTATTTCGCCCGGATGTTCGTCATCACCGGTTGGTACCACCGGTATTTTTCACACCGCACATTCAAGACCTCCCGTACCGTCCAGTTTGCCTTTGCAATCTTCGGCGGCATGTGCGCGCAACGCGGCCCCATCTGGTGGGCCAGCCATCATCGCCATCACCATATCGCCTCCGATACGCCGGACGACGTGCACTCCCCGCGCCAGGGAGGATTTCTCTGGTCGCACATGGGCTGGATTATGTCGCAAACGCACTATGCGCCGCGGTTCAAGGGCATCACCGATTTTTTAAAGTTTCCGGAGCTGCGGTTTCTCGATCGTTTTGACGTCCTCATCCCGATCATCACCGGATTCGCCATGTTCGGGTTAGGCATGCTGCTCGAAGCCAAGGCTCCCGACCTCGGCACCAACGGACCCCAGATGCTGATTTGGGGGTTCTTTATCTCGACCGTTGCGCTCGCGCACGGCACGTTCACGATCAATTCGCTGTCGCATGTGTATGGATCGCAGCGCTATGAGACCGGCGACGACAGCCGCAACAATTTCTTCCTTGCCCTCATCACCATGGGAGAAGGCTGGCACAACAATCACCACTACTACCCCGCCTCTACCAGACAGGGATTCTATTGGTGGGAAATCGACATGACCTACTATGGCCTGAAGCTGCTGGAGCGGCTGGGGCTCATCTGGGATATTCGGGATGTGCCTGAGTATGTGCGGGACGGCAAGAGCAAGCAAGATACGGATCTCGGCGCTCTTAAGCGGCCGCTTGAGATCAAGATTCCGGTTCCGGCCCAGACTGAGGAAATCCCGGCCTAAACATTCAGTTACACCCACTCCGGTTCATCATTGGCCGCCGGCCGTTCAGACGACTGAACGGCCGACCGGTCGCGTATCCTCCGGCTTTCCCCATCGATCTCTTCACGCTCCGCCGTCGGCACGATCCAGGCTTCGCCGGGATTGAGCTCAAACCGATAGTGATTGTTTCTCAGCGAGAACCATTCCACATAGGGATGCGGCGTGAGATTCGGATGTGGATCGAATGAGATTAGATTGACCGTCCCAATCTGCGGATTCTCCATATCGCCGATCACCTGTGCAGCCATGTCCTCGTCTTCAAACCGGCCATTGCGAAACCGGATCACCTCGCCTGCGATATCTGTCTTGAAATTACCTCGCAGATAAAAATCCACCGGTCCGATCGCGGCAAAGACGATGCGACCGACGACGGTCCCTTCAACTCGATTGTCCAGAAACCCTTCATGGACCCAACGACCGTTTCCAAACTTTTGCGCCATGGTACTCCTTGCATTGGGAAGGCCCAGATTCAGCTTACGGCTGAGCGAAGAAGTGGACCTCTCTTCCCCTTCAGGACTTCATCCTATCAATGTTAACCGTCTTCATCTGCTTGCGTCAGGCCGGCTGAACGGCTCCGGATGAAGGGGGTGGCAGCTGTGTCCGGCCTTGAAGCGCTCCGATGATCACCGCCGATAAAATCAGCGCGCTGCCGATCCACCCCTGGAGATCCAGCGTTTCTCCCAAAAAATACCATGAGAGCCAGGCGGCATAGGCCGGCTCTGAAGCAAAGACCAGCGCCACTTGTTGAGCCGGAACCACCTGTTGCACCCACATCTGCACCGCAAAGGCGCCGGTGGCTAATACACCGGTGACAAGCAGCCCGATCAGCAGCACCGCGGTCGGTGCAAACGCGCTCGCCGGAGCCTGTTCCCACCATGTGATGGGAACAAAGAGCAGCGTCATGGCGGCCATCTGCCAGGCCAACAGGGACGGCGCATCAAACGCGCGGGTGAACCGTTCCAGGCAAACAATGTGTCCTGCAAACGCCGCGGCGCACCCCAGCGTCAGGAGATCGCCGATGTTCATGCCTGCGCTGGGCTTGACCAGCAACCACAGCCCGATCACGGCGATCGCCGTCGCAAGCAGCGAACGGCCATCGAATCGCCTGAGAATCAAGGGCACAAAAATCACATACAACGCCGTCAGAAAAGCGGAATTCGATGCGCTGGTGTACTGAAGACCGACGGTTTGAAGCGTGTAGCCGAGAAAGAGAAACACGGTGGTCACCGCGCTGGCCACCAACACCTCGCGACCGCGAGCGAGCGGCCGCCTCATCAGCAGAAACCAGATCCCGACGAGGGCGGCGCCCAACAAAAATCTCAAAAATGTGAAGGAGAGTGGAGGGATTTGCTCAAGCGCTGCCTTGGTAGCGGGAAACGTGGCGCCCCAGATCAGGGTCGTCAGAAGTAGCGCAAGGCGTGGCATAGAATAAACAGTGCTGAGTGCCGAGGATTGAGTGCTGCAAAAAAATCAGATGACCTGCCTCGCACCTTATACGGCTAGGGTTTGCACAGCGGGCACCGCCGCTGCTCGTTTGCCCCTGCCTGTTCCATCGCGCGAAGCGCCCGGTCCTTGTCCGGGTAATCGAACCAGCCTCCTTCCCAGAAATCACTGGAGGAAGAATTCGACGGCACTTCGGAGCACCGATCACGATGCAACGTCACCCGGTCAATTGAGCGCGCGATATGAACCCAGTAGGTCATGCGGAATCCGTGAGGCGTACGGGGTAAGGAGCGCCTGTCAGCCGCCGACCCCTTACCCCTAACTCCTGACCCCTCACGTCTTTACGGAAGGAGCTGCCACTCGTCCTTTTCGATGAACACTTTGACGCCGGTCTGTAACTTTTTGACATCGTCCTTCTCGAAGAGCCGCATGTAGCGCTCGATTCGATCGTCGTCATCAATTCGTTCTTCTTGCATCATCCCGTTGTTGCCTTTGTATCGCCGGAGCAGCACTGCCATCGGAATCCTCCTGTCATACTGGTAGTGAACACATACAACTGTGCTACAATAAACGCAACCTTGCAGGCCGGTCAAGGGTGTTCATCGACGTCCTGCAGTGAGACGCAGTGCGTCCGATATCGAACGGGAAAACACATGCCTCTCTATGAATATCGCTGTGAAGCCTGCTCCTCCCAATTTGAAGCGGCCCAGTCCATTCATGACCGGATCGAAGACACGGAATGCCCCTCGTGTCATGCCCGGCAGGCCACCAGACTCCTCTCTTCCTTTTCGTCCAAAGTCGTCGGCGATCATAAACCGGGATTTGCGGAGATCAAAGCCGCTGCCATGAATAACGAACGGATGGAACGATTCGCCAAACTGCCGCCGTTGAACGCAAAACGGAATGTGCCGCCGCCGAACACCTCCTTCGATTCAAACGCTTCCACGGGGACAGACTCAGGTTCTGAGCGATAAGATGGGGTTGTCTCCGTTACCTGACCGCGCTGAGCATTCCTGCTTGCCTCTTCCGTCGTCCGGAATGGCTATGAGCATCCTCCAACGGCTTACGGGACTGCTGGTTCTCGTCGGCCTGTTTCTGGCAAGCCCCGGCAACGCCTCCGAGATTGCAGGCAATCTTGTCATCGCCGGAAACGGGCCTGAGCAAGCCACCATGGAGGCCCTGGCGCGCGCCTTCGAAAAAGCGAATCCACGTGCCTACGTGGACCTGCTCTGGGACGACGATTCCAAACCGCTGGAGCTGGTCCAGACGGACCAGGCTCACATCGCTGTGACAGGCGTCGAGCATCCGCCGCTGGCCGCCACACAGATCGGATGGGACGGCATCGGAATCTTGGTGCATCTGTCCAACTTCACCAAGGACGTAACCAGGCAGCAAGTCGCCGACATATTTTCCGGCAAGGTCCACGATTGGGCTGAATTGGGCGGGCCCGAAACCAGGATTGTCCTGATCGACCGGCCCCGCTCTCAAAACATCCGCGACGCCTTCGAGTCTCAATTGGGCATTACCGGGAAAATGTCCACTGCCTCCAAGACGATCGGCCCTGATGAGGACGTCCTGAAAACAGTGGTCGGAACCATTCCACCGCTCTCGGCAGCAACCTATATTTCATTGAGCACCGGCCTATCCGCAGTCACGGGCGGCGTGGCCGTCCGTTTGCTGCCGGTGGACAAAGTGGAGCCTGAGGGTCCGACCGTCAGAGACGGCCGTTACAGCCTTCGCCGCCCGCTGTTGCTGCTCGCGAAGAAGGGACCTGCTCCCATGGTTGATGCCTTTGCGCGATTTGCCTTGTCGGCCCCGGGCCAATCGATTATCGGAGAAACCTATGTCCCGATGCCAAGCCAGTAGCCTTCTTTCAAAGGAGGTCCTCATGCATCCCCATCGACTGTCATCATGCATTGTCATCACCTGCTCGCTCATGCTGATGCCATGCTTTGCGCCATCGCTGCATGCCGAAGCCGGCGCCATCGTCGACGGCGCCGGCTTCACACTCTACGAAATGGAATCGATCCAAGGTTCGGACCAGTCGGTGATCGAGAAAGATCCTGTCTGCGATCGCAGCAAACAGCCAAAAATCTTGCGCGTGGAACCGGACGAAGCCAAGCCGGGCCAGAAAATCATGATCAAAGGGGAAAACTTCGGCACGAAGGAATGTTTTCACGGCGTCGCATTCAGCGCCGCAGGCCCTGCAAAAATTGAGTATACGTTCGTGAACGAGACGACGATTGAAGCGACCGTTCCCGATCTCAAGCCCGGCATGTCATTTATCGACATCGTCGCCGGCGGCGGGAATGCCCGCTCCAAAGCCTTTCTCATACTGGCTCGATAACGAGCGTCAGGGTGCCGCAGGGGCAGGCGGCGCGTCCGATGCCGTGCCGTCCATGTAGCCCCAGACTCGCAGGAGATCAAGCGTCAGACTCGCGCCGTACGTCGGACCGTAGTCACGCTCCGCGAGCTTGCCCATACTATCGTTCCACGTTTCAAACCGCAGCGGTCCGCCGGATAGGGCAAACGACCAGGCGAACATCTTCTGGCTCTGCCCCGTCGTGTTGACAAAAATCCCCGAGTCCCACATGACGGCAAACTCGACTTCCCACGTGGGAATCGTCTCACCCTTGCTATTCGTACGGTACTGGCCGAATGCGATCGCGGGCTGCACGAGTCCTGCCGTCTGCCTCACAGCATGAAGGACGGCCCCGTTGTCCTGATAGCTGATCCGTCCCAAGGTAGACGCCCGAACACTCACATCCCCCCAGTCTCCAGAATAGAAGGTCGGTGAAATCTGCAATCGCCGGATACCTGCCCGGAGAAACCCCTGTTGATAGATCGTCCCGACGGAGAATCCACCGCCCACAAACATCACCTTAGGCTGAAAGAGCGGAAACCACCGCGTCACAGACCCATCGACCATCACATCGGTCTCCTTACGAAGAGCCACGGTGGGAACCGCCGGCAACTGCCGCAGTTGGTGAATGACTTCGTTCTGGAAAAATTGACTGGGCTCATCACTCGTCGGGCTGACCCCGGTCGTAAGATTCGTGCTCCAGCCCTCAAAAATCCCGCCCCAATGCTGGGTCCAACTCAGCGTGATGAGGTTGAAGCCCAGCGTATTCCCCACCGTGGAGTCATACCTATTTCCCAAGCCATCGATAGGCGTGAAGCGGTTGAGCGTAAGTCCCGTGGTTACCGTGGAATACTGATCGGGAAACGCCGTGCTGCCCCAATGAACAGAAGGCGCGGGACTTTCACTCCAGACCGGGGACCATTCAAGTCCGATGAGCAAGAAGAGCAAGAGGATCCGCGCGAATCCTCTCGTCAGAGCACGGACGAAGGTTTGCCAGGCCACAGCCTGGACTCCGGGAGCCAAGGCCGTGGTGGCGATGGCCGTACGAGATGGCTGATAGATTAGAGACATCTCGACAGCCCCACCGCGCGGGCGTTTCTTCTTCAAGGCCTGCGCAAGCCTCTGCATCGGCGCCGCCATCGATGGCACGGCCGTGCGAGTCGCTTTGCATTCTACCAGCGCCATCGCCCCCCGCCGGCCAGGAACGAGAAAATCCACCTCTAACCCTTGCTCATCACGGAAGTAATAGATCTCCGGACGCCGACCGGCATTGACCTGGGCTTTAATGATTTCAGCGGCCATGAAGCCTTCAAAGAGCACACCCAGAAAGGGTGAGCGCGCCAATTCTCTCGGCGAATCGATGCCAAGTAGATGACACGCCAACCCGGAGTCGGCCAGATACACCTTCGGCGACTTGACCAGGCGCTTGCCGACATTCTCATAGAACGGCGGGACAAGCAGAATCTGCGCCGTCGTCTCCAACACGCCGAGCCATTGCGTGATGGTCGGCACGCTCACCCCCAGTGGTGCCGCAAGATCCGTTCTATTCAGAATCTGGCCATGCCGGCTAGCCACCAACGCCAGAAAGCGTCGAAACGTCGCAAGGTCCTTCACCATCGTGACCGCGCGTACATCGCGTTCAAGATAGGTCTGCACATAGGAACTGAACCACTGGTGCGCGGCTCTCGGACGCGCCACCACCTCGGGATACCCCCCCAAGAATAGGCTCACCTTTTCGCTTTCGCACGTCGAGAGAGGGCGTAACTGCAGCACAGCGGCCCGACCGGCCATGGATTCCGTCACCTTCTGCATGAGCGGAGCCTCCTGCGAGCCCGTCAGCAGCCAGCGGCCGGTTCGCCGCGGCTGCCGGTCGATGCGAGCCCGCACCAAGCTGAAAATCTCAGGTACATTTTGCACTTCGTCCAGAATCACGGGCGTCCTCACCTCATCGAGGAAGCCCTGGGGATCGGACCGCAATCGAGCCACGACCGACGGATCCTCCAGCAAGAAGTAGTCGGCCTTGGGGAAGGCATGGCGCAAAAGCCACGTCTTGCCGGCTCGCCGTGGGCCAGTCAGCACGACGGACGGAAAGCGCTTTGCCGCCTGCACGAGGGAAGCCTCTAACGCTCGCCTGAGGTATCGCATGACTGAGGATTCTAAACTAGCACTTTCGTTTTCTCAATATGAAAGCACGCCAGAACATCGGAGAAACGTGATGGAGAGAGCCCCTGGCAGGCAAAAGGAGGCTGGTTGGTCCCTACTCGTATGACCACAGTCTCTGCTCGCTGGATACTCTGTCCGCCGAAGGGGAGCGTTCGCAGATCAGAGTCACCCATCACGCAGAGCAACCGAAGAAAACAAATCTGCTATCACGAGTCCTCCTCAAAAGACTCCCGGTACATTTATTTTCCGGTACATTTATTTTCAGCCCTTAAAATTCCCGCCCCAATGCTGGGTCCAACTCAGCGTGATGAGGTTGAACCCCAGCGTATTCTCCACCGTGGAATCATACCTATTTCCCAAGCCGTCGATAGTCGTGAAGCGGTTGAGCGTAAGTCCCGTGGTTACCGTGGAATACTGATCGGGAAATGCCGTGCTGCCCCAATGAACAGAAGGCGCGGGACTTTCACTCCAGGCCGGGGACCATTCAAGTCCGATGAGCAGAAACGCGCCGAGGAACAGGGCAATCCCGTGTTCCCGAGAATGCTGACTGCTCCACTCAGCCTGAAACCCCTGCGCTCGTCGATCCATAGTCAAGCGTCGCCTACTCCGATCCTCTCCCGATCACCGGTATCTGCTCTTATACACCAATCCGATGGCATTCTGCCTGTCCTGAAACCCACGAAGCGGCTTCCTGACGCCCCTGCCTTCCAGCCGGCATTACGCAGCCCTCCCTCGACACCACTCCTGCTCCTATGTTAGCGTACGCGCTCGTTTTTCCTGGTCTGCTGGGAGCCGTATGTTCAAGAAAATCCTGGTCGCCAATCGCGGTGAAATCGCCATGCGCATCATCCGCGCATGCCGCGAATTGAATATCGCCACGGCTGCCATCTACTCCGAAGCCGACTCGACCGGCATCTACGTCAAAAAGGCCGACGAGGCCTATCTGGTCGGTCCCGGTCCCGTGAAGGGCTTCTTAGACAGCCGACAGATCGTGGACCTGGCCGTCCGTATCGGCGCCGATGCCATCCACCCCGGCTATGGATTTCTTTCAGAAAACGCGGAGTTTGCCGAACTCTGCCACGCATCGGGCGTCACGTTCATCGGCCCGTCTCCCCATGCCATTACACTGATGGGCAGCAAGGTCAAGGCGCGCGAGCTCGCCGAGTCCGCCGGTGTGCCGATCGTTCCTGGAACGGACGGCGCCATCACCGATGTGAAAGACGCGCTCGCCTTCGCCAAGAAGGCCGGATACCCGGTCATGATCAAGGCCAGCGCCGGGGGCGGCGGACGCGGTCTCCGTGTCGTCCGATCCGATGCCGAATTGCGCGACAACATGGAAGGCGCCTCGCGGGAAGCCCAGGCCTCCTTCGGTGACGGCAGCGTGTTCATCGAAAAATATATCGAACGGCCGCACCATATCGAATTCCAGATTCTGGGAGACCGCCACGGCCATATCATCCATCTCGGTGAACGCGATTGTTCGATCCAGCGCCGGCACCAGAAGCTCATCGAAATCGCTCCGTCGTTGATCCTGACGCCGAAACTGCGGGCGGAGATGGGCAAAGCCGCCATCACTATCGCCCAAGCCGTGCGCTACGACAACGCGGGCACCGTCGAGTTTCTCCTCGATCAGGACGGACAGTTCTACTTCATCGAAATGAATCCGCGCCTCCAGGTCGAGCATACGGTCACCGAGCAGATTACGGCCATCGATATCGTGCGCAATCAGATCTCGATCGCGGCGGGCAAGCCGCTCGACATCCAACAGAAGGATGTCATCCTCCAAGGGCACGCGATCCAATGCCGGATCAATGCGGAAGACCCGAGGAACAATTTCATGCCCTGCACAGGAACCGTCACGGCCTATCTCTCTCCCGGCGGCATCGGCGTCCGTATCGACGGCGCGGTCTATAAGGATTACACGATCCCGCCCTATTACGACGCCCTCTTGGCCAAACTGACGGTGCGCGGGCGGACGTGGGAAGAGACCGTAAGCCGCATGCGGCGCTCGCTCGAAGAGTACGTGCTTCGAGGGGTCAAAACGACGATTCCCTTCATGAAATCGATCATGCAGGAACCGGATTTTATGGCCGGGCGGTTCGACACGTCCTATCTGGACACCCATCCGGATCTCTATCGGTACCATGAATTCGAACAGCCGGAAGATTTGGTTTTGGCGCTTTCTGCCGCGATTGCGGCCTACGAAGGGCTCTAGTCGGACAGCCCTACCACGAACTCACACGAGGCATATCGACCACCATGGCAACACAACGGCCATCGAGAAAAAAACAGGCGGCGAAGAAACCCGCCGCTCCGCCCGCCGTCAAAACAGCGAAAGTCCGGAAGGGGCGATCGGACGAGTTCACGATTCAACCCGCAGCCGGCAAGCCTCTGCTGATCACCGACGTCGCGCTTCGCGACGGGCACCAGTCGCTGTTGGCCACGCGCATGCGCACGGAAGACATGCTGCCCATCGCGCAGAAACTCGACGCCATCGGCTATTGGTCGCTCGAAGTGTGGGGCGGCGCGACGTTCGATACCTGCCTGCGGTTTTTGAAAGAGGATCCCTGGGAACGGCTTCGCGCCCTCCGGGCCGCAATGCCCAACACCAAGCTTCAAATGCTGCTCCGGGGGCAAAACCTGGTGGGCTACCGGCACTATGCCGACGATGTGCTGGAACGATTCATCGAACGGTCGGCCGCGAACGGCATCGATGTCTTCCGCATCTTCGATGCGCTCAACGACGTGCGCAATCTCGATCGGGCCGTGCGCGAAGTGAAAGCCTGCGGCAAACATGCCGAAGCCACGATCAGCTACACCGTCAGTCCCGTGCACAGCCTGGACCGGTTCGTCGATCTGGCCAAGAGAATGGAAGACCTGGGTACGGATACGCTTTGCATCAAAGACATGGCTGGGCTCTTGGCTCCGCTTGATGCCTATCACCTCCTGCGCCGGCTGAAAGCAGCCGTCAAGGTTCCGATCCATCTGCACTCGCACTACACCTCCGGTATGGCCTCCATGTCGTCGCTGATGGCCATCCTGGGCGGGCTCGACATGCTCGACACCGCCATGTCGCCGCTGGCAGGCGGGACCTCCCATCCGGCAACGGAAACCCTCGTCGCGTCGCTTCGCAACACGCCCTACGACACAGGGCTGGATCTCGCGGCCTTTTTGCCGATCACCGAGCATTTCCGGACGGTGCGCCGCAAATACCGTCAGTTTGAAAGTGATTTCACCGGTGTCGACGCAGAAATTCTGACGTCGCAAATTCCCGGCGGCATGCTCTCCAACCTCGCCGCACAACTGACCGAACAGAACGCGCTCGACCGGATGAAAGAAGTGCTGGAGGAAGTTCCGCGGGTTCGGAAAGAAATGGGCTACCCGCCGCTCGTCACGCCCACCAGCCAGATCGTCGGCACACAGGCCACGCTCAATGTGTTGACGGGGGAGCGCTACAAGGTCGTCACGACCGAAACGAAGAACTATTTCCTCGGCTTGTATGGCCGCGCCCCGGGTCCGCTGAACAGCGAGATCATGGCCCTGGCCATCGGCAACGAAGAACCGATCAAGACAAGGCCCGCGGACCGGCTTGAGCCGGAGCTTGCGGCGAACAAGAAAGAACTCCCGGCCTCCGCCTCGTCGGTGGAAGACCAGCTCTCCTTTGCGCTGTTCCCGGCGATCGCGAGAGAGTTTTTTGAGGCCCGTGAGAAGGGCGACTTGACTCCCCCGCTGCTGGAATCCGTCTCAGCCAAAGGACCGGCCGTCGCCCATGAACTCCACCTCGCGCCGGTGGAATTCAACGTCACGGTGCACGGCGAAACCTACCATGTGAAGGTGTCCGGCTCAGGCCGAAAGACGGATGGTCGCAAACCCTACTATATCCGCGTCAACGATAAGCTCGAAGAGGTTTCCCTGGAGCCGATCCAGGAAATTCTCGCCGGCGTCCCGGAGTCTCCGGACACGGGCACGAGCGCCAAGCCGAAGCGCCCAAGACCGTCGAAGCCGGGCGATGTGGCGCCGCCCATGCCTGGCCGGGTCGTCAAAATCCTTGTGGCAGTGGGAGATCGGGTGAAGGTCGGCGATCCTCTCCTGATCGTCGAAGCGATGAAGATGGAAAGCCGCGTGCCGACACCGATCAACGGAACTGTGGCAGCCATCCTGGCCTCCGAAGGCGATCATGTGAAGACGGATGAAACGGTCATCCAGCTGGAGTAACGGGCACACCTCGTATCCTTCCCTCCGCGCAGACAGACCGCCATACCTGGTCCTGTTTGCCCTCTGCCTGCTGGCGCTTCTGTGTGAGGCCTGCGCACCAACTTCGCCGATTCCCTCGCAGTTCGAAGCGTTCGAACGCATTCCGATTCACAGCGTGACCGTCCATGAGCAGCGGATCGCCTACTTGGATGTGGGGACCGGCCCACCGGTCATCCTGATTCATGGGTTTGGGGGATCGATGTGGCAATGGGAGCATCAGCAGCATGCGCTGGCGGAACACTTCCGTGTGCTCACCCTTGATTTGCCCGGCTCCGGGCTCTCCGACAAACCTGACATCGAGTACCGGCCTGACCAAATGTTGGGGTTTCTTGTGGGATTCATGGATGCGCTGGAGATCCCCCACGCCACGTTGGTCGGTAACTCCATGGGCGCCGGCCTCGCCATCGCGATGACATTGGAGCATCCCGCTCGTGTCGCGAAACTCGTCCTGATCGGAGGGCTCCCTCCGCAGATCATGCAGAAACTCACCAGCCCGTCGATCCGGCGCGCCTTAGAAACCCGTGCGCCGGTTTGGCTCATCTCGCTCGGCAATCGGCTGTTCGGAGGCCTGATGGCAGAATCCGTCCTGCGTGAAATCGTGCATGACCCGGCGCTGCTGACTCCGGCCGTGGTCGAACGGGCGAACCGCAACCGCCGGCGGCCTGGCCTCATCAGGCCCCTCTTGGCTGCGCAACAGGCGCTCCCGCTGTGGGAATCCGGATTCGCCCTGCGCATCGGCACGGTCACGCATCCGACGTTGGTGCTCTGGGGAGAGGAAGACCGGGTTTTTCCGATCGCCGTGGGCGAAGAACTCCATCGCGCCATCAGCGGGTCCCGGTTCGTGCGCATCCCCCATGCCGGCCACTTACCCCAATGGGAACGGCCGGGCCTAGTCAACCGTTCGCTGATCGAGTATATTCAGCACCAGTAGATAACGGCTGCTCGACTACGACATCACACCGCCTCAACAAAGGAGACCATATGCAGATCGCTTATCGTGGATTGATCGTGACAGCACTGGGCCTCTCGCTGGGATTCACCGGATGCGCGGGCATGGGCGATTCCACCGGAATGGGCTACACATACAAGAATCTCGCGGTTGCCGGCGGCAGCGCCGTCGCCGGTGAAGGAAATAACGTCCTGTTCAAAGGCAGCCCGCTCGGGTTGTCCGGCGCCGGAATTAAGACCGGTGATGCTCTGCGGGACGTCAAGGTGGCGCAGACCGACCTCGCGCTGGTGAATATTGCCCAGACGAAGGGATCCGGAAAGGTCCGTATCATCAGCGTCGTCCCCTCGCTGGACACTCCGGTGTGTGAACAGCAGACCCATTATCTCAGCGAACGGAACAAGGGGCTCGACAAGATGGTCGAACTCATTACCGTGAGCGTCGATACTCCCTTCGCCCAGAAGCGGTTCGCCACGGAAGCGAAAATCGACAACGTCACCTTCCTCTCCGACTATCGAGGCGGCGAGTTCGGCAAGACCCATGGACTGTTCTTGGGTGGCCCGCACATTCTGGCCAGAGCCATTCTCGTCGTCGATTCGACGAACACTGTCCGTTATCTTCAAGTGACCCCTGAACTGACGCAACTTCCGGACATGGAAGAAGCGTTCCGATTCGCCCGCTCGCTGATTACGGCAAGCTGACACCAAAGCAGGCTAACCTGCATTGTTCATGACAGTTCGTCGCGAAATCGCCCAGCCGCGTCGCGAGAGCGGCGTGCGGAGCCCGGAGGACCTGAGGCGTACTCGTGCAGTACGTCGAAGGTCTGAGGGGCGAGCCCGCCGCCCAAAGGCTTGTCGCAGCAGCGGATCGGCAATTGCAGCAGAAGTGCTCGTGAATAATGCGGGTTACGGTTGAGGTTAAGGATAGAAGACCGTATGATATTCTTAACCTTGGCCTTAACCTGAGCTCGGTCTCCACTATCCCCTGAACATATGGCCCACTACGACCTGCTCGTCATCGGAACCGGCCCGGCCGGCCAAAAGGCCGCCGTGCAGGCGGCCAAACTCGGCAAGAAAGTAGGCTTGATCGAGCGGAAGGAAGTCGTCGGAGGCGTCTGCATCAACACCGGCACCATTCCGAGTAAAGCCCTCCGCGAAGCCGCGCTCTTTTTTTCCGGAATTCCACAGCGCAGCATTTACGGTACCCCGCACCAGATCAAGAGCTCGATTACGATCGAGCAACTCACGTTCCACGCCAATCACGTCATCAAGAACGAGATCCAGGTCGTCCGTGCCCAGATGGCCCGCAACCGGATCGACATGATTTTCGGGTCAGCCAGTTTTTTCGACCCGCATAGCCTCCGCATCCAACATCGAAGCGGCTCGATCGAACAACATACGGCGGATTTCATCGTCATCGCCGTCGGCACAGAGCCAAGCCGGCCGGCCGATATCCCGTTCGACAACATCTCCGTCATCGATACGGACGAGCTCCTGACCCTTCAACGCATTCCCACCTCTATCGTCATCGTTGGGGGCGGAGTCATCGGAACGGAATACGCCTCCATCCTCGCAGCGCTGGGAGTGCCGGTCACCCTCATCGAGAAACGTTCTCGCCTGCTGGAATTTGCCGATGCCGAGATCATCGACATGCTCCAGCAACAGATGAAAGCGCTCGGCGTGACCCTCTATTACGATGAAGAAGTCCTTGCGATCAAGAGAGAGCCCGACAATTCGATTGAGGTCTGTTTGCGACGCGCGAAGCCGATCCGGGCTTCCACGCTGATGTATGCCATCGGGAGGGTGGGCGCAACCAAAGCGCTCAACCTGGAGGCTGCCGGATTGAAACCGGACGGTCGAGGCCGCATAGCGGTAAACACGCACTTCCAGACTGCCGTTCCCCATATCTATGCGGCCGGTGATGTCATCGGCTTCCCGGCCCTGGCGTCGACCTCGATGCAACAGGGCCGCCACGCGGCCTGCCATGCCTTCGGCCACCCTGATCGCACCGATAATTCCTTATTACCCTACGGCATCTACTCTATTCCGCAGATCTCCATGGTGGGCCGGAACGAGGAAGAACTCACGCAGGCCCAAATTCCCTATGCCGTGGGCATCGCACGCTATAAAGAAATCGCCCGTGGGCTGCTGATGGGCGATGAAACCGGCATGCTCAAGCTATTATTCAATCAACATACCCACGAGTTGCTCGGTGTCCATGCCATCGGAGAGGGTGCGACGGAGATGATCCACATCGGCCAGGCTGTCATGGCCTATCACGGCCGCATCGATTACTTCATCGACACGGTGTTCAATTACCCAACCCTGGCAGAATGTTATAAAGTCGCCGCACTGGACGGCATCAACCGCTTGCCGAGGCCCTGGCCGCCTGCGCGTGAAACGTGAGGGGCCTTCTTTCGATTCCGTGAATCCAATTCCTCACTTTTCACCTTTTACGTTTCACTTTTAACGAGGAAACTGCATGGCTTTCTCACAACACCTGAGACAACTTGCAAAGCCCATCTGGGATGCCCAACTGAACCATCCCTTTGTCGTCGCGCTCGGCAATGGCACGCTGCCTGAACAGAAATTCAAGTATTACATCTTGCAAGACGCCAGATTTCTCGGCGATCTCTCCCGTGTCTTCGCCGCAGGCGCCATGAAAGCACCGGACTCCGAAAGCGCCTTACGCTTAGCCAAACTAGCGGAAGACACCATCGTGGTGGAACGCAGCCTGCATGAGAGTTACGGGAAGCGCTGGAAACTGACGGCCAAACAGATGTCGTCCGTGCCGATGGCTCCCACAAACTATGCCTACACGAGACACATGCTCTCCGTGGCACAGAACGGATCGGCGGCGGAGATTCTCGTCGTCGCCCTCCCCTGCGCCTGGATCTACTGCGTCGTCGGGCAATACTTGTTAAGAAAAGGCCCGCCGCCCAAGAACCATCCCTACCGAGACTGGCTTATGCTCTATGCCTCGCCGGAGTTTGCCGAAGTCCAGCAATGGATGCGTAAGAAAGTCGATCAGTGGGCCAAGACCGCCGGCACAGACGAAAAGCGGCGCATGGAAGAGTCCTTCATCATCAGCTCACGTTATGAGTGGATGTTCTGGGAGATGGCCTGGAAGGAAGAACAATGGCCGGTGTGACTCGACGGGTCCTGTCACCGAGCAACCCATTCGTGCTCACTCCACCCATCCCGGTGTCAGCCTTACCGCAAATGGATGTACCGGCTGACAGCCTATCGTAGAACGGTCCCGAAGGCGGCAAAGAGTTGCCCCGTCAGATAGCGGGTGGCTTGATGATCGCCCGACTCTTTCCGGCGCAGGTAGTCGTTGATCACACGCCCGTCGGGGGCCTTGTGCATATCCGGCCGACGTAGATTCATCCGATAGCGTTCGACCCCTGCCGACACCCAGCTCACGAAGATCACCGTCCCGTCGCGCTCCACCTTCTCTACCACGCCCACGTGCGTGAGCGGATCGTTGGGCAAACCGTCACGGTTGAAATCCCAGGTGTTGTGAAAAAACACGACATCCCCCGGATGAACGGTCGGGCCATAGTGAATCCGCCCATGCTCTACGACATGGGTGAAGATGCGTCCGACGCCGTTGCCGCCGTCCAGTTCGCCCAGTCCATCGTACAAGTCGACGCGTTGCATGGCATACAGGCCCCGGACGAGGCCCGAACAATCCGGAGTATAGTGCCGCCCTCCCACTTCGATACGATTCCGACCGAGCAGTCCGACGGCCGTTTGTACCAATGCCTCTTGCCTCGGCATCCCCTTGGCCATGGCACAGCAGATCTCTCCGCGCGTTCCCGTCGTGGGTACCATCACGTTGACTTCATTCTGTGCCGGTTGGCTCTCTATCGTGGCGCAGCCCGTGAGAGCGACTACGACGAACATAATCAGAAGAGAGATTGCGGGGGAGCGAGGATGACCGACGGAATCCAGCATGCTTCAGTATATCGTCTTGCCGCCCTGAGGCAACAGCGGGAAGATTCCGATGTCTTGGGGCGGGGCAGGCTTAGAATTGAGTTGCAATGAGCACTCTAGCAGGTTGAAAGTCGAGGGTTCATACGACGCAAACGATCCGAACAGGATGCTCAAAATGGCCACTGGTCTCACCCGCCCAACCCCGGCGCGCCGAGACGCGCCATACCGCGGGGCGGCCGCAGCGAGCGAAGTGGCGAGGAGGTACATACCAAGCTTCGCTTGAACCGCTCGCTTCGATCAGATGCGAGCGGATAGGTTCTTATCTCCACCGTGCTCATGACGTTGAGCCTCTGAGCGATGCGAGAACACCGCTGGCGGGCATTTTCAGCATCCTGCCAATGCTCTTTATGACTTCTGCCTGGCCTTCGCCAACGCCATCGCCATCGCGCCGATCGGCTGGGGCGCTCGTGCCGCAGCCTGGCCGGATGCCGACTGTCCACGCCCGCGTGAGTCGCGGGCGGCCTCGCTCCCGGACTGTATCGGAGCAACTGGACGTCCGGCTGCATCATCGATC
This sequence comes from Nitrospira sp. SG-bin2, assembly GCA_002083405.1. GTDB lineage: Bacteria > Nitrospirota > Nitrospiria > Nitrospirales > Nitrospiraceae > Nitrospira_D. The sequence goes on along the minus strand of LVWT01000049.1, from coordinate 96,252 downwards.
CGCATCGTCAGTGAAATGCGCTGGCGCTTGAGATCCACATCAAGCACCTTCACCTTGACGACCTGCCCGGGCTTGACCACTTCGTGCGGATCTTTCACGAACTTATTCGCCAACGCCGACACATGGACAAGCCCGTCCTGATGGACGCCGATATCGACGAAGGCGCCGAACGCCGCCACATTCGTCACCACTCCCTCTAACACCATGCCGGGCTGTAAATCACTCAGGGATTCAACTCCATCCCGGAAGGTCGCCGTCTTGAATTCCGGACGCGGGTCGCGGCCTGGCTTTTCGAGCTCTGTAAGAATATCCCGCACCGTCGGCACCCCGAACTTCTCATCGGTAAAGTCGGCAGGCGACAACCCTTTCAAACCAGCCGGCTGCCGCATCACCTCGGCAATCCCAGTCCCCAGCCGCGTCAGAATGCGTTCGACCACCGGATAGGCCTCCGGATGAACGGCAGACCGATCCAAGGGATTATCGCCATCGGGAATGCGCAAAAACCCCGCCGCCTGCTCGAAGGTCTTCTCACCAAGTCGCGGCACGTTCCGGATCGCCGTCCGGTTTGGAAAGGGCCCATTGGCATCCCGATAATCCACAATATTCTTGGCCAGCGCCTTGTTCAGACCCGACACCCGCTCCAACAAGGGCGCCGAGGCGGTATTCACGTTCACACCAACGGCATTCACACAATCTTCGACCGTGGCATCGAGCGACCGCGCCAAGGCCCGTTGGTTCACGTCATGCTGATATTGGCCCACCCCGATCGCCTTCGGCTCGATCTTGACCAGCTCGGCCAGCGGGTCCTGCAATCGTCTGGCAATAGAGACCGCGCCCCGCACACTCACATCCAACTGTGGAAACTCCGCCGCAGCAAAGGCCGACGCCGAATAGACCGATGCCCCGGCTTCGCTGACCACAATTTTTGCAATCTTCTGTTCCGGCTTATGAGCCGCGACCATCTTGATGACCTCGACTGCCAACTTGTCCGTCTCACGGCTCGCCGTTCCGTTGCCGATCGAAATCAATTCCACGCCATGTTGAATGACAAGGCGTACCAGCGTTTCCAACGAGCCCTGCCAGTCGTTGCGCGGCTGGTGCGGGTAGATCGTCGCCGTGTCCAACAATTTGCCGGTTGCATCGACCACCGCCACTTTACAACCGGTGCGAATGCCGGGATCCAGGCCGAGCACGGCCTTAGGGCCGGCCGGCGCAGCTAATAACAGCTCATGGAGGTTGCGGGAAAAAATCTTGATCGCCTCGGTTTCAGCCGCTTCACGCAATTGCACCAGCAGTTCAATACTGAGCTGCGAATGGATCTTCACCCGCCACGTCCAGTCGCACACCGCGGCCAGCCACTTGTCGGCTGGCCGGCCTCGATCCTGAATACCCGCGTGCGCCGCGATCATCGACACACAAGGATGCGGAACCACCGCGTCGAGCGTCTCTCCCAGGCCCAGCTCCAACTTCAAGACACCGAGCGTGCGGCCCCGGAAGAGCGCGAGCGCCCGATGCGACGGGATAGTCTTAATCGTTTCTGAATAGGCATAGTAATCGCGGAACTTTTCTTCTTCGGCCTGCTCCTTGTCTTTCATGACCGTCGAGGTCAACACCCCCTGCTCCCACAGACGCGTTCGCAGCGCAGCCAGCAGGTCAGCCGTTTCGGCAAACCGCTCCATGAGAATATCGCGCGCCCCCTCCAACGCCGTTTTGACATCGGGCACATTGATCGCCTCGATCCCTTCGGTAGCAGGGACCACACGAATGTATTTGAGCGCCTCTTGCTCAGGATTCAGTGTCGGATCGGCCAACAGGCCATCGGCCAGGGGCTCCAGCCCTGCCTCACGCGCAATCTGCGCGCGGGTGCGGCGCTTGGGCTTAAAGGGCAGGTACAAATCCTCAACGGCCTGCTTCGTCGCCGCCGCCTCAATGCTGGCACGCAAGACATCGGTCAACTTTCCCTGTTCTTCGATCGATGCCAATATTGCGGCACGCCGCACTTCCAGCTCGCGAAGGTAGAGCAGGCGCTCCTCCAGCGTACGCAGCTGCGTATCATCCAGATTGCCGGTCGCCTCCTTACGATAGCGCGCGATGAACGGAACGGTCGAGCCCTCGTCGAGCAACGCCACCGCTGCCGCGACCTGATGGGCTCCGGCGCCAAGTTCCTTGGCGATGAGGGGAACAATTTTGAGCTGAGCCGCGTCGGAGAGAGTTGGAGTCGTTGGAGCTGTCATCTGTATGGATAACCGATCTTTCTGAACGCCAGTTGAGTTCTAGCGCTCGGCAACAAGAAAATGAATGATTCGCCGGACTGACTGAATGGGACTACCTTGATCGGGAAATCACGCCTGTCAGCGGCGAAGCCCTGTGCGCGTGGGAATCTACCAGAAGCTCCCTGCAAGCTCCAGCAAGATTCTGCTCCACCACTCTCGGCCTTGAATGTCGTTTGCACCGGTTACGATGCCGGCCCTATATCAACAGCCCGCTTAGGCCCCCCAACCAAGAGACCCAAGCGGGGCCAGTCGCATCGTTCAAAGAGCAGAAGCGGGAAGATCTCAGGAACAGCACCGTACGTGCCTCAAAGAGGTCTCACTTAGAGAAAGAACCCATTCAGGAAACGTCAGGACGATCTGGAGGAAACGCTAGGCTCAACTTCCCGATGAAGACTGCAGATGTTTGAAAAGTCCTGGGGTTCTCTATAGCGATATTGCCCCCGCAACAGCGGGCCACCCTACGACGCCACGCAGAAGCATCTCGGTTATTCTATCGCGAGGGGCCATCACACAACTTGATGGCTCCTCGCTCATACTCGTCACCTATGGAGGCGGAGGCTGCAGCGGCAGCGTGAAGGCAGGGAATATAAGTTGCCCTGTCAACGTAATCACCTGGCCGGCGTATGGATGCCCTCGGTACGTAAAGGTGGCCTCCCTGAAATCGATCACACCGCTCTGCGGTAACACAGTGATGCCGTTACAGGCAGGCTGTGAAAAATCCTCCATGGAACAAGACCAGCCGTATATGCCAAACTGATCATTGCGTCCGATCGAAGCGCTTCTCAGCACGCCCGTGGCGTTGTCCACGGTAACCAACACATTCTCCGACAACACGTAATTGGGGATCACCTCAACTTCTGTAAAACTTATACCTACCTCAAGAGTCGCCTCCGTTGGGATGAAAGACCCGGTGGGGCAGAACCTGCCTCCGAACTGTGGAGGCGCATTTGTGATAGTAAGTTCCCCGTTCCCGCGATTGCAGGGCGCGCCGAAATAAACAGAGAATCGTCGCTCGTCCTGTTGAATAGGATTACTGCTGTCTCTCACAACAACCGTTACCGCAATACTGGCTTCACTCTGGGATACCCCGCCAGACAAAACTCCGGTACCTGATCCGATGACAAATCCGTACGGATGCGGGGTCGGCTCTATCGACCACGTATAGGGCGGTGTGCCACCAGCCGCCTGGATCGTTGGCCCTGCATACGGCTGGCCCACCACCCCAGCTGGCAACGGATCAGCCGCCGTGGTCGTGATGGAAAGCGGTTGTGCCACAGACGTAACGGTAATACTCAATACGCCGGTGGCGCTTAGGCCGGCATTGTCGGTCACCTGCACAGTGATCTGCACGGTCCCGGCGCTGTTCGGCGTCCCGGAAATCACCCCGGAAGGATTGAGTGAAAGCCCAGACGGCAGCTGGTTAGATCCAACGGCATAGCTCCATACATATCCAGGAGTGCCGCCAGTCGCAGTCAAGGTGGTGTTGTAGGCGCTCCCCACCTGCCCGTCCGGAAGCGGCGAGGCTGTCGTCACCGACGGCGGCGCCAGCGGTTCAATAGTCAGTGACAATGCTTGCGTGTCAGTTCGTGGCGTCGGACTTGCCGCATCCCGCACCATTAAGATAACGCTCGACTGAGACACCGGTGTCGTCGGTGTGCCGCTGATGCGTCCTGTGCTTTGATTTAAGGACAACCCAAGTGGTAAGGCTCCATCGTGAAGGCTCCATGTCAACGCGCCTGTTCCCCCTACTGCGAGAGCGGTCCTGGAATAGGGGCTGTTCTGAACGCCGTTCGGAAGGCTCGTCGTAATGATGACCGGATCCGCCACACCAGTCCCGCTCAATGCATTCAAAACAGCGGTGATCTGGCCACCCACGGCGGCTGCGATCTGTGTCAATGTGGTGGCGAGATTGGCCGAAGCAGGAGGATTTTCCGTCACCAGTGTTTCCACGACAGCCAGGTACTGCGCAACTTCCTCCGGAGTGTAGTTCGAGAGCGGCTCTCCTCCCCGATCGACCAACGCCTTCGTGGCAACATCGGTAGCCGGATTCAGATTGATGGTCGAAGAGACGATGAACACACTGAGGGTATTGGCTGTTCCAACCGGCATCGGGCCAGTGATCGCAAGGGCGTCCTCTACCTGCGCAATGAGATTGCTGGCGAACACCGTGCCAGTCGGCAACGTCAGGTTGAAGGAACCGTCTGGATTCGTGCTGCCGGTGGCAATCACCGAGCCGATTGGAACACCGTGGTCATCAATGGTGAAGACACGGACCGTCGCACCGGAGACACCTGTCCAGCCGGTAATATCGATGGCCCAGCTTTCCGCAACGCTGAAAAGCGAGGCGAACCAGGACTTCTCAGTTGCCGCCCTGGCCAATGCGCCGGCCGGCGCTTGGACGATCCCTGCCGCTGCAACACCTGCTGTCCCCCCTGTCCCAGCCGGAACGGTATCTCCACCGCCGCACCCAGCAAGCATCGCCGATGCCAACACTGGAAGTGTCACGGCTCGCGCAATCATCGCATAGTTCAACATCACAATACCTCTTCTGGTTCGAACGACGCTAAGATAGATGCCCGTGGGCAGCGAGTGGAAGCAATTATGACCTGATGAGAGGAGGAACACTGCTCATTCACGATGTCGGCTCCATTCCTGCACATCTCCTGCACATCAGCATATGACGGACACGAGGCACACAATACACAGCGCCTGGCGGCATTCCCACCCTACAGAAGAGGGGAGAATACGACGGATGAAACAGCACCAGTAGAGAGGTCAGTATGAAACCGCGTCAGACAAGCAGCCGAACGAACCATACGCATCGACAGCGCCTGGAGAAGTTCATATGTGCCACCCCCGCACCGCCTATCCCCCCGCACTCCCCACCGGCCCGCCCGGTTCGGTCATGCGCCAGGGATCGAGCAGTTCGGTCAGCTTCTTCTCCGGCAGGACTTTTTGTTCCTTGGCCACCTGACGGACGGTCTTACCGGACTTGTAAGCATCCTTGGCCAGTTTCGCCGCCGCTTCGTAGCCGATCGCCGGCGCCAGGGCCGTGCACATGGCGAGGCTCTCTTCGATCAAGCTCTTGCAGCGTTCTTCGTTGGCTTTGATGCCTTCGATACACTTCGCGGCAAAGTTGTTGGAGGCGGATGCGAGCAATTCAATCGACTGCAGAAGATTGTAGGCCATCACCGGCATCATCACGATCAGTTCAAAGTTGGCCGCCTGCCCGCCGATCGTCACGGTCACGTCATTGCCGATCACCTGTGCGCAGACCATCGTGACCGATTCGGCAATGACCGGATTGACCTTCCCCGGCATGATCGAGGAACCAGGCTGCGTTTCGGGCAAATTGATTTCTCCCAACCCGCAGCGCGGCCCCGATCCAAGCCAGCGAATATCGTTGGCAATCTTCATCAAGCTCACCGCGATCGTCCGCAACGCACCGCTCGCTTCGACCAGAGAATCCTGCGCCGATTGCGCCTCGAAATGATTCTTGGCTTCCTTGAATGAACAGCCGGTTTCTTTCGAAATGACGGCCATGACTTTTTTCGAGAATTGCGGATGACAGTTCAACCCGGTGCCGACCGCGGTTCCACCGAGTGCCACTTCACTCAAGGCCTCTTGCGCCCGCTTCACCCGCTGAATGCCGAGCTCGATCTGGCGGGCATAGCCGCCGAATTCCTGCCCCAGCCGCACAGGCGTGGCGTCCTGTAAATGGGTCCGGCCGATTTTCACAATCTTGTCGAACTCTTTGGCCTTCCGATCCAGTGCCTTGCGCAGGCGAGTCAGCGCCGGCAGGAGCTCCTGTTGCATCAGCTCCGACGCGGCAATATGAATGGCCGTCGGAATCACGTCGTTGCTGGATTGTCCCAAATTCACATGGTCGTTCGGATGCACGAGCTTGCTGCCTCGCGCGCCGCCGAGGAGTTCGGTGGCGCGATTGGAGATGACCTCATTGGTATTCATGTTCGTGGAGGTACCGGAGCCGGTTTGAAAAATGTCGACTGGAAATTCCGCGTCCAGCTTGCCGTCCACAACCTCGGTGGCGGCTTGCCTGATCACATCGGCCGGCTTCTTGTCCAAGAGGCCAAGCGACTGATTCACGCTGGCCGCCGCCCGTTTGATCATGCCCATCGCCCGGATGACCGACCGCGGCATGCGCAGCGGGCTGATCGGAAAATTCTCGATCGCGCGCGCCGTCTGCACGCCATAGTATGCATCGGCCGGTACAGCCAATTCGCCCATCGTATCGCGTTCGATTCGAGTCGACCCTGATTGCTGAATGCTATTCTTCGTCATGCCCTATGCTCCATGTTGAAGGGTTCTTAACCGCTGTGCGCGCCATGATAAACGCTGGCCCCCGGCTTGTACAAGGGCATGAGGAGAAGACGATAAAAGGCAAGACGTAAGAAGTGAATGGGAAATGGTGGAGGCTCAACGAGGCATGATGAAACCCAAAGGAAGAAATAAAGGAGACTCTTTCTTTATGAGCCTTTCGGACGGCCACGCGGTCGGATGGTCGATTCCATTCCGAACCGTGTCGCCATCCGTCGCACCCAGCCTTCTGCGCCAAACGGGCGCCCGCGCTGCACACTCACGCGGAGCGACTCGACCTCGGATGCGGTCTGCGGGCGATTCACCCGTGCCAGCCAATCGCGTGGGCGCTCCATAGGCCAGTCACTGAGCCAGGTCGTCAGCTTGTCGTCCCCCTGAGCTCGCCGCCAGAGACTCCCCCATTGCCAGTCCTCCGCCCGTGAGACCAGTTTCGCCCGGAGCGCATTGCGCTCTACATAGCGCGCCACCGTCACAAAATGCTCGTCCGTCTGAACGGGAAACGACTTGAAGCGCCCTTGATAGACCGGCCCGGTTCCAGCCGTGTGATGGTGGGCGTGCCAGCGTTGGGTATGGGTGACGGTGATCCAGCGCAGCACCTCGGACAATTCGCCATCCTGCCGTGGCCAGAGCAGCAGGTGCCAATGATTTGGCATCAGGCAATAGGCGGCAATCCGTATCCTGGTCTGGGCCTGGGCTTCGGACAGGATCTGTTCAAACGCGGCGTAGTCCGCCGGCTGCTCAAACAACGGCAGCCGCCCAACACGGCGATTCAACACATGATACGCAAGATCTCCGGCAGCTAAGCGAGGACGACGAGGCATGTCTCGCTTCTATCAGACACCTGGTCTGTCCGTCAAGAAAAGACTCCCGACCCCTTTTATTCCTTCGGCAATCGCACCAGCACGATTGTCCTCGACAACGTCTTGCTCACGGACGGCCAGCCGACGGCGGCTCCCGTGGCCGTCAACGACTCGTATTCCGTCGCCGAAGGCGGCGTAGTCCTCAGTCCGCAGTCTTTAGGACTGTTGTTGAACGATACCGATGCCGACACCGTCTCAACCGGCCTGCGTCAAGAAAAGACTCCCGACCCCTTTTATTCCATGTGCAACACTCCCTAATGAAGGTTCTCAACCGCTGCGGGCGCCATGATAAACTCAGGTCCCCGGCTTGTACAAGAGCAGAAGACATGACGACACAGCATATGCATGTCGATGCCTACGCGGGCTATAACGGCAAAGAACTGCACAAAAGGCCACAGGAAATCAGGTGATACCGGTGGCTGAAGGTATGAGCGTTGATGCCCTTACGCTAATGTATGGCGCTGAGCAGATTGGACTTGAGAACTTCTACTACCAGATGAAAGGCGGATGGGACATAGGACGCTGCTTGATTGCAGGACCGCCTCCTATTGGCTTTCGCCCAAGGCCTGCCAGAAAACTGCAAATCAACAATCAAACACTTGCCGACCAATAGCTCCTCATGCCTCAGACCAGTCTGCTCTCAGACGAACAAACTCTCGACACACTCTGACCTTACCCGCGACTGTCTCGTTTCAGAAGCTGAGAGGTTCTCCAAATCTCGATCAACATAAGCACCGCTATGAGAAGAGGAGAGGCAAATACCGTATACGCTGACACATAGAAAATGGGATTATTGATATCAAAAGCTTGCCCATACGCTTGAAACAAATCTGCTGGGTTGAGATGCATAATAACTAGGAGCACTCCGATGATTCGAAAAGAGAGTATCCGCCTTTTCGGAATCTGCCTTATCAACCAAAACCGAGTAAGCAATAACAATGGCAACACAGAGAACATCCACAAATCTAACCATATGAAAAAAAACCTGAATACAATGGCCCCTTCGGCCATTGTGAAAACCTCAAGCAGCACAGCCCAAATGATCGCAAGTCCCCAAACCACATACAGGTGACTCGCAGAACGCGAAACATACCAACCGCTCAATCCATTAAAAACGTTCAATAACGGCATAACGGAGTCACGTCTTGCAAGCACGCATCCCTAGTAAATAGGGTCTGCAACTGTCTTAAAAATCAAGCTGGCTGCGTGACAGCCACCCGCCACGGCGTCCGGTTTTTCACCATCGCATTCAAGATGGTCAGCAGTTTCCGCATGCACGCGGTCAACGCCAGCTTCTTCGCCTTCCCGGCCTGACACAAGCGCTGATAGAAGGTGCGAATCACGGGGTTCTTTCTGGTGGCAACCAGTGCGGCCATGTAGAGCGCGGCTCGCACGTGAGCCCGCCCACCCCAAATCGCTCGTCGGCCTTTGAGGGTGCCACTATCTCGTGGGAACGGTGCCACGCCGGCTAAGGCCGCCACTTCTTTGCGCGTCAACGTCCCCAGCTCAGGCAGATTGGCGAAGAGCGTCGTGGTGAGCACGGGACCTACTCCCGGCACACTCCGTAAGACCTCTTCTTTCTGACGCCACGCCGGACTTTGATGCATGGTCGTGGTCAGATCCGTATTGATGCCCTCGAGTTCCTTCTCTAGCCAGGTGATATGGGCCTGGACCCGTTTCTGAATGGGCTGAGCGGCCAGGCGCATGCGATTCTTTTCGGCCGTGAGCATCTCGATCAGTTGCCGACGTCGCGCGACCAGCGCGGCTAGGGCCTGCGTCTGCTCATTGGGGATCGGGCGAACGGGTGGGCGAATCGCCTCGGCGAAGCGGGCAAGAATCTGCGCATCCAGCCGATCTGTCTTCGCCAACTGTCCGGTGGCTCGCGCAAAATCCCGCACTTGCCGGGGATTGATGACCACGACGGGCAAGCCGGCGGCAGCAAGCGCTCCCGCCAGCGGCACTTCAAGCCCGCCCGTCGCTTCGAGCACAATCAACGTGGGCTGCACGGCCTGGAGCCGCGTGACCGCCTCGGCCACTCCTGACTCATCATTCGCCAGGTGAAACGCCGTCCCGGGTTGGACCGCCACATCAACGGTGTCTTGCGCCACATCCATCCCGACAAAAATCGCTGCGCTCATGGTGCACCTCCGTGTCTCCCGTCCTTGCACGATGCGGGCTCGAGGCCCTCTCAACTGTTCGGGTTGCTGACCGGAGGAACGGGACGATCCGAGCTGACCCACGGTCTTCCGACTTCCAGACCCAGATCTTTGCGATCTGTCCCGCTCCCGTGCCGCCATGATGCAAGACCTCCTGTATAGATACAAGGTCTTGTAATCATACATCTCTGTCTAGCATTGAGGTCCCCAAACGGCTCGATGATAGATTCTACCGGCTTCCGAAGTGGACGCAACGAGAATGCCGTTTTGACCAGTCATACACAGAAGTGGAAAACGCGACATGCCGGGCGGAATAAACGCTTATCCAAATGGCCAGGTGTTGGATTACAAAATCTGCCCGTCATTCAGGATTGGGGCCGTCATGTGGGTACGTGGGTGAAAATTACGCGAGTAAACGCGGGAATCCGCGTTTCGGATGGGAGACCACAAATAAGAAGGCCCGCCGGGAGGCGGGCCTTCGGGACTACCGACTAACCAGACGATTCGTTACCCCACTTTCACTTCGATCGATTTCGGTTTCACCTTTTCAGTCTTAGGGAGATGCAGGTTCAACACGCCGTCTGTGTACTGGGCTTTGACCCCGCTCTCATCGACCGACTCGGGCAACGAAAAACTCCTCACGAAGCTTCCGTACGACCGTTCAACCCGATGATACTTCTTGCCCTTTTCCTCCTTCTCCTGACGCCGCTCTCCTGAGAGCGTCAGCACGCCGTCCTCAACCGAGACTTTCACATCCTCTTTCTTCACCTCGGGCAATTCCGCCTTGATGAGATACTCACCCTCGCTCTCACTGATATCGACGGTCGGGACCCAGTCGGCAACGGTCAAGTGTTCCTTGCCCCCGTTGCGCAGTGCAGGCCTTGCGAACGCGCGGTTCAAGCGATCGGACATTTCCTCAAGCTCACGGAACGGATCCCACCGTACGAGTGTCATCATAGACCTCCTTCGTTGTCGCTATCGTTTTTGTGAGTGACTGATACTGGCGCTGCGCCGACTCTCTGCTTGAAAGGGAGATAAATCGGCCACCCGCAGAGTCAAGGGCGGAGCAGAAAGACAAAATGGGGATGACAGCTATCCCGTCCGATTCATGCTGGTTTGTTGCGAAATAGCTTGAACAATCGCGCCTCGTGAAGCGTATCTCGTATCTCGCGACAAAGATGCGGACACGCCCTTTCCGTCCTGCGCTTCACGCTTCACGAGATACGTCCCTCTTGCATCGTCAGCGATGCAAGTTACCGCTGTGCCAGCGGCACATAGGGCCGGTTGTGCTCGCCGGAATAAATTTGATCGGGCCGGAATAATTTGTTTTCCCGCAGCTGTTCAAGCCAATGGGCAAGCCAGCCGGACACCCGCGCCATGGCAAAGAGCGGGGTAAACAGATCGACCTCGATGCCCATCTTGTCGTAGATAATGCCCGAATAGAAATCGACGTTGGGATGGATGCCCTTCCCCTTGAGTAACTCCCCTGCCGCTCGTTCGACCTCCAAGGCAACTTCATAGAGCGGCGAACTCCCGCATTCTTTGAAGAGACTCTGACAGAGACCTTGGAGCACGGTGGCACGGGGATCTTTTACCTTGTACACGCGATGCCCGAATCCCATGAGCTTCTTCTTGTTGCCCAACACGCCTTCGACGTACGACCTCGCCTTGTCCGCCGTGCCGATCTCTTTAAGCATCACAACCACTTCTTCATTCGCGCCCCCGTGCAGAGGGCCCTTGAGCGCCCCAATGGACGACGCGACGACCGTATAGGGATCGGCCAGTGTCGAGGCCGTCACCAGTCCTGTAAACGTGGACGCGTTCATCGTGTGCTCGGCATGAAGGATGAGGCAATCGTCGAAAATCTCCGCCCATAACGGATGGGGCACCGACTCTGTGAGCATGTAGAAAAAATTCTCGCTGAACCCCAGGTCGTCTCGCGGAGGAATCGGCGCATCGCCATACCGTAGCCTGGCCCAGGCTGCCACAATGGTCGGCAACTTCGCGACCAACCGCACGGCGCTCCAATAGTTATTCTCGACATCCTTCACGTTTCGGCCCGGGTAGAACATGCCCAGCGCCGCCACTGCTGCTTGCAGCGCGTCCATGGCATGCCCCTGTTCAGGCAGACATTTCATCAAGTCGATAATGCGGAATTTGATGCGCCGATGATGCGTGACGTCGTTCGTCCATCGCTGCAACTCGCCCTGCGTCGGCAAGTGCCCGAAGAGCAATAGATACGCAGTTTCAAGATAGGATGACTTCGCGCAGAGTTCCTCCACCCTGATGCCACGATACTCAAGAATGCCTCGTTGCCCGTCGACGTCGCTGATCGAAGACGTGGCAGCAGGAACGCCGGCCAATCCTGGCATGAAATCATGGGGCATGATCGTCCCTCTCTAGCAGGATGCTGAAAAAGTCCCCCAGCGTCGTTCTCGCATCGCTCAGAGACTCAACGTACCGAAGCGTACGCCTCGCCTCTTCACTCGCTGCGGCCTTGCTGGATGGCCTTTTTGAGCATCCTGTGGTTATCGTGGCATCAGTGCCGTAGTTTAGACTTCACTAGCATATTATGGATACACCGAGTTTTTCCGCAGCCGCTAGAAAGCGTGACTAGGGTATCCGTTCTGTCAGTAGCCTATCATGAACGGAACAACAATGGCTGCGCCATCCTTGAAATGGACCATCGTGCTTGGCATACTGATCCGCAAGAAAGAAGGGAACCATGCATGCGCCGCCGTCCTCTACGGCTTCACGGCATTGGGCCATACGAGCAGCTATCAGCCTGTGGTGTCTGCTCACGCCAATCGCCGGGATTGATAGGACACCGTTCGTCTTAGCCGATGACGACGTGATCGCGTTCGCCGTCGTCAGCGAGCCGCCAAAAGATACGGCGCGCATACCGGCAAAAGTGGCGATCGAGGGAACGGTGGTGGACCTGAAACTGCTGGCATCGGACCAGATCCTGGCTAATCCGATCTGGAAAAAGCTGGAAATTTGTCACGCGATGAAGCTGGAGGGACAGAAAGGCCCGGAGGGGTTCCGCGTCACCTCCGTACGCGTCATCGATAGCGCCATGCTGCCGATGACACTGCAGGGGTTTGCGGGAGATTGCTTACTCAGAAAAGCTCTGGAGCTAGCCCCGTTTGCCGATTAGTCTCGGCAATCCAGGCATTGCGCCGGCTCTACTTCCGATTCAGCCTCTTCGAGGGTCAGCGGAAAGAGAACCTGGCAGGTACGGCAGGGACGGATTTCAAAATAGGCGATCCCCTTGTCGTCGATCTCGGTAGGGAGCAGGAGTTCGATCGGGTCGTAACCCAACAGTCCACCGTCGCTGAACTTGACGAGGGCGATCCGGTCGTTGAAGACTTCGAATGCCGCCTCCTGCCCTTTGCGATCCAGCAGATGGCCAAGCACCACGACCGGCTGGCCTTTGCGCTTGATGCGGAGATCTTTCAGCGTATGCTGGGACGCAGTGGCGCACGAATACTGACCGGATGAGCTTGTTCCTGCTAAAGGCATACACCGTCCCGTGAAAATATATGACTAGCACAGCGTGAAAAAAACCGTCAAGACAGACCGATCACCAAGGAGTCTCTATGGCCGACATTACGATCTATCAGAAACCCACCTGTTCTACCTGCCGCGAGGCAGTGCGGCTGTTGAAGGAGAGTGGAAAGCCCTTCAAGGCCGTCAACTATTATGAGCAGCCCTTCACCAAAGGGCAGCTGAAAAGTCTCTTAAAAAAGGCCGGGCTGTCTCCAAAAGACGTGCTGCGAACAAAGGAAGATCTCTACAGGGAACTTGGGCTGGCGAAGAAGTCCCTATCGGACGACGAGCTGCTCGACCTGATGGTGAAACACCCGGATTTGATTCAACGGCCGATTGTGGAAAAAGGCGAGCAGGCCATGCTGGCCAGGCCGGCGGAGTCTATCGAGAAATTGTTGTAAGGCCTAGCTACTGTTCGTATTCGCTATATGCGACGATATGACCTGTTCCCGCGGGAGCTGCTTTCGGGACATCGGCTGAAATCGCCGCTCGTTTCACTCGATTTCCTCCTTCCCCTTTGGCCTCATAGAGGGCCCGATATGCGGACTTTGTGACCAGATCGAGCGACGACTTGGCGCCCCCCGCTTCCGCGAGGCCGATGCTCACAGTGACCGTAAGTGCCTGGTCCTTGGATTTCGTGCCCGTGCCCTCCCGGACCAGATCGCGGCCTCGCAAATAGAGCGCGGTCTCCTCCACCACCTTGCGAATCGCCCCAAGATCGACCAGTGTTTCCGTTGCCGCCTTCCTTGGAAACAAGACAGTCAACTCCTCGCCTGCGAGTCGATACACCTTGCCGGCGCCGGCAGCCGCCAGAATTTTTGGCGCCACCAGACACAGCACTTGCTCGCTCACCGGTTTGCCGTGCTGATTGCCATATTGTTTCAATTGATCGATCCCCACAACGGCCAGCACATACTTTTTCCCAAGGCCGGCCACCGCTTCATCATACGCCAGCTTTCCCGGAACCCCCGTCAAGTCATCACGATAGATCTGTTGATGGGACGCCTGCACGAGCGTGACAAAGAGAATGAGGCCGGCTGTCGAAAAAAATCCGGTCGGCGACCAGCCGTGGTGATATCCCTGGAAGGCTACGAACGACGCAATCACGGCCCAGAACATCCCGCTGTCAAGTGGATTGTTCCGCAAGATAAATCGTGTACCGATCAAAAGCACCGCGCCGGCATAGGCCAGGAGCGTCAATTGAGGAATCGCCGTCCAGCTTCCTCTCATGCCCGGGACCAGAGGCTGCTGGAGCGATCGGGCGATACCGGCCTGTTCCGGTTGAATGAGCCACCAGACAAAGAGCGGTTGGATCAGAGTCGGCGCCAGCCACAGCAGCCCGCGCCAGGTTGCCATGGTCTCTTCCTTGATGATGGAAACGGCCATGAGGTTCAGCGGCACCAGAAGCGCAGCCACCGCAAACATCACGTAGCCTGATGATTCAGGATCTGCCGGCGAAGATAAGATGAGGCTACGATCGACCATCACCAACACGATGAGTGACAGGATGAGGCGGCTGCTGGAGAGGTACCACCCGAAGAATAACCCAAATACCAACACGATCAGGGGGAAAGCATGGACCGGTCCTTGGACCCATTGGGGCAAGCCGTGGGGACGGAGAAAGCCGAGAGCAGCCAAAAAAATGACCCCGCCTGGGATCAAGAAGTCGAGCAAGGATTTTTTCAGTAAGGACATAGGAACTGCGCTACCGTCTGACTCCAGGTCAACAGAAGCGAGAACCATACCAATAATCACGGAGTTTCCCTAAAAGTCGGTGGGATACCCAACGGAATTTCAATTGGTTAGAGTTCGCCCTGGAGGCTTACGGGAGAGCAGGCTGTATTTCCGTCCTCTTTTGGACAGAAGGGATGGTCGGGGTGTCCTAGCAGGCTGCGGAAAAACTCGGTTTAGGCATAAAACATCCTGGAAATCTCGTCGAATGGTGCGGACAATGTCAAAGTCGCAGGATGCTCAAAATGGCCGTCCAGCAAGGCCGCAGCGAGTGAAGAGGCGAGGCGTACGCTTCGGTACGTTGAGCTTCTGAGCAATGCGAGAACGCCGCTGGCGGACTTTTTCAGCATCCTGTTAGATATCTGTCCGTATCGAGGGTGGGAACCAGGTAATGGTCCCGGACTTGGGTTCGACCATGAGGGCAAGTTTTCCATTGAGCACATCGAGGAGCAGTTCTCCCAGCAACAGACGCCGCCAGCCTTTCAAAATCGGAAGATCGAGCGTCTCACGATTTGCCTTGGCATCGACCAATGCCTGCAGATCCGCCGTCGTTGCCAATAGGGTCGGCGCAATCTCCGCTTCTGTGGCGCGCGCCTTCAGTACCGCCTGCAGCAGTTCGACCAAACCGACGGACTCCGGTTCAGGCTTCCGGTCTTTCGGAACCTCAGGCCAGGCCGATGGAGGAAGCGCCACCGCAGTGCGGATAATCTCCAGCAACGCCTCGCCGTTGCGATCCGCTTCCGATCCATGCAGACCGCGCACTGCGCGCAACTCCTGGATGTGGCGTGGAGGATGCCGCGCCAACTGGAGCAACACTTCGTCCCGCATCACCCGGCCTCGTGGAACATTGCGGCGCTTCGCCTCTCCTTCACGCCAGGAAGCCAACTCCCGAAGGACGGCGGCTGATTTCGGCTTGAGCTGGTCCCACCCTCGCACGCGCTGGTAGCGTTCCTGGGGTTCCCGGCGTATGTCCCCCACAGCGTCTTCTAAACGAGCGAACTCCTCATCGACCCAATCCAGCCGGCTTAACTTTGACAGGCGCGCATGCAGATGGTCATGAATGTCGAGCAGAAAGGTCACGTCTTCAAGCGCGTAGGCCAATTGCTCATGCGACAGCGGGCGGGCGCTCCAGTTGGTGAAGGTATGGGCCTTGTCCAACCGCATGCCATGGACCCGCAGAACCAAATTGGCATACGCCACTTGTGGCCCATATCCCACCATAGCCGCGGCGATCTGCGTATCGAAAAACGGCCTGGGAATCTGGCCGGCATGGACCGCACAGAGATCCAGGTCCTGCCTGCCGGCATGCACGATTTTTTGAATCGCCGGGTTGCACACCACATCCCAGAAGGCATCCAGCGATCCGGCGGCCTGCACCGCGGGGAAATCGATGACCGCCGCCGCATTGTCTGTGGCGACCTGAATAAGTTCAAGTTTAGGGACGAAGCTGTCTTCGCCGACGAACTCGGTGTCGATCGCCAAGCGAGGACTGTCTTTGAGCCGCTCGCAGAACTCACCGAGCGCCATGGGATTTGTAATATAGTGCAGCGGTGTCGTCATGAAGCTCTATCAACCTCCCAAAAAACAAGGCGTAAACATGAAATAGCGTGGAAACATTACAGATGGAATGCAGACTCCGTTCACCTCAGGATGCTCAAAATGGCCGTCCAGCAAGGCCGCAGCGAGCGAAGAGGCGAGGCGTACGCTTCGGTACGTTGAGCCTCTGAGCAATGCGAGAACGCGGCTGGCGGACTTTTTCAGCATCCTGTTAGATCTATTCTGCGGGGCTGTAGGGCCGATCCGGGGGACGCATGGGTTCGGTATTGCTCAAGCTAAGATATTCTTTGAGAAACTGATACGCCTCCAGCATGCGCCGGAGTTCCGGCTCAGCGCTGCGGTCGCCGTTGTTGGCGTCAGGGTGCAGCTGTTTGGCCTTGATCCGAAAAGCGGCGGTCACATCGGCCAGGGAACTGCCGAACTCCACACCCATGATGGCATAGGCGTCCATGGCGTTGTTGACCCCGCCGGGATTCTCCGAGAGGGCCCCGCCTCCCCCGCTGGCAGCTTTCAGCATGTCGGCAAGACTGACCTTCTTGCGTCGCCGTCTGGGCCGTTCACGGATCTCGCTATCGAACTCATCCCACCGATCTTCGACAAACTCCAGCCGCGATTCGAGACGCATCGCGCCGGACAAATCGCGAATGACTTCCAACTCCTCTTCAATCTCGATCAGTGATCGGATCACCTCTTCAAGCCCCTGTTCGACGCGAAAGAAACTGTCCACCCGCTCTTCCATCATCACGTCAACGGCAAGCTCCAGACTGACCTCCGTCTTGGACCGCAGCGACCCGATGCGCGTCTGCATCCCCTGGCGGAACTTGATGTACTTGCTCGTAGAAAAAGGCATAGCTCGTCTGCTGATAAGAGGCGCGCATTGTACCACAGTGGGATTTAGAGCCAGAAGGGGCTTCGGGACCCGCCTGACGCGAGGGGGGATAAGAGGTGAGCGGCAAGTAGCAAGTGGTAAGTGGCGCAGAGTAAGATGCGACCAGAGAGGGAGTCTTCCGGAAGGGAGGCTTCCCCTTTGTTTATGACGGCCACAGCAAGAGCCGATGACGCCGACGTGCTGGGCGTTCTTCGCCACTGACCACTCGCCACTAGCTACTCACTACTGGCCACTGACCACTGACTACTCACCCCTCACATTTCACTCTTCGCTTTGTTCCGACGGCGCGCCACGCCTGTGTCTCGGGCAGCGGCGGCAACAGCTTGGGCCACGTTTGGAACGACTGTTTTGTCGAAGAGGCTGGGAATAATGTAATCCTCACTCACCGCGCCTTCAGGGATCGTATGAGCCAGGGCATTGGCAGCAGCCAACTTCATCACCTCGTTGATCTCGGCGGCCTGCACGTCGAGTGCTCCTCGGAAGATGCCTGGAAACGCGAGCGCATTATTGATCTGGTTGGGGTAATCCGAGCGTCCGGTGGCAAAGACGCGGCAGTGCGACGCGGCCAGCTCCGGCGAGACTTCCGGGTCCGGATTCGCCATCGCGAACACGATCCGGTCCGTAGCCATCGCGTCGAGATCCTCCGCGCTCAGGATATTTCCGACTGACAGGCCGATAAAGACATCGGCGCCTTTCAGCGCGTCACGCAACGTCCCCCTCGGATTCTCCGGGGTGAGACAGCCGGCCAGATCGGCCCGGCAGGCCCGCAATTGCTCAGCCTCACCGTACAAGATGATGCCTTCCTTATCGCAGCCCAGAAGATGCGACACGCCGGCCGCCAGCAACATTCGGCAGCATGCCGTTCCCGCCGCGCCGAGCCCGTTGACGACAACGCGCACCTGCTCTATCCGCTTTCCCACTACCCGGAGCGCGTTCGTGAGGGCCGCCAGGATGACCACAGCCGTCCCATGTTGATCATCATGCATGACCGGCACATCGAGCGATTGTTTCAGCCGTCGCTCGATCTCGAAACAGCGGGGCGCGCCGATATCTTCCAGATTGATTGCGCCGAATCCCGGCGCGATCCCTTGCACGATCCGCACAATCACGTCCGGGTCCTGCGTATTGAGGCAAAGCGGCCAGGCATCGATACCGGCCAGCTCTTTGAACAACATCGCTTTGCCTTCCATCACAGGCAGTGCCGCTTCCGGGCCGAGATTGCCCAGTCCCAACACCGCCGACCCGTCCGTAACGATCGCCACACTGTTGCTTTTACTGGTAAACACATAGGCTTTGGACTTGTCCTGCGCGATGGCTTGGGCGACCCGGCCGACGCCGGGCGTATAGACCATCGAGAGGACATTGCGCGTACTAATTGCAATCTTCCCCTCCACCCGAATTTTCCCCCCGAGATGCAGCAGAAAAATACGATCGGAGGCCGAAAGCACCGTGACATCGGATAGCGCAGCAAGCCGGGCCAGCACCTTCTTGCCATGAGCCTCGCTCTGCGCGTCGAAAGTCACGTCCCGGACCATGCAAGTTTTCGTTGCTGAGACGATGTCGACGGCGCCGAGATTGGCTTGTTCTTCAGCCAGCAGCGCCGCCACGCGGGCAAAAACGCCCGGCTTATTCGCGAGCTCCAGCCGGACAGTCAGACGGTAATTGGAATAGGGGCCGGTATCGTTCATGGGTGCTGGCGTCCTCTCCTATGGTCTAGCCTACCACATTGGTAAGTGGTCAGTGGCGAGTGGTCAGTGGCGAAGAACAACCACTCACCACTTGCTACTTGCCACTCACATTTCACGAACACCGCTCCGTTGACGCTGTTCTCGCTCCGATGCTAGGGTGTCGGCTTATGTCCTCATCGGCAAATACCAGGCCTCCGAATCGGCTGATCCACGAAACCAGCCCCTATCTGCTTCAACATGCCTATAACCCCGTCGACTGGTATCCCTGGGGACCGGAAGCCTTGCAGGCGGCGAAGGACAAGAACCGGCCTATTCTGCTTTCAATAGGCTATTCCGCCTGCCACTGGTGCCACGTCATGGAACGGGAGTCGTTCGAGAACGACGCGACCGCCGAATTGATGAACCGTGACTTCGTCTGCATCAAGGTCGATCGGGAAGAACGGCCTGACCTGGATGAAATCTACATGCAGGCCACGGTCGCCATGAACCACGGCCAGGGCGGCTGGCCCATGACCATCTTCCTGACGCCGGAGCAAAAACCGTTTTTCGCCGGCACCTACTTTCCCCCTGAAGACCGGTGGGGCAGACCGGGGTTCGGCACACTGCTGAAGAAGATCGCCGACTATTGGCGAACTGACGCCGAAGGCATTCACGCCCAGGCGAAGGACATGACGTCGCGGTTGAAGGACGCCGGCCGTATCCCTTCCCCTGTCTCGGTCAGCGAATCGGCGCTGGAGGAGGCCGTCGCACAGTTCAATAGTGAATTCGATAAGACCAACGGCGGCTTCGGCACCGCGCCCAAGTTTCCGCCGGCAGCCGGGCTGTCGTTACTGCTTCGCTGTCACCGGCGATCGGGAGACAAACAGGCCCTCGCCATGGTCACCAAAACCCTCGACATGATGGCGGCGGGAGGAATCTACGACCATATCGGCGGAGGATTCGCCCGCTATTCGACCGATGCCCGCTGGCTCGTGCCGCATTTCGAGAAGATGCTCTACGATAATGCGCTGCTCGCCCGCGTCTACGTCGAAGCTTATCAAGTCACGAAGAGCCCCCTCTACCGGCAGGTGGCAACCGAAACGCTGGATTATGTGCTCCGGGAAATGACCGGACCGGCGGGCGGATTTTATTCTGCGACGGATGCCGACTCCGAAGGCGTCGAGGGGAAATTTTTCGTCTGGACACCGGCCGACGTGCGAGCCGCGCTGAACGACGATGAAACAGCCCGGCGGTTCTGCGCACTCTATGACATCACCGATGCCGGCAACTGGGAACATACGAATATTCCGAATCGCCTGCGCCCCATCGAAGAGGTCGCCCGGCACATTGATCTGACGACCGATGAACTCCTAGAGACCGCCGCCTGCGCAAAACCGGCGCTGTATCGGGCGCGGCAGCAGCGAATCCCTCCCGGGCTGGATGACAAGGTGATCACGGCCTGGAACGGCATGATGCTGTCGGCCCTCGCCGAAGCAGCCAGGGTGTTCGGAGAAGATCGCTACCGCGAGGCGGCTCAACGAAACGCCGACTTCCTGCTTCAAACCCATGCACGGCCCGACGGCCGGTTATTACGGACATCGCGGGCCGGACGCGCGCATCTTGGAGCTTATCTCGAAGACTACGCCTTCCTGGCAGAGGGACTGCTTGATCTCTACGAGGCTGGAGCCTCCGAGACATACCTCCATGTAGCGGCGCGGCTGGCCGGCTTCCTCATGAGCGATTTTTTGGACGAGACGCAGGGCGGCTTCTTTACCACCGCAACACATCATGAGTCGCTCATTCTCCGTGCCCGGGAAGGCGCCGATGGCGCCACCCCCAGCGCCAATGCGGTGGCCGCATCGGCCTTGGCCCGGCTGTCTTTTCACTTCGACCGGCAGGACTGGCGTGATGCGGCGATCGGTGCAGTACGGGCCTACGGACGGCAGATCGCCCGTTACCCGAGGGCCTTTGCCAAAACCCTGGCGCTGGTAGATTTTCTGACGGAGGGACCAATTGAACTGGCCTTTGTCGGCGACGAGACACAGGAAGGACTCCGCGCCCTTCGTCGAGCAGTCGCAGACCAGTACCTTCCCAATCGCATCATCGCAACAGCCGCGCCGGGCACGCCCTCATCCTTGCCCCTTCTGAAAGGGAAGCAACCGGTTGACGGGCAACCGGCGCTCTACATCTGTCGAAACTTCAGCTGCCTGCAGCCGATTACCGACCCACGCGCGATATCGGACGCACTGCAGACGAGCGCGCGGAAAGGCGGCGAACCGAAGATACTGAGGGGCGCGCAGATCTCCGGCCGTGCGACGGTCCAAGGAACCGCCTCCTATGCGGCGCGCATGATCGGCCTGGCCGGCGATGCCGCGCTGGCGGGAGGCTTCACCTCGTTCGGCACCACCGGACTTACCACGACACGCGTGGGATTCGGCACCTATCGTGTGCATGCTCAAGAGGCCGACCATCGAGGCGCGCTCAAGAAAGCCTTGCGGGCCTCTTGCAATGTGATCGATACCTCAACGAATTACATGGATGGTGACAGTGAACGTGCCGTAGGGACCGTACTCGCAGAACTGATCGCATCGGGCGAACTCCGCCGCGAAGAGGTCGTCGTCGTCTCCAAGATCGGCTACGTGCAGGGGGAGAACTTGAAACTGGCCGAAGCCAGAGAACATTCCGGACGTGCCTATCCTGACATGGTCAAGTACGGAGACGGCATTTGGCACTGCATCCATCCGGAATTCCTGGCAGATCAATTGGCGCTATCCTTGGATCGCCTCGGTCTACTCACGTTGGATGTCTGTCTTCTGCACAACCCGGAATACTTTTTATCGGAAGCCACGCACCGCGGTGAGCAGGACCTGGCCGCGCTTCGCGCGCAATTCTATAGCCGGCTTGAGCAGGCCTTCACGTATTTTGAATCCCAAGTGGCGGCAGGGCGGCTCCAGTACTACGGTGTGTCCTCGAATACCGTGACCGCTCCGGCCGAAAGTCCGGAAGCCACCTCGCTCTCTTCCATGATTGAAGCGGCGCAAGCGGCAGCCAAATCGGCGGGTCTGGAAACCCATCACTTCCGCGTCCTGCAACTGCCAATGAATCTGTTTGAGTCAGGAGCCGCATTGACACCCAACACGGGCGCCGCCGGCCGGCAGACCGTACTGGAGTATGCGCAACAGGCCGGTGTCGCTGTGTTGGTGAATCGCCCCTTGAACGCCATGCCCGCTCCACACAGTGGTATATTGCGCCTGGCAGACCTGCCCCTTGAAGATGCACCGATCGATGTCGCCCGGCAGCTTGACGCTGTCGGCACACTTGAACAAGAATACCGGGACTCGATTGCGCCGGCTATGCAGCAAGCCAAGCAAGGGACGGCGCCAGGCGAGTTTTTCAATTGGTCTCAAGAGTTGCAGAGGGTGCGTCCACAAATCCAGGGCCTGGAGCATTGGGAACAACTTGAGCGCCAGATGATTGCCCCACAAGTCAATCAGGCGATACAAACCCTGTCACGCCACTTGACCGGAGAACCATTGGAACGATGGGAGGCTTGGCGCGAGCGGTATGTGCCTGAACTGCTGGCCCTGCTCCGTGGAATGCGGCGTGAAGCGACCGAACGCAGCCGCGCGCGCACAACAGCAATAGCGCACGCACTCGACCCGCTCTTGCCGGAAGCGCACCGCCAGAGCACGCTCTCACGCAAAGCACTCTGGGTCCTTGCCTGGACACCCGGCGTCACCTGTGTGCTGAACGGTATGCGAACGCCATACTATGTCGATGATACCTTGGCAATACTCACGTGGGAACCATTGAAGGACGGCATCCAGGTGTACACACAAATGACCACCGTGGCCGCAGCGTTATAGAATTTTTACGCACTTTATTATCTGAAGAGAGGGGACATATGCGACAAGATCGAGTGTTATGGGTTGTCGGCGCACCGATTATGGCTATGCTTGTGATGCACGGCTGCTCAGCCCTATCAGGATCGGGAACCGGTCAGGAAGGGCGGGCTGGAGAAGAACGAATCAAGGAGCAGGCCATCAAGGAAGCGCCGGCTCGCACTGTTACCCCTGATCGTTCTGAATTGTCAGCCAAACACGAGGCTGAATCGGGCAAGGATTCGCTGATGGATGTGCTGTTCGATTTCGACCAGGACAGGCTCCGCGCGGATGCGCTACCGGTATTGGAAGCAAATGCGAGACAGTTGAAGAGCAGCGGTATCGCGCGTATCGTGCTCGAAGGCCGCGGCGATGAAATCGGAACATCCGCCTACAATCTTGTCTTGGGTGAACGCCGGGCCAGAAATGTGAAGACCTACCTCCAGCATTTAGGATTGTCCGTCGACCTCAAGACGACGAGCTACGGAAAGGATCGTCCGCTGTGTTTTGAACATACGAACGAGTGTATGCAGAAGAACCGGAGCGTCCATTTCACAGTGAAAGAGTAGCGGCGGTCCACAGAGGACAAGAGCGTATAGCTGATGGCGTATAGCACAGGACTGAACCGGAAAGTTTTGAGTTATGCGTTTTAAGTGTTGAGTTGTATCTGACAAATCACAACTAAGAACTCATAACTCAGCACTGCTTGTGCCATAAGCCATACGCCATTAGCTCTTGCGACTCTGATGCCCCGGCAAACGGTCATGAGTCATACGGGCGTTAGAGAAGTCCCACTGGCCGATACTGGCATTTCAGTCTGTAACACAAACTTAATATTCGCATCCTTGACAGGTACCTCCCCGTTCTTTAAGGTCCCAGGACTTTCGTATCGACCCCATTTTTTAAGGGTGCGCTCCGGTGGCTAAACTCGCCGTCATCGATATCGGAACCAATTCCATCCACATGGTGCTGGCTGAGATCCTCCCGGATGCCAGCTATAAAATTCTCGACCGCTTCAAAGATGTGACGCGCCTGGGCAACGGAACCTTCGCCACGCGGCGACTTTCCGATGAGGCGATCGCTCGCGCCATCGAGGTGCTCAAGACGCTGGCAACGCTGGCCCGCAACAAGGGATTCGATCGGACTGTGGCAGTCGCCACCAGCGCCGTGCGTGAGGCTCGGAACGGCGGCGACTTTATCAACCTAGTTGAGGAACAGGCGGGAGTACGGGTGCGGGTGATCAGCGGAACTGAGGAAGCCCGGCTGATTTTTCTGGGTGTGAAGAACAGCATCGCGCTTGCGGACAAACCCACCCTAGTCGTCGATGTCGGCGGCGGTTCGGTCGAACTGATCCTGGGGAATCGAGACCGGATGATTCACGCCAAGAGCCTCAAACTGGGGGCGATTCGCTTAGCAGAGCAATTTCTCCCGAACACACCGCCGTCGGCCCCGTTGATGCGCGCGCTCGAAGACGCCGTAACCGGTCAGCTGAAGGCGGCCATCGAGTCGTTTGCCGTGAAAAAGTTCGACTCACTGATAGCCACCTCCGGCATGGCCGGCAATCTGGCCGAAATAATCCATATCAAGCAGACCGGACGGCCGTTGCCGCAACACAATCTGGCCACGGTTTCGTTGAAAGACCTCCGCCTGCTGGAATTGGAATTGGCTCAATCGCCGCTGAAGACGCGATTGGCGATTCCCGGTCTCGACCCGAAGCGTGTCGATACCCTGCTGCCCGCGGCCGTCGTACTCCGACGCCTGCTGGAGCTGTCCGGCCTGAATGAGATGACGCTGTGCGACAAGGCCATTCGCGAAGGCATGATTTATGACTTTATCGCGCGGCATCGCGAGGGTTTGAAAGCCGAAAACGAGATCCCCGATGTGCGCCGGCGGAATGTGATCGGACTGGCCCGCCGCTGCCAGACGCCGGAAGTGCATTCGCTGCATGTGGCCGCGCTGGCCCTCCGCTTGTTCGACCAAACCAAACGGCTGCACGGGCTGGGTCAGCAGGAGCGTGCCTGGCTTGAGTATGCCGCCCTGCTGCACGATATCGGCTATCTGATCAATCCCCGGCAGCATCATAAGCATGCATACTACCTGATCAAGCACAGCGATCTGGTCGGTTTGACGGCTGAGGAAATCGAGGTGGTAGCCAACGTCGCCCGCTATCACCGCCGGTCGATGCCGACGCTGAAGCATCAGGGATTCGGAGAGTTGGCTCCCCGCTTGAAGCGCATCGTGAAAATCCTGTCCGCCTTGCTGCGGATCGCGGATGGACTCGACCGCACCCATTTCTCGACCGTTCAGACCGTGAACGTAAAGATCGGAACGACCGTGACCATCGAAGCGACCGTGTCGGGCGATGCTGAGATGGAACTCTGGGCAGCGAAGAATCGAGCCGACTTATTTGAACAGGCCTTCCGCCGGCGTGTCCGGTTCTGCGAAGTGCCGCAGGAGGCTGCTCAATCATGACCGATCACGGGTATGCCAAATCCCCGTCCCACCCCTACCCCGGAAAACTGATCATCGTCGAAGGCATCGACGGGTCCGGGAAGAGCACGCAACTGCTGCTCCTGCACAAGTGGCTGGAGTCAAAAGGCCACAAGGTATTTTTTACGGAGTGGAATTCATCAGATCTGGTCAAAGACACTACAAAACGTGGCAAGAAAACCAAGAGCCTCACGCCGACGACGTTCAGCTTGCTCCATGCGACGGATTTCGCCAGCCGGCTCTATCATCACATTCTCCCTCCCCTGAAAGCCGGCATGCTCGTCTTGGCCGACCGCTATATGTACACGGCGTTTTCGCGCGATGTCGTACGAGGCGTCTCGCGGGATTGGGTGCGCAAACTGTATGCGTTCGCCATCAAACCCGACATGGCCTTCTATTACAAAATACCCATCGAAACGGCCATCTCTCGGCTCTTGCGGGGAACACGAGGACAATTCAAATACTACGAAGCCGGCATGGACATGAATCTCAGCCCGGATGTGACAGAAAGTTTCAGAATGTTTCAGTCCCAGATCCTGGCCGAATATGACAAGATCGTTGATGAGTTCGGCCTGCTGACGATGGATGCGACTCAGGATATCGAAGCGCAACAGGAACACATGCGGGCGCTGGTGGAAGATGCGCTCCGCGGCTACAAACCCAGACGAGGCACCTATGGTCGACGCACGCTATTTTGGCGACGGTTTGACATACCTAAATCCGAGTGACCTGAAAGGGAAGCTCATCGCCATCGAAGGCACCGACGGCGTCGGACGGTCCACTCATCTCGAGATGCTGCAAGAGTGGCTGGAGGTGCAGGGCTACGGCGTCATTACGACCGGATGGACTAGATCGAACCTCATGTCCAAAACGATCGAGGCCGCCAAGGCCGGCAATATTCTCGATCACTGGTCGCTCAGCCTGCTCTATGCGACCGATTTCGCCGACCGCCTGGAACACCAGATTATTCCGGCGCTCCGGTCCGGATTCGTCGTGCTCGCCGATCGGTACATCTATACCGCTTGCGCGCGCGACTTCGTGCGGAGCGGAGACCGGAACTGGATCAGGGACGTGTTCGGATTTGCGTTGATTCCTGACCTGGTCTGCTACCTGCGCATCGACGTGGAGACCTTGGCGCTGCGGGTGATCGAAACCACCGGGATGAACTACTGGGAGTCCGGCATGGATCTCCGGCTGGGTGCCGATCTCTATGACAGCTTCAAAAAATACCAGTCACTGCTGATCAAAGAATTCGACACGATGGCGGAGGAATTTCACTTCAACGTCGTCGACGCCAGAAAATCGCCTGAAGAAATTCAGGAAGAACTCCGGGGACACATCCTACCCGTGCTGCAAAACTCCAAGCGGACGGACGACCTGAAGCCCGTCAGTGTAAAACAGGCTCCGTGACATGAGCCGACGGCACCTACCCGCCCTCGTCCATTTCCGCAACTGACTTCTTTCCTCTTCCCAAGACTCGTAACTGCATCGGTTCAAGCCACCATTGGAGCAATCCTTGCCCCGGCTTCACCATGTCTGGGAAATGGATCAGCGTCGCCCCCGCTTTCTTCATAGGAAAGTTTGTCATGGGTTTCCCGCACAGCAACAAGCCCGCCGCTTCACCAAGCAGCGGCTCATGTCCTACGCAAAGCAGGCTCGATTCCACAGGAAACGACCGTATAAGCGCGACGATTCGCTCCGGCGTGGAGCCAACCGCCAGCTCGTCGCACGTCATCACTTTCAGCGACGGGCAGACCACGGTACGCAACAGCCTGGCCGTGTCATACGCGCGAGTGAACGGGCTGCTGAGCAAATGGGTCGGCTTGCAGTCCAATGCCGCCAGTCCAGCCGCGGTCCGAAGCACCCGTTTCCTCCCTTTCTCCGTCAAGGGACGGTTCTCCTCCGATCCCTCCCACTCCTCAGGTTCGACCGCGATGCCATGGCGAATCAGCAAACAATCCATACCCGACCTCCTTAGCCCATGTGGTATCCCGATCGATCCTTCCACCAAAGAGAGCCGACTATTGGCTTGCCTCAATAGTATGTCTTCTGGCGTCGCCAAATCACCCTTTATTTGCAAGCAGATATCGTGAACAGGTACTATGACGAGGGCGGTTTGAATCGGAGTACATTCCTTGGCGCAAATGTCTGCTCAACAGGTACGGCGTATCGGCATACTGGTGTGTATCGCCGTGAGCGGGTTTCTCATCGCCCACTCCATCAACGCATTTATCGCCGACGCGTTGTACCTCGTGCCGGAAGATTCTGCCCAATCCGGAGGTACAGGACCGGCGATTCCCGTCTCGTTTGCGCCGTCTCGCTACGCGGATGACATCCGCTCCAGCGGACTCTTCCTGCTGCCTGCCACTCCTCAAGAGACGAGGAGCCAGGGTGAACAAGCCGGCGCAGCGGTTCGGGCTTCGCTGGGCGCCTCCTCAAAAATCCGGCTGATCGGAATCGTCATGGGCGACAAGCGCGGCGTGTTTGCGATCGTCGAAGAACTGGCTTCAAAAAAACAAGCCTTGTATCGTCTGCATGAACAGATTATTGATTTGGGGGAGGTCGCCGACATTCAACGCGATGGAATGGTCATCCGCCAGGGCAATCTCGAAGAATGGCTTGAGCTGGGACTGACGGAAAAGCCGGCCATCCCCGGCAATAACGCCACCGCATCCACCTCAACACCCTCCTCGCAAGTACCGGGCGCTCCCCTTCGCAAAGTGGTCGACCGGCGGGAAGTCGAGCTGGCCATGAACGATCTGCCGAAGCTCATGACGCAAGCCAGAGCGATGCCGCACATGGTCAACGGCGCCGTCAACGGATTTCGCATCGATTACATGGCTCCGGCCAGCTTCTATGAGAAGATCGGTATTCAAACCGGGGATATCCTGCAGCGGGTGAACGGCGTCGACATCCGTGATCCCGGCACGATGTTGAACCTGCTCCAACAATTGAAAAGCGAGCGTGTCGTGAAACTCGACATGGTCCGGAACAACCAGCCATCCACGGTCACCTACGAACTACGCTGAGCCGCTCCGGGTGCCATCCGATACTCCTCGGCTCTTCGGCCGCTACAGCGGCTCTCTCCCCGCATCCGGAGCCCGCAGGAAGAAATACGAATACTTTTTAATACGGATGAAATCTGTCGTAAATATGGCGTTAACATTCGGGTGTTTCCGGCGCCACCACCGGCGGGCAGTCTTGCCAGGCCCTTGGAATGAAGAGTATGGTTGAAAATCAACAACACCGTTCCTAAATGTTTCGAATCGGATCGCCGACGAAGACCGCTTGAGGTACAGAACATTGTCAGAGCTCGTTCCGAATGACCAGCTCCCTTCGAGTTACGGCAGACCTCTCCTGGGACGTATCCTGGGCGACAGATTCAATCTGGGAAATGCAAAACTCGATGAGGCCTTGGCTTACCAGCGGGAGAAGGGAGGACGGTTGGGCGAGGTGCTCTTGCACTTGAGGTTACTGCGTGAAGAAGAACTGCTGGAAGGGCTGGCCCTCCAATTTGATCTCCCCTGGATTCCGCAGCTGGAATCGACCGCGATCGATCACGAACTGATTAAGAAGGTCCCCATCGCCTTTTGCCGGCGCTATCGTGTCCTCCCTCTACGTCATGAAAAAGGAACCATCCTCGTCGCCTCGACCGACCCGCTGGAGACTGTCGCTTTCGACGATCTCCGGCTGTTGCTCGGCACACCTGTCACGCCGGTCCTGACGACCGGCGTCTCCCTGCTCGCCTGCCTAAACCGCGCCTATGATGAGATCGCCAGCCCGACCGGCGCCGAAGAAGTCATGGAGGACATCGCCGCCAGCGAGAGCCTCGATCAGTTGGCTCATGAGCTGGATGAGCCGCAGGACTTGTTGGATGCGACCGATGAAGCTCCGATCATTCGATTGGTGAATTCGGTCTTGTTCCAAGCGGTGCGGCAGCGTGCCAGCGACATCCATTTCGAATCGTTCGAGCGCGGATTAGTCGTGCGGTACCGGATCGACGGCGTACTGTACCCCGTGTTGACCCCGCCGAAGCATCTGCAGGCCAGCATCATTGCGCGCCTCAAAATCATGGCCGGCTTGAATATCGCCGAGAAGCGGCTCCCGCAGGACGGCCGGTTCGCGATTCGCACCTCGGGAAAAGACGTCGATCTCCGTGTCTCGGTCCTCCCCACGTCTCACGGCGAGCGGGTGGTGCTCCGTTTGCTGGAGAAAGAAAATCGGCTACTGAACTTATCCGAGATGGGCTTCGCCGGGGATCGGCTCTCGGCGATCCATCAGCTGATTCAACTTGCGCACGGCATCATTCTGGTCACAGGCCCGACCGGCAGCGGGAAAACGACGACTCTGTATGCCGCATTGAGCCACATCAATGCGCCGGACAAGAACATCATCACCGTCGAAGATCCGGTCGAATATCAGCTGCTCGGCATCGGCCAGATGCAGGTGAATCCGAAAATCAATCTGTCGTTTGCCGCAGGCTTGCGGTCTATTCTCCGGCAGGATCCCGACGTCATCATGATCGGAGAAATCCGCGACCGGGAAACAGCGGAGATCGCCATCCATGCCTCCCTCACCGGACACCTCGTCTTTTCCACACTTCACACGAACGATGCCGCCAGCGCCGCAACCCGTCTGATCGATATGGGGATCGAACCGTTCCTCGTCGCCTCCTCGGTCGTGGCTGTGTTGGCCCAACGACTGCTGAGAAAAATTTGCTCGGACTGCAAGCAGCCCTACCAGGCGAGCCCAGACGAGCTGAACCGCCTAGACCTGCCGCCGGGAACGAAGCAGACGCTGTATCGTGGAGCAGGCTGCGCGGCCTGCTCACAAACCGGCTATCGCGGGCGCACCGGCATTTTTGAGCTGATGGTGCTCGACGATGAAATCCGCCGCCTTATCGGAACAAAATCCGATTCGTCGGTCATCAAGCAGGCGGCAGTCGCCCATGGCATGGTGACGCTGAAGCAAGAAGGCGCTGAGCGCGTCATCCAAGGCCATACGACGTTGGAAGAAGTGATGCGAATTACCCAGCAAGAAATCGAAGTCT
Source organism: Nitrospira sp. SG-bin2 (assembly GCA_002083405.1). Lineage (GTDB taxonomy): Bacteria > Nitrospirota > Nitrospiria > Nitrospirales > Nitrospiraceae > Nitrospira_D. The sequence continues at coordinate 65,811 of LVWT01000049.1, read as the reverse complement.
GACGATGCCTGTCTATCAATACCGCGGCTACCGGAACGACGGCGGGTCTGCAGCCGGAATCGTGGACGCGGAAAACGTCAAGGTTGCGCGTCTGAAGCTCCGGAAAGAAGGAGTCTTTCCGACCGACGTCGTGGAGCAGGGACAGCCCTCGGCGCGGCAGCAAGAAGGGGGCCGGACCCGAACCACCCACAGAACCGGCCGTTCCGCAACACTCAGCGCGCACGACCTCGCATTACTGACCAGACAATTTGCCACGCTCTTGGTCGCCGGGCTTCCGTTGGTCGAAGCGCTTGGTGTCTTAGTCGAGCAGGCCGAAAAGAAACCCACCAAAGCACTCCTTGCCGAGATTCGCGAGGAAGTCAGAGGAGGCAAGGCGTTAAGCGTCGTCTTGGAAACATACGGCAAAGACTTTTCTCCGATCTATGTGCATATGGTGCGGGCCGGCGAAGCCAGCGGCGCCTTGGATCAAATTCTATTCCGGCTGGCTGAATTCCTGGAAAAACAACTGGCACTCAAAGCCAAAGTGACCAACGCCACGCTCTATCCGGCTCTCATGCTCTTCGTCGGCATCTCGGTCCTGTTCTTCCTGATGGCCTTCGTCGTGCCAAAAATTACGGCGGTCTTCACCAGTATGAAACAGGCCTTGCCCTGGCCGACCGTCGTCTTGATGTCGATCAGCCAATTCTTTGCGGACTACTGGCTATTGCTCGTCAGCTTCGCCGTCGCCTGTATATTCTTCATACGCCGATTCATCCATACAGAAAAAGGCCGGATGCTTGCGGATCGTGTGACGCTTCGCCTGCCGTTGATTGGGGATGTTGCCCGCATGGTGTCGATCTCACGATTAACCGGCACATTGGCGACGATGCTGGCAAGCGGCGTTCAACTTCTGGACGCTTTGGATGTGTCCAAACGCGTCATGAACAATCGGGTGCTTGAGGAAACAGTCGAGGGGGCCAGGCAAAACATTCGCGAAGGCGAAACCATCGCCGATCCATTGAAACGGAGCGGCGAATTCCCCGCACTGGTGACCCATATGATCGCCGTGGGCGAACGAAGCGGGGATATGGAAGAAATGCTGCGCCGGGTCAGCCAGATTTATGACGGGGAAGTGGAACGGGTCATTACCCGGTTGACCTCGCTTCTGGAGCCCGTCATGATTCTTGTTATGGGCATCATCGTCTTTTTTATTGTCGTGGCAATTCTCTTGCCCATCTTTGAAATGGGCCAAATGGTGCGGTAAGCACGTCAGCAAGGAGGGTCTTGTGCGATACATGACACGAGTAACGAGACGGATTCACCAGAGCGCGGACGAACACGGCTTTACATTCATTGAAATCATGGTCGTCGTGGCCATTCTGGCCATTCTGGCCGCTTTGGTCGTCCCCCGTATTATGGGCCGGACAGATGATGCCAAACGCACGGCGGCCAAGGTGCAGATCCGGAATATCGAGGGCGCCCTGCAACTCTACAAGCTGGACAACGGAGTCTATCCCTCAACAGAACAGGGGCTCAAGGCGCTGATCGAAAAACCGTCCGTCGGTGTGGTTCCCAAGAAATGGAAAGTCGGCGGATATCTGCCGAACCTCCCTGAAGATCCCTGGGGGAATACCTATAAGTATCTAAGCCCCAGCAAGAAGGGAGATTATGAAATCACCTGCTTGGGCACCGATGGCGAAGTCGGCGGCGAAGGGATCAATGCCGACATCACCAACTGGAATCTGGAGAAGGACTAACCGAGCCGTTGTTATGCGTCCTACATCTTACGTCATGCAGATGAGACTCAGCACTCAGCACTCAGCATCCCCTAGTGCCTCGAGCCTGACGCCTCACGCCCCCTCACCCCTCACCCCTGACCCCTCACTCTCTTCAAGGGGCTTCACATTGATCGAGATGCTTATCGTTCTGTTTCTTCTGGCCGGAGTCCTTGCCATCGTAGTCCCTCGTGTCGTCATCGGTGAAGACTTAAGTTCCACCGGACGCAAGTTCATCGGGACGCTCCGTACGCTCCAAGGATTGGCCTCAACCGGCCAAAAGCCCGTGAAACTGTACCTGGATCTCGATCAGGGAACGTACTGGGCCAGGGTGGTGGACGGCAAGGAAGAGAAACTCCCGCTCGATGCCGCCTGGGCGACGCCACGATCGCTTCCGGAGACGATCCGGTTTTCAGAAATTTCCGTGAGACAAGACAAACGCACCTACGGTCGAGTCGATCTTTCGTTTTTCCCGAATGGACGCATTGATCCGGTGACGGTCTATCTCACCGATCGGAGCAACAATCTGCTTGTGCTAACCATCGATTCCTTTACCGGATCCATCCGAACCAGCGAAGAACGGATTGATCCATTGCGTAACAAACCGATTCCAGACCGGGTGAGAATGTTACTGCGCCCCACCGGAACCTGACAGGATGCTGAAAACGTCCGCCAGCGGCGTTCTCGCATCGCTCAGAGGCTCAACGTCATGAGCCCAGCGGAGGTAAGGACCTATCCGCTCACATCTGATCGAAGCGAGCGGTTCAAGCGAAGCTTGGTATGTACCTCCTCGCCTCTTCGCTCGCTGCGGCCTTGCCCGTGGAACGGGGCGTCTCGGCGCACCTGGGAGGGCGGGTGAGAACAGAGGCCTTTTTGAGCATCCTGATGTGAGTGGATCTTTAGCGCCATCTGTAAGATATCAACGATGTTTTATGTATACGCCGAGTTTTTCCGCAACCTGTTAACCACCGTGAAGCGCCAAATTCAAAGGACACCGAGTGTGGACATGAGAAGACACGTCCAGAGTACGGTAGCCGACGAAAGCGGATTCACGCTGCTCGAAGTACTGCTGGCGATTGCCTTGCTGGCAATCGCCCTGCCCATCCTCCTCGGTCTCCGCAATTTTGATCTCGATCTGCATGCAAGAGCCGGCGAACTAACCGCCGCAACCTTACTGGCGCAAGAAAAGCTGATTGAGACGGAACTGACAGGCGTCTATCCTATCGGAGAAGCCGCCGGAGATTTCTCCAATATGCCGCTCGGATCCCAGCCACCGGCCAAGCCCGCTGATCGAGGCGCCGGGTATCGCTGGAAACGCACGATCGCGCCGACTCCCCTCGAATTGATTCGGGAGGTCCGCATTCAAGTCTCATGGCCGCGAGGCGCGTTCGTCGAAACCGTGGAAGTGAGCACGTATGTTGTCGCCGGCCTCACCTTCTAGCACCCAAACGGGATTCACGCTGGTTGAAGTGCTGGTCGCCATTGCGCTGCTGGCCGTCATCGGGGCGATGGTCTTTGGGTCGCTCGTCACGACGACTCAGGCGATGGATGCCGGGCGCGAACGGGCGGAACGAGAGCAAACCGTCAGAAGAGTGCTCCGCGTCATGGCTGAGGAAATATCGCTCAGCCAATACGATCAGAAATTTCCCTGGATGGGGATGAACGGCACACAGGAAGGACAGCCGGCCGATACCCTGGCCTTTCTCGCCATGAGCGACGACATGGGAAGCGCAGCCGTCAAAGAAAGTGAGACCGTAAGAGTGGTCTACACCCGCGAACGTGATCGGTTGATTCGGTTTGTGCGGCGCAATCGCTACAGTCTCACCGACGAGACGCTCGATCAGGTGGAATTGGCCGATCGCGTGAGGGGATTTAACGTACGGTATTACGACGGACAGAGCCGGATCTGGACCGATGAGTGGCGGACGAACGACAAGATGCCGAAGGTGCTGCTCCTGGAAGTGACGTTCCAATCGCCCAACGCCGATCCTTGGACCATACGGGAATGGATCACCATCGGAGCATCATGATGACGATACAATGGCCGGGAGAATGGCGGGAGACCGTGGCCTGGGTCGGAGGCGGGATCTGTCTGCTGATGCTCTGCCTGGCGGCGACCTTCCCGTACGAAGCGCTGCACAAACGGATTGTGGCAGAGCTGAATCGTGCGACCGGTATGGACATACGGGTTGGAAATTGGACGGTAGGACTGCCGCTGGGGATCGAGTGGCGGAACGTGACGTTGGCCAAATCTGACTGGGCACCGATTCAACTAGCCTCCCTGCAGGCCGATGTAGGAATTATCCAAGCGCTGAGCGGCGGGCTCGGGCTTGATGTCGTGATCCACCTGGGGGAGGCTTCGCCCGGGGGAGGGCTCGCCAAAGGAACACTCACCGCCTCGTCTTTTTCCTTGGCAGAACCTGTCTCCGTAGCAGGGCGGTTCCAACAGATCGATCTCTCAAAGATCATTCGTCCCTATGTCGGCCACGGCATGCTGAACGGAACTTTCTCCCATCGGGTGGAACGAGCCCATACAGCAGACGGCACGATCAAGGGGGAAGGAACCTGGAAAGCCGAGGCAACGGATTTGACCATCGACCACATTCCCGTTGGAAACGGGCGCACACTGTCGCTCGCCTTCAACCAGGCATCCACTGAATTGGTCTGCAAAGATAGCCTGTGTGAAGTCACTGGACTGAAAGGCGAAGGACCCGATGGATCGTTCACCGGAGATGGGAAGATTACGCTGCAGCAGCCGATACAAGACAGCCGATTAGCCTTGACCGTGACCATCGTCCCCGGCGAGGGCTACACGTCAAAAGCAACCACATTGGGCCTACCGCCCCTTCCCCCAGGAACCCCAATTACGGTAAAAATAGCGGGGACATTGGCACAAGCAAGGATCGCGTTGTAAAGTAGGGGGTGCTCGGACCGTTTCAGAAAGAAGTCGTATGGCTATTGTTACCGAATGCGTCGGGCTTGATATCGGACAGACCGGCTTGAAAGCCGTCCGTTTCCGCCGCCGGTTGAGCGGGCGCGAATCGATCGACTACTTTCAGCATCCGATGCCGTTCGCCCGTCCGGAAGATCTGGAGCCGGCCCGGCGTGTGCAGTCGTTGCGTGGATTTCTCTGGCAGCACGGCCTCTATGCGACAGACCGGCTCGTCACCGCTATCCCCTGCCAAGATCTCTTTGTCAGAACCCTCTCCTTTCCCTTCAAGGATTCCACGAAACTGGCCCAAGTCGTTCCATTCGAAGTCGAGAATCTCGTGCCGATGCCGCTCGAAGACTTGGCGATCGGCAGTCTCATCTTGCCGCCCGGGCAAACGCCTGAGGGAACACCTCGCGACAGTAAGGGCTCGGACGTGCTGGTGACCGCCGCACCGAAAGATAAGGTGGCCGAGCATCTCCGATTTTTGGCACAAGCCGACGTAGAACCGTCGGCCATCAATGTCGATGCCATGGCGCTCTTCTCCGTCACGCAATATTTGCGGGAAGAAAGCGCTGCTGTTCCCCACGACCTTGCCATCATCGACGTCGGCGCATCCAAGACCACTCTTTGTTTAGTGCATGAAGGGCGGCCGGTCGTGCTGCGGACGATCCTCTGGGGCGGAAACCACCTCACCCATGCCTTGGCCGTTCGGGAGGCCTGTAGCTTTGCCGAGGCAGAACGGCTCAAGCGGTCGATGGCGATTGAGCAAGTAGATGCCTGGCTGGAGCCGTTGTTGAAAGAACTCCGCGTGACGTTGCAGGCCTATGAAGGAGCCGAGCGCGGACGGCTGACTCACTGCTGGGTGTCGGGAGGCGGATCCAAGCTGCGGGAGATCGGTGGATTTATCGCCCGTAAATTGGGACTCTATCCCGTCGGGCCACGGCAGGGATTCGGCGCGAACAGCCCACGCGCGTTCTCGATCGCCTTCGGACTCGCCATTCACCCGAAAATCATCAAGCCCCGCTGGCGGTTCAAACCTTCCCCCATAGGACTTGCGCTCGACCTCAAGGGGGTCACGGATGACGCAGCGCTGAAGTCCGATCTGTCCCCACAAGACCGTCGTTTAGCGGTCGTCGCAGCGCTGGTCATCGGACTGCTGGCTGCAGCAGATTTTACGACCCATCTGGTGTTGCAGGACCATCGAGTAGACAATCTCAAGACAACCTTGCAACAACACTTCGAACGATCCTTTGGAGCCGGCGCGGCGCCGGGCGATGAACTCGACCAAGCTCGCTATCGGATGGGAACCATCGACAAGACGTTGAACCTCGTCGATGGCGTGCACGGGAAAGCCCTTCCCACCCTCTCGGCCTTCGTCAAACAGTTGCCGGGTGGAACGCCCGTGAAGGTCCGCGAGCTGACCGTAGAAGGCGGGACGATTCTCATGGAAGGCGAAACCACCTCATTCGACGCAGTGGAAAAAATCAAACAAGCCTTCCTGTCGAGTGCACAATTTGAAGAGGCCGCAGTGACAGAAACTCGCGTGGGGGCGTCGTCCAACCAGATCGTCTTTCGAATGACGGTCACGGTGCGCCAGCCATGATGCAGACCATGCGAGAACGATGGCAACAGATGTCCTCGCGGGAACGGACGATCGTGCTGGCAGGCGGGATCATCGTCGGCCTCAGCCTGCTGTTCGTGCTGGTCGTCGATCCTTTCCTCGCCACATTCGACCGGCTGGAGCGACAGGCTGCCCGGAAGGAAAAAGACATCAAGGAATTGGCGCTCCTGAGTCGGGAATACGTGGCGAAGCGGGATCGCTTGGCCCAAGTCGAGAGCCGCATGCCGTCGCCCGACGGCCAATTCTCGCTCCTCACATTTCTGGAAGACGCAGCGACCAAGGCCCGCGTGCGGGATTGGATCACCGGCATGCAACCGCAAGTACAGTCGTTGCCGCAGGGCTATCAGGAAACTGCTGTGGATCTTCGACTCGAAGGAGTGCAACTACCCGAATTACTGGCCTTGCTCGCGGCAATCGATCAAGCCCCATATGAGCTTCATGTCCGACATCTTCAGATCCGTCCCAAATTCGACAATCCTACCTTTCTTGATGCGACGGTCCGGATTTTGAGCTATGCGAAAGGCTGATGAACGGGGCGTGGCACTGCTCCTCTCGCTCCTGATCTTGACCCTCCTCGTCGCGCTTATTCTGGAATTCGACGCAGAAGCGCGCCGCGAATACCGCGAAGCCGCCGCATTCCGCGACAACTTCAAAGCGACCATGCTGACACGCGCAGGTGTGCAGGCCGCGCGGGCGGTCTTGCAGCAAGACACGCTGCGAGACAAGAAAACCGGTGAGCAGTACGACGGGCCCGCCGACCTGTGGGCCATGCCCATCAAGAACTATGCAATCGGCGACGGACTGCTGAGCGCCCAGATCCAAGACGAGCGCGGGAAGCTCAATCTCAACGACCTGGCGGCAAACGCTGGGGACGAGCTGCAGAAAAAGACGAAAATCCAGCGGATCAAACGGCTGTTCGAGGCGCTCCAAATCAACCCGGATTTGGTTGAAGCCCTTGTCGATTGGATCGATCAGGACGACATTCCCCAACCGGCCGGCGCTGAAAGTTTGCACTACCAATCCCAGAAACCGGCCTATCGCGCCGCCAACGCCGCGCTTCCATCGTTGGGCGACCTACGCTTGGTGAAGGGCTTTGCGCCGGACATCGTCGACCGGCTATCGCGTTACGTGACCGTATATCCGCAGGAAGGCGGGGCGCCGATCAATCTGAACACGGCGGATCCTCTGGTCATCCAATCACTCGACCCCGACATCACCCAATCCATCGCGATGGAAATCGTGCAAGGCCGGCCCTATAAGACCAAGGTGGATCTCGATCGGATTGGAAGTTTTCAGGCGATCGGCGCGAAACTGCGGGCCTCTCCCGATGCCTATGATGTAAAGAGCGACTACTTTTCCGCCCGACTCTCCATCACCGTCAACGAATCGACCAAAACGGCCTTTGCAGTGTTGAAGCGTGACCCCAATAAGGGCGATAGCAGCGTGGTGTACCTCCGGACCTTTTAGCTCTTCGCCGACATTCCCGTGTCAGTTCTGTTTGACGCCGGGGGCCCGCCAGGCGGCCGTTCTCGTAATCGAGCCCCACGAGACCTTTGCCCCGGTCATCGACTGCCATAATCCGATCAAACGCCAGCACGAAACCAGCTGGCGGAAACCTAAATTTTCCACGATCGCGGCCGCACACAGAATCCGCGCCTGTTTGAATTCAGGATAGGTGTGAAAGGCGATTTCATCGACGAGCAAGACGCTCACCGACACTAAGATGCCCATCCCGATTTCGGCGGTCACAAACGCGATCGCGGCGGCGGGCGACACCAGTCCCACCAGGCATGCAACTGCGGTATAGAGATACCCCGCGGCCAGCACGGCGGGACTCAACCATTCGAACAAGACCATGAAGGGAATCGACAACCACCCGACAGCCCCTGCGCGAGGATGACACAGCAGCTGCTTATTCATCAGCAGCGCTTGAGACAGCCCCCGCTGCCACCGAATCCGTTGACTCTTGAGCGATCGAAGGTTTTCCGGAGCCTCGGACCAGCAGAATGCGTGGGGCACGAAGCTGATGCGGTATCGCTCCCCCTGTAGACGGAGATGCCGATGCAAGCGAACGACGAGCTCCATATCTTCACCATGACACCCCTTGGCATAGCCCCCGACTTTCACCACCGTATCCTTCCGGAACAGTCCGAACGCGCCGGAGATGATGAGCATCGCATTGAAGGGATTCCATCCAAGCCGGCCGATCCAAAACGCGCGATAGTATTCGACGACCTGAAAACGGCCAAGCCAGCTTGCCGGAAGCCCGACGGCGGTCAAATACCCCGCTTGCACTTGGCAGCCGTTGGCGATCCGAACCGTACCGCCAGACGCCACGGTCGATGGATCGTCCAAAAACGGCTGCACCACGCGCTGCAAGCTATCCCGCTGCAAGATAGAGTCCGAATCCAGCGTACAGAACAGCGGATTGCGGGACAGATTGATGCCGACATTGAGCGCATCGGCCTTGCCCCCATTGTCCTTATCGATGACACGAACCTTGCTGTTCCGTTTGGAGATATACACCGCACGGATCCTCTCGGTCTGCAGATTCACCGGGTAAGCTTCCGGAAACGGGATCAACTCAAACTCCTCGATCAAGACATCCAACGTCCGATCTTTCGAACCGTCATTGATGACCACGACCTCGAATTCCGCATATTGCAGCTGAAGCAGCGACCGGACGGAGTCGGCGATCGTCTGCTCCTCATTATAGGCCGGAACCAGAATGCTGATCTGAGGCTCAAATCCCGTCTGTGCTCTGGGCAAATCATCGAGGGCTCGCCGAGGGAGATGCCGAACGAGAAAATGGAACGAGATCAGCTCCAAGAACAGTGAACAGACTGTCTGAAAAATGAAGAACGATAGGAAAAACCACTGCGGTATCGTAAAAATAGTATCGGCAAACACGTGTGTCTCTTCTCTGCTCTCACTCGCGAGCGGCAACCACGAACATCGAATACGGTCACACCTGTACCATGCACATACCAGAAAATAGGATGAGTCCGCCCCTTCGTCAAGACAATGAACAGAACCCCCGGCGAACGAATCTGCCTCCGGAGAGACCTCCCACGGTGACAGTAGATACCCCTGTCACTGTCATGCTGACCCGCGTCCAGAATTACGGTGACAGGGACGCGTCCGGCACCGAATCAGTCGACTCGTCAATGAAGAGGCGCCGGTGAGAACTCGTTCGGTCGGATTTCTCCTCTGTCTGTTTGGATGCCTGGCATCTTCTCCAGTGGCTGCCCAGTCCCCTTCGGAGACACTCTTCGAAGCCCATCGCCACGAAGCCGCAAAGGAATACCAGCAAGCTACCGACGCCTACCGCCAGTATCTGATCGGAAATCCGGAGAACGACGAAGTTCGAGCAGCCCTGGCGCGTGTTCTTTCCTGGCAGAAGCAGTACGAGGAAGCCGTGGCACTCTATGAAGACATTCTCTTCCGGCACCCGGTCGATCACGATGTCCGAATCGCGCTGGCTCGCGTCAAGGCCTGGCAGGGAAGACTTGAAGAGGCACAAGCCGGATATCAGTCGGTACTCCAGGAAGAACCGGACAGCCTGGACGCCCAGAGAGGACTCGCCGATACCCTGTACTGGAAACGCGATTACGCGGAAGCGCTCCGTCTGTATGAAGGTCTCCCCCCAACCGCAGACGAGCCGGAACTGTCACAGCAGATCGAGACAATCAAAGCCGAACTGGCCGCGCTGACGCCGGCCCAGGCCCTTCGCGCCCCTGTCGGGACTGACCGGATGCGCCCCGCATTGCCGTTTCGGGACTATTTGAAAATCGGATACAGCCATTATGGATACACGCATTCCATCCCGAATGAACACAACGGGTTGATCGAAGGAGCCACATCGATCGGCGCTCGCACCCTGGTCGGGCGGATCGAGCCGATCAGTCGGTTTGGATCTCAGGACATTCCCGTATCCGGAGAACTCTATAGCCAGCTCTGGGAGAAGGCCTGGGGGTACATCGGAGCCTTGGCGACGGCCAACCCAAGCTTTTCTCCCAATGTGTCGTTTGGAGGAGAAGTGTTCCAAGGGCTGGGGGCAGCGCATTCAACCCTTTCGTTTCTGGAACCATCCCTGGGGTATCGCCACATGGTGTTTGGGGCCACCAGTATCGATGTCGTAATTCCCGGTATCACCATCTACTTTCCGTATAACGTGTGGCTCACCGAAAAGATCTACTATGTGCCGCCTAGCGGCGCAGTCACCTTCTCCACCCAACTGACCTGGCGGCCGACGGACCGACTGCAGTTCTTTGCCGCAGGCTCATTCGGAACCTCCAGCAACAATATCCGCGCCGCGCAGGACTTTACGCGCATCTCAAGTTTCATTATTCAGGGCGGCGCTATCGCGCCGCTGTCGGAGCGCCTTTCACTCGAAACCACCGCCTATTATGAGGATCGGGACGCGTCGTACGCCCGTCGTGGAGGCGCCGTGAATCTCATCATCCATTGGTAGTCTGCAGGACGCGTTGCGCGCGGCGCGCGACAAATGGGGCGAGAACATCCCGCACCTCTTGGAGCGGATGTTCGGCATGGAGCCGCGCCAGCGTATCGCTGCTCACGAAGGACAAACCGGCAAGCACCTCTGCGGCACGATATCGAACCCACCATTCGTCGTCCGCCAGCCTGTCGATCAGCAGCCGTTCATCCTCCTCGGTCCCGATCCTGCCCAAGGCGAGAACAGCATGGAGCCTGATGAGATGATTGGGGTGCACCAGATAGGCGCGGACCATGCCCAGATCCTGGCGAGTGGCATATCGGCTACAACACCGAAGGCAGGCCACGACCACCTGATTGTCACAGCTCTCACGCGCGAGAATCTCTCGAACGACAGGCAGTGCGCCGGGGCTGCCGACCGCTTCCAAGCAACGAACGAATCGAACCGTGGCATCTACAGAGGCCCCGCGCACCGCGTGGGCCAGCGCCTCGACGACCTGCTCCGGACCCGCCTCATTCAGCATCGTCGCGACTTTGACAAAAGACCAGTCCGTGCGAACCCCGACCAGCGGGATAAGAATCGCCAGCGCTGCCTGGGAATCGATGCGGATCAGCGATCGGGCGGCCGCCAATGACAGCTCGGGGGTGCGCGAGACCACGAAACGCTCAAGTGCGTTCCACACGGTTCGTTCCCGCAAATGTCCAAGCGCCACCACTGCCATCAACCGGTCGTCAAGCCTGTAGCTTTTCAGCATCTTGGCCGCCACACGGTCCATGCCCGCCAACCGCATCGTCGCATTGAGGCCGTTCCGGTCGTCTCCCCGGATCGACTCGCTCAGGTAGTTCCACAACCGGAGAAAATCCTGTGCATCGCTAGACCGAACGGGAGGCAATTCATCCGGAGCCGTCATCATGCTCTTGATCAACAAGCGAAACCACACTTCTCGAAACTGTTCGCTCCTTTGTTGGCGCGCGATGGTTGCCTGCTGGACGCCCGCAATAACGAACAGAATCACGACCGCCAAGATCATGGCGCCCCCTCCGACACACAAGGGCACCCACACCATCGGGTCGGCTGAAACAATCGATGGGATATCGGCAGCGGACATTGGCGATGGCCGGCTACGATGCCAGATTCAACACATGACGAACCCTGGCGGTCAAGTCTTGCGGATTGAAGGGCTTGATGATGTAGTCGCTTGCGCCAGCATCCAGCAGGCGCACGATGCTGTGTTCTGCAGAGAGAGCCGTCAGCATGATAATGGGCACCCTCCACCAGAGGGGATGATTACGAATGTGTTTGAGCAACTCGTCCCCGCCGACATACGGCAGCATCACATCCAGGAGCGCCAATTGCGGCGGTTCCGCGCTCTCGATGACCTCTTTCGCCAGACGACCGTCGGTCGTCGCGGTCACCGTATATCCTTCACGCTCCAGATAAAACCGCAGCAGCGTGACCATATCCTCATCGTCCTCGACGAGCCAAATGTGAGGCGGCGCGCCAAGCTGCGTTCCATGCATGCCTATCAAACTATGAGATATTGGAACACCTGTCAAGAAATCGGACACTGCGCGCAGCGCCGATCGAAACGGCCAGGTCCCACGGGCAGGTGCTCAACTCAGCGGCATCGTAAACGTCACTTCATTGCCCCGATCATTGTAGGTCAGGTCCGGGAAAAGCGATCGCGCCAGAAGAATACCGCGCCCGTTCTCGGCATCGTCACTATAGGCGTCTTTTGGTTTGGCAAGCAGGCTTCGCCACTCAAATCCAGCTCCCTCGTCGGCAATACGATAGGTCACTCGCTGGGTCTCTGACTCGTATCGGACAGAGCTGACGATCTGCCGCTGTTTCAGTCTCGGCTGGGCCAGCCGATGGCTCACCAGCGACTCATACTCATCTGCGGCCAACGCCTGCTGCTTCTCCCGGAAGGAGATTTCGAGGTTGCCGTGTTCGATCGCGTTGAGCAGCAGCTCTTGGAGCGCCCCTCGCAAGTGCAGCCTTCGTATTTCAGGCAGCGTTGCGGCTGTCGTTTTCATCAACCAGGAAATCACCCCCTGCGCGTGCGCAGGCTCGGAATCCATTGTGATCCGCTGGTCCCAGCGGAATACTCCGGACAGATCCGTCAGGTGCCCAGGCACCGCATGCTGCGCGCGGTACAACGCATGGGCCAGCTCGTCTTCGACGATCGGCTTATGCAGATAGTCGATCGCGCCAACGCGGAGCGCCTCCACGATCGCAGACTCGGGCGCATCCTTCGCCATGACGATGACAGGGCACATTTCATGGCGGGTTCTGAGCTCCTTCGTCAATGCAAGTCCCTCTCCGCCGGACAGAAATAAGTCGGTGATGACGACATCCGGCATGGCCCAGTCCATGGCGGCCAGCGCGGCGGCAGGATCGGACACCGTGACAATGGACATCCCCCGCCCATCGACACAACTCGCAATGCCGGCTTGGGTCTCGGCACAAGGATCGACGACCAAGACGTGGCAAGCAGGATGCTCGGGGATCATGCGGCGAGTCCTTTATCCATCACGTGGCGAAGCGCATCGAGCAGGCGAGACAGTTCGGCTTCCAGTTCGCCGCACAGGCCGGAGGCAGCCGCGACATCCCCCGCCTTTCCCGCTTCTTCCATCCGCATGGCCGCCTCTAGCACGGCGGGTGCGCAAAATTGCAATACGGCCCCTTTCAGGCGATGGGCGGATCGCCCCGCGGCTGCGGTGTCGCGGGCGGCCAGCGCTGTCTTGATCTCAGCCATGTCTTTCGGACCATGCTCCAGGAACAATTCCGCCAGCGTCTGAAACAGCTCAATGTCCTGATCGGCTCGCGTCAACGCTTCGTTCAGGTTGAAAATCTGTCCGTCGCTCATGGTGCCGAGTTTCTCCTCTCACCGCCCATCGAAGCCTCATCCCGCAAGTTCGATGCTCATCACGGCAACATCGTCGGGAAATCGCTGATGCCCCAACCACTGTTCAGCCGCGCCGATGGCATAGGACAGTGCGTCGGCCAGAGGTTTGGCGGCTGCCTCGCGCATGCTGATTTCCAGACGAGCCTGTCCCCACAACTCACCGGTCGGTGAAGGCACCTCATACAGCCCGTCGCTCATCAGATAGAGCCGATCTCCGGGCGACAGTTGCGTATCGACTGTGTGATAGACGTTCCCCTCGTCGAATCCGAGCGGAAGACTCGGCTGCGCGAGACAACAGATCTCACCGGAACGGCGGTGCAGTATCAACCCATTGTGTCCGGCCGTCGCGTAGAACAGCGTGTGAGTGCGAATATCCAGCCGCGCAAAGACGATCGTAAAGTAACTGCCGTTTTCCGTGAGTGGGAATTGCCGATTGGCCTCCGTCAAGATTGCCCCTGGGTCGCTTGACCCGACGCGATGCAGCAGATTGTCCTCCCGCAAAAATGTCGCAAATGAGGCGGACCGCAACGCTGGCGACACACCGTGGCCCGACGCATCGAGCAAATACAAACCGAGCGAATGCTCATCCCATCGCAGCACATTGAACAGATCCCCGCCCAATGTGGACGATGGCCGATAGGCAGAGGCCATCTCCAAGCCGGGCAAGAGCAGGCCCGGCGCCGGCAACAGGGATACGACGTAGCGCGCAGCCGATTGCAATTCCTGTTCGATCGCCTCTTGTTTGCGCCGGATTTCGTCGGTGGCATGCTCCAACCGGCGGATCAAGCCCGCCGCGCGCATCCCGGCCTGAACTCTCGCGGTAATTTCCTGCGGGCTGGCAGCCTTGCTGAGAAAATCGTCGGCGCCGCGTGCCAGTCCTTCGGCAATCTGCTCAGGCTGATCATGGCCGGTCATCAGAATAATCTGACTTGAGAACACCTCCGGGTCGCGCCGGACCAGTTCACAGACGGAGGGTCCATCCAGCTCCGGCATCATCCAATCGAGAATTGTCAGGTCCGGACGCTCGCGGCGGAGCAGTTCCAGTCCCGCCTTGCCGTCTCCGGCTTGAAGCACCCGGTACCCAAGCCGCTTGAGACGCGCCGCCATACCGGCACGAGAAACAGGCTCATCGTCCACGATCAGCGCGGTTTGCTGCGCCGCCGACTTGTCGCCGCCGGATGTCTGGTTAGTAGATACCGAAAGAGTCATCGAAGTCCTCGCGTGAAGGAACAGAGTGATCCGTGTTCCCTGATTTCATCACTACGCCTTCAACCTTGTACCGCCGCGCGCCTACGCCGCCTGCTTGAACCCACTCACCGCCTCTTGCTCGTTGTCATAAACGGGGATCAGCTTTTGGATATTCGCGAGGACCATGATTTCCCGCACATAGCTTTGCGGCTTCAACATGCTCACTTGCCCTTGGCTGAGCTTGAAGTTTTGCGAAACGAGGGCCAGCAACCCGAGTCCGGAACTGTCGACAAACCGGACATCGGCCATGTTCAAAATCAAATACCGATCGCCTCGCTGCCGTATTTTCTCCACGGCCGTCTTAAACTTTTCGCGATTGGCATAGGTCAGATCCCCCGTGATATCCAGAACCACACCGTTTGGAACCGAACGTTCTTTCGTGATCATCGACATGACTCCTCCTTTTATCTTTATCGGTTTACATGCGTATAGATGGCACTTGCGATATCGGCAAGCGGGAGCACCCTCTCCGCGCCTCCGAGCTTGATCGCTTCCTTCGGCATACCGAACACCACACAACTCGCCTCATCCTGTGCGATCGTAAACGCGCCGGCCTGTTTCATCACAAGCAGGCCCTTGGCCCCGTCGCCGCCCATCCCGGTGAGAATGACGCCGACCGCGTTCCCACCGGCATACTGAGCGACAGACGCAAACATGACATCCACCGACGGCCGATGCCGATTGACCGGGGGGTCCTGATTGATCTGAACCGTATACCGGGCGCCGCTCCGGACCAGCGTCATGTGATAGCTGCCCGGCGCGATTAAGGCGTGGCCAGGCAAGACACTGTCGCCATCCACCGCTTCTTTCACGGAAATCCGGCAGAGACCGTTCAGACGGTCGGCCCAGGTCTTGGTAAACCGCTCCGGCATATGCTGGGTGATCAAAATCGGAGGCGTGTTGGGCGGAAGCACTTCCAGCACCTCCTTGACCGCCTCGGTCCCGCCGGTAGAAGAACCGATGGCGATAATCGTATCGGTCGTCTTGATCATGGCCCCTCTGGACGTGAGAGGTGAGGGGTGAGGAGTAAGGGGGGGCATCTCTCGCCTGACGCCTGACGCCTGACGCTTCACAGTTGCGACGGCAGCGGCCTTCACCTTTGCGATGATGTCCTGCGCCAATTCTTCCATACCTTCCCGCAAGTCGATCTTGGGTTTGGTGATGAAGTCCACTGCGCCGAGCTCCAGCGCCCGCAATGTGGTCTGACAGCCGGCTTCCGTCAATGAACTCACCATGACGACCGGCATCGGATGCCCCCGCATCAGCTTCTCAAGAAACGTGAGTCCGTCCATCTTCGGCATTTCGACATCGAGCGTCAGCACATCTGGATTCAATGCCTTGATTTTTTCGCGGGCGGCATAGGGATCGGGAGCAACCCCGATGACTTCGACATCCGGGTCCTTCGACAGCAAGGCCGTCAGCACCTGCCGCATGAGCGCGGAATCGTCGACGATCAGAACTCGAATCTTGCCCATATGTCTCCCGTCAGAAAGTCATCAAGTCAGAAAGTCGTAACGTCTTCAGACATGAATGACTTTCGACATTTTGACTTTTGGACTATCAGTCAAAACAGCGTCACATCCTCCGCCGGCTGCTGCTCCCGCTGTGTGATTCGCACACTGTATTCAGTCTCCCGCTCAACGATCGTCCGATTTTTGATCCGTTCGATCTTTTTCATCAGCACACGCCCCGAATCGGTAAAGTAATAGACTTTCCTCGGAAACACATCGCCGAGATCTGCCTTGACGACGGCGAGCCCCTCGCTCTCCAGATATTGCGTTACCCACGCCGCGTTGTTGGCCCCCACATCGATATTCCCCTCATAGATTTTCCCGGCTCCGAACAGCTTGACCTCCAAGCGGCTTTTGATCCCTCCGCGCCTCAAGATACCGTTGATCAGCGACTCCATGGCGAAGGATCCGTACCGAGTCGGCTCGCCCCAGGCCGGCCCGTCTTTTCCCTTCGGCTCCGGCAACATAAAGTGGTTCATCCCGCCCACGCCGGCGATCGGATCTCGGATACAGGCGGAAATACAGGACCCCAGCACGGTATAGACCACCATCGGTTCCGCGCTGACAAAGAACTCTCCCGGAAGAATAGACGCAATTTCATGGGGAAATCGGCCGTCCCGCATACGCCGCACATGGCTAAAATGTTCGTTGTCAATCACCGGATAGATCCTATGGCGCTTTGTAATACACGGTCGGGACGACCGTCTGAAAAGGATGCTTAACCCACTGCAAGCTTTCCGAGTGCCCGATGAACAGATAGCCGCCCGGTTTCAAATACCCATAGAACTTGTTGACAAGTGTCTGCTGGGTCGGACGATCGAAGTAAATCATGACGTTGCGGCAGAAAATCAGGTCGAGCGGGGTCGTGATAGGGAACCGCTCCGCCATCAGATTCAGACGGCGAAACTGGATCATGGCCGCCAAATGCGGTTTTACCTTGTACAATCCCGCTCTGCCGCCTCGTCCTCGTAAAAAATGCCGACGCAGGATGTCGGGCGGCACATCGCGGAAGCGATCTTGGTCGTAGACCCCCGATGCCGCCTTGGCCAAGACCCTGGTCGAAAGATCCGACGCCAAGATCTTGCAATCCCACTGCGCGGCATCTTGGACGCTCTCGAACAATGTCATGGCGATCGTATAGGGCTCTTCGCCGGTCGAACAGGCGGAGGACCAGATACGAATCTTCCTGGTCGCCGCCACCTCAGGAAGAATTTTGGTGCGAAGAAACTCGAAATGTTGGGGCTCTCGAAAGAAATCTGTCTTGTTGGTGGAGATCAGATCCAGCACCTGCGTGAACTCTTCTCGAGTCGCGTCCTCTGTAATCACTCTGTAATACTCGGAGAATGTCTGAATCCCGAGATCCCGCAGCCTTTTCGACAGGCGGGACTCCACCAGCGTGCGCTTTTGATCATTGAGCGAAATGCCGCTCTCGTCGTAGATCAAGGCGCGAAAACGTTCAAATTCTTCTGCCGTAATCGTGTGGCCCACAGGGAGACTCCGATTTGCTTGCGCATAGAGCAGGGGCGCTGGCTCGCCAGGCTGTCTTGGCGGCTAGAATCTTGTCGGTCGATGAAGTGAAATTCTTGACTGCGCGGAGTGGAGTCCCCGCAGAAACAGCCGGCAACACGGTCCTGCCTGAAGACCGGCGGATCGGGCAGACGTACTGGAACCGGCGACGGCGCTCCTCGTCGTACGTACAGGCAGCCGCTGTGTTGCGCGCAACGGCTGCGTCTCTAGAATTCCTCGAACTCTTCCTCTTTTTTCCCGCTGGACTTGACGGCGGCGAGCGTATTTGGGCTGTGCAACGGCCTCACAGGAGCAGGCTGTTTACGGACTCCCGCGCGGGGCGTTTGCGGTTTCCGCGCAGCCGAATGATCATCGTCTCCCCCAAAGTACGCATCCTGAATCGAATGGGCGGTTTCCAGCCGATGGGCCGTGATGGCTTTCATCCCCGCCTTCTGCTCCTCTGTCACCTGAGTCTTGAACAGGGAGACGTGGGTGAGCAGACTGCTCGCTTGTTGACGCATAGTCTGGCTGGCGCTGGTCGTTTGTTCGACCAAGGCGGCATTCTGCTGCGTGGTTTCGTCCATCTGCATGATTGCCTTGTTTACTTGGTCGATCCCGCTCGCCTGTTCCTGCGAGGCTGCGCTGATTTCAGCAATGATGTCCGTGACCCGCTTGACAGAATTCACGATCTCCTCCAAGGTCTTGCCGGACTGATTCACCAACTCACTCCCGTCCATCACGCGCTGGATCGACTCATTGATCAACCCCTTGATCTCCTTGGCCGCCGTCGCGGACCGTTGGGCCAAGTTGCGGACTTCCGACGCCACGACCGCGAAGCCCCGGCCATGTTCACCGGCCCGCGCAGCCTCGACCGCCGCGTTCAAGGCCAGGAGATTGGTCTGAAACGCGATCTCGTCGATCACCGTGATGATATCCGCGATCTTTTTGCTGCTCTTGTTGATCTCGCCCATCGCCTCCACCGCGCGGACCGTGACGGCCCCTCCCTTCTCCGCGACTTCACGCGCAGCAATCGCCAGTTGATTCGCCTGCTTCGCATTGTCCGCGCTCTGTTTCACCGTGCTGGTCATTTGCTCCATGGAGGCGCTGGTTTCTTCGAGAGAACTGGCCTGCTCGCTGGTCCGCTGCGACAGATCTTCACTCCCTTTGCTGATCTCTTCCGATCCGGTGGTCACCGCTTCCACCGCCTCTCGCACGACTGTGATCGTTTCCGTCAGCTTATGCACTGCGCCATTGAGACTGGACTTCATCTGCTCGAACTCACCGTGATACATGCCCGTCATCGAACGAGTCAGATTACAGTCCGCCAACGCCGTCAATACCGTCTGTGCTTCCCGGAGCGGAGTCACGACCGCATCGAGCAACTGATTGATGCTGGCCGTCAGCTCCTTGGCCGCCCCCTCGAATTGCGCGATGTCGATTCGATTGGATAAATCGCCGGCCGCGGCGGTCTTGATAAGTTTTTCCACTTCATTCTGCGCCAACTTCTGACCCGTCACGTCCGTGGCGAACTCGACGACTTTGTACACCTTGCCGGCGGCATCCAGAATCGGGTTGTACGAGGCCTGAATCCAGATCTCTTTGCCCCCCTTGCCCACTCGCCGGTACACCCCCGCGTCGTACTCGCCCCGGTTCAGGCGCTGCCAAAACGCCATATACTCACCACTATTCGTGTACGCCGCCTCGCAGAACATCCGATGGTGCTGCCCCTTGATCTCCGCCAATGAGTAGCCGAGGGTGTTGAGGAAATTCTCGTTGGCCGTGAGCACCGTCCCATCCAGACCGAATTCAACCACCGCCTGGGCACGGTTCAGCGCACCGGTAATGCCCTTCATCTCTGATGCGCTCCTTTGCTCCTGTTCGACCTTGTTTTGCATCGTCTCGGCCATCTGATTGAAGGCCGTTGACAGTTTCCCAATTTCGTCCTGAGTCGTGGCCTTCGCGCGATGGGTCAGATTGCCGTTTTGGAGTTGCTCCGCCGCCGCCAGCACATTTGCCAGATTGTCGACGATCAACTTGGAAACAAACCACACCGCGATCCCACCGATGAGGAACGCACTGATGCTCAAGAGACCCATGCCCCAATTCAGGCTCGTACTGAGATCGTGGCCGGATTGGTAACTTTCCTCCGCCTGTCTATTATTTTCTTTAACCAACCAGTCGACCATGTCATAGAGCGCGCCGATTTTTTCGGCCAGTTCGGTCTTCTGAACCTCTGCCGCAGCGTCCTTGCTGAAATTCTTGCTGAGTTGCAACACTTTCTTCCGGATTTCCATATACTCGGGGATCCCGGCTCGTAATTTTTCAAAGACTTTTCTTTCCTCTTCCGCGACGATAAGCGGGACGTATTTCGCCAACAGGTCCTCTATTGCCTTGTCGAGCTCGGCTATGCTCTTTTCCTGCGCAGCCATTGCGGCCGAATCACTCGCCAGAATGTGCCATATGACGTTGTTGCTCCTGCGCAGCATCTGAGCACGAAGATCACTCATGATCGTGACCCCGAGCAGGTTCGTCTTATAAATGAACTCCGTGTGGCCACTGAGCCGATTCATACCCTCAAAGGACATCAGTCCAATAATGAGGAGCAGCAGCCCGGAAACCCCGAAGCCCCACACTAATTTCGACTTGATACGGAGATTCTTGAACCTGTTCAGCATATGCCCTCCCTAACACAAACCCCCGCTGAGCCTTCTCTGATCGCGCAAGAGCTCATCCGTGGGTCTGACCGTTTGCAATATCCACTCTCGCCTCTATCGAATAACATGACCTCGGTACCCTGCTTAATCACTCACGACTAGCTGAGAACACTGCACTTTCGTTCAGCGCGCATGCAGAGAGTGACTGGGGCCTCATCCACAGAAATCTGAACTCTTCGCATCTATACACTGCACGGCGCCGACTCTTACTGGCGGCGACGAATTGTCATTTGCCGCCAAGACCATCTAGCTCAACACAAGCTCGACCACTACAGATCTCGCTTAGGCTGCGGCCGCTCCTTGCAAATCCTCACCAGACAACATGCGATCGATATCCAGCAGCGTCACCAGCTTGTCCCCGGATTTCCCGATGCCGTTCATAAAACTCACGTTGATTCTGGCGCCGAAATTTGGCGGTGCTTGTACGTCTTTCTTATCGATATCCAGCACGTCGGACACCGCGTCGACAACCAAGCCCATGACTTTCTCTTTGACGACGACCACGATGATGACCGTAAACATGGTGTACTCGATCGTCTGCATTCCGAACTTGGTGCGCAATTCGACAATCGGGACAATGGTGCCGCGCAGATTCAGCACTCCCTTGATATACGAAGGGGTATTGGGGATCTTGGTCACCGCCGTGTAGCCCTTGATCTCCTGCACACGCAGGATGTCCACGCCGTATAATTCTTCGCCCAGATTGAACGTCAAGAACTGGCTGCCGTTCGGCGCTGACTCACTCGGCTGATGGAGATCTTTCATCGCAGTCTCAGGCTGTGCTGCAGCCATAGGATCCTCCCTTATCCCGCATCTGGCATCGCGTGTCGTTCACCATTCGGGTTTCTTCTCTCCACCAAACACGCTGTCTTCCCTGCGGCATGGCCTGTGTCGCGACTGTCTCACGCCACCAGCGACGCCTCTCGGCAAGCAATTTCCAATAGGCCCCGCACGTCTAAAATGAACCCGACCGTCCCGTCCCCCAAGATCGTCGCACCGGCGATGCCTTCCACCTTGCGGAAATTCTGCTCCATACTCTTGATGACGACCTGCTGCTGGCCAAGGATTTCATCCACCATGACCACCACACGCTCCCCCTCCGTCTCCAGAATCAGAAGAATTCCTTTTGTCGGATCAGTGTGCTCGGGCTGCAGAGAAAACACCTCGTACAAACGCACGATCGGCAAATAGGTGTTGCGCACATTGATCAGTTCGCCTTTCCCGATAATGGTTTTGACCGACTCAGGCTTCGGCTGCAGGGATTCCAAAATCGACAGCAACGGCACGATATAGGTTTCTCGTCCGACACGAACCGTCATGCCTTCGATAATGGCGAGCGTGAGCGGCAGCTTGAGGGTAAAGCGAGTCCCTTTCCCCTTCTCCGTCTTGATACTGATCGTTCCACTCAAGTTCTCGATATTGCGTTTCACGACGTCCATGCCGACGCCACGGCCGGAAATGTCGGTAATCTTGTCCGCTGTCGAAAATCCAGGCTTGAAGATCATCGACCAGATCTGGTCGTCCGTCAGTTTTTCATTTTCAGTTATCAAGCCTTGCTTGGCGGCCTTCGCCAGGATTTTCTCCCTGTCCAATCCGCGCCCATCGTCCTCAACCGTGATACAAATGTTCCCGCCCTCATGAAAGGCGTTGAGCCGGATGGTCCCGACTTCAGGTTTATTGTCGTCTAGACGCACTTCCGGCGTCTCCAACCCGTGATCGGCGGAATTCCTGACGAGATGTGTTAAGGGATCGCCGATGGATTCAATGACGGTCTTGTCGAGTTCGGTCTCCTCGCCGGATAAGACGAGCTGGATTTTCTTGCCCGCTTTGGCGGACAGATCGCGGACCAGCCTGGGAAACCGGCTGAACGCAGTGCCGATCGGCAGCATGCGGATGCTCATCACCCGTTCCTGAATCTCGCGCGTATTGCGCTCCAGCTGCGCCATTCTCTCCAGCAACACATGGATCTGATTCATTTCGAATCGAGTTCCCAAGTCGCTGAGCATCGACTGGGTAATGACCAGTTCGCCGACCAGATTGATCAGTTTGTCGATCTTGGCCGTATCGACGCGGATCGACGCCGTGTCGGCCTTCTTCGATTGAGACGCCGCCTCCTGTTGTCGCTGTTTGTGCAGCGCCTGCTCGACTTGCTGGGGGCTGGCGGCATGTTGCTCGATCAGGATCTCGCCGACCCGTTTTTGCTGCGCCAAGGCCCCGTCAAGCGCTTCGCGAGAAACGATGCCGCTTTCGACCAAAATTTCCCCGAGCGGTTTGGGCCCATCCTCAATGCCATCAGACGTCTGCTCCTCACCCTTTACCCCTGACTCCTTACCCCGTACCTCTTCGATCGTCAGTTCACTGTCCTCACGGACGAATTCGAAAACGGCGTCAACGACTTGCCGGTCCTTCCCGGTCGTCACCCGCATGCTCCAGGACAAGTAGCATCGCTCCGGATCCATCTCGGCCAGGTCCGGGAGCCGAGACGCATCGACGGCAACCTGGGACAAGGTACCCAGATCCGCAAGCTCCTTCATGACCTGCAGCGGGTCGAGGCCGCGCTGGAATAACCATTCGGGCGGAGTCCAGGTGATAAGAAAGGTTGTGGTTGCGACTGCGGTTACGGACGATTTCGAAGGGCCCGCCTCACCCGTGGCTTTCACCTCAATCTTCAGGTCGCTGGCCGCCGCGAGTTCCACCGTGAGCCGCTGAACCGTCTCATTGTCCACCGGAGTCTCGGTCTTCGCGGCATCGATCAATGTCTTGAGGCAGTCGGTGGACTTGAGCAATAGATCGGCGTTTTTCGACGTGACGGCCGTTTGTCCGTTTCGCAACAGATCCAGCAAGGTCTCCATCTTATGCGTGAACTGCGCGACGGCATTGAAGCCGAACATGCCGCTCGCGCCTTTGATCGAATGGGCCGAGCGAAAGATCTTGTTCAGAAGATCCAGATCTTCCGGATGCTGTTCCAACTGCAACAGCCCTTCTTCGACAACCGCGAGATGCTCGGCGGCTTCCTCGAAAAACGCATCTTGAAATTGCGCGAAGTCGTTGTTCATAGAATCTCGTGAGACGTGAATCGTGAAACGTGAAACGACAAGCAGCTGCTCCTGTCTCTGACCTCACACATCTCGCATTTCACCTTGTACGTTTCACCTTTCACATTTCACAGTCTTCATGCCGGCAGCACCTTGGCGATCGTCTTCAACAACACCTCTGGATTGAAAGGCTTGACGATCCATCCGGTCGCGCCGGCCTCTTTCCCCGCCTGTTTCTTTTCCATCGCCGATTCCGTGGTGAGCATCAGGATCGGCGTAAATTTGAAAGCCGCCATCTTGCGCAACTCCTTGATGAGCGTGATCCCGTCCATTTCAGGCATATTCAGATCCGTCACGACGACGTCCATTTTCCCCCCGTCGGAGACTTTCCGTACGGCATCTTTCCCGTGCTCGGCTTCGACAACCGTGAAACCGGCATTGGTAAGGGTAAAGGCCACCATCTGCCGCATGGTGGGCGAATCGTCGACGACGAGTGCGGTTTTACTCATACTATTCCTCCGAAGTCAGTAGCGTAGCTTCCCATGAAACATCCTTCTCAGGGGGCGGCGCACTCGCTTAAAACAACGTGACAGAATCAGACTCCGACTCGTTTTCCAACACATCGGTTGGTATCGGTTCCTGGTATTCGGGCATGACAGCCGCTGCATGGAGACGGCGTTCCTCTTCCATCGTGTAGGTCTGTTCGATCTGCTCCAGTTCGGCAATTTCCCACTGAGCGCCCTCATCCTGCGGGCCTCGCATCAGCGCCTGCAGATGCCGGCTCCATTGATCCAAGGCTTCACCGACATGCTCCAATTTCTGGCGTGTAATGTCCTGGAACTGCATGGCCATCACGACCTTTGACAGGCTTGCCGACTTCTCTTCAGCTGTGGCGCCCGTGCCCGGGGAAGCCAGCACCCTCAGATGCATCAACAACTCCATCGCCGACCGTTCCGTCTCTTCGGTCACCGCTTTCATTTGCGCCTTCAGGACGGGAATGAGCCTCACGGCACAGGCGGCAAACGTCTCCCAGGCCTGCCGATGTCCGCGCGGCATACCGCCTTCATCCGTTTCGCTGCCGGCCTTGGCCGGACGTCCAGCATCAGCGGTCATTGTCTCCCGTCCGATCGGCGAACCTGGCCTCGCACATTACTCACTGAGCGGTTCAGAAAATCCGAGTTGAGTCAGTTTGGCTTGCAGATCCTGCGATATCCCGCTGACAACCATGCGCCCCTGCTTCCGCGCGGCCCACAGGAGCTGAATGATGGATGTATCCACTCGCGTGACTTTCCCCAGGTCAAGCGACACGAGCCCCTCGTTCTCAAATAGTGTGAGCAATCCGCCCTTGAACTCCGCCGCTTCAAAAATTGTGAGCTCGCCGGTCGGAGCCAAGTGTCTGGAATTCGATTCCATATCGCTTTTCCTCTTTGATAGACCAAAGTCGTCCCAAAACGATCCGGCACTCTGCCTGCTCAGGGCTGATATGCAGGTAGTGTCGGCTGATCCTGTCCATGACTTGAGCCAGGCATGGCTAGACTGTCGCTCTGGTCTCCTGCGCCTTCCTCCCTGTGAGCTCTCGCCGATGAGGAGGCATTCTCTAAAATGATGACCTCGACACGCCGGTTTTTCGCCCGCTGCTCAGGATCCAGATTGGCGGTCAGCGGTCTGGTCTCCCCATATCCAATAGCCGCAAGGTGAGCCGGCGGCACTCCGTACAGTTCAGACAGCACACGGACGATCATGACGGACCTCGCCGCAGAGAGTTCCCAGTTCGACGGGAACTGCGCAGTCCGGATCGGCACGTTATCCGTGTGTCCTTCGATTTTCACATGGCGGTCTAATTCCACCAGCACATCCGCCAACCCCCGCAGAAACGGCAAGGCCGCCGGCTGCAGCGTCGCTTCGCCGGGTTTGAACAACACATGATCGGAAATCGTTAGGATAATCTCTCCGACCCGATGTTCGGCGGCCGAACCCAAGGAGACTTTGACAGCATGACCAAGAGGTTGCGTCAGAACCTGTATCCGACGTATCACGTGCTCTCGACTCGCATGCACCGATGGTTGGAAGGTCGTCGGCTTGCTCTCGCCGACTTGAAAGGGTTTGGAACTCACTGGCGGGGCATACATGGGGTTGAGGGCTGCCTTGATTGATTCGCTAACCGTCCTGAATTTTCCTTCGTTGACGGCTGAGATGGAGTACATGACGACAAAGAATGCGAAGAGCAGCGTGATGAAGTCCGCATAGGACACGAGCCAGCGTTCGTGGTTCTCATGCTCTTCATGTTTCTTCTTTGACATAACTTAGATCGTCGCTAGTTCTCGTGAAGCGCCATCGGTCTAAAGAGGCCTATAGCGTATGGCTTATGGCATGGGACCGGAGAGAGAATCGAAGCTTGATCCGATCATGTGCGATACGCCATCAGCTATCAGCTCTTTTTCCAACGAGATACGCTTCACTTCTTCTTCTCGTGCGATCGCTCGCTGTGCGGCAAAAATCCTTCGAGCTTTTCCTGCAATAGCCTGGGGTTTTCCCCTTGCGCAAGCCCGACCAACCCCATGATCGTCATGGTCCGCGCGCCGGCCTCTTCTTTAAGCTTCAGCTTGATCTTATTGGCCAGCGGCAAAAAAAACAGGTTGGCCATGCCGACACCGTAGATCGTGGCGACAAACGCCACGGCGATGCCGCTGCCGAGCTTCGACGGGTCCGCCAGGTTTTCCATCACATGGATCAGTCCGAGCACGGCGCCCAAGATACCGATTGTGGGTGCATACCCTCCGGCAGCCTCCCAGACTTTGGCCGCCAGAATCCCTTCTTCTTCATGATGTTCGACTTCAATTTCAAGAATCTCGTGCACCACTTTGGGATCGGTGCCGTCAATGATCAGCTGGACGCCCTTTTGTATGAACGGATCTTTGATGCCCTTCAGTTTTCCTTCAAGCGCCAGCAGCCCTTGTTTCCGCGAGACGTTGGCAAGATCAAGAATGAGCGCAATCGTTCCCTTATTGTCGATGTGAGAACCGGCGAATGCCATCGACAGCGCGCCGAACGCTCTGAGGACCACCGACAGCGGATTCTGCACGCAACAGGCGCCGAACGTCCCGCCCATGACGATGATGAAAGCCGTGAGCTGCAGGATCGATCCGACATGACCTCCTTCCAGCGCTTGCCCCCCAAGAATCGCTCCAATCGCCAGGACGATTCCGAGAATTGTTGCAATGTCCATTCGCCATTGACCTCATACATGCGGCACGTCATGCCTGCATGACTTAGAACGGTTCGTCAGCTACCGTGTTTCATAGAGCAGGGGGGGAACGTTCGCGTTTTCAGACGTTTTCCCCGGATAACACGAAACACAAAAGAGGAACGGCATCATTTGAAACCGTATTGGGCCAGAATATCGTCAGCCACATTCTGTTTCATCGATGTCGTTTTTGATTCTTCGAGCTGCTTGAGCATTTCCCCCGTTTTCCCCGTTGCGGCAATGCCGTCCGCATCGTGCGGGATACCGAACACAACAACCAGTTCGACCAGCTTGTCCCGCACGTCATCGAGAATCGCCACGAGTTTCTTGACCCGCTGCGCGACCAAGTCTTGAAAGGATAAGGCGGTCATAATTTCCGTCAAACACTTGTCATCCTGCGCCAGGTCGGCGGCGATGCTCTGAACACGCATCGAGAGCGTCGTACAATCCACAGCCTTCAATGTCTCTGCGACGGCAGCCAGCTCCTTGACGACACGGCCTCGATTGTCTTGAATCATTTCCGTCAGCCGCATCACCTCAAGCGTGCCCTCTTCCGTCATTTTGTTGAGATCAACCAAATGCAATGAAGCCATCGGCAAACCTGCGCTGCCGGACACGATCGGAGCGCTGATCTCGCTGAGGGTCCGCATAGCCTTTTCGACGAAGCGCGCTAATTCCCCGAGCTCTTCGTATAGTTGATGACCGTTCTGTTGCACGGGTTCTCCCTTTGCAATCCAACTCGACGCCCGCTCTCTCACGGGTCCGGCGCGCCTACTTGAAAATCTTCCCCAATTTTTCCTGCATCGTCTCCGCTGTAAACGGCTTGACGATATAATTGCTGACCCCGGCCTGAATCGCCTCGACCAGATTTGCCTGTTGCGCTTCAGCCGTGACCATGAGGACTGGAATCGTTTTAAGTTTGTCGTCGGCTCGAATCGCGCGAAGCATGTCGATGCCCGTCATCACCGGCATATTCCAGTCGGAGACGACAAACCCAAACGTGTCCGCACGCAGTT
Organism: Nitrospira sp. SG-bin2; assembly: GCA_002083405.1. Classification (GTDB taxonomy): domain Bacteria; phylum Nitrospirota; class Nitrospiria; order Nitrospirales; family Nitrospiraceae; genus Nitrospira_D. Next base: position 37,866 of record LVWT01000049.1, on the reverse strand, counting down.
TCTGCAGCCCTTCCTGCCCGTTTTCGGCTTCTTCCACATTGGCAAACCCCAACTGTTTCAAAATGTTTTTCACGATTCTCCGCATCGTGGCCATATCGTCCACGACAAGGATTTTCATGTTTGGATCAGCCGGCATAACATCTCCCTCCATCTGCGGCACAATACGTCACAATCAGCGCAGGACTGCCCTCAATGCCATCCAGAACTGAGCCCCCTATTCGAGTGCCCATCGCCCATCACTATCGGCACATTCTTGGGAAAACCTAAGGCATGCGGCGCAACTGTCAGGCGGCCGGACATGGCTCACAGATAGGATAAGAATGATGCGGTGGAGGCTGTATGCGTCAGGAACGGGAAGCACTCGAGCGTGGCATCTGATCACTCAACGCTACACACTCATCGCTGAAGACTCGACACGGCCTGCGCAATCAGCGATCGGGTTTTACCAGCGCGGACCGGCTGCGCATCCATTCATGGATATCACGGCGGAGAAAGCGCCAATGTTTTCCGATTTTCGAGGCCGGCAATTCGCCGATTCGTGCGAGCTTGTATACCGTGGATTTCGGGACCCGCAGAAACCGTGCCACATCGACGATGGTCAGGATCTCGCCATCCCCCGTAAAGGCATAACCCCCAGCGAGCGCTGTTGTTTCAGATGCGGCGTCCTTCATAGCACTTGCACTATCGGCATGGCCGCGTAGAACCTTGAGCGTGAGTAGCTTACCGATTGACCCGTGGCCAGTAACTTCCCATTACCATTAAGCACCCGGGCCCCGTCTGGCACGCAGCCGTTCGGCTTGCGTACGAAGGATGTGCCGGATAAGGTGTTCTTGATCGTCTGCGTTGAGATCCACAAATTCCGTAGCCAGCGCAAATCCATGTCCTTGAGGGTCGGAAGACGATCGGATGATCTTGATAACCGTCTGAACCGGCGTAAAGGGCGGCAGAATTATTTTCAGCGCCAATCGGTCGCCGGCATTGAACTGCCGAGGCGACGTAAAGCTCACCCCGCCGCCGCTGATATTGACAGCCGTCACACGCGCAATGTCCATACAGCCCGGATGCGCCTTGGCTAACGTCTTCAACAGGACCTCGAGCAACCAGTCCACCTTCATCATCCATGGCACCAGCGAAGAATCGACCAGCGCCTCCCCGGAATGCGCCAAGAGTTCCGCGGTAGGCTTTCCCACCGCAGCGGCAATGACCTCGTCGGTTACCGGCGCACTGACGGATGCTGGCATCTCGGCCGATTCATCCAGCAATCGATATTCGAGTAATAGATTGTCATCGATGCGAAGCCATTCCCGTCGATCCTCCGAAGCAGTATCACCCGCGGTAGGCTGATTGGTCATGGCTGAAAGAGCCATACAAAATCCTTTCAGAAGTTACGCGACGGCTCGCATGGCGGCAGTATGCGGCCGCCCTAGACGATGGTCGGCATGAATGGCCACCCGATTACGCCCTTGAGCCTTGGCTTCATACAATGCGGAATCAGCTGCCGCAATCCACCGGCCGATGCTGTCGATCGATGAATCCTGAAGCGATGCCACGCCAAAACTGGCTGTAATCCGCACCGACCCGTCATCGAGATCGAATGCGCGGCGCTCGATCTCGGCGCGGATCCGTTCGGCGAGCGCCTGCGCTTGGGCAAGATCAGTATGAGGCAGAACGACGGCGAACTCCTCCCCTCCATACCGGCCAACACTATCGACCTCGCGAACTCGCTCCTGGACCAGCGCTGCTACGCGTTCGAGTACTCCGTCTCCGGCTACATGTCCAAGGCGGTCGTTGACGCTTTTAAAATAGTCGAGATCCAACAGCAGCAGACAGGCGGAGGACCCATAGCGAAGTCCGGCGTTGAGTTCCCGCTGAAGCGGTCCATTGAGTGCGCGCCGGTTGAGCACCCCGGTCAAGGGATCCCGCAAGGCCAACTCCTGAATCTGGCCATGCACGTCGGCATTGCCCAAGGCCACTGCCAGCGCAGCGGCAATCGTCGCCAGCAACTGCTGTTCTTGTCGGGTGTACGGGCGCTCACGTGTCCGCTGGACATGTAAAATCCCGACTCCATGCGAACCGATAGCCAGCGTGACCTCATGGACACTGACTGCGTGGCCATCCTGACTTTGGTCAGAACCCGCAGCCGCCGGCACAAGCGCCAGACTCGAGCTACGCAGCGGACGAATCGCCCCGTGCCACGATGTTGCGTTGCCGGTCATCCGACCGAGGCGGTTCAACAGTCGTGAACGTAACGCGTCCGCCCCTTGAACGTCTTGCGCCTGCGACCATGTCCAGGCCTGATCGGGATTGGCTCGAACCAGTCCAACCAGATCGGCGGCAATCAACGACGGCAGTCCCGCAAACAAGGCCTTGACGATAGTCTCAGCCTCCAACGTCCCCGAAAAGGCTTGCGTCAGCTGATGGAGAAACGACAAGTGGCGGTTGCATTGCGCAAGTTCATCACGGTCTTGTGCCAGCGCCTGATTGGTCCGTGCCAGCTCATCGGACAGATCCCTCATAAAAAGGAACGTCCGTCGATTAGCGAGGCCGCTGTGGACCGCCTCCAGGAGTCTTGATGCCGGACAGGGCCAGGCAAGGTAATCGTAGGCCCCCTTCCGCAGAAGCCGCGCCGTGTGGTCTGCGCCGATATCTGGCCCGATCAGGATGACGCAGAGATCTCGCCGATGTTTGAAGACACGGTCAAGCACCTTCACGGTGTCCGCAAAGCGAGCTCCGACCTGAAACAGCAACACAGGGACATCCATAGGCAACCGTGTCTCGACTGAATAGGCTCGCCGGTTGAAGACATCCACCTTCATACCGGGAAGCTTTGTCCAGACCTTCGCCCGACAGACTCTAGAATCAGCCACCAGCACAATGTGCATGCCGTCGGTCACCGCTATCCTCATTAGAAATATTGCCGCCTTGGCTGGTCGAGGTTCAGTTCTGCGAAGTGCGTCATTCGCCGTTTGCCCGGCATCCCTGGTGAAGCGGACTTCACGATCTACGCCTTTCTATCGATCGTCCCCATCGTTCCTGCTCCATGCCGCAACCTGCTGAGCCGTAGGCGAACGGCCTGTGATTCACGCAACAATTCCGCCACTGCCGCTTTCGCCACCAACGCCCGCTCCTGAACCTGTCGATCGCTCGACAACATCCGCTCGGCGTCCTGCCGGGGAATCGATGCGCCTTGCATCGCAATATCCCTCAGGCGGTAGCATTCATCGACGAGGTCCCACCGGCCTTGCTCCGCCGCATCCCTCGCGGACACAGTCAACCGTTCCAGTTCGTCCCTTCGGATCTCCCCGTCGGCTATCACGCCAATCACCGGGCAGCCCCCACCGCTGGTTGCTGCCGAACAACCACCTCCTGCCAGCCTTCCCGAAGAGTCTTGAGACAGCGGAGCGGACCGTCAAGATGGCCTGCGCTATTCCGTGCGTTCGCCGCAATCAGCTCGGTCAGGATATACTCGTACAGCCGTCGGAGCGAAACCGCGATCTCTCCGCCGCGCTCGAAGTCGAGCACGCTATTCAGCTCTCCCACGATAGAAATAGCCCGGCCAAGAAACCGGCCTTTGTCGTTGATATTGTTCGACTCGATACCCACACGAGCCAGTTCGATCGATTGAATGGCTGCATCGTACAGCAACACGACGATCTGGACGCTGGACGAAGTCATCACCTGAGTCTGTTGATACTGGCCGGCATACTGGGCAAGCATAGGGTCCTTCCGTGGGTACGCTGTTACTTCGTGCCTGAATTGGCTTGGATAGACGACATTTGGCCTTTTAGTTGTGCGAGCAGCCCGTCAAGTGCCGCGTATTGACGCTTGAGTCGATCTTCGTATTGCGCGAGGAGATCTTCTTTCTTTGCGATCTCGCTCGTGAGGTTTGTAATTTGCTTGGTCAGCCCGCTCTTTCGAAGAGTGAGTGCCCCTCCCACCGCGTCTTCAAGGGTATCCACAGCGTTGGTGATGAGTTGGGCAATTCCAGTGCTCGCAGTTTGATTAATAAATAGGTTCTTCACCGCGGAGTAGCTGGCGCTCAGGGAAGTATCCAGCTTGGCTTCGTCGACAGTAACGGTGCCGTCGCGTTCGGTCTTGAAGCCCAACTCACCAACTGAACTCAGTGTGGAGAGGCCCGCAACACTTGATGCGAGCGCCGTTCGAATCTGTGACAGAATCCCTCGAACCGTTGGTTCGTTAAAGAAGTTCCCCCCTTGCTTGGTGGTCACATCATAGGTATTCCGCTCATTGATAAACTTCACGACTTCGTTGTACGCGGTGGCCAAGGCCTTGATGTTTTCTTTGACAGCGCTCGTGTCTCGAGTGACATTGACCTGCACCGTGGAGCTACCCGTCGTGCCGGTCAAGGTCAACGTGACGCCGGAAATCGCGTCCGACACGGTATTGCTGCTGCGCTGAAGGGTCACGGGATTGAGCGTCGGGTCACCGACAATAAGCGTGGCGTCCTGCGCCGCTTGCAACGTATCGACCCCTCCCGTACCGCTGATATTCGCAAAGTCAAGCGTAGTGTCATCTGCCACGATGGTGATGCCGTTTCCGGCACCGGTGCTGGTCGAGGTGAGCACGAGACGATAGGCCGGTGTCGTATCCGAACCCGTATTGATGATGGAAGCCGTCACCCCCGCCCCAAGATCGTTGATGGCATTTTTTAAATCATCGAGCGTCGCCGTGGCGCTGAGACTTACGGTTTGATTCGCGCCTGATCCGACCCGCAACGTGAAGGTACCGGATGAGCCGCTGACGATGTCCGTAGTCGTGGCGGCGACGGACTTTGTCGATCTGTTCGTGATCTGGTTCGACTGTGCCAACTGGGTGATGCGTATCGCATAGCTCCCTGGAGTAGCCGTCGAAGAACCGGTGGCGCTTAAAACCCTGGTGTCGGACACACTCGTTGCGGTTCGATCAAACGACGTCGAAAGGCGTAACTTGTCGGAAGCGCTTTGGAGAACAATCAACTTCGTGCTTAGGGTGGCATAGTCGGTGGACTTCGAATTGAGCGTCGCCTTCTTCGCAGTCAACCGATCCACCGGCAGGCGGGAGGCTTTGACCAACTGATCAACCACTTGCCCAAAATCGAGTCCGTTCCCGAGCCCGCCGAAACTTATCCCTGACATGTCACCGCCTCTTCCATTGGTCTAGGCATGTTCTTCGATGAGAAGCCCCTTTTGGTCCGCCAGTCGTTTTTCCAACTCGAGGGCTTCCTTGATTGGAATTTGCCGAATGACTTCATTCGTATCCCGGTTGATTATTTTCACGATGACGCGATGGAGGTCAGGATCAACTTCGATCTCCAGGCTCTGATCGCTTTTCTGCAATACGTCACGAATCTTCGCAACCGCCCGATTCACCGTCTCTTGATCAGGCCGCGCATCGGTTGTTTTTGTGGAGGCAGAAACAGCCCCTGCCGCAGTCAAAATATTTTTCGCTGTTTCTCCCGATTCATTTCCACGACCCGGCGTGGACAGGGTATCTGCCTTCGGTGTTAGAGGGTGAATCATGGCATCCCCCATGTTACATATTCGTCACCGGACCCCTCTTCCGGATTGGAAGAGGGCCGGTGATCGAACTCCGACGGTTATCCTCGGAGCAGCGCCAGTGCCTGCTGCGGCAGGGTATTCGCCTGCGCAAGCACGGCAATGCCGGTCTGCACCAAGACTTGGTTCTTCGTGAACTGAGACGTCTCGTACGCGATATCCGCATCGCGAATACGGGACTCTGCGGACGTCAGGTTCTCGGACGAGATCGACAGATTCGCGATCGTCGCTTCGAACCGGTTCTGGAGCGATCCGTATTCGGATCGGGCGGTCGCGACAGCGCTGATCGCGCTATCAATATTGCTCAACGCACTCTGTGCGTTATTGGCAGTAGACACGTTCACCGAGCTCAATCCTAACGATGTAATCGTCAAGTCGTTCAGATCCATCGTCAGAGTATTGCCTGTTCCGCTCTTGAATCCGACCTGCATGGTGAAGCTGATCGTAGAACCGCTGGTGAGGGCCTGCCCGTTGAATTCTGTTACCCCGGCAATACGATCCATTTCTGAACGCAGTGCCAGGAATTCCTGATCGATGTACGACCGCTCGGTGGTGCCCACCGTCCCGCTGGAGGACTGTGACGCCAATTCCCGGAGTCGAGCCAGCAGCGAGCCGATCGTGGCGGCAGCGCCGTCGGCGATTTGCGTCAAGCTGATGCCGTCTGACGAATTCCTCACCGCCTGATTGATGCTGCGAATCTGGGCGCGCAAGGTTTCGGACAAACCGAGACCGGCGGCATCATCGGCAGCGCGGGTAATCCGGAGACCGGACGACAACCGCTCGACCGAACGACCCAACTGGTTGGTACTGTTCGTCAGATTGCGCTGAGCCGAAATGGATGCAGGATTGTTGTTAACGATAAGTGCCATGGACCCTTCCTCCTTGATACAAGAACCGGATCGTACGTGCTCGCCTCCGCATCCGTGCAGAAGCCTGTTCTCCGCTCAGGCCTGTGAGCTGATTGCCTGCTGTATCGGACGATCCGTAAGGGACTTGAGCCTCTTGAGCTATCAATGCACCGCCACCGACCTCACACAACGAACACCAACGGCCATATCCTGATGTGAACGGCAAGTGGTGAATCGTAAGTAGCGAGTGGCGAAGAGCCGACAACCTCAGCACTACCCCCGGCTCAGCACGCCTTCGTCACCAAGCGGGGAAGAATCTCATACTCCAGGAGATCTGCCATCATCACGATATCCTGACCGGCTCTCGCATCGAGAAGATCGCGCACCCATGCGCTGAACGGCTTCGCCTCCCGGCCGCCGTTGAATGTCGTCCCAATTCCTTCTCTCAGTTCGAGATAGTCGGCGAGCTTTCCCAGCCAGAGATCCAACCTCGTGACCTGACACTGTCCCGAGCGGAACGACCCGGCGAGCGATCTCCCTTCCTCATGCAATACCTGCGCGTAGCGCTCAGCGGAATGCGTCGCCGAGCGCACGATTTCCTGTCTCGATGTGGACACTGCCGTCAACGCCGAGTATTTCTTGGCTGGCTCCGCTAAAATCCCGATATCGAGATCGCGATCGCTGATGGCCCGATGATCGAGTTGCAACGACGTCACAATGCGCGACTTTGCCTGCGCCCGATCGCTGACTTCAGCCAGCACCTCCCCAATCGTCGCCGCCGCTCCGATGTCCCATTGATCCTGATCGAGTGTCACGCGCATGGTCTGTCTCCTTCTATCGATCCTTTTAATTAGAACTGATCGTTATCCTGCGTAGGCTGGAAACGATCCCGGAATCATCGGCAGCTTCCTGGCAGATGAGCGGCCTCCGGTTTCTGAAAGGCGCCGACGAACCTCAATGAGTTGCTCCCGCCACCGACGATAGGCCCGCTCATGGTGCCGCGCCAGCAACTCCATGCCCTGCACATTATCGCTGTGGATCGTTCTCATACACTCCGTCGTCAGGGGGGCCGTCGCGTAGGTTGTCATTCCCAAACACACAGCGGATTCGCGTTCCTGCGATTGTTCCCGCTGAAGATCCCTGAGCCGCTGCACAGCAATCGGTGTGCAGCGAACCACTCCTACGATATCCTCCGCTCTCTTACAGAGGGAGTCCAGTTTGAATGCAAGCTTCGCTATCACATCCAGCGCAATCTCGTCGTCCGGAGCAGGCCCTTCCGGCTCCGGTACATGACTGGGTGCGCCCGTGAACGATTGGTACAAATAACGCCGCCAAAACGTCCCATACCAGGCCATCGCGGACGGCTCGCTGCCGGCTCTAAGACGAAAGGTCCCCAGCCGGTCTTCATCGATCCCTGATTCATAAATGCGGCACTGGGATATACCCACCGGAAATGGACCGCTTCCGATGGCATGCAGCATGAGAGCCGCCACTTGATTAGGAACAAGACGGTCCTTGCACGAGTGATGCGCGCACACCTGTTCGAATCCGCAGGGCGCGCAGTCCAGATCCGGTTGCACCACCCAATGCCCCGCCCCATAGGGACCGGTCTCCCAAAAGTCCACATGCCCCACTGAAAGGTCGACGACAGGAGTCTTCACGGCGACAGCCATATGCATAGGACCGGTGTCATTAGTCAGCAGCAGCCGGGACTCAGCCAGCAACGCCGCGAGCTGTTCGAGCGACGTCCGGCCTGCCGCATTGATGAAAGGGTTGCGGCCGCCCGCCCCTCGATAAGACTGAATCACCTGAGCAATGGTCTCCCGTTCAGACGGCGCTCCGATGAACAGAACCCCACCCTTCCAACGCTCGCTCAGCGCAGCCAGGGCGGCGCCAAAATGCGCCGGCCGCCATGCTTTCATGATGTCGCTGGCGCCGGCTTGCACGGCGATCCATTGTGCCGCCTCCGGCTTTTCTGACGCGAGAAACCGGCGCGCCCAGTCTCTGGATTCCGTCCGTAGCGTCATGTGAAGCGGAGCACATTCGCCGGGCCCGCTGCCGCCCAAGGCATATACATCGACGAGATTGAATCGATTGATCCGTCGAAACCGATGAATGTCGGTGAAGTAGGCCATCCAGGTGTTGTCGATGACGACTCCGCCGTCCCACGCGCTTCTCCCGCCGCGAATATCCGGCGCGCCGATGTACCCGGCCAGAAACGCGCTGGGCCGGTTGAACGTCAAGTTGACAATGCGGTCGTAGCCCCGGTCCCGCATGGGACGCGCCCAGTCTGCAACCTCTTGATACAGCGACACCACATCCTTGACGGAAGCCCGGCTGGAATCGATCAATTCATGAAAGTCGAACGTAATCACGTCTCGAAGCCCGTCCAACATGGACGCTACCAGGGCAAACTGACGGTCGACGACCAGGTCAATGGCCACTCCGGGCTGTTCTTCCCGAAGACGAGCCAGCAGCGGACCCATTTGAATCAAATCGCCCATGCGGGTGATATTCAGGATCAGAACTTGTTTCATCGCTGCATCACAAAAAACCAATATGGAGATACAGTGCTGAGTGCTGAGGCATCAGCTCCTTGCCCCTTGCCACTCATTACTCGCCACTTACCACTCACCCCTCACCTCTCACAATCACACAAGATCTCTGGTTTCCGCCCTATAGCTGTCGAGTAAGAGAATGAGCAGTTCCTCTCGTTCCAATGCCCGCCCAACCCCATTTGCACGGATATCCGCAGCCACGTCCTTTAACTCAACCCGCTGGCCCGAAGGAAACCGCCGCAGCATCGCCGAGAATTCCGGCGCAGACTCGGCGCGCACGGCCAGGGCACCGGCATTCCGGTCACCCCGAAGGATCGCCCCGATTCGATCGGGCTGCCGCAGGCCGATGGCAGCCAACAGCTCTTTCATCCGATGCCCGTAGGTATGTTGCCGGAGTACTCGCTGCCGCGCCGCCTCCGCCACAGTCCGGCGGCCGCTCGGATCATCGAGCCACATACGAATCAGAGCGGGCACATCCTGTGTACGCCGAAATCGAACGATTTCCTCATCCGTAAAAAGTTCCGGAAGAAGCGCCCGTTCATCGGTCACTTGAAACGCGCCGCACGCCGCCAGCTCAAAGGTACGTGGATTCACGAAGTCGGCCTGCGGGTCCAGCGCATCTCCTCCGCAGGAATGGAGGTTAAGGTTGATGGCGCTGGCATTGAACACCTTCATGCAGGCCTCGGTGTCGATACGGGCTCCGCTCCGCTGCAGCACCGGCGCGAGATCCGCCGCCCCTTCCCATTCATTTCCCCACAACTTGAACGACCAGTCCTTCGACAACCAGCGCGGCAGCAGCGCGCGCCGATTGGGGTATCCCGCTCCGACAAACGACAGATCGGCGCCGTACTCCGTCCGCTCGGCATCGGTCAATGTGAGAGGCCGGTGCACGGCGGGATCGGCAGCCATGGGCAAGTAGCCGACAGAGCGGGCGCCGGCTCGTTTGAACGCCTCATGGCACTCCGCCTGCTGGATGACGAACCAATAATCGTACCCTGCAGCCAACTGCTGCCAGTAGGTCAGATGGCGGTAATTCTCTACAAACCACATGGCGGTGAGAAACTTCTTCTTGCGAAGATGCTCAAGCACAGCCAACGTGAGCGGCGCTTGCGCGACCGCCAGTACGAGATCCGGGGGATCTTCCGACAAATGGGTGATCGTGCTCAGACTCAGCACCTCCGCAAAGCGACTCTGCATCGCCTGCCGATGCCGCATATCGCGGTAGGCTCCAAACGCATCGTAGCTGGCTCGATGCAGGCTGTGGTCGATCCAGCTGACGCGATGGCCCAATGCTTCCAGCGCGGTGACCACGTACTTCGCGATGGGCAACGATCCGCCATAGATCGGACCGACGACGGCGACATGCAGCTGCCCGCCTTGCCGCTTTGCCACAGACCGACGCAGCCATTCCTCCAGTTCCCGATGAACCTCTGCATGCAGACGGGCAGCCGGAGCATAGGTGAGCACCCGCAACGCGGCCGAGTGGGAGACCAGCTGCTCGGCCATTCCCGGCGCGGTACCCCAAATCCATTCGACGGCATTCAACCAGGCTCCCATAGGACGTGCGCGCAACGCATCCTTCAGAATCGGAACATCCGGGATCACAACCGCCAGACGGCTGCCGGCCGGCTTCACCGCAGCCAGGGCTTCAACGTGATACAGCAGGCCGACCCCTAGAACGACCGCCAGCTCTCCCGCTTGCCATTCGCGCAGCTGTGCCTCGGCCCAGATTTTCGCTTCTTTGCAGGGATCGTACGCGCTATGAATCCATTGTCCCTCGCACATTGCCGATACGCTGCCTTCGCGTGACTCCTTGAGCATGAGCACTCCGCCGGAGGCGTCCTTCACGGCGGCGGCCAGCGCAGAACAGGTGCGCTGTAAACTTTCGAGATTGTGGTTTAAATAGTCCATGGCCTGCTCATCATCCTTGCAAAGGTTGCAATTCACGCCATAGATCTTCTCGTTCGCGTGGAGGAGCCGGATGCCGGCCTGCTTCGCCGTAGTAGGCGCCCCATCGGTCGCACTGACCTACCCACACGGACCATCCCTCCAAACCTTGCATCCGGCCTGTCAGTACGGCATCGATGGTTTCCCGGACCGGCCAACTTGTAGGTTGAACACCGAACTGTCCCGATGCGGCGCCTTCCTCTGAATTGTAGGCTTGCCACACGAGATGGTCTGTCCCATAGGGTCCGGTCTCATGGACGCGGGCCCGTGCGAAATACCATCCGATGACTCGTGTACCCACTGCGGCGGCAAGATGGAGGGGCCCGGTATCCGCGCCAATGACGGCGTGGCAGCGGCCCAGAATCTCCGCAAGCTCAGGAAGCGAGGTGCGGCCGGTGGCATCCCACAGCCGCCCAAGGATCGACGAAGGCAACTGGTCCTGGATGTACCGGGCTCGCTCGCGTTCCTGGCCGACCAACACCACCCGCCCAGCCGGAGCCGTGGCCATGAACTCAAGAATCCATCGCCGCCATACCTCGATCGGCACCAGACGCTCGTCCGCCCCCGCCCCTACGATGGCACCGATCCACGGCCCTCCCTGCATGGCGATTGGCTCCAAATCCGGAGGCAGCGGGAGCGGAGAACGGCTGATCGTCACCGGTTTGCCAGGCGGGTACACTCCGCACAGGCCGCAGAAGGCGTCGGCCAGATGAACACGGCACCCACGCCGAATCGCGGCTATATCCCTGACATAGGAAGCCCATGGCGCCAGCTGCTCGCCGAGCGGGCCGCGCAACCGAGGCCCCTTCATCTCCCGCGCCAGCAACGCGCCGGCCAGCAACGCGCGCAGATGCTGATTGAGTACATACGCGCAATCATAGCGTTCCGATGAGAGTTCGGAGATCCGTCGCTCAGCATCTCTGAGATGTTCCTGGTGCAATCCTGCGCCGGCCTCCTGGCCATGCTGCCGCCATGCCAGACCATCCCATTCCAACACGCGGGTAATTCCAGGCAGCATTCGACCGATCGGCGAGAGCGGCGCGGGACAGAGAAGATCCAGCGTCAGTGATGGATCAGCTGACTTGATGGCGGTAATAGCCGGAAGCGTTTGCAGAAGGTCGCCCAGCCGGGCCAGTTGTACGATGAGCGCACGCCCCATGTCGCGGTTCCTTACTCTTGCTTGCCTTGACCACCGTGCAAAGCCATCAACCCTTCACCATTGCCTCACGACTTCGTCATTGCCGTCGACGGCTATCCTCGTGAAGTGGATCTCGTGAAGCGTGAAGCACAGGACGGGAAACAAGTGTGTTCCATCTTTGTTTGCGAGATACAAGATACGCTTCACGAACAACGCGCTAGGTCTGAGCCGCTTCCATGGCCAGCACCGTTTCCTTACCGGCAATCATCCGCTCGAGGTCGGCTAATCCGTCAAACTCCGGCGCAATCGCCTGTAGCGCATCATGCTCACGACGAGCCTCGTCGATCCGCTCCGCGCGAACCAGCACGCCGGCAAGTGCAAACCGCACCGCAAGATCGCCGGGGTTGCGCGAGACATACTGCCGCAAGTGCCCGCTCAACTCGGTCCAGCGATTCTGAGTTGTGCCGGCCCGCAGCAGCCAATGGACAGCCTCGGCATCGTCCGGATGTTCAGCCAGCACGAGAAGAAATTGTTCCCAGGCTCCCTGCGCATAGGCGCGCCCCAGCGATGCCATCCCCATCCCCATCAAACATTTTTTACGGTCGGCCCCATGCTGTATGGCAAGCGAGAATGACGCTTCGGCCTCTCGATATTGCTCGCGTTGCATACAGAGCACTCCTCGCAACAACAGTCCCTCGGCATGGGTAGGGGAACCGGCCAGAAGTGCACGCAGATGCCGCTCTGCTTCGGTGAGACTCTTTTGCGTCAGCAGCGCACGCGCGAGCGAAAGACGCACCGCCGGTGATTCGTTCAGATCAAGGTATCGGACGAGAAAGGATTGCTGGAGGATCGGCTCTCCAAGTTTCTCGCATACCATGGCTGCCCAGGACAGTACGGACGCATCGCGCGGCCAATCTTGCACGAGACCCAGCTCGCGCCTGACACTACTCCAGTCTTGCTTTTGCGCTGCAGCTTGCGTCGCCGCCACATGCGCCCATGCCGCGCGCTCCTTGATGCCCTCCAGTAGCTGTAGATCGCGCACAGACTCTCCGGTCGGTGCGTTGCCGATCAGTTTGTACCCGTCGGCGTGGTAATGCAGATCCTCGTCGGCAAGCCACCAGTGGGCACCCCACCGCTCACGGAAACGTGTCGTATCGCTGCCCTCGTGCCGTGTGCGGCCGGATGGCCGGCTCTCCGAGGAGCAGAGCACGCTCCTCGGCTGATAAACGACCCGATAGCCCTTCTCACGGACTTTGAGACACAGATCCACATCCTCGAATCCATCCTGGAAGCCCTCATCAAAGCGTCCGAGCTCCTCGAACAACGTGCGCCGAATCAGCAGGCAGGCTCCGGCCACGGCTTGAAATTCTCGGCGGACGTTCACGCCCGGCAGATCCGCCGCTGCGTGGTGATACATGCGGTACGGGGAGAGCTCGGAACGGGAAAACACCACCCCCGCATGCTGTACGGTACCGTCGCCATACAGTAACTTGCTGCCGACGGCGCCAACCTCAGGATGCGTTTCAACTTCTCCCACGAGTGCTCGCAGCCAGCCATCCTGCGGGATGATCTCGTCGCCCAGGAACACAAGATACATCCCCCGGGCCGCTTGCGCTCCTTGGTTACAGGCCTTGGCAAATCCGAGGTTCTCACGGTTGCGAATGATCTGCACGTCACCTCCCAAGGAGGCGAGGAACTCCGGAGTGCCGTCCGTCGAGCCGTTGTCGACCACGATCACCTCGTATTCGATATCCTGGGGAATTTTCGAGAGCGCCGTGAGGCATCGCTTGGTCAACTCGACGTTGTTTTGGACCGGAATAATGATCGAACAGTCAAATGTTGGGCTCACAGAGTTCTCCTCGCGCGACGCCATATCCGTGTTTCCACATGCATCCGATTCGCTCTGATTGTGCGGTTTAGAATTCTGCCCATGCCGGCGCAACACCTCCTCATACACCGTCACCAATCGCGCCGCCGTGTCACGCCACCGGAACTGACGCACCAGTTCCTGCGTCCCCTCCGAACGTCTCTTGTTGTCGTACGTGAGGAGAGCCGCCCGAATGTCATCGGGATCGTCGGGTTCGCAATATTCCACACCGTGAGGCACATAGTCCGGCAACGTTCCCCATCGCGACGCGACAACCGGACACCCGAGCTGGAGCGCTTCCAGCGCCACGAGACCCGGCAGTTCATACCAACTGGGCATGCACAACACTCGGGCCGCCCGATAGGCTGACACCAACATCTCATCGGACACACGATCCAGGAACAGCGTCTTGGCCGAGCGCCCGAACATCTGACAGAGCTTGACGTAGTTGGGCTGATAACTGAACCCGCCCGTGAGGAACACAATCGGAATGGGGTCGTGTTCCAGGGCTTTCAGTAGCATCAGCTGATTCTTTCGTGTCTCCAATCTGCCGACGCACAAAACAAAATCCTTCACCCCATACGTATTTTGAAAAAGATCTGGTCCGATGTCGTTCGGGTGGAGGTGATCTGCGCCAAGCGCGATCACCTCCACCCGGCAACCGGGATAGTCTCTGAGCAATCGCGCTTTCTCCGAATCGCTCCAGGCCAGAAGGCATGCTGAATGTCTTGCCGCATACTCGTTCTCGGCGCGCTTGGCGGCGGGCAGCCGCTTCCCCTGACGGACGCCCTCTCGAAAGGTTGGCTCATTTCTTCCCCCTTGAAGGTAGTCCCTCAACGCCTCAGTCATCGCAAGACTCTTATTGAGGAACAGGGGCCAGTCTTCATAAATTGCAGCCACAACCAGAGGCACATTCGCCGCCACAGCTCTGCGCGCATAGTTTTCGGTGACTTCCGGAGTGGCAAAGTTAAATGCCTGAATGAGGTCATACCCCGTGGGATCATGTGGCCCCAGGGCAACATCGACACGATGGCCCAGACGCTCCAGTTCGCGACGGAGAAGATCCATCACAACTGTGTCCCCGCCGGGATGGGATTTGGCAGTGGGCCGGTTCTGAAATAGGACTCGAAGCGGCCGCAGGCTTCCCGCGCTCGATGCGTCAAGACTCGCAGAATTCTGCCGCTCCGCTACAGGCGTCGGGG
Organism: Nitrospira sp. SG-bin2; assembly: GCA_002083405.1. GTDB lineage: Bacteria > Nitrospirota > Nitrospiria > Nitrospirales > Nitrospiraceae > Nitrospira_D. The sequence goes on along the minus strand of LVWT01000049.1, from coordinate 22,751 downwards.
GATCGACCAACTGTCGCCTATCACCACAGGCCAGGAGATGCTTCTTATGCCGCCAGAGCACCTCTATTTCATCGACGAAATCGCCTCGCCTTGCACGTTCCTGAAATGCCGCCATATGAGCCCGTGCCTTCTCACCGATTACTGATCGCAGGGTCCCATCGTCGGCAAGCCGGCGCATCCAGTCGGCGGCGCCCACGATGTCGGGGTCGGCCCAGACCGCCCCGGATCCCAGATTTTCATGGCGGTACATGTCTAAGGTCCCGTTCGGCGGAATCAGCCGATACCCGACCAGACACGCGCACCGGTGATCCATGAAGGAAAGATTGCCGGACCAGCCGGTGGCGATGACCGGCTTCCCGAGAGCCATCGCTTCCATCATGCCCAGCCCGAGCCCCTCCGCGCGATGCAGCGAGACAAACACATCTGCCGTCGCATACAACCCGAGAATTTCTTCATAGGTGAAGGCTTCCGTCATGAAGCGGATTCGGGGGTGTTCGTGCGCATACCTCTGGAGCGCCGTGACCGACTCATGCAATTGCCCCTTGTCCATGGGGTTGTTGACCTTGATCACAAGGTACGCACGAGGGTCTTCCCCCAGGCTGAGGCGAAACGCGTCGATCACTGCACGCGTATTCTTCCGCTCCACATCGCTGAGCGGTTCAAAGCCGGTTACGAAGACCAGGCTGTCCTGAGGCAATCCATACCGGCTCCGATCGCCGACGATCCCATCAGGCAGGTAGATGGGATGCGGCGCGTAAGAGGTATGGACACCGGACAGATTGACCTGAAACGCATGGCGAATATATTCCGATTCCGCCACGATACAATCGAGCGATTCGAGCGACGGTCGATAGGCCGCAGGAAGCACGGGCAACTCCCACATGCTGAACGCAACGTTGAGACGCCGGTCCGAGAACAACGTGCGCGACCCCTCATACAACATCGCAATAGCAGTCGGCGGCAGTACAAAGAGCGTGACCTCGTGCGGCAACTGGGTCCATGACCCCACCATGTGATCGCGATAGGTCTTGTCCTGGCCTCCCCGCTGCAATCCGGGATCTAGATCAAGGATCGACACCTTGCATCCTCGATCAAGCAGCGTGCGCACCACACTACGCGCAGTGACCCCTACCCCAAGATTTCCGCTCACATGTCCGATGACATTGATACCAAGGACGCCATCGAGATTCCGGCTCGACAAAGACGGAGCGCATCGGGATACCGGCGACGGCACAGGAATCGTGCTATCGTCCTTCCCGTCGACTTCGGCCTTCGAGAGCAGATTTGCCTCCTTCAGAAATCTCGCCGCAATCCCGCTCCATTGAAACATATCCTCTGCATGGGCACGGGCCTGCGCGACCAGTTCTTTGATACCTTCTGAATCCGCATTCGATACCATCTCACGGATGGCTGAGGGGAACGCGGCGATGTCGCATGTCCAATAGTGTCGGCGATCGCCGACATCTAATCCCTCCACCCCAACACTTGTACTGATGACGGGAAGACCAGCGGCAAAACATTCAATCATCTTGAAATTCGTACCGGCTTCCTTCTCCAGGGGATTGATGGCAACCGTCGAAATTGCGAGCAAACGCTTCTTATCCTCTTCATTGATCGAACCGACAAACCGAAGATTCTTTGGAAACTCCCCCTCGGAACATTCTTTAGGCGCCGCTCCGTCAACGACAAATTGAATGTCCGGCAATTCCTTCGCATACGCCACGAGATGCGCCGCCGTTTTTGCATCGAAAAGATGCGGCTCCCCGAGGAACAATGCGATGGGAGGAACATGTTCCGCGGCGATGCGCGCTCTGCGTCCCCTGAGATCGACAAAAGAAACCCGATCCGGTGCATACCCGCCTGGAACGACATGTATGCGATTGAGCGCTGCACCATAGCGTTCGGCCAGACGCTCCTTCTCATGTATCGTGCGGCACAGAATCACCTCGCTGCGGTTCACGCAAACCCTCTCAACTTGCTCGACTGCTTTCAACAACATCTCCCGAACCGGCGCATCGGAAAGTATCCGCCGTTTTACGTCCGACTCCACATAGTACGCATCGTACAGAACAGGCCCGCACCAGGCATGGGCGACTGCGGGAAACATATAGGGATGGCTGACACAGACCATGTCGGCCTCCGTCAATCTCTTGCGCAACTCAGCCGCATAGGCCGGCGTTTCCCCGGCATGGATGATCATGCCGATGTCCTCCACCGGCATACCGGCCAACCGATTCAGTTCCTCTTCCTTACGGAGATGCATCCGACTCTTGGCGATGCGAATCTCCCGATACCCCGGACCGAGCTGGAACTCGCCGGCGGGCCTATCCGGACCGGCAAATGTGATAAGATCCACATCATAGTCGCTGAGGAAAGCCTGATAGAGATGAAAGGTTCGTTGCTCACTGCCCGTCAGGGATGGAGAGACGGGAAACGGAGCGACCACGGCGAGCCGCGGTTTGGCGGACACCTCTTTCAACCGTCTTCTTCCAGCCCTGTTCTTCCCGTGCGTACCCGGACCGACCGGCATGGCCGGCGGCAGTCCGGCCGTCAATTCCCCGATCCCTCCGCCGCTATTTTCCCTCGACAGCACGATGACCCATTCCTGCTGATCTGCCATCGTCTTCAACATCTCCATGCAGACATCGGACTTCATGTCAGACGGCAACACTGAATCCTGAACGACCTGCAGCAGGTCCCGGGCCAGCCCCGTGTACGGGCGAGCCGGGGCCTTCGAGCCAGGCAGGATTTCTTCCACGTGAGTGGCAAACTCTTTCGCCCGGTACGGCTCCCGATAGAAAAACGTCGTCCGCGGGGCCGCAACGATTTCTCCTCGCAGCAACGCCGTGGCCATTAAAATGACATCGCCTCCATAGGCATATCGATAGCGGCTCATATCTTTTAAAATGGACCGGAGTTCTTCGGTACGTGTCACGCCGTAATAGGCATACCACCCCAGCCTGTTCACAAGCTCACGCATCCGTCCGATCATGTCCATTCCGGTTGCATCGAAATTAGGCTGGAGCCTCGTCGGATTCCCGCGAGGATCGAGGAACACCACCTGAGCAGGACAACAGAGGACAGCGTTCGCCGATCTCTGCAGCGTTGCAAGGCATGATTCAAGGTAATTGAGCGAGAAATAGTCGTCGTGGGAGGCCGTCGCAAAGAATTCAGTTCTGGCCATATCCAGAATCAAATCACTATTTTTAGCTCCACCCAGATTCACTGAATTACGGCAATACCGAATGCGCCGGTCGCGTTTCGCATAATGCTGACAGATGTCTTGCGTCCCGTCGGTTGACGCGTTATCGGAAATAATAAAATCGAAGTCACGGAAGGACTGTGACAGGATGCATTCGATGGCACCGGCAAGATAGAGTTCGCCGTTGAACACCGGGAGGCCGACCGTCAGGAGCGGAGTAGGAGTGCTCATTGAATTCCCCTCGTAGGTAACACGTGAGGCACAGTTGATGCCCTATGCCATTCAGCAATCCCTGTGCCAGCAGAATGGGCGGGACCATAAGTGGCGGCTTCTTATTCCAACTGCTCCGCACGATGTCGCCGGCGCTATAGACAAGCCATCAACGGGGGTTCAAAGCTGGAGAACGAGCCCTGACTCTCAATAGAAGGGAAGTCTGAGGACTCCGCCCAGGTAGGCATTTTCTGCAGGTAGGACGTTATTGCTCGGCATCCAGCGCGTGCGCCCAAGACGCGAGACGCCCATCGGTTGGATAGACCGTTCGGTAATGGAATACCGAACTTTTGGTCCGCTCGTAGAGAAACTCAGGCCCACGGCCGGGAACCGGTCTTGAATCGCGGTCGTCGCTGAATCGCCAGACTTCATCCCCCTGACAGGAACGAAACCAGTCGGCCGGTTCCCGTCCAAAGATCGGACGAAAATCAAACGCGCGTTTGTCTTCTGCCAACACAGCCTGGTAATGACCCTGAAGGCCTTCAGCTGTGCGCCCGATGGCAAATGCCGCGCGCACAGCGGCCGCAGCATTTGCGGACAGCCTGGCGCGTTCGACTTGATGTGCCGCCAGCCAGTCCAGCGCATCGGCGAACTCCTCAGGACCCTGCACAACAACACCGGTTTCCATGTGCTGAACCAAATACCGCTCGGCCGGATTGTTGAGCACGATGGGGACGACTCCCATCGCCATGGCTTCAAGCAACGCGTTCTCGGCCGTCCCATAATGAAGCGGATTGAGGATATAGGCCAAGACATCGAAGCTCGTGAGTTCTTGTGCACTGTCAGTTGTATAGCCGCGCACGTCGAGGCGCTGTTCACATCCACTCGAAGCGGCTGCCGCCAGGAGTCTCGCCCCTGTCGTCGGATCGCCCACTAACGCCAAACGAAAATCAGGCAACCGGGCCGCCGCGACAAAATCAAGAATCCGGGGATGCAGTTTCGCAAAGTTCAGAGTGCCCAGATAACCAACCCGCAGGGGGCCACCATACGACCGATCAGCCGGAGCAGGCATCTCGGCAAAACCGCCTGAACTGACCACGACGCCGAGTCGCTCCCCGACCGTACCCATAAGCCTGGCCAAGGCTGGATGCTCGAGCGAACAGGGCGAACTGAGCAGAAAGCGATGCGGCGTCGCCGCAAAAGCAGGGGGAATTTCTGGCGCATGCAATCCTGATACATGGCTCCACACGATCAGGCGCATCGGCGGCAAGTGCCCGCTGCACATCCATCCTGCCACCACGGGATGATGCCACCATTCGAGCTGGACAATATCGGCCAGACGAATCTGCCGGTCTAATTCTTGTGGAGAAGGACAGACCAGAAGCTGCCCCCCCTGCGCCTGAAACTGTTCGACAAACTGAGTCTTTTCTATTGTCTCCAGACAAGCCACCGTATGCCTGATTCCGTCTTGCCGGCGTCGAGACTCCGCCGCAAGGCGAGCCAGCACCTTCCCCACGCCTCCACCCAAGTGCGCTGTGATGTGCAACAGATTGATCACGTCAACGATCCGGTCGGCCACGGCCTTCATGCATTGGAGTCCTGTCTGCCCTATACACGCAGCCTGGCTCTTCTATGTGACGCGCTTCAGAAAACCATCCGGTGAACCGGTGAGCACGATCTTGTCCTCGATACGATGGTCGATCTCGAACCGCAACGCCTCTCCGGCTTTATCCTTGCGGCCTTCGTCGTTCAGTCGCCGGATGTATTCCCAGACTGCCGTCTTCGGGCTATTGCCTTTCCCCCACGGGCGTTTGGCGGTCATCGACGCCGGGGCGTCCTCGATGATTGTGTCGCCGACGAGGCAATAACTCCCCGGACTGACTAAGGGCGCATAGGCCTCCAATTCAGCCAATACATGGTCATGAGTATGGTTACTATCCAGGCACACCAGTACCCGCTTGTGCTGCGCCGCAATCGCGTGCACCTGTTTCGTCATCGTGTCGCCGATGCTCGACCCCTCCAGCAGGGTAATTTTCTTCGACAAAGGATGGGCTTTGATCGCTTCCTTATTGTGAGGGCGTATCTCGATGTCGATGCCCAGGACACGCCCCTGCTCGATTTCACCACAGGCCTCCAAGATGGCAAGCAAGGACGCCGTGAACATCAGGGACCCTCCCCATGCCACCCCGGTCTCGATGATCAAGTCAGGCTTCACATGCCAGACAATCTCCTGCATAGCCTGGAGGTCTTGAGGGATTTGCAGGATCGGAACCCCCAACCAGGTAAAGTTGTACACGTAGTCGGCCTTGCCGATACCGATCTGATCAAAGAAAGTCCGGGCTGCAGTTTGCAAGCCGGCATTGGAACGATAGGTCGCAACCCGGCTGGCCATATCCTGCCGGTATTGTTCGATGGGCGTCATGTGCTACCTCTTGTCCATTCGGTGTTGATTCATTGCATCATCGATGTGGTCACGCACCGCTGATTAGACCCAACAGTACAGCACAAAGTCGCCGAACAGCGGCGCATGCTGCCGGAGCTCGAAACGGTATTCCGAAGCCAAGCTCCGAACATATTCAGCCACCTCATAGAGATGGCTGGGATAATGGTAGATGCACAACGCCATTTTGGGTTTGCAATTCCGGATCGTCTGCGCGGCTCCCCGTAAGAGCTCCATCTCCATGCCCTCGACGTCCGCCTTGAGAAAACTCACCGGCCTGCCGGCTAGATAGGCATCCAGCGTAAGCACTTGCGCCGTTGTCTCATTGCCGCCCCCCGGGCCTGATGGAACCATGACGCCGGACAACCCATGCCGCAATGGCGCATCATTGACGAACGTGCACGCCATCCGACCGGCTGCATCCGACAAGCCCGCTCTGACCAGAGACACAGAGGAGGGGTCAAAGGCCCACTCCGACACCAATCGCTGCACACGCTGTTGCATGGCATGAAATTGTTTCAGCCCCGGCTCGAAGGCATAGATATGCCGAAACGTGCCGAGATTCTCCCAGACAAACCGCTCCACGGTGTCGCCGACGAACGCCCCGGCGTCGACAAAGGTCTCGTCAAAATTACCGCTGAACTCGGGCAGGCAGAAATACATGTCCTTATCCATCACGGCGCGGCAGGGCTCTGTGCTGCCGGTTAGCATGGCCATCAGCAATGCGTTGAAGACCTGCACCGAACGGACATCCCCCAGATACTGGTCGCGAATCGCGCAGAGCCGGTCATAGTTGCGCAGAACGAAATATCCATCGAAGGAGAGGGTCGGACAGCCGTAGGGAGCCATCATCTGATCCACTTCGGGAACAGCATGGCGGGCTGCGATAAATAACGCATGGGCAGAGGCCAGCTCATCGCGGCTGGGCTCTACGACCGGAATGCCGTTTACCTCTTTTCCAATCTTGCGGCTGTCGCTGTCGATGAATTTTGTGATGCGAGCTCCCCGGGATTGCAGATACTGCGACGCCCATGTCCCGACAAACCCTGCCCCGTAGATGGCGATGCCGTCAGCGTATCGGGATTCGATGGCGGCAGCGGCCGGCACCTGCCGCTCCCAGGCAACCTGTACCTGCTCAGAGGTGTACTTAATTGTCATACCTTTCTCCCACGTACATTCAATGCAATAGATAGATGGCGTGCGCCGGCCATCCGAGCCGGCTGGCTGCAGACTGAATCGCCGCCCCATGAAGATAGGGCGCAACGATCAACGTGCCCTCCACCGGCACGGAAGCGGGATCCTCCACCGCCCTCCCTTGATATTGCGCCTGTTGCTTGCGCTTGGAAGAATCGCATATCCGGTAGTCCCGCAGATCGAGCAAAGGCAACACACTGAATAATTCGGCCGAGCACCCCCAGATAGTGACCGGCTGTTTCTCGGCCATGGCCTGAATATCCCGGACCTGTCGAAGCAGCGCCTTCTTCGATTCCAACAGATGAGCGGCCACATCTCCTGCCGACGGCGTGCACACCGCCGGAGAAAGCCTGCCCGTCTTTTGACCCAGAACCATCAATGAGGGATACGCAAACTCCGGCGTCGGCAGCGTCTTCCGCACGACCTCGCGGACTTCAAATCCGTGGGCTCGCAGGGCCGCTGTGAGCGCCCTGGCGGTGTAATGAAAGATATGCTCACGGATGGAAATCCAAAAGGCCGATCCGATCGGAAACTCTCCGTAGCGTTCCGCATCCGGAACCTCAATCAATAGTTGCCCACCCGGTTCAAGCACGCGGTCCGCCTCGCGTAGCAGACCGTGCACATCGCGAATATGTTCCAACACATGGAAGTAGGTCAGTAGGCCGAGACAACGATTCCGGAAGGGGAGATGTAAGGCATCACCAGTCCGAAATGTGACATTCGGTGACGCCGCACAGCCCTGTTGCAGACTTCTCACATCCACATCCACGCCCCAGCATGCGGCGTCCCAGCCGTATTGCCCAAGCCACGTGACAAATCCTCCACGTCCACAGCCCACATCGGCCATGGGAACAGAGTCGATCGCATGGTGCCTGAGCACACCGGCATACGCTGAATATTTCTCCCTGTTCTCGGGAGAGGTGACGGAGAAATGGGCGTTCTCGAAATAACTGCACTCCTCCGCGTAATACTCAGCGAGCCGTGCATCGCTAATATTGTTCACAAATACGATGCCGCAGTCGCGACAGGAGTAAAACTGTGCCGTGTAATTAAAGATCGACTTCCCCAAACCGCTGTACTTCCAGTCCACGAGGTAACACACCGATGCGCCGCAGGCTGGACAACGATCTGTATCTGATGCTTCCACCCGCATCACTCCTTCTCAGCCATACGCGCATAATGCCCGGCGACTTTTTCAAGCAGGAACGGCTTGTACGCATCGATGTTGTCTGCCTGCGCGTATTTGATATGCCCGCACGCCTTGCACAATGGATTGTCTCGCCGAGCCCCGCGTAAATGTTGCAACCGCAAATCGTGAAGGGCAGGCGAATTCCAGATCTCCCGCAGACTCTGCCGATTGAGGTCGCCGACTATCAGTTTTTGGTCCCAATCCGGACAGCACGCGCTCACCGTGCCATCGGCGTTGACGGCCATGGCATAAAATATGTATGTACAGACGTCTTTCTCCTCGAGAGATTGCCGGTATTGCCCGGTCCGTTCTTGCATTTCCACACCCGCTCGCTTCTCCACATCGAACTCCGGCCAGATCGGCGCCAGTTCCTCCACAAAAATCCGGTCGCAATAATTCCCGAACAGATCGAAGAAGCGTGTTTTATCGTCAGCCGTGAGATAGTTGCCGGGTATCTTGATGGTCACCTCACAGTCGCCGCGATGGGCATAAAGCCACCGGATATTTTCCACCAACTGCTCGAAATCGACCTCGACCTTGGCATGCTTGGCATACTGTTCCTGGCTGATGCCTTCCAGAGACACATTCATCCGATCCAGACCCGCCGCGACGAGACGTGTCAGGAGGTCAGGGGAAAACAAGGCGGCATTCGTGGCAAGGTCGATATAGCGAACCCTCCCGCTGGCCTTAGCCAGGGAGATCATCGCCGGCAACTTCTTGTTCAACAACGGCTCCCCGATTTTATTCATCCGCATCACTTTCAGCGGCTCGGGAAACACGTCCAGATCCTGGATCAGCTTTTCAAAGAGTTCGAACTTCATCACGCTGCGCGTGTACTCAGACGCCTTCAATAAATCCCGATGGCCGGTCGGGCAGAACTGGCAGGAAAAATTACAGGCGCTGGAGGGATCCACGTAGAGAAGAAACGGAGTGCTGAGCGGAATCACGTCCTGCAGGGCCACGCGCCCTTCCAGATTCAACTTCGATTTGACTTTGGCCTTCATAAGAAGTTCCCCACAATGATGTTCAATTCTATTCAGGCCGAGGCATAGCCACGCTTATTCGGCAGGCAATACATGACCGCTCCAGTGCCGCACCAACTGTGCAATCTCAGGTAAAACCGGTAGTCCGTCAGCGTATTCATCAGCCAGAGTGGCAATTTCCACAGCCCCGCTTCGCTGTGATAGGTCGTGACCGCTATGATGGGTCTATGGCGGCGGATGGTCTTCTCCGCCCCTTGCAAGGCATTGAGTTCATGTCCTTCAAGATGCAGCTTCAGATAGCTTGGCGCCACATCTGTGTCATCCAGAGCCGTCACCTCGACCACCTCTCGACCGAACCCGCAGAGCTGCGACCCATAGCCTAATTGAGAGAAGAAGCGCTGCTTCCCCGCCCGCCGGCATAGGGCCTGGGCCAAGAGGCGATGGCGCCGCCTCACACCTTCGGGCAATGATGCGAGTCCCTCTTTGATCACATCCGCATTGCAGGTATCAGGTTCGAACATCACAATCTCTTCGAACCGGTTCTCGACCGTTTCTCGGAACACCTTCGTTGTTTCACCCCTATGGGCGCCGACATCCACGAATACTTCGTGATCCCCAAGAAGCGATACCACCTCAGGAATAAAGTAGCGATGTTCCAAGTCTATAGGCGCGTTTTCAAAAACCCAGTCCTGGCGGAGACGATGCCACGCGATGAACTGCAGATGATGGGCGCGGGACATATCATCACTCCACCCGGCCAATACCTGCTCAACCATCTGTTGCTCGGACCCGTTCAGGTCACCCATGAACCACCCGTTGCCGATCGGGTAACAGCGGCGGTACGCCTCCATCACATCGTATAGGGGCACGACATCGCGCCACCCCTGGCTCTGCAATGATTCCGCCAACTCTGTGAAACAGACTGTGGCCACACTGACCACCAACGGCAACGCACGCTTCAGGTGCGACGGCACCTCACTCGGCAGGAGCACGTTGCACGACTGCCAACTTGGGACATCACGGACTTGATCGGCGTTGGCATCCACGACAATGGTCGGGGCCAGCCGGGCGTGCCGAAAGAAGTCCATGGCCATGCACCCCAATTTGCCGGCCCCGTACAGCGCAAACGGGCCATCAATTGCGCGTGGCCCGGATCCGGGCTGCGCCGATAGGATTTCAGTCAACTGGGCAATGGCAGCCGGCGTGTCCGGCACATGTGCCGTTCGTACTGAACCGTAACTGACCTGCTCTCCCATAACAGCCGCCGTTCTCCAGAAAAGCACACTGAACTCGTTGCCTACTACGATCGTGCAGCCAGATGGCCTTTGACTTTCGGGATAAGCTGCTCGCGATACGCGTCGATATTGTCGGGGCGGCAATGTGACAACTGCCCGCATTGGGAGCAGACGGGATTCTGCTTTCGCTTGCCCTCCAAATGCGCCAGACGCAATTCATTGAACTCCGGTGAGTTCCATATTGCGCGCAATGACTGTTTGCGGCCGTCCCCCACAATCAACCTCCGCCCCCAGTCCACAAAGCATGCGCTGGCCAATCCGTCCGCGTTGATCGACATCGCATAAAAGATATAGGGGCAGGTATCGGTGGGAGTAATCGGCTGTTGGTAGATTCCCTGAGTAATTTTCACGCCCAATCGATCCTCCACATCAAACTGCGGCCAACAAGGGGCAAAGTTTTCCACGAAAATGCGGTCACAATAATCCCCGAACGTGTCAAAAAACTTTTGCCTTTCAGCTTCCGTAATAAGTTCTCCCGGTATCTTGATGACGATTTCACAACTTCCCTTGTGCTCGTACAACCAGCGCACATTCGTAACGAACTGGTCGAAATCAAACTCTGTTTTCGTGAACGCGGTGTACTGGTCCGGCCTCATGCCGTACACAGAAATGTTCACTTTATCCAAACCGGCTTCAATCAGCGGCCCCATGCGCGAGGGATCGATCAGGGCTCCGTTGGTTGTCGTATCGATGTAGGGCACATGCCCGCTAGCCTTGGCGTAGGCAATCATGTCCGCAAGCCGTTTGTTCAAGAGAGGTTCGCCGTCCTTATACAATCGCAGCACTTTGATGGATTGGGGAAAAGACGCCAGATCATCGATCAGTTTTCGATACAGGTCGAAATTCATCACCCCCTGAAACCGTCCGGTCCCCTTGATCAGATCGCGATCGCCGGTCGGGCAGAATGTGCACTGGAAATTGCAGCTGCTTGAAGGGTCGATAAACACAATGAAGGGCGTCTCCAACGGGATGACATCCTGCAACGGAGTGCGATTCTCCAGATTGATTCTTGGTTTAATTTGAGCTTTCATGATGTTCAGTTCTCCCCGATTGGTGATGGCCCAAATCGATTCCTGTCATCGTACTGCGGCACCGGTGTCACACTACCTGACTCCCACCACACAGGGCGGATCGATGACACTCTCCGGACGGGCCGCAAATCGCAGCAGATCCTGCCTACCGAGCTCCTCCGCAATGGTATGGGCGAAATCGCGCACAGTGATCGGCACGCCGGAACAGATATTCACAGCCCCCTGTCGGGCCCCAAGCGCCACACTGACAATCATGCGCCCTGCTTCTTGCACATCGAGAAAATCGCGAATCTGATTGCCGCTGGTCAGCTCTGCCGGTTCTCCGACCACCAGTTTCGCGCGCAGGTAGGGAACCAGCCGCCTCTCATCCTCACCTTCGCCATAGAGGTAGAACAACCGGCACCACGCAAATTCGACGCCCTGTGTCGGAAGCCAACTTGCCAGCGCCGTGTATGCCGCCACTTTGGCCCCCGCGTAGGGCGTACCAGGATTGAGCGGTGTCTCCACAGTCAGCATTCCTTGGCGGACGTCATACTCCAAGCAGGTCCCCAGACCGACCACGCGTCGCACACCGGCCATGACGGCACCCCGTGCCATTTGCAACGTACCGAGCAAACAGTCCATGTTCTTGGGCGAGTGGAGATACTGCCCGGGTTCCGCATACCAGGCCGCATGAATAATCGTATCGATTCCGTCACAGACGTTGGCCCACCACTGCGCATTCTCGGTAAAGAGATCCACCGTCGTCATGACCCTGTCCAGCCCCTGAACGGCTTCGAGTCTGGCGTCAGTGCCGTCACGAATGACGACGCGAGTCGGCAGCCCTTGCTTCGCCAAGGCACGCAACACTTGGCGTCCCACAAAGCCTGTGGCGCCGGTCACCAGCACCTTGCCGCTCATGTCACCTCCAGCCGGGGGATCGCAGTGACGAATCGTGTCTGTTGCGCCGCCAGATCGGCATTCTGTTCTATGATCTCTCCCGCGATGTTCCAGGGCAGAATAACCAGGTAATCCGGCCGCCGAACGCGCAATGCACCGACCGGCACCACGGGGATTCGACTGCCCGGTAGAAAATGGCCCTGCTTGGCCGGGTTCTTGTCCGCCACATACGACAACAGGTCAGGCCGAACACCGGCAAAGTTGAGGAGCGTGTTGCCCTTGGCAGCTGCGCCATAGGCGGCGACGATCTTGCGATCACGTTTTGCCTTCAGCAGAAAGCTCACCAAATCGTCCTTGACCTGTTCCGCCTTTGCCTGAAATTCGTTGTAAAACTCTCTGCTGAACATGCCGGCCTCGGCTTCCCGCCGCAACACTGCTTCCACGCGAGGCTCCCGAGAAGCGCGTCCGGCGTCACCCCGTTGCGCATAGACACGCAAACTCCCGCCCTGAGTCGGAATATCCTCCACATCGAATACGTGGAGACCGTGGCGGGTAAATATGCGCTCCACGGTCGTCAACGACAGATAAGAAAAATGTTCGTGATATGCGAGATCGAACTGATTGTGCCGGACCATATTCAGAAGGCTCGGAAACTCGAAGGTTGCGACTCCCTCAGGCTTCAAGAGCCTTGAGAACCCCGCAACAAAATCGTTGATGTTGGGAACATGGGCGAGAACGTTATTGGCGACGATGAGATCGGCGGAACGGTTCGCGGAGGCCAGCGTATGCGCCAACGCCTGACCGAAGAACTCCTCAACAATATCGAGCCCCTTCTGACGGGCCGCACGGGCCGTACTCGCGGTCGGCTCGATTCCGTAGCACGGGATTCCGGCGGCCTGCACATATTGCAGTAAGTACCCGTCATTCGCCGCAACTTCAGCCACACAGGAGGTCGGACTGAGACCGAACCGGGCAATCATGGCGTCGACATAAGACCGGACATGCTGAAGCCACGAAGTCGAGTAGGAACTAAAATAGGCATACTCATCTGAGAACAGGGCCTCACGGCCGACATAATCTTCGGTTTGCACAAGCCAACAGTCCTCACACACGACCAGCCGAAGTGGAAACCATGGCTCAGGTGCCCGCAATTGCTCCGCCGAGAGGTAGGCGTTGGAGGCTGGCGCACTCCCGAGATCAAGAAACTGCACACACAGTTCCGTGCCACAATGTCGGCATTTCACAAGAGGACTCCTTCAAACTCCCGGCTGATTCTGGGAAAGCTGGCATCCCGATCAGACATATCCGTCGCGGCTAATGGCCAGGGGACGGATACTTTTGCGTCAAGCGGCCACAATCCTGTTTCAGTCTGAGGCGCATAGGCGACGGAATGGCAATAGATCAATTCGACATGGTCAGTCAGCGCCTGGAAGCCATGAGCAAATCCCTCCGGGATCAACAAGGACCGGCCATTGTCCGAAGACAGCTGCTCTGCATGCCACTGCAGCAACGTCGGGGAACCGGCCCTGACGTCCACGGCCACATCCCACACCGCCCCGCGAATACAGGACACCAATTTCATTTCTGCATTGGGGGAACGCTGAAAGTGCAACCCGCGGATAGTGCCGCGACGGGCCGTATAGGAATGATTGATCTGCGCGATCGGCTTCTGCCATCCTGCAACGGCCAGCTCTTCCTGACAAAATACCCGGCTGAACGATCCGCGGCTGTCAGTGATCGGCATACGGCAAATCACCTTCAAGCCGGCCAGCGGAGTATCGACAACGACAAATCGTCCCACATCCCCTCCCGGCTACATCGCCGCGGTATCGACTTCGCAGAGCCCACGCGCATCTGTAGCGTTCGCATGTCCTCGGTACCATGGCGTGATTCCTTTCACCACGCCGCAATATCAGCGTCGCAAAGCGCACGCGGATCTTTGGCATTCGCATGTCCGCGGTACCATCGCATGGTCCGTCCCACAGCAGCGGCCAGCGGCCACCTGGGAGCGACGCCGAGCACGGTACGAGCCTTGTCCACTTCAAGCCTGAGCGAGTCTTCCTCACGCGGCCCGTCATTGCCGGAACCGTAGACCACCTCTCCGCGGCCATAGGCCGATCGAGCCAATTCAACCACCTCGCGGACCGTCGCAGTCTCATGGGCCAGCGGACCGAAGTTATACGCGCCGGCGAGCAAGGGGTTCTCCCATAGTTTCTCAGCCAGGCTCATATATCCTGCCAATGGTTCCAGCACATGCTGCCAGGGCCTCACTGCGTTCGGACGGCGCACATGAAGCGCAAGGCCGGAACTCCACGCGCGAATCGCATCCGGTATCAGACGATCGGCAGACCAGTCTCCCCCTCCAAGAACGTTTCCAGCCCTGGCAGTGGCCACGGCCACACCGCGAGACTCAAAAAATGACCCACGGTAACACTCCGTCACCATCTCGCAGGCCGCTTTGCTGGCGCTATACGGATCATGGCCACCGAGCGGATCGTTCTCACCGTAGGCGGCGGACGCCGCGGCGGGTTTATAGACCTTGTCTGTAGTCACGATGACGATGACGCGCACGCGTTCAATCCCGCGCAACGCTTCGAGCAAGTGCGCCGTGCCCATGACATTGGTGCCCAACGTGTCAATCGGCGCACAGTAACTTGCGCGCACGAGGGGCTGAGCAGCCAAGTGAAATACGATATCGGGTAGAACCGTGCGGACGATCGGGACCAGCGCCTTTTCAGCGCGGATATCGCAATGGTAACTGTCGAGCGTTTTATCAACATGTGCGAGCTGATAAAGGTTGGGCTCCGTCGCGGGCGGCAAGGCCACTCCCGTGATATGCGCGCCAAGACGAGACAGCCACAGAGACAACCAGCTCCCTTTGAATCCGGTGTGCCCGGTCAGCAGTACACGCTTGCCCTGCCAGAATGAGTCCATCGGCGGCATTACCACACCTTCCAGGGCGCAGAGCCGGACCGCCAGCACTCTTCTAATTGAGTCTTATCGCGTATCGTATCCATTGGACGCCAAAACCCGCGGTGTTCAAACGCCATCAGCTCACCCATGGATGCAAGCCGGTCCAGCGGCGCTCCTTCCCACGGCGTGTGGTCGCCATCGATCAGATCGATGGCTTTGGGGGAAAGCACAAAGAATCCGCCGTTGATGAATCCCCCGTCGCCGGGCGGCTTCTCTTTAAATCCGGTCACCCGCGCCTCATCCAGCACGAGCGCTCCATACCGGCCCGGCGGCACGACCGCGCACACGGTGGCGAGCTTGCCGTGGGAGCGATGGAAGGCGATTTCGGCGCTGACATCAAGATCCGCAACTCCATCTCCATATGTGCAACAGAACGCCTCCTCTCCACGCAGATACCCTGCGACGCGCTTCAGGCGGCCGCCGGTCAAGGTCTGTTCTCCGGTATCCACCAACGTCACCCGCCAGGGCTCGGCATGATTCTGATGGACCTCAACTTTGTTATGCGCGATGTCGATCGTGACATCCGACCGGTACATGAAATAGTTGACGAAGTAATCCTTGATCACGGTCCCCTTGTATCCAAGACACACCACGAAATCGTTGACGCCGTGCGCGGAATAGATTTTCATAATGTGCCAGAGGATTGGTTTTCCCCCGATCTCGACCATCGGCTTCGGTCGAGTTTCTGTCTCTTCACTGAGACGGGATCCAAGGCCACCGGCTAGAATGACTGCTTTCATGATGCGTCCTCACTCCGAATGAAGACCGGGCCCATATCCTGTTTCCATAGCTACCCTGCAGTCCGATCTCGCCTCGGCCCCTGGCACATTGCCTCTTGCTCTTGGACAGACTTCCGGCAATCGTGACAGCACGGTCTCTGTTTCAGAAGGGATCAGAGCAAAATATGCGCCAGACTGTCTGGCTTGAATTTCCTGAAGAGATGAGACGCGATCCAGTGCACACCGGAATCACTCGGCAAAATATGCCGGGCGGACAGGAAAGATCGATGCGGTCAGCGAATAGGAAACATGTCGGGGGACTTTTGAGCGGTCCACTGCTCAATGGCGTCGCGGACAGAGCCACCCCACCCTCGATATTCGATGAACTCCAATCGGTCGAATTTGAATTCGATCCCGACGACATTGGCGCCGTCTCCGTCTTCGGTATTTTTGACGACCCCTGCCAAGTTCGTGACATGGCCTAAGCTGGGCAGCTCAAATTCCAGATGAATCGTGGCGCCAGGCCTGAGCCAGACCGGAACTGTTGCCAACGCGATGCTGCACCCGCCCAGACTGAGATCTTTGACAAGCCCTCCGGCATAGTCCGACGCTGACAAGACCGATACAGCGTGAGACCCGAAATCCGCCCTCGTCAGCAGGGCCGGTTCGCTGGATGAGACCCGCGCATGCTTGCGCAAGTGCATCTCTTCCACCGTCTTGGGAAACGCAAGAAACAAGATCGGCACCGGCGCCAAGAGCAGATCCCGAATCTCAGTCTTGTAACCGACCAGCTTTCCCTCGAACAGATAACTGACCGTACAGGATGTGCCTGCCAGAATATCGGTCGTATGACTCAGTTGCGACGGCAATTCACACACCAGCCACGCATGTTCTTTCCATCCCAGCAACGTACTGCCGTACATGACCTTCTGCTGACTGAGCGAGAGTGAGATCTTGAGCGGCAACCCGACGCTCAAAAACGATGTTGATACGGGTGTGGATATCATGACCTCGTTCATGCCGCCTCCTTATTCAGATAGAGAGTTGGATCGATCCCGCTGCTGCACGGATCTTTGACGGCAGCGATGCTCCGCCGGGGTGACACCGCCTGCTGCGAGAGATCCACCTCTTCAGGACTCGACCGGACCGTATTCCCTGAACTTTTCACGATCAGCACGAGCGGTTTCAATGGCGCACCGCGGTTTGTCTTCTGGACAATGGCCGTCTCGCCGCTCTCTAATTCGACGACCGAACCGACCGGATACACGCCCACGACATGAATGAATCGTTCCACCATTGAGGAATCCAGATGCCCTTCCAGTGCCAGTCGATAGAGAAACTGAAGCGCCTCATGAGGCGTTCGCCCCTTGTGATAGCAGCGGTCGCTCGTTATCGCGTCATAAATATCGACGACGGCGGCGATCAGCCCGAATTGACTGAGCTCATCTCTGACCCGCCGCTGCGGATAGCCTGTTCCATCGACCCGCTCATGATGTTCCAGCGCCGGATGCAAGTAGGTCTCTCCCAGCCCGGTCGTGCAGGACAGCACTTCAACTCCCCGCAAGACATGCTGCTTCATAATTTCCATTTCATCCGGCTCAAACCGGGCTGGCTTGTTCAAAATCTCGATCGGAATTTTCATCTTGCCGATATCATGCAGCAATGTCCCGACTCCGATCTGATGCAACTCCGGTCGATCGAAGCCAAGGTCACGACCCAATGACATCGCCAGCAGCGAGGTGTTCACGGAATGGTAAAAGGTATACTCATCAAACTGTTTCAGCCGGGACAGGCTGGTCAAGGCATCGGCGTTGCGGAGTACACTTTCCGTCATGTCGGACACAACACGATTGACGGAATCCATATTGAGGGCACGCCCCAATCTGACATCGTGCATCGCATCGCGAACAACGGTTTTGGCCGCGGCATAGACTTGCCTGGCGATCGGCAGTTCCTCCTCAAACGGCACCACCGTCGTTCCCGATGAAACCGCCTCGCCGATTTGGATCGACTCGCCGCTGGAAGACTCGATGGGCGCACATCGCTCGAGCGGCGGCTCCGCAGAGACCGCTGACGCATCGCCGTCGATGGCCACTTCGACCGTTTGAACCCCAATAGCTTTCAACTGTTCGATTTGTTCAGATGACGTAATCGCCATACGGTGCCGGAAGAAGGGACTGGTCAGCCAGGATCGATCCAGCCTCTCCACACGCATGCCCGGTTGCAATTGACCGATGCCTATCCATTTCTTCATAGCCCGGTCCTTGTGCCACGTACCCCTGTGCCGCAAAGCCGCAGGACGGGACACATCTTCCCGCGGACGCTATCGGGAAGTTCTCGGTAAAACTTGAGCGCGCCGAGCCTGGACGCGGCGGCCGCATCCAGTCAAGTTCCGCTCACGCCAACCGATATACATTGAGAGCATTCTCGACAAGCTATTGATTCATCAGGCGTCGACTCCGGGGAATACTTTCAGCACATGACCGCGAACGGCTCGCGCAAAGACATTTCCATCGATCAATTGACCCCGGGCATGTTCATTGTCGGGGTCGATGTGCCTTGGTATCGCTCTCCTTTGCTCTCCCATACCAGGCTGATCGAGAATGCAGAAACCATCCAGACAATGAGGCAGCACGGGATTCGGACCGTGACCATCGATATCAGCAAAGGAGCCGATGTCCGCGCTGATGCGAAGGAAGACCAAACGGCCCGGGCACGAACAGATTCACACAGCACCATTGCCGCGCAGCCCCCTGCGGATCCAAGCCAACCAGGCACCGGCTCAGTACAAACACTGTACAGAGATGCGCACGATACAGTAGAGCGGATATTCACTCAGCTTGAACAGGGTGCTCCTCCCTCTCCCACCGCAACCAAAGCCGTGGTGTCCACTGTGCTGATGCGGATCATCGATGATCGCGCCGCAGTCATGACCCATCTTGCGCTTCAAAAGCTCAAGCAGTTCGACGGTTCATTGGCGACGCACGCACTCGATACCTGTATCCTGTCACTGGTCGTCGCTGTCGAAATCGGACTCGATGAAACGGCACAGGCCCAGCTTGGCACGGGCGCGTTACTCCATGACGCAGGTTATGCGCGGCTCCCCCGCAACCTGGTCCAGAAACGCCAGACATGCACCGACAGCGAGCGCCTCTTGCTGCAACAGCACCCCGCCCTGGGAGCACCCCTGGTCACGGAAACAGACGGATTCGATCCGGCAGTCACTCGGATCGTCGCTGAACATCATGAGCGCGAAGATGGCAACGGATTTCCCTCCGGACTGAAGCACGACGACATTTCACCTTTGGCCATGATCGTGGGAATCGTCGACTGGTACGATGGGATGGTGAGCCGTCGAGGTGGACGGGCCGCTATGCTGCCGTCGACTGCGATTCAGCGACTGTTCGTAGCGGGACAACAAGGGCAGTTCAAGCACACACTCGCCGAATCCGTTATTCGAAGCATCGGCATCTATCCGATAGGGAGTCTGGTCCTCCTGAATACCGGCGAACAAGCGATGGTCGTCGGAATCAATCCTGGGCAGCGGCTCAAACCGCTCATCAAGATTATTGCCGGACCGCGGGGAGAATCGTATGTGACTCCCTTGCCGATCGACCTCGCCGCGCAAACACCGGGCCGGGAATCGTGCTCCATCCTGCGTGCCCTCGATCCAGTCCAGGAGCGCGTCAATATTGCCCTGTATCTCGATGAGATCTCATCAGAGGCAGCCTGATGACACAACACAAACCAGAACAACGCGCGGCCGTGCCTCACCCGGCGCCTCCGGCTGCCGCGCCGGCCATGACCGGCGTCCTGGATGGTCTGCCGTTCGGAGTGGTGCTGCTGAACAACGGATTTCTCATTCAGGGGATTAATGCAGAAGGCGCGCGGTTGCTCGGACGACATCAGTCCTCTCTGTTCGGCGCATCTTTTCCTGAAATCTGGTCTGCCCTGACACAATCGGATGCCGCTGCCGTGATGGGCCGGTTGCGCACCGTCACGGAGACACATGAACCAATACCTCATACTCAAACCCGCTGCCGCCTCGGAACAGCCGCCTCCATTCCTGTCGAATGGACATGCCAGGCAATCGCTCAGGAAGGCCGGCCCGGCCTGATGATCGGCCTTCGCGATCGCTCCCAGGAGGAACAGCTGCAGGAAGAACGCAATCGCCTGGCGGCCATTGCGGAGGAAACCCCGTCCCCCATCATCGAGATGGATCGTCATGGGCAGGTGCTCTACGCAAATCCGGCCATGATGACCTGGCTCACAACACTGGGCTACAACGCCGACGGGATTCCGTGCATCGCGCCGCATGACCTCCTGCAGGTGGTGGCCCGATGTCTCCAATCCGGCGAACCCATACGAGGATTAGAAGTCTGTCTCCCTGAAGCCAGTTTCTCATGGACCTTTTGCCCCGTAACAACGCACGGGCTCGTTCGCGGCTATGCGCTTGATATCACCGCAATCTATGCAGCGCAACAGGAGCTGCGCCGCACTGCCGATCAGCTGCAAGAAAACAATCGACAGCTCGACAAAGCGTTAACCGACGCCCAGGAATCCGTGCGGGCCAAGGCGGCATTTCTCGCGACGATGAGCCACGAGCTTCGCACGCCGATGAACGGCGTGATCGGGATGACCAGTCTGCTGATAGAAACTCCGCTGTCGCCCGAACAGCGGTCCTATGCAGACACCATTCGTCAATGCGGCGAGGCGCTGCTGTCCCTCATCAACAACGTGCTCGAATGCAGCAAGATCGAAGCCGGCAAGGTGGAACTGGAACACATCGACTTCAATCTCCGCACAGCCGTCGAAGATGTGCTGGGCCAATTTGCGGAACGCGCCGAAGCGAAGGGGCTTGAATTGACGGGATTGGTCCACGCAGCGGTCCCGACAGCCCTGCGCGGGGATCCCGGCCGCCTGCGCCAAATTCTGACTAATCTGGTGAGCAATGCCCTGAAGTTCACCGACAAGGGTGAAGTCACATTGCAGGCCTACCTGGAGAAGGACTCACCGGGTCATTCGCTCATTCGATTCGAAGTCGTCGACAGCGGCATCGGGATTGCGCCGGAGGTGCAGGCCAAATTGTTCAGCCCCTTCGTTCAAGCGGATAGTTCGACTACCAGAAAATATGGCGGCACCGGCCTGGGGCTGTCGATTTCAAAACAGCTGGTCGAACTAATGGAAGGCCAGATCGGCATCAACAGTACCGCGGGGCAAGGCAGTACCTTTTGGTGTACGATCGGTTTCGCCAAGCAGGCCGACGCGCCGTGCGTCATCCTCCCGTTGGGTGACCTGCATGGTCGCCGGATTCTGATTGTGGACGACAATGAATCAAACCGCCTGATCCTCCGCCACCTCGTGACCGGGTGGGGGATGCTCGCGGACATGGCGGAAAGTGCAGAAGACGCCTTGCGCCAGGTCATGGACGCGCATGTTCGTGGAACTTCTTATGACCTGGCGGTCCTGGATGTCATGATGCCCGGGAAAGACGGCCTGGAACTCGCCCGCGAGTTCCGCCAACATCCGGCTGCCGCAGGCATACGAATCGTGGTACTGACGTCGCTGCTCCAGCGAGGCCACGCCGAGCAGGCCCGGCAGGCAGGCGCGATGGGCTACCTGCCAAAACCGGCCCGCCATGATCAATTACGCGAGTGTCTCCGTACGGTCCTAGGCATCACACCTGTCGAGAAAGAGAATACCCGGCCCACCGCTCACGTATCACCCCAGCTGGTCACCAGACACAGCTTGGCCGACAGCATGCCACGGCAGCGAGTTTTGATCGTCGAAGACAATTTCATCAACCAGAAACTTGCAGTCCGCATGGCGGAAAAATTGGGCTATCAGCCGGATGTCGTCGACAATGGAAGAGAAGCGCTTACCGCCCTGGCAAAAGAGAAGTATGCGCTGATCCTTATGGATTGCCAGATGCCGGTGATGGACGGATTCGAAGCGACCCGCCTGATCCGGGAACGTGAAACAGCCGCCCGCTCCGAACGACAGACTTCGCATATACCGATCATTGCCGTGACGGCCAACGCCATGCAGGGGGATCGTGAGCACTGTCTGGCAGCCGGCATGGACGACTATCTGGCCAAACCGATTCAACTGGACACACTGCGCGCGGTGCTCCACCGATGGGCTGCGCCGCCTGCAACCGTCGACGCGGGTCCCTCCTCGACACAAAGCGATGATCGAGGCATCTTCGACGCCGCCCAAATGTTTCACAACATCGGAGAGGATCACGAACTCTTTGCACAACTGGTTGTGCTGTTTCTCGACCGGCACCAGACCATGCTGACGGCGATCAAAGAAGGATTGATCAGCGCCGATGCCCAGGCAGTCAAACATGCGGCCCATGCGTTGAAAGGCACGGCCAGTAATCTGTGTGCGTCGGAGGTCGCCCTGGCGGCAAGCCGCCTCGAAGCCGTCGGCCATCTGGGCACCTTGCATGACGCGCCGCCGGTCTATGCTCAATTGGAGATGGAAATACTCCGGCTCGTCCGCGTGCTCGGAAACTACCGGCAGGGCTACAACGCCATCACGAAATCAGCAGCGTAAGGGTACGCACACCAGAGCCCTCGTCGAACAGGAACAGCCCACAGAGGGGGCTCCGGAAAATCGGACAGTGTGGTA
>LVWT01000048.1 GCA_002083405.1 Nitrospira sp. SG-bin2 | reverse complement strand
ACCACTGCGAGATATCGTAACCCCGCCCAGAACTGTCGTCCAAAGTTTGTGTTGAAGTAGCCATGATCATTACCTCCTTGCGATAACAGAAGAGTCTTTCCAAAAGACTTGTCCCAAACGGAAGGTAACTGCACCTGTATGAATGCCGTGTTCGGACAGAGATGCTATGACTGGGGAGGATGGAAGACCGAGGTTACAAAGACTGGAAGATGCAATGACGGTTGGAACTCCACGGGTATACGATATGCTCTTGGGACTCCTGGTTTCGGTACGATGGGTGGGAGCGAAAAACCTTCGGAGACAGATTCCGTGAGGATCTCAGCTGAGATCAGCAGACTTGCAAATGAAATAGGTGTTCCGAGCATCAGTGACAGGACGCAGACACACAGAAATACCGCCACACAAATCGACCTAATCCTGTAATACCGAATGCGGATTGCGCATGGACTGGTCTGAAGCATAAGAAAATCATACGCCTGATTGCCAATGGCGTGCAAGGGGCGCATTGTTGCCGCGGCTAATCAGCCTGTTCAAGCCAGGCAGGGTGGAACTGTATCTCGATGAGGTCCTCGAGGGCACAGTCGACCTTGCAATATTTGAGGGGGATGGAAGACCGTAGTCGGAAAGGCGTGGAGGCAATTTTCAGATTTGAACTCATCAACAGACTCATCGTGCTTTGCGCACTTCCGACCAGACATACACTGCTCCGAAACAGGCACCGGCAACAGCGGCAAATACGAATTGTTCGGTCGCTCGAACAGCGATGGCCCACCAGACAATCGCAGTCAGAAGACCTGCCACCGCGCCATGGACGGTCTTGCCCCCCGCAAGTTGAAATCGATCGCCCAGTAACACCAATAACGTCATGTATAGAGGCCCCGCAATAACCGCCGCAAGGAAATGGGCAACGTCATGATTGAAGACCCATAGTTCGATCATCCCGGCAATCGTTCCAAGAACAAGCCCTGTGATCGCTCTTCGGACTAAGACAGAAGAGAGCAACGCTGTCACAGCCACTCCATCCCCCATATTAAAAAGTAAATGTGTGCACTTCTGGAATCATAAGTTTGTGATACGGCCCTCTTGGTCGACGGACAGGCATAGTACGCTCGGGCAACTCACAACTCAATGCACGATCTCCACAACTCTCAGATTTCTTGCTGCAAGCTTCACCGACGCGTTCACCTCTTCCATCCCGCGCTTCATGTTTCACTGTTCGACAGGCTCACGGTCCTGAGCAGCGTCGAGCCTTCGACCCCGCTCAGGCTCGACCCCGAGCGAGGCCGAGGGGTCGAAGGACGAAAGACGAACGGCGCAAATCAATACAGCCATACCTGCCCGCCTGAGCGTAGCGCGACACCGGACTGCGAAGTGCATTGCTCGACGCCGAACATCCAACGGCGTTCAGGGCGGAGAAAGTACAA
The DNA here is from genome assembly GCA_002083405.1 of Nitrospira sp. SG-bin2. Classification (GTDB taxonomy): domain Bacteria; phylum Nitrospirota; class Nitrospiria; order Nitrospirales; family Nitrospiraceae; genus Nitrospira_D. The sequence continues at coordinate 17,549 of LVWT01000048.1, read as the reverse complement.
TTTCACGCTCTCAACCATCGATCCCCGATCAGACTTTGCCTGAGGGTGGACGCCGAGGATCTGTTGCCAGGCCGGACGCCAGAGCGACGGGCGTACATGGATTGGATCGAAACCATACCAGGCAGGATCGAGCCGAACCAATTTCGTGCCGTGCGCAGCGGATAACGTCTCGATACCTTCATTCACACGTTCAGCTCTGTCGATGACCTGAGACAGAGACAGCCGGCAGGACGGCACCAGGGCGGACCGAAAGGCCAAAAATTTAAGATGTGACAGGCGGTAAATACTGGCAAGAGGTAAGTCTGTTAAAACAATGTCGTCCGTCACACGCCTCAGGCGGACAAGTACCTCCTCGACCCATCCAAGCGTTCGTTCAACCGAGAATCCATAGAGGATGTCATTCCCGACATCCGTCACGAGTCCTCTGGTGGCCGTTGGCGGACGCCGCTCCAATTCAGCCCACAAGCCCGATTTGATGATGCCGGGTAAGGTGCGGAAGAGAAACCGGCTGGGAGCGCCGTAGGATCGCCCATGGCCGAGAGCCGCCAGCACTTCGACATCGGATCCCCATGCAGATCGAGCAGACGACACGACGGTCTGGAATCCGCGTGTCAGATTGCTGGCGCCAAGAGCCACGACGCACGCGATATCAGTGGACATCACCAGCTCTCAGCCGACGATCTGCATGACCGCGCTCTACTCGATGAGAATCTGCCCCTGTCCGCTCGCATCCAACCTGACGACAACTGCCGCAACATCCTCCCTGCACCGATATCGCCGTATCGCGGGATCATTACCATCGAGAATGGCACAACGCGATTCCATGTCCCCCAGGTCCCCCGGCTGAAACCTGAATCGCACCGTGACAATCCCTCCACTGACTCGATGGGTTTCATTGATGTCATAAGAAGAATTGGGAATGACATGCGACACCCAGCCTTGGGTCATGAGCTCGGACTCTTTTAACTTCTGATAGGTGTCATAGTGAGATTCGAATGTCTGCGCATTATCCACGAGCCATACCGCGCCCAAAAGCACTGCCCCGATGATCAACAGACTACCGCCGATTTTCTTCATATCTCGATACGCACTGAACGATTACACCGCCGGCGGACAGGTGGTCTGTCTCGTGTCACGGCCCGGCCCTTTGGTGATCTCGATTTTTCCCACACCTTTCACGTTCGCGCAGAGATCCCCCAATCCCGGCGTGATGAGCCGAAAGGGTCCGCCCTTTCCATCGGGCAATGGTTCGCCGTCGATCTCGTACACAAGGACTCCAAAATCACGGGCCTGCTGAAGCGTGAGCGCCGCAGCATATTTGCCATCCAACGAATGAAACGTCACATGGTCGGCATCAATGTTCAGCGCCGGCACATCCAGCAATCCTCTCACGGCGATTGCCCGCCCCTTCATGCCCGGCATCACGGCACTGACATCGGCGATCTGATGTTCATCCGGCAATTGCTGCATCGCCTTACGATCGAATGAAACAGGCTGCACGACCGCACCCTCGATCTTCACGATGCCGGGACCGGTCTGTTCCTTTTCCGTCACGGCCTTGATCATGGCTGTCAGGGCTTCATTCACCGGCGTGGGAATGCCGAGTTCCCGCCCTTTCTCCACGATATATCCGTTCAAGTATGCGATTTCCGTCGGGCGGCCTGCTTTCCAATCGTCATACATCGACGTATGGATATCCCGAATTTCCTGTGTCGCCTTCACGACGCGCTCCGGCATATCCAGCGGCAGCGGCACCTTGACCGCGGCCGAGACCGCCGTCACCTCGCCGACGATTTGCCTGATCACGGCAAATAATTCAGGATGGTCCAGCGCACGTGCGACGGAGTCGTTAATAAGCACGGTGATGGGATTGAAGACGCAATTCCAACACATCTTCTCCCATTTGCTGCGGCGGATATCTTTGGACAATTGGCAGGGAATTCCCGCGGTGGTAAAGAGATCCTTGATCGCAAGCAGCCGTTCGCTTTCATGCCCCATCAGTTCGCCGATTGCCACGGCGCCCTTCTTGTAATGGTCAATCACACCCGGCGCGGCAATCTTGGAGTAGATATAGGCCACCCCACCCACGACACAATCGCGCTTGAATCGAGCGATCAGGCGATCTTCGTTATCGATCCCGTTTTGCAGTGTCAGCAGCACCGTTTTCGCCGAGACCACCGGTTCGATCTGATCCATGACTTCATCGAGGTGATAGGCTTTGACTCCAAGAATAATGAGGTCCGGCTTGGGAAGCTGCCGTGCGTCTGACGCCGCCTGTGGCCGGACAGTAAAGGTTCCACCGGCGCTGCGGATCGTCAACCCGTTCCGTGTGACTGCGGCCAGCGTGTCCGGCCGGAGCAGAAACGAGACATTGGGATTCCCCTTCGCCAGGTGTGCCCCAAAGAATCCGCCCACCGACCCCGCGCCGACTACTAAAATCTGTTTCATGCTCATCTCCACATCCTCCACACATTGCACAGGACGTGGCGGTACTATAGCATGCGACTGCGAGCAGACGCAGCGGTCTTCTCTCTCACTCGGCATGAATCATGTCTGGTTCTGATTTCAGCATTCTGAAAGAACGTCTCGCCGCAGCACGATCGATTACGGTCCTCACCGGCGCCGGCATTTCTGCCGACAGCGGCGTGCCGACCTTTCGCGGGGTAGAGGGCCTGTGGCGAAACTTTCGAGCTGAAGATCTGGCAACGCCGGAAGCCTTTGACCGGGACCCCCGGCTGGTGTGGGAATGGTATAACTGGCGCCGCGAGTTGATCGCCACCAAGAAACCCAATCCTGCCCATGAGGCCATCGCGGAATTGGAACGGCGTTGCGCGCAGTTCTGGCTGATCACACAAAACGTCGATGGATTGCACCGGACGGCAGGATCACAACGGCTGTCCGAGATTCACGGCAACATTTGGATGGTGCGCTGCACGGCATGCGAGCAGGTTACCGAAAATCGGGACGTTCCGATTCACATCCTCCCGATATGCCGAGACTGCCGAAACCTTCTTCGACCCCATATCGTCTGGTTCGGAGAATCCCTGGCCGAGGAGGATCTACAGCGCAGCTATACCGCGCTTCAGGCAAGTGACCTGTGCCTTGTCATCGGCACCTCCGGAGTAGTCTATCCGGCTGCCGGCTTTGCCTCGATCGCGAAAGAAGCCGGCGCGTTCGTAGCCGAAATCAATCTGGGCCAAACTCCCCAAACCGATCTTGTCGATCTCTCGCTGCAAGGGCGAGCGAAAGACATCGTGCCGCTGCTGCTTGGGCCGTGAAGCGTGAAAGGTAAAACGTAAAAGGTGAGAGATCTTGGAGACAGAGGGCGAGGGAGTTCTCCACCCTCACGGTTCACGCCCTATCAGCCACCGGCAAGCCGCTCTATCAGGGGCATCAATTCATCGAGGGATTTAATCGTCCGGACTCCCGAACGCTGGGCCGTGCCCTGACGGTCAAGCAAAACAGCATGGAGCCCCGCTTTCTCCGCGCCTTCGACATCCTCCCGCAAACTGTCCCCGACATGCAGCGCCTCCTCCGGATCAACGGCATGTTTGTCCAGCGCAAGCTGAAATATCTTAGTTGCCGGCTTTGCGGCCTGCGCCAGACTGGAAATCGTGATCGTATCGAAGAGATCGGCAATGCCCAATCCCCGCATCACCGGAAACAGTCGCGAGTCGAAGTTAGAAATAATTCCCAATTCCATGCCCGACGCCTTGAGGCTGGTCAAGGTCGAGAGCACCTCAGGAAAAAGACTCCATGAGCCGGGATCTTCAAATACCCCGAAGATCCGGTCGAAAAAATCATCGAACCGCTCGAACATCCCGACCCGGTAGAACACATTGTGGACGACATCGAACCACCAAAGCCGCTCGCTCTGTTTGAGCTGCGCCGGTTCGGTCGCCGCAAAGATCGGGGGCGGCGCCTCTCGAAAGGCCCGGCTAAACGCCTGCTTGATCGCAGGCAAAGACTCCTGCGTGTGCGAAAAGCCGTATTGCACCGCGTACTGAAGATAAATCTCAGCGACCGACCCCTTAACATGAAAGAGAGTGTCGGCTGCGTCAAAAAATACGACTCGGATCGATGATTCGGTATCCCTCATCTCGCCGCAGCTCCGACGCAGTTCGATTTTTTCTTCACGGTGCGGACCTCCTACTCGCCAAACAGCCGTTTTCTTGACAAAGAAGACCCTCGCTGATAGCTTCGTAAAACCTAATAGATCTGGAGACTTCGATGCCTTCTTCCATCTTTGTGGTCGATAGCAGCCCCGCTGTGCGGCGCTTGGTTGAACAGACCTCGACCCCCGAAGGATATGAAGTGGTTGGATTCAACGACGGTCCGGCAGCCCTCGCTGCCGCCAAACAGGGCAACCCTTCCCTGATCATTGTAGACTACTATCTCGAAAATATGACCTTTTCCGGTTTTTGCAAAGAGATCAACAAGCTCGACAACTTGACTGAAACCTACCTTATTTCGCTGGTTAATCAGGCAGACCACCTGGATGAGAATCTGTTCCGTTCGCTGGGAGTGAAAGCCTTCCTCAAAAAACCCTTTCAGCCGGACGAGCTGCTCACGGTCATCAAGCATCTCCAACAGAAACAGCAGCAATCGGAACAGGGCGCTAAATTAAAGCGCCGGGCTTGGCCGCCTGCTGCGGCCGATGACGACTCCGACGACGGAACGGGCTCCGTTCAAGTTGCGATGGCTCCTCCCAATCTCTCTCTCGGCCCCTCACTTAATGTTGCACTCAGCGCCGCGCTCAGCGCCACACCAAGCCCTGCTGCCAAGCCGGCGGAACCTGTCATCGCTCGACCCAGTACGCCGACGCCCGCTGCTCCCGTTGTACGCGCGGCAGCGGCAGGTCCGGAAGACCCTACGAAAGGCATCTTCGATCAGCTCCTGCAGTCGATGACAAGCCAGATCGAACAAAGACTGGCCGACGTGCTGCCACGGGTCATTGAAGAAAAACTGACGAGCCAAGTCCAGCCCATCGTCCAAAATGAATTACGGGCGCAACTTGGCGATGTGCTTTCTGAGGAACGTCTCGCCGCGATCATACAGCCCATCCTGTCGAGGGAACTGCCGTCCTTGCTGGGAAAAGAAATCGCAAACCATGAGCCCATCATTCGGCAAACCATCTCCGACTTGATCGGCACGTTGGTCAATGCGAAACTCGACATCTGGGTGAGGGAGCAGGCCGAAGCCGGCCTCCGACAACACCTATCCGACGTCATTCGTGAACAGATCGGTTCGATCGATCAGATCGTGAAGGATGAAGTGCAGGTTACCGTTCACAAGCTCGCGCCGCCGATTGTCGATGAAACCGTACGGACGGCCTCCGAGCGCGCCATCGAACAAGCCGTACAGCACATCGTCCCTGAACTTGCCGTACAGCACATCACCGCCGAACTGAAACGCCTGACTGCCTCCAGCTGACGGAAATACCGCTCGCCCTGCCCTATCCCTTTTTCCCGCGCTTTGCGGCTGCTCGTCGGGTCTTCACCAGCGTCTTCATCCGCTTCACGTTCTTCCGATGCTTCCGTCTCGTCTTCCGATCTTTCTCACGTCCTCGTGGCATACCGACTCCCTACAATAAAAGTGATGGGCCTCTGCCTGACCGCGATGGTATAACACAGCCTCGGCAGGGTCACAAGCTGTGCGGCCGTGCCATTTGCTGTGCCGCACAGACATGTTAAGATGCCCGCCTGTTCGATCGGCAACCTGTCCATGACCACACCGCAACTCGACAAGTCCTACGACCCCAAAACCGTTGAATCCCGCTGGTATCAGCTCTGGAATGAGCGGGGCTATTTCCATGCATCCCCCGATCACGCCGGCGCCCCCTATTGCATCGTCATTCCTCCGCCGAATGTGACCGGCTCGCTCCACGTCGGTCATGCGTTGAACCATTCGCTCCAAGACATCTTGATCCGGTGGCAGCGCATGCAAGGCCGCAACGTGCTCTGGCTTCCCGGCACCGATCACGCGGGTATCGCCACGCAGAACGTGGTGGAAAAACAACTCATGGCCGAAGGCCTCTCGCGGGAATCCCTTGGACGCGATCAGTTCATCGAGCGTGTCTGGAACTGGAAAGCCACATCGGGAAATACGATCGTCAGCCAACAGAAGCAACTCGGCGAATCCTGCGACTGGGACCGGTTGCGCTTCACCATGGACGAAGGCTTATCCAAGGCCGTCGTAGAGGTCTTCGTGCGCCTGTATGAAGACGGCCTGATCTATCGTGGCGAGCGACTCATCAATTGGTGCCCCCGCTGCCTGACCGCGTTGTCGGACATTGAAGTCGAGCATGAAGACGTAAAAGGGAAGCTCTATCATCTCCGCTACCCCCTGGCTGACGATCCCAGCAATGCACTCATCGTCGCCACGACCAGGCCGGAAACGATGCTGGGAGACACGGCCGTCGCCGTACATCCGGACGATCCTCGTTATCGGCATCTGATCGGAAAGAAGGTCCTGCTTCCACTGACGACGCGTCAGATTCCCATCGTGGGTGATTCGATCCTGGTGGATCTCGAATTCGGCACCGGCGCAGTGAAGATCACACCGGCGCACGATTTCAACGACTATGAAGCAGGCGAACGACATGCCCTGGAACGGCTGGCCATCTTGGATCATCATGCGCGGCTCGACCCTGTCGGCCTGCAGCACGCACTGGTCGAGCCGGAATTTATCGACATGTTGAAAGGGCTTCCGGTCGCAAAGGCACGTCCGAAAGTCGAAGACCTCCTGCGCGAACGAGGCTCGCTGACCAACATCGAAGACCACAAAATGTCGGTGGGAAAATGCTACCGCTGCAAAACGGTGGTGGAACCCTATTTGTCTCCCCAGTGGTTCGTCAAGATTCAACCGTTGGCTCAGCCGGCGATTGAAGCTGTCGAGACCGGAAAAATCCGGATCATTCCCGAAGGCTGGACCAACAACTATCTCGGCTGGATGCGGGACATCAAAGACTGGTGCATCTCCCGCCAAATCTGGTGGGGACATCAGATTCCTGCCTGGTACTGCCTTGCCTGCAACGCACAACAGATCGTCACCGTGGACAATCGAACCGTCATACTGCAAGGCGCCAAGCCGATTGTCTCGAAGACAACCCCGGCTCACTGTCCTGCCTGTGGCAGCCAACAGCTTCTACGCGATGCCGACGTGCTCGACACCTGGTTTTCCTCTGCCCTCTGGCCCTTCTCAACGCTGGGATGGCCTGATCAGACACCTGAACTCAAAACCTATTACCCGACCTCTACGTTGGTCACCGGCCTCGATATTCTGTTCTTCTGGGTGGCCCGGATGATTATGATGGGTCTGAAGTTCATGGGCGATGTGCCGTTCAAGGACGTCTACATCCACGCCTTGGTCCGGGATGCCGAGGGTCAGAAGATGAGCAAGTCAAAAGGCAACGTGATCGACCCACTTCACGTCATGAATCAATTCGGCACCGATGCGCTGCGATTCACACTGGCATCGATGGCCTCGCCCGGACGCGACATCAAGCTGGCGGAAGAACGGATCGAGGGGTATCGCAACTTTGCCAACAAGATCTGGAATGCCGCGCGATTCGGCCTGATGTATCTGGATGGAACACGCACCGCCCTCCCTCCGGCGCAACGAACCTTTCCCGACCGGTGGATCCTGAGCCGCCTGGACCACACGATCCACACCGTGACGTCGGAGCTGGAATCATACCGATTTGATCGCGCCGCTGGGACGCTATACCACTTTATCTGGCACGAGTACTGTGATTGGTATCTGGAATTGATCAAGCCCGTCTTGCAAGACGCCGCACATCCCGATGGACCAAGCACCAGACAGACGCTTGTCGAGACACTCGAAACGACGATGCGGCTGCTGCATCCCTTCATGCCCTTTATTACCGAAGAGATTTGGCAAACGATTCCCCATCAGGGAGACAGCATCGTCCTCCAGAACTATCCGGTTTCGAACCACACCTGGTCATCTCCCGATACGGAGCGGCAGTTTGCGCTGCTCGAACAGACCGTTGGGCTCATCCGCACCGGCCGGGCTCTGTTGAATTATCCGTCTGGACAGCACATTCCATTTTATGTTGGACATGACGACCGGAATAGACATGAGCAGCTCCATCAGATCCAGCAGCACCTGGCGCACCTAAGCCGTGGCGAAGCCGCGATCACGGCGTCGAAGGATTGGCCGTCGGTGAAACTGCTGCGGCTCGTCACAGAAGGCCTTTCGGTCGGCATCACGGTCTCCGGCGATGTCGATCTTCAAAAAGCGCTCGACCGTTTGGCGAAACAACTCGCGGAGAACGATAAGGAATCTCAACGGATCAACGGCAAACTGAACAATGCAGAGTTCGTGTCGAAGGCCCCACCGGACGTCATTACCGAGCACCAGGAACGGGTGCGAACGATGACCCGTGACCGTGAGCTCCTGGCCGGCAGCGCACAGCAGTTGCGCACCATGCTGGGAACCTGACCGATGGTACAGCTTCCCGCCGCAGACATCCGCCGCGCTGTTCGGCTTGGATTGGAAGAGGACCTCGGACAAGGCGATGTGACCACCGCCGCCCTTTTCCCAAAACCGGTTCCCGCCCGCGCTGAGATCATCGCCCAGCAGCCGATCGTCGTGGCAGGACTGGCCGCAGCCGTGCAAACATTTCTCGCGGTCGATCCAACGCTCACGCTCACAGTCGTACGGCGAGACGGCGAACCAGCCAAGACGGGCGAGCCTGTCGTATTGATCGCCGGTGACGGGCGAGCCATCCTGCAAGCGGAACGGGTCGCGCTGAATTTTCTCCAACATCTGTCCGGGATCGCCACACTGACACACCGGTTCTGCCGCGCGGTCAAGGGCCGTTCCATCGACATTATGGATACACGAAAAACATTGCCCGGCTGGCGAGCCATTCAAAAGTGGGCCGTCGCGCTCGGCGGCGGCGTGAATCACCGGATGTCGCTGGGAGACGGTATGTTGATCAAAGACAATCATCTGGCGCTTCTCAAGCAAGGCCCGCAGACTGTTCGCACGGCATGCCGGCTAGCCAAAGCGTACAAGCCCGGTACAATGCCGGTCATCGTCGAAGCAGAATCCCTTTCCGAGGTTCGGCAAGCCCTCGACGGAAAAGCCGATATCATTCTCCTGGATAATATGACGCCCGCCATGGTGCGCCGAGCAGTCGCCCTCATCAAGGGCCGCGCAGTAATCGAAGTCTCCGGCGGCATTACCATGAAGAATGTTCGAGCCATGGCGGCTACGGGAATCGATCGGATCTCGATCGGCGCGCTGACCCACTCTGCGCCGGCGGTAGCGTTGAGCATGGTCTTGACTCGGACAAATCGGCAGCGTTGATCCATGCCGCTCTCTGCTCCGCTCACACTCGATAATATTCGTAGCACATTGGCGACCACGGCGCTGGGACAGTGCCTCTACTTGCATCAGGAACTCCCCTCGACCAATTCCGAAGCCTTGGCGCTGGCCCACGCAGGCACCGCCCACGGAACCGTCGTTGTAGCCGAAAGCCAATCGGCTGGAAAAGGCCGGCGAACACGCACCTGGCACTCTCCTCCCGGTACAAACATCTATTGTTCTGTCGTTGTCCGTGGAATCGGACCGGGGTGTGCGCTGGCTGAATGGCTGTCATGGGTCCCTCTGACCAGCGCCCTCGCGATGGCGGAAGCAGTCCAAACTGTAACGTCGCTGTCGCTCTCCTTAAAGTGGCCGAACGACCTGCTGTTGCATGAACGGAAAGTCGGCGGCATTCTCTGTGAGAGTTCTCATGTCTCAGCCACAGACCCGACCGTCGTGATCGGAATCGGCCTCAATGTGAATATGCCTCACGAATCGTTCCCCGACGAACTGCGCCCGATCGCAACCTCGTTATTCGAGGTTGCGCGGCATCCAATCGACAGAAACCGGCTCATTGCGCAGCTGTTATTCGAACTTGAACAGGGCTTGAATGAGCTGCGCTCCCACGGATCCGAACGGTTGCGCCGGGCCTATACTGCTCGCTGCAGCACACTCGGCAGACGCGTGCGTGCACTCATGGGGCCTGAGCAGGAGCTGCTCGGCACGGCTGAATCCATCTCCACCGACGGCACCCTGCAAATCCGGCCCGTTCTATCGTCTCCGACAACGCCGCCGCTCATCGGCATTCGCGCAGCCGATGTGATTCACCTCAAAGAGTAGCGAAATCTTCCGCCGGCCAGGTAGAATACCTCCATGCTGCTGGCTATCGACATCGGCAATACCAACGTCGTCTGGGGGATCTTTCAAGGCAGGACCCTCCTGGCCCATTGGCGATTAGCCACCGATCCCAAAACCACTGCCGATGAGTACGGTATTCTCTGTACCAACTTGCTCGTTCGAAGCGGACGCACCGCGGAGCAGATTACCGGCGCCATTATTTCCAGTGTCGTTCCCGCCCTTACGGGAACGTTCGAATCGATGATCGGCACCTACTTCGCCTGCACGCCGCTCATCGTCTCCTCGGACATGGATACAGGACTGACGCTCCGATACCAGAACCCCAAAGAAATCGGGAGCGATCGCATCGTCAACGCATCCGCCGCACATCATAAATTCCAGCGAGACCTCATCATCGTCGATTTCGGTACGGCCACGACTTTTTGCGCGGTGACTCACGCCGGCGAATATCTGGGTGGAGTCATTGCGCCAGGCCTCGGCATCTCAGCCGAGGCGTTGTTCGCCCGCGCAGCCAAATTGAGCAAGGTTGAGCTGGCCCGCCCAAAAACCGTCATTGGAACCGATACAGCCGGAAGCATCCAATCCGGCCTCCTCTTCGGCTACGCCGGACTCGTAGACGCCCTTGTCCGGCGAATGGAGCAGGAGCTGGGCCGCCCCTTCTATGTAATTGCAACAGGAGGGTTAGCCTCGGTGGTTGCTCCGGAAACATCGTCCATTCGCAAAGTGGAACCCTTGCTGACCTTAGAGGGGCTCGAATTTCTCTTCCGGCGCGCGTGTGACACACCCTCAGGCTCTGACTCCCGGTAACTCACTTCATCAGACTATTTTCCAGGACATTTCTTCCTCCTCCTGTTGACTTCCGATCTCCTATGGATATCTGCTGCCCTGTATAGGTATCGACATGAACCAAGAACAAGACAATTCAGAGGAAACAGTGAATACAATCGATGGTTTAGGCAATGGCGCCTCTGAAACAAGCGAGCCGGGCGCAACCACTGCAGACCCCATTCTTATAGAGACACAACAGGCACTCGCCGCAAAAGCAGAGGAAGCGAAGGCGTTCAACGATAAATATCTGCGATTGGCTGCGGAGTTTGAGAATTACAAGCGGATGGCTCAGCGCGATCAGCGAGATCAAATCAAATTCGGCAATGAACAGTTGCTGAAGGAGTTATTGCCGGTCGTCGACAACCTGGAGCGGGCAATTAAGGCTGCACGTGACGACAAGGGAGGTAGCTCAGCCGTGGTCCAGGGCGTCGACCTAACCCTAAAGCAATTGTCGAACTCTCTCGCAAAATTCGGCGTTCAGGCAGTGGAAACGATCGGCCAGGCATTCGACCCTGCCACGCACCAAGCAGTCTCGCATCTGCCGTCCGACACAGTACCGCGCGATCATGTGATCGACGAGTTTCAAAAAGGCTACCGGCTGCATGATCGTATTCTCCGGGCTGCCATGGTCAGTGTCTCGGCCGGACCGGCACAGACAGACGGACATGATTCAACTACGCACTAACAGATCGTCGCTATCGGGAAGGAAGGAGTCTACCAATGGGTAAAGTCATCGGCATCGACCTCGGCACTACCAACTCATGCGTCGCAATTATGAGCGGCGGAGATCCTGTCGTCATCGCAAACGCCGAAGGGAGCCGCACCACTCCATCCGTCGTGGCCATTACCGACAAGGCCGAACGTCTCGTCGGACAAATCGCAAAACGGCAGGCCATTACCAACCATGAAAACACTATCTTCTCGGTCAAGCGCCTCATGGGGCGCAAGTTCAAAAGCCGTGAAGTCCAGGAGGCCATGAAGCGGCTTCCCTATAAAGTCGTCGAAGCCGACAACGGCGACGCCCATGTCGAATTGCGCGGCAAGCGCTATAGTCCGCCGGAAGTGTCCGCCATGATTCTGCAAAAGATGCGGCAGACCGCAGAAGACTATCTCGGCGAAAAAATCACCGAAGCCGTCGTCACCGTCCCGGCCTATTTCGACGACAGCCAACGGCAGGCCACAAAAGACGCAGGGCAGATTGCCGGTCTGAACGTGCTCCGGATCATCAATGAACCGACCGCAGCCTCGCTTGCCTACGGACTCGACAAGAAGAAGGATGAACGCATAGCGGTCTACGACCTCGGCGGCGGCACCTTCGATGTGTCTGTGCTGGAAATCGGCGAAGGTGTGTTCGAAGTAAAATCCACCAACGGGGACACCTACCTCGGCGGCGACGACTTCGACCTGCGCGTGATGGATTGGCTGGTGGACGAATTCAAGAAAGACCAAGGGATCGATCTCCGCAAGGACCGGATGGCACTCCAACGCCTGAAAGAGGCGGCGGAGCGGGCCAAGATCGAACTGTCCTCATCCCAGGAAACTGAAATCAATCTCCCCTTCATTACGGCAGATGCGAGCGGCCCCAAGCATTTAGTGACCAAGCTCACCAGGGCCAAGCTGGAACAACTGGTGGACGATTTGATCCAACGCACCATCGAACCCTGCCGGAAGGCGATGTCCGACGCCGGTGTGACCGCGAAAGATATCCAGGAAGTCGTGTTGGTGGGCGGCATGACCCGCATGCCCAAAGTCATTCAAGTCGTCAAAGAGTTTTTCGGGAGAGAACCGCACCGGGGCGTGAATCCCGACGAAGTCGTCGCCATCGGCGCCGGCATTCAAGGCGGCGTGCTCAAGGGCGAAGTCAAGGATGTGCTGCTGCTCGACGTCACGCCGCTCTCGCTCGGCATTGAAACTCTTGGCGGCGTGTTCACCAAACTCATCGAGCGCAACACGACCGTTCCCACGAAGAAGAGCCAGACCTTCTCGACCGCCGCAGACAATCAAACTGCGGTGACGATCCGGGTCTTCCAGGGCGAACGGGAAATGGCCAATGACAACAAGCTGCTCGGCCAATTTGATTTAGTCGGCATTCCCACGGCTCCACGGGGTATGCCGCAGATCGAGGTCTCCTTCGACATCGACGCCAACGGCATCGTCCATGTGGCGGCCAAGGACTTAGCCACCCAGAAAGAGCAGTCGATCCGGATCACGGCCTCGAGCGGCCTGAGCAAGGACGAGGTCGAAAAACTCGTCAAGGATGCCCAGTCGCACACCGAGGACGACAAGAAGCGGCGCAAGCTGGCCGAAGCCAAGAACCAAGCCGACACGCTGGTCTATCAAACAGAAAAAAACATCGCGGAGTACGGCGACAATGTGACGGCGGATGAAAAAACACAGATTCAAGACGCCGTCGCGGCGCTGAAAAAAGCGCTCGAAGGGACGGACGCTGAGGCCATCGAGTCGGCGACGCAAACACTCACCACCGCCTCGCACAAACTGGCTGAAGCCATGTATAAGAAAGCCTCCGCAACGGCCGGCCCTCAAGGCAAAGCGCCGGAGGGAGAGGGAGACGGAGCCGCTTCTGCCAAGACCGATGAAAAAGTCGTCGACGCAGAATTTGAAGAAGTGGACAAGGACAAGAAGTAGCCTACAATACGTCTCAGAAAGGCCGAGGCGCGTCGATGATGCGACACCTCGGCCTCTCTGTAGAACGTGAGTACTGATATCCGTGAGCAAACGCGATTACTACGATATCCTCGGCGTCGAGAAAACCGCATCCGACGACGAACTCAAGAAGGCCTATCGGAAGATGGCCCGCCAGCACCACCCTGACTTGCACACCGGCGACCACCAGAAAAAATCCGCCGAAGAGAAGTTCAAAGAAATCAACGAAGCCTACGAAACCCTCAGCGACCAGGATAGACGGAAGCGGTACGACATGTTCGGACATGCCGGAGGACAACAGGGTGCCGGCGGCTTCGACGGATTCGATTTCAACCGCGGCGGGTTTGGCGATGTCTTCAACGACATCTTCGAAGATTTCTTCGGACAGTCCCGTGGAGGCGGCCGCACCGAACGGGGAAGCGACCTTCAATACAATCTCGAGTTGTCCTTCGAAGAAGCCGTCTACGGCAAAGAGGCGAAGCTCAAGATTCCCCGCTGGGAAGGCTGTGTCGACTGCAACGGCACCGGAGCCAAATCGGCATCATCCATCAGAACCTGCCCCAGCTGCAAAGGCGCGGGACAGCTTCGTTTCCAACAAGGATTTTTCAGTGTCAGCCGGCCCTGCGGCCAATGTAACGGCGCCGGACAAATCGTGACGGAACCCTGTCCGGTCTGCCAAGGCCGCCAGCGCGTCTATAAAGAGCGGACGATCGCCGTCCACATTCCTGCCGGCATCGAAACCGGCATGCGGCTCAGGCTGTCCAATGAAGGCGAGCACGGCGCCAATTCTGGTCCTCCCGGAGACCTGTATGTGGCGATCACCGTCAAGCCCCATCCTATTTTTCAGCGGAAAGGCCTCGACATCCTGTGTGACGTACCGATCAATCTCGTGACGGCCGTGCTCGGCGGAAAAGTGGAGGTTCCGACGCTCAAAGGCGATACCGTCATCAAGGTCCCAGCGGGAACCCAGCAGGACAAGGTGCTCAAGATCAAGGGACTCGGCATTCCCAGCCTCAAAGGTGGAGCAACCGGCGATCAACTGTACACGATCAAAATACAAATCCCCACCAAATTGACCGCCAGACAAAAAGAGCTGCTCGCGGAGTTCGCCAAGGAAGGCGGCATGTCGATGGAAGCGGACGGCGATGGCTTCTTCGACAAAATGAAGACGTTTTTCGAGTAGACCGCGGCCTATCCATACCCGGATCCCCAGAGTTCCCCATGCCTGTCTTTTTTGTACCCTCTGAGTGCATCGCGTCACCGACCATATCAATTACCGGCGACCTGCTGAACCATCTCCGGGATAGCCTCCGCATCGCCGTCGGCGAAATCCTTCTGTTTAACGACGGGGCGAGCCACCGATACCGCGCCGAAATCACTGACGTGTCCAAACAGGCCATCACCGGACGCATTCTCGATACGGTCCAGGAACCATCGCGCCAGACACCCCGGCTGATCCTCGGCCAATCCCTGCTCAAGGGCGAAAAGATGGACTGGGTGATTCAGAAAGCTACTGAGCTGGGTGTGGATGAACTCGTACCGGTTCAAAGCAGGCACAGTGTGGTACAGCTCAAAGCCGATCGTATCGACTCGCAGATCGCCCGATGGCACCGCATCGCCCTGGAAGCAGCGCAGCAGTCCGAGCAGTGGCACTTGCCGACAATCGCTCCGCCGCAATCCCTTGCAACACTTCTGAGAAACTGCGCGACTGGCACTGTAACACTCATGCTTGCCGAGCGGCTGGAAGGGAAGAGTTTGCGAACAATCGAACTACCGCAAGACGCGACCGGCTCAGTGCTCATATTGATCGGGCCGGAGGGAGGCTGGAGCAAGGAAGAAGTGCGAATGGCCGAACAGGCTGGTATCGAACAACTGACCCTTGGTCCACACATTCTACGAGCCGAAACAGCCGCCATCGCCACCATCAGCATTCTCCAATCCCGCCTCGGCCAGCTGGGATAAATGCGTCCGACGGCATGAATCGGCTGCCAGTTCTTTCACTTTGCCGTGGAGGTCAGAGCCGAGTGATAATCGGGCATGACGGAGCATGCACAAAGCAAAACCAAATCCCAATGGAGGCGATGCAGCCTACTCATCGGCCGCAGAATCCGCCCGGTACTGTGGTAGCGCCTCCCTGACGACCTCGGTCTCGTGCCCCTCTCGTGGTTCATATGCCCGCGGATCGAAGTGGAAAGCTCCTTCACGCCGCATCTGTTGGAAGCGCCGCACGACATCCGCCATCCCCTGTACCGCCTCCATTTTCTCGCGAAGCGAAAGCGCACGGAATTGACGCAATTGCGAAATCTCATGTTCGCGCCATCCGTTGGAACCGGATAGGTCATCCGGCTGCCTATCATGCATGCTCATCTGGATGCTCCAACAGAGACCGAAGTTGTCGAACATCTTCCCGATCCTTTTCTCGACCGGCAGACTCTTTCATACGTATAAGTGTTTCCTGTCGCACGAACCGAGCCTGAACACCCGGCATGATCTCCCCCACTAGCGCCGCTTCAAACTCCCGGTTGAAATCGAACGGCTCCATGACAAACACGTCAACCGGGGTATCGGGATGTTGCGGACTTTGCAGGCCAAACACCACCATGTTTTTCTCTCGAATCCACGTCGCGCGGATGCTCGGATCTGAGAAATCCTGTGCGGAGACCGGGGCCACCGGCTTGTATCCCAGGGTTTCCAATGCGCGCATGGCCTGTTGAACATTCTCAGGTTGAAGTTGCACGACGAGGTCCACATCAAACGTCACTCGTCCAAAACCATGCGCTGCAACCGCCAGCCCTCCAACAATGAGATAGCGAACCTTATTCCGATTGAGTGCGGCAATAATCGCTTCAAAGCTGGCCAGTTTCACAATGCCGTCATTGTAGCGGAAGTACGGAGGGATTGACAGAACAGGTGGGGTGCGAACCCATGACCCTTCGTCTTCACATTCTACGAGCCGAAACCGCCGCCATCGCCACCATCAGCATCCTCCAATCCCGCCTCGGCCAGCTGGGATGACCAGACTATGCGATACAGCGATCTTTCTCCCTAGACCGCTACTTCTTTCACTTTGCCGTGGCCGCCAGAGCTGGGCGGTGAGAGACGAATAGTGAGGAATGCATGGACGAGAAGCTTAAACCTGTCTTCAATTCAGCACCGACCTTGTAGTCTCGTAGACATCTGGAAGATACAAAAACCAAGACATCCCGATTTTCCCCCACCCACGAGCACATTAAGCTGGACCTCACTGATTCGGAAAAAGTAGAATGTCCCACTTCCCTCATCTGTCCAAACTAATGGAGCCCTCTCTCCAGCCATAGCAGTCACTTCTTTATGCTCATCAGGCCCAAAAAGCTTTCTATCGACCCTGCCCATCCTTTCGCATTGGATCGGCTGGGCCGAGATGAAAGTGCGGTCATCCTGACGCAGCTGTTAGAGAGAATAGACACTCCATTTGTGCTGAGCATTGACGCGAGGTGGGGAGATGGAAAGACGACATTCCTTGAAATGTGGCGACATCATCTCGCTGCCAACGATATTCAGTCCTTGTACTTCAACGCCTGGGAGTCAGACTATTCAGCCGATCCCCTGATCTCCTTCATTGGAGAAATGGGCACACAGCTAAAGGGTGAAGAAGCAACTAAGCCCTCCCCGAAGCTGAAGAAGGCCTGGAAACATGTGAAAGAAACAGGTGCGTTCCTGATCAAGCTGGCGGGTCCAGTCGGCCTCAAACTCGCAACCTATGGAGCATTAGATCTCGACAATTTAACTGAACAGTCGCTGGCTGGACTAGCAGCAGATCTCGCTAAAGAAAAGATAGAAAGTTATGAGGCTGAGCTGCTGCCGGTTTCGTTGACACCACCCTA